>CAZHDB010000022.1:0-25329 GCA_964531225.1 uncultured Desulfurococcaceae archaeon
ATATAAAGTAACATAAGTATTACGTTCCATTAAGTTTTCCATTACTCTTCCAAAGAATTAGCTAGATACTAGGTATACTAGGAATATACTAGGGATAATTATAGTAATACCCTATATGTATTTATAAAAAATTCAAATTCTTTAGTATATATTCAAATTAAAGCAAAACTTTGTTAAACCATAAGAACTCTTCTCAATTTAAATAATATGTTTTATTCCTCTGAATTATTTTAATTTAAATTAGATTTTTATTAAATATTACAATTTTACTATTTATGGAAGAAAACATTATGTTAAGAGAAAATATTTAAAAAATATTCATTATCCAGGCGGTGGAGGGGCTACAGAAACTGCCCTTTGTCTTATAATGGTATCATACTTTAGATATGCTATCAATAGAATAATGCCTATTAATACTCCTCCAAGTATGAATCCTATGATCATCCATATCATTGTCTTATTTTTGGCCTCTTTATACCGACCTCTTTCAACTAATCCTATGATTTCTTTAATCTGAAGATAAATTATTATATCTACAATTCCAAATATCAAAGGAACTATTCCTACAAGTACTATAATCGTTATGGCGCCCCATATAATTAATATTATTCCAAATACCAATGCCAGTATACTTGCTATATTTAATAAGCTCTTGAGAGATTCAACTTCAGATGAAGCCATTAACCTTACCTCTGTCATATCCATTTATTTCTGGAATCTTATTATTCGAACAAGTATTTATAGATTTGTGATTCCTGGAAATAATGTTTTAGGCTATAAAAATTTATATCTAGAATTTAGAAAAATTTCCATTTTTAGAAAAATATATTATTCTAAAAAATAGTTTTAGAGATGTTATAAGGGTATTACCACAAATAGAAATTCATGTAGAATTTTCCATATATTACCTAGAGCATATAGCTTGAACCCTATAGATAAATTACTTAGGAGTATTATTTACGAGTACCTTCTGGTTCATGTACATGATATTATAGGTTAAAGTAGCGCATGTAGGGAAAATAGGTTCTATGTAGGATAAAGAGGATCTTGAATACGGAAGTTAACTGCCCTACTGGGTAGTTAAGCGGGGATTAACTACCCCATAAACAATTTGAGGCCTTATCTGACTCGTCCGCTCCCTGGTAATACCCATTAGACCATTTAGAATAGAATAGTTCATGGAGATCCCGTGGAGCTCCTAATAACTGTATAATTAATTAATACAATTACTATTTTCCTTGTACTAATTTTTAGGAGAATCTTGAATTTACTATATCTTATACTAAACTTTTTCCAGACCGTGGGAGAGCTTGTATAAATTGAGGAAAAAATTATCATCCACTTAAACAAAATTATTTTCAAAAATAGTTTTACCCTATTAGGTTAAGTAAGGATCCGTTTTACTTGGTCAACACTTTATTAACATCAATTACAATGTACAAGGCAACATGAATTACAATGTGCGATTGAAAGAAATTACCTTTGATAGAACTTCTCATAATTACTTCTTAAGCCTGATTTCTAGCGGACTTCTAAACCATAGATCGCGTTGTGGAAACGGTATCTCTATTCCCGATTGATCAAGTGCTTTCTTTATGTTCCACAACAACTCTTTTCTCACATTATACCATTCACTTGTTGGCACCCATACTCTTACACGTATATTTACACTACTATCGCCAAGTTCTTCAACAAATATATCCGGCTCAGGATACACTAGTACAAATGGATGTTTCAAGACAATTTCTCTTATAACATTATATGCTTTCTCCGCATCACTATGATAAGATATACCTACTACAAAATCTATTCTCCTAGCAATAGTTTTTGATGGATTATTGATAATTGCTTGAAAAACTTTTTCATTAGGTATACGTATCAATACACCATCAAGACCTACTATCTTGGTAGACATTATAGATATATCAACAACTCTACCGATCTGACCATCGATCTCTACAAGATCCCCTATTTTAAGGGGTCGTTCCCAAAACAGAAATAATCCGGATACAAAATTTGATGTAACCGACTGTAGGGCAAAGCCAAGTATTATACCGAGTATTCCACCAGCTATTATTAATCCTGTGAGATCTATACCTAGAACACCGAATGCCGATATAACGACAATTATTACGAGAACATAGTAGACCACTTTAGACAATATGCTACTTATATCCTTAGGCATAAACTTTACTGAAACCCTATAAATGACCCTTCTAATCAGTAATGATATAAAGATCCCTGTAAAAAGTACTCCGAGGGCTATTAATACACGGATCCAGTCGATCTGATATAACCATCCAATACCTGGCGTAGTCTCATTAAATACGGTGTTTAAATGCATATCTTAAATACCCCATAACATATCAGTTTTGAGTATAATTCTCGGCTGTCTAAGTTCAGGGGGATCGTCTATTGGCTCGATATCTGATACAAAAGGATCACCGTATCCTACACTAGCTGTTGATGGAGAATCTATGACCATTAATAATTCTTGGGTATATGCCTCACTCGTTCCAGGCTTATAGAATATTTTAAGGGGACTCATATCTACAAGCAATCTTGTTACTATAACCCATTCATTTGTACGATTTCTAAGTGTAAGTTTAGCTAATGCTTTACCCCTTATTGGCGTTATTTCATAGTATATTGATGAGCTATAATATCTAGCAATCAAACCGTTAAACGGATCTCCATAAAGAGTGTATTTAGGCTCAAAAAGAGGAATTACATCAAGTACTGTAAAGACTTTATCCATATATACATAGATAGCTATATCAATAGGAACTTCTACATAAACATAAGTCATACTTCCAGGAGCTATATGAATAGGTGTCTTAAATTCCAAGAGTAAATAATTTGTAATATACTTTGGAGTGAGAGCTGGATATACTGGCACAATCATGATCTTTTCATATCCAAAGACTATTCTCTCAAGAACTATTTCCTCTCCGACAAAACGTCTATAGAGTATTCTATCCTTACCTATCTCCCTAAATAATGCTCTATGCCCGTCTATAACATATTCTCCAAATTCTACATTTCCATACTTAAGGCTTTGTAATACCATGTTCATGACTATTCACGAAAATATTTTAAGAAAAAGATCTAGATTTAAAAAAACAGGCATATTCTATAAGATATAAGAATAATTCTTAGCAGACAATAATTATAGGTGATTATATATGGATAAGATATCTGGTGGATGGATCGTAGTCTTTATAACAGTGCCTAATTTTAAAGAAGGAGAACGAATTGCAAAAACACTTGTAAATGAAAAACTTGCTGCATGTATAAACATTATCGATGGATTAAAAAGTATCTACTGGTGGAAAGGAGAAGTGGAAGAGTCAAGTGAAGTACTACTTATTATCAAGACTAGGATTGATTTGTTCAATGAATTAGTTGATAGAGTGAAAGAATTACACAGTTATACTGTGCCTGAAATAATAGCGTTACCAATTATAATGGGTTATAAAGAATATATGGATTGGCTAAATAGTTCAGTATCTAAATAAACATGTGAATATACTTTTTATTGTTTTTAAATTCATACAAGTTAGTATGGAACTATAAGACAGGTTTTACATAGAATGGAATTTTTCCTTTATGATAATCACGTATTATTGTTCTTGCAGCTTCTTCTATTAATGGTTCCTTTGTCTTTTTATAGTACCATCCGCGTTTTCTTGCAAGAGAATTAAGTATTTCTAGTGGATCTCTTGTATCAATATTATATGCTGATTTGAAAGCATATGGATTGTGTCTTAATATTTCCTCTATTAGCATAATCGCTGGCTTCACTGGATCATCTAGTTGTTCTGGTGAAGCGCCTCTAATCACTCTCTCTAGATAACCTCCTTCAATCGGTATAACTCCCGGTGTATCTATCATAAGTATCTTTGTATCAATACGATATAATTGTATATGGTGAGTATATCCGGGGCTACCAGGTATAGGGCTTGTCGATGCTGAATGTTTCCCTTTTAAAGCATTTATTATAGTTGATTTACCTGTCTTTGGATAACCAGTAACAGCGACAACAACTGGAAATGCAGGTGCAACCTCCTTTATCTTCCTTCTCAAAACTCTTGTACCCTTATGATCGCGTGCAGCTATGTAAACAGCATGATAACCCTGATCACGGAATAGCCAGGTCCATTGCTCAACAATTTCTCTTGGAACAAGATCGCTCTTATTAAGTACAAGTATGAGTTCACGGCCCAAAGACTCAACCATCTTCTCAAGACGTCTACTACGAGTACTCATAGGATTACGGGCATCAAGAACCTCGAGTACAACATCAGCTCTCGATACCACAAGCCTTAGGTCGCTCCACGAGGCCAGTATGAATCCTTTCATATACAATTACCCTTGCAAATCATTAAGCTATTCTACCTATAGCTATAAACAGCTTAGCATACTAATTTAATTAACTGATGTCTATGAAAAATTTATTCAGCACCAGCAATACGAACAAAAAAGAGTCCTTAACATTGGATATTTTAAATAATTATGCTAATCGTTACCCTTACAATATGTATTTATACATATTAGTTCTGCTAATGGTTTTCTTGGCCTAGCTGTTGGTTTTTCAGCTGGCCAACCCACGGCTAGAATTGCTACTGGTATTATGTGTTGTGGTAATTTAAGTATTTCTTGTATTTCTTCTATGTTTCTTAATGCCTGTATCCACACGGTCCCTAAGCCAAGTGCGTGTGCTGCAAGCATTATGTACATGGTTGCATTTGCACAATCAACCTGATAAGATACTGGAGATTCTAACTTATTGCATGCAACAACTATCGCCGTTGGAGCATTTCTTAATGGCGAAGCATATCTATGTATTCTGGAAAGCCTATCTATGATCTCACGATCTCTTACAACAATAAAAGTCCATGGTTGCCTATTCTTAGCGCTTGGAGCATAACGTGCTACATCAAGTATCTTTTCAATAATCTCCATGGGTACATCTCTATCCTGGAATTTCCTTATACTTCTTCTAGATAGGAGAAAATCTATACAATTATCATAGCTGTGCATAAACATACACCACACTATATTACGTTATACATGAAGAATTATAATTTAATCCCCATGATGATTAGATCTATTTTGGCGAAAGATATTTCTCTATTTTATCAAGAGGTTTTAAAGAAAGCCAATCATACCTCAGTCCCGGCTTAACCTTGCCCATAAGTATATCAAGGATCTCGTCTATGACTTGATCGATTGTTTTAGATGTCGTATCTACTTCGTAAACCCTATCCTCGCCAAAAGCCTCTATAGCATTATGTGTACATACAGATAATAACTCAGCTTCCACGTTTTCCCTGATCTTTTCCCACCACCAGCCCTTTCTCCAAAGTCTTTTCTCCAGCTCTTCAGGATCTGTTCTGAGGACTATTACTTTATCAACGTATTCTTTAGGAATAATTTCTCCAAAATGTGTATCAATAATCACATTATTATATTTATTAATAAGTTCCTCGATCCTCTCAATAACCTTTTCTTCATCGATTATAAAACTTGCTCGATCAACATCATAATCTGTATATAGCCCCTCTTCGATAACGTATCTACTGAGATCAATATGTACAGCATTAAGTCTCTTGGCAAGCTCCCTAGCTATACTTGTCTTACCTGTGCCTGGAGTCCCAGTTATTATGATCACTCCCAATCCCTAACACCATCTAAACCATATTATCAAGAAACTGATCAATATGTTTAAGGTCTTTTAATACGCTCCATAAGTATTTCTTCATAATATACTTCTCCAGGCCTCGAAGTAGAGGGCATATGTAGCAACCAGTTCTATAGAATCCATACATGTATAATAAGTTTAAAGGAAGCTTCCTACACAATATGTACGTCTGTACGTGTATAGTGCTCCATTGCTTTAACGGAGATATCTCTAAATAATCGCCTCTATACCTTATAGGCGGTCTATGGCTTCTACTCCTAGACTCCGCATCACGATCTCCAAGTAAAACAAAAACTCTATCATAACCTTTAATAAGTTCTAGAAGCTTATCATAGAAAGCCTTCTGTTTTAAACCAGTACACCATCTATTCTCTCTACTCGGAAGTCCCTTTATATTAATAGCTTTGTCTATATCAGCATATGTCTTAACGATCTCAATCCCATAATACTGCTCAACTTTAGATACGTAATCAATCGTATATGGAAATTCAACACCTGTATCAACATATATAGGTAAAACTCTATTTCTACCATAGAAACGAATAGCTAGATCGAGTAGTACAATACTGTCTTTACCGCCACTAAAACTAACAACAACAAGATCGGGTGAACCGAGTTCTGACAGGAAATGATTAATTATTTCCACGTGACGCTCTATATAGCTTGAATTAAACATAATGTATCTTTCAAGATCATTATCTATTATTCTACTACTAAAGATCTTTAACATTGGTTTACCAAAATCTTTAACCAATAATCTAGCAACTAATTCCTCGCCAGAATAAATATCATGAACTCCTCTAAACTTCTTAACTACAACAGTGTTTTTCGGGGGATCTTTAAAACCTAGATCGTATAAAATATTAGTCCAGGTATTTCCAAGTAATATGAATAAATCGTAACCAGGATTAACAGTATGTCCATAAATTTTCTCACCTAGATCATCGAGTCTATAGAAACCATTCTGATCCCATGATATTGTCTGTCTAAGTCTAGCCCTCCCACGCTCAATAATTCTTAATACCTCATTTGTTGATAATGATGAAAGCCTTTTACCACTATACTCAACAGCATAGTTTTGTTCTTTTAGATATCCTTCACCAAAACCAGAGCGTATCTCGATATTGTAAGTACTATAATCGGGTTTTGTTGATACCTTGATCCATCCCTTATAATACCTTCTTACAACACCATAAATGTAATCTAGATCCCTTCTAGTAACAACAGCGTTGTACATGTAATAATCCATAATCATCAGCACTATACTATAGACTTTACTTAGGAGTCTCGCTATATATCTTTAGAGAAACCATATTATACTTAACACATGTATTATTATAGATTCGGTGATAAGATATGTCAGAAGAAGAAACAATAACAAGTAAATTAGAGAAGCTACTAAAGGAAATGAAGCCTTGGGAAAAGAAACCTGTCTTAAAAGCTGGCAAGATGATAGTCGAGATCGTTAAACTACCAGAGAGGCAGACAAAATCGAGACTGGAACCAGAGAGACTGGTTGTTCATATTAGAAGGGAGGATGCATTCCGAGGCCTCTTCATAAAGGAGCTAGATGAACTAGAGGATCTATATACAGCTATTACTGCCGAGAAAGTAAAGAAAATACTAAAGGCCATTGAGGAGATCAGTAGAAAGAAGAAAGTCCAGGAATATGAGCTATAGAATAATTCTATCCAAGCAATATCCATAGTTTTCTTTAACATATTCTAAGCTAATTTTATCATCAATAAGATCTCTCTTAATAGAGCTCTTATCCCTATCACACGGATCACCATAGCCTCCGCCACCAGGAGTGTTTATATAAACTATATCATTTCTCTTAAGAATAACCGTAGATTTAGAGCCAATGTGTATTATATTATTACCACGTATTATGTAGTGCTTACTTGGAGCACCAGGACCTCCACCAGCAAGTCCCCATGGCCTAAGCTTTTCCCTCTCGGAAAATACTGTTAAAACTACATCATCCTCAAGAATCTTAAATGCCCTGATAATACCAGCCCACCACGATGTCTACCAGGACCACAACTATCCCTTCTAAGTTCATAAGCTACGAATAGTATTGGATATTCTCTTTCAGCGATCTCTATTGGTGTATTAAGTGTATTAGTCATATTAGTATGAACGCCATCAATGCCATCAGAGAACGGTCTTGCACCACTACCGCATCCAATGGTCTCATAAAAAGCCCAGTTACGGCCTCCAAACAAGACATTTGTCATAGTACCACAAGATGCTGCAGGTACCTTATCAGGAAATGCCTTTGACAAAGCTAGATGCACTACATCAACTATTCTCTGCGAAGTCTCTAGATTCCCACCAGCAACTGGTGCAGGAGGCATTGGATTTAAAATAGATCCCTTTGGAGCATTTATTGATACAACTCTGTAAAATCCTTGATTCATAGGCATGTTGGGATCAATTATTGTTTTTAGAGCATAGGTTGTTGCAGCAACCGTTACACCATAAACAGCATTAAGTGGTTCTTTAACCTGCATACTGGAGCCAGAATAGTCAACTACGATATTATCTTCTTGAAGAATTATTCTAACATTTATCTTCAATAAACCATGTTTTCTAGATTCAAGATAGTCTGTAGCCATATATTCTCCAACTGCATTGTATTTACTAATTAGCTTTCCAAGAACACTCCTTGTGTATCTCTCAGTGTATCCTATGATCTCATTATAAGACTTATATAGAACTTCAAGATTGTATTTAGATAATAATTCCATTAACCTGGTCTCGCCAGTCTTTAGAGAAGCAATTTGAGCCATTATATCTCCTTTAAAATACTTAGGTGTTCTAACATTATCCATAATTTTTCTTAACAAATCTTTTCTAATGACATTCCTCTCGACAATCTTTATAGGCTCTATTACAAAACCTTCCTCATAAAGGGACTCTGCATCGACACTAATACTACCTGGCACTTTACCTCCTATATCAACATGATGTGCCTTATTAACCATATAGGCAACTAATTTATCCTCATAAAAAACAGGTTTCAAGAGCATTACGTCATTTAAATGAGTACCGACTATATATGGATCATTAGATAAAACTATATCGCCTGCTTCTAAATTCATTTTATGTTCATTGATCCATGTAATAATGTTTTTAGCACCCACTACCATACTACCTAGATGAACGGGTATATGTTCAGCTTGAGCTACCAGATCACCTACTGGCGTTAATATTGCACATGAGAAATCAAGTCGATCTCTTATATTAGGGCTAAACGCCGTTCTTCTAAGAACAACGCCCATTTCCTCGGCAATATATATATATCAGTGCGTATCTTATTACTTCACTAACTATCTTCTCCAAGGTCATAGATCTATACCTCCACTATGATAGCTCTAAATCCATTAATTATCCCGTTAAACTCCGGTGGTATTAGAATAGTTGTATCAATACTTTCTATAATTGCCGGTCCATCAATATGTGCACCCGGATATAGTTTCTCCCAATGATATATCGGTGTATTGACCCATCCCTTATCTTCAAAATAGACTTTTCTAAATAGATCTGGTCTCGGGATATAAGGTCTTTCCTTATATTTTCTGATTACCAGTGGCTTCTTTGTTATTCCATAAGCCGTTAACTTAGCCGCTACAACAATAACTTCTTCATCTTCATGTCTATAGCCATATTTAGCTTCATATACCTTATGGAACAATTCGATGTTTTTACTAAAGGGCCTTACATAAGGTATTGATAATTCATATGCTTGCTTAGAATATCTCATATCTAATTGTCTAATAATCCTTATATCATCTATCGAAAAACCTTCATTATATAGTGTATTTAAGGCTTTTTCTTCGAGTTCTCTAAAGATATCCTCTATAGTTTCATCATTAATTTCACTAACGTATTTCATGACCCCCTTTCTATAATCATGCCTATAGTCAGTCAATAATAGCCCCAAAGCCGAAAAGACTCCGGGCATAGGAGGAACAATGGCCTTCTTTACCGACAACTCCCTAGCAAGATGGGCTATGTGTAACGGCCCTGCACCTCCGAATCCAAATATAACGAATTCTCTTGGATCAAGGCCTCGCTCAATACTCACAATTCTTAATGCTCTCGCCATTAACGTATTAACTATTCTTATAATCGATAAAGCAGTTTCTTCAATAGATATTCCAAGTTCTTTGGCAAGTTTATCAATAGCTTTTTCAGCAAGTTCTTTACATAATTTAATCTTACCACCAGCTAAAACTAGAGGTAGTCTACCCAGCACTAGATTAGCATCCGTAACAGTCGGTTCAACTCCTCCTCTGCCATAACATGCTGGTCCTGGCTCTGAGCCAGCACTTAATGGGCCCACTCTAAGAGCTCCTCCTGGATCGATCCATGCTATTGATCCTCCTCCAGCACTTACTTCAACAATATCTATGTGTTGTATTCTAATTGGATGCCCAGAACCCTTGATTAACCTACCCATATGGATTTCTCCACCTACTTCATACTCCTTAACAATTAATGGTTCTCCATCAATTATGGCTGATGATTTAGCTGTCGTACCACCCATATCTAGCGTAATCACCCTATTGAGGTTCATAATCTTGGAAAAATAAGCCGCGGCTATTGTACCAGCTGCAGGCCCACTTTCAATGAATGCAGCTGGTGTCTCTAGTGCATACTCTATTTTTGATACACCGCCACTACTTTTCATAACAAGTATTTTACCTTGAAAACCTCTCTTTAACAACTCTCTTCTTAATATACAGAGGTACTTTGCCAATACTGGCTTCAATAACGCGTTAACCACCGCTGTACTTGTTCTCTCATACTCCATAGGCTCTGGATCAACCACATGGCTTAAAACAACATCTGCTTCCGGACAATACATCTTTATAATCTTACTAGCTATTTCCTCATGAACGGGGTTCATATAGCTATGTAGAAACGATATTATAAAGACATCGACTTTATTACAATATTCTCTGACAATATTCTCCAATTTCTTGACATCTAGCGGCTCTACTTCTTCTCCGAAAGCATTTATTCGACCTCTAATGCCGATTCTCATATTTCTTGAAATTAGAGGTTTAGGCTTATCGAAACTGAGATCATAAAGTCTAGGCCTATTCTGTCTACCGATTTCAATAATATCCCTAAACCCTTCATTAGTAATTAGAAGCCCCTTCGGAAGCTCAAGTCCTTTCTGGCCAAAGAATATATTTGTACCAAGAGTAGAGGCATGGACAATTATATCCATATGATCAATAAGTAAACCCGAAGCCTCTAAAGCACTAATTACACTAAGCCATGCCTCTCTAGGCTTAGTGGGAAACTTCAGATACAGCAATTCATTAGAAAGTTCATCAAAAATAACGAGATCAGTAAAAGTACCTCCTACATCAACACCAACTCTAATCAATACAAACCCACCAAAACTAGCTGGATACAATAGTAAATTTAAATGGAAACACCAAAACAAACCCAAATAGAAAAACTAGGAATAATCATTAGAATAAAAAATATAATCTGCTTGAAATGAAGATTAACTAAATAGAAGCCGCCGTAGCTCAGCGGGTGGAATCTCCGTAACTCTGTATAAATAAGGGTTACGGAGGCATCAAGCGCCGCCCTGGTATAAACTGTTGAAACAATGTTTACAGAAAGGCGGAGGTCCCGGGTTCAAATCCCGGCGGCGGCTTTACTTTTTCTGAACAACTATATTCCATACTTGGTTTACCATGTGGAAAATGAGTAAAATTCGTATTTTAGCTGTTTATCTTCCAGGTTCCTACTATTTTTCTTTCCAAGCCTTATATTACAATCGTAATAATACTATTTTAGCCACAAGGTATTTTATATCAAGATGGTGAGTCTTGTGAAGAGTTTTTCATTAAGATATGGTCGTACTAAACTCTATTTTGGATTAGGAGCTATAGACAAGCTAGCCAAGTATGTTAAATCCCATGACAATATAGCAATTGTTACTGGCAAAAGATCCGCCAAATTAAGTGGTGCGCTTGATGACTTATTGAAAATACTAGGTAATTACAATTCATTGTACAAGGTCTATGATATGGTGACTCCTAACCCCTGGGCTAGTCAAGCGGATGAACTGGCTAAATTGTTTATTGAAGAGAAACACGATGCTGTTATCGCTATTGGAGGTGGAAGCGTTATTGATACTGCTAAGGTTGCTTCAGTAATTGCCTTATCTGGCGGTAAAGCTGTCGATTATTTGTATAGAAGGATAAAGCCAGATAAAATGCTCCCACTATACGCTATTAACTTAACCCATGGCACGGGTACAGAAGTTGATAGATATGCAGTATTAACTATTAATGAAAATAAAGAGAAAAGAGGTATATCTATACGTTACACTGATATAAGTATAGATGATCCAAGATATACCTTGTCCTTACCAAGAGACCAAACGTTATATACTACGCTTGACTCATTCTATCATTCTTACGAGGCAGTTACCTCGATCGACTCTACACCCTTCAGCGATCACTTGGGAGCACATGCAGTAAGCTTAATTAATAAATGGTTAGAGAAGGCATTAGATAAACCGAGAGATATAGAGGCAAGATACTGGCTCCTTTATGCATCTATGATTGCGGGAATATCTATTGACATGTCTTCAACACATATAATCCACGCACTAGAACACGTACTAAGCGGTCTAAATCCCAGACTCCCCCACGGCTGCGGATTAGCCATTATAGGTCCTCATCTTATAAAGTATATTCATAAAGCTGTTCCAGAAGCTTCAGCTTATGTTCTAAAGAAAATAGATCCATTAATAAAACCTCTAGCTGAACATAGCAATTATGCATCAAAAGCAGTTATAAAATTCCAAGAAAGACATGGATTTAATAAAAAATTAAGTGATTACGGATTTAGCGAGGATGACTTAAATGATATAATTAAAATGCTGTTCAATGGACTTAAGTACTTGACAGAGTCTACTCCATTTAATATAACAGAGGATCTTATTAGAGAAGTTATTATGGAATCACTATGATTATCGTACACGAGTACATATTCGAAATCTATATTTAACTAATTCACTAAACAGATATTTTTCGAGTTTATCACCGCCTAATAGGGATAACTCCATAACTCCTTTCCTAATCTTAATGCCTAAGATTTTTATGCCAAACGCCTTAGCTAGACTAAATATAGACTCTTCATCGATTACAGGAGGCTTTAATCCTTTAACAATTATATTCTTTGAAACCATTTTCCAGCATACATAACCATGTGTATATGTATTTGCCATACAAGCTTCCGTAAATGGTATCAGGCCTAGTTTCTTAGCATAATTAAGAACTATTTTCTTTAGATCACTACTCATGATCGTTATTTGCTCATTACCTTTGGGCTGTCTAGGTAAACGCTTAACAATTTCATCAATCGGTACACCTATACTTTTTAAGCGAGATAGTATCAGTTTTGTAACCCTTAACGTCCCTGCTACAATCCCTACAGCACCAGATTTAAAAGCCTTTTTAATGACCTCTTGATACTCATACTCTACGATTCCAGGTATAAGCGGTCTATAGAAGAGGATTGGCTTAAGTCCAGCTTTAGATAGATTTTTAATAGTTTCAAATCTCTCCTCAGGTGATGGCGCATAGGGTTCTAATTTAGAAGCATAATCAAGAGATATGATTGTTACTAACGGACTAATTCCTGGATCTAATTCCTTAAGTCTATATGCATCCTCTTCGGTCAAGTACATTTTTGTTGAGAATTGTATAAAGTTGCCTAAGTATTTAGACAGTGCCTCTATGTAGTTAAATGTTTTCTCCTTGGTTATTGGATGAAAAGGTTCTGTCACAGAGCCTATAGCTATGAGTGTGCCGTATTTTCCGGGTAGAAAGTATGGATTTGAAAGTAATGCATATACTAACTCTATACCATTTAACGGATAAGGTTTAATATACCATTTGAAGCCCATGTCCTCAATATAACAGTATAGACATCTAAGACTGCATCCAATGCCAGTGTGGATTGTTATACCGCATGGTCTTGGCTTTCTCCTAGCATGATGATCCTTTAATGCACGTCTTCTCTGAGCACTACTCATCAGCTTCTCTATCTTTTCCTTAATTTCATTCTTATAAGCAATAATATCTAACATTAGTTGTTCACCACAACATGTATCTTTGTTTAAATAATCTACTAATTTATTTTAATTAGGAATGTTATGTTCCTTGTTGATGAAGTATATATTCTAATACGATATATTCCTACATAGGTGGATGACTGTGGTTGATATAGATGAGCTTATTAATAAAATAACTGTTAGAGAGCTAGCATCAAAAATCGATCATACTCTGCTTAAGCCCCATGCAACATATAGTGATCTCGGGAAGTACATAGATGATGTTAGAGAATATGGATTTGCCTGCCTCATGATACCATCGTCCCTTATACCTAAAGCTAAGGAAATTGCTGGAAATACAATTAAATTAGCAACAGTTGTTGGATTTCCCCTAGGTAATTGTTCGACAAGTACAAAAATTCATGAAGCAAGAGTAGCTATAGAGTATGGAGCTAAAGAAATAGATATGGTTATGAATATAAACTTTTTCAAATCCGGTGATTATAGTAAGGTCCTAGAAGATATGAAAAAAGTTGTTCATGAGTCAAAGAAGCATGGGGCAGAAATCGTTAAAGTAATAATAGAGACAGGGCTTTTAAGTGATGAAGAAAAGATCAAAGCTACAGAACTAGTTATAGAATCGGGTGCTGATTATGTTAAGACAAGCACAGGCTTTTTAGCAGGAGGCGCAACCATACACGATGTTAAATTACTATACAATACAAGCAAAGGTAAAATCAAGGTAAAGGCTGCAGGAGGAATTAGACACGCTTTAGACGCCATAGCCATGATATTGGCTGGCGCCTCTAGAATAGGTACTAGTACAGGCGATAAGATCATAGAAGAATTTATAGTCACTAAAGGAAAATAGGTTAATGCCTTTTTACTCTAAAGGTACACGAAGTTTCATCAAACTTACCTAAATCTAGATCTAGATCGAGTAATTCATTAAATAGTTCAAGGTAAATTAAACACATATTTTTATCTATTCTGGGATCATTAACCTCTAATTTCAAGTTATTTTTAGTTACCCTAACCCCTACTACATCACCTAGGCCAAGAACCCGTACAATTTCAATAACGACGTCAAGGTCTAATTTTTCCTTAGCTATATATGACTTAATATTCCTTGCAAGATCCTTGATTAGGTCCTTTAATATACTAAATTCCAACTTAGTGACAAAATCTCTTAGAATAGTTCTTGGTATAATAATAGCTTTATCTCCCATAATACTAGGCGGAAATAACCAATGGTTTGCAAAGAAGTTGCTTAATGACTTTACCGGCCCATGTATTTCAATAAATTCAACTCCATCTACATCTGCAAATTTTTTAACGATCTTCCATAGTTTTTCTTCATTAATAACATGTAATAGGAATACTCCAGTAGAAGGTTCTTCCGATGAAAAAATATATGATTCTATTAAATAAGGTTCACTAATAGATAAAATATTGTTAAAGATCTCTTTTAAACTATTTCTACGCCCAACGACACGTAATCCATATACTTTTCCCTCATCGATAATCTTGATTGGATTAAGTTCTATGGATGGGACCCCATATATTTCTACACCTCTTGCTCCACGTTCTATAATAGTATGTTCAGCGATAATGGATCTAATACGATCTATTAAACTAGGCCTAACCTCCATCTCACTCATTAAATATCCCCTAGCCATACTAACAATATGTATATAGACACCGATAAACATACCTATTGAGTAGACAAGGAATAAAACTGAATGGACTCTCATAGAATAGAGAACATACTCTTTGTCGAAAACCTTTATAGGTGTTCATTATGGGAATAACGCTATCAGATTTAATTAACCTTGATTACGGTTTGGTGTCATCGGTAATAATTGATTTCTTAAGAAAATTCTTGAAGCAGACAGGGGCCGATGGCTATGTTATAGGATTAAGTGGAGGAGTGGATTCATCAACTGCTTTAGCTTTAGCTGTTAAAGCCGTTGGTAGGGAACATTTACATGTTTTAGTAATGCCTGATGAAACAACTACGCCTGAGGAAGATGTTTCTGATGCTATATACTTGCTTAATAAATACAATTTAAACCATACCATCATATACATAAATAATATATTAGACGGATATAGAAAAGAACTTCCATTCTTTAATGAAGAACATAAGATAGCAACTGGCAACCTTAGAGCGAGAATTAGAATGAACATATTATATTATTACGCTAATCTCAAAAATTACTTGGTACTTGGAGCTAGCGATCGTAGTGAAATACTTATTGGATACTTCACTAAGTATGGAGATGGAGGAGTAGATCTATTACCTTTAGCTTCACTTTATAAGACCCAAGTTAGGTACTTAGCAAGGCATTTAGGTATACCAGAGCGCATAGCATTTAAACCTAGTAGCCCTAGGCTGTGGAAAGGCCATATGGCTGAGGATGAATTGGGGATGAAGTATGAGGAAATAGATTTGATATTGTATGCTTTATTCGATCTTAAACTTGGTGTTGAAGAAGTTAGTAAGGAAACAGGTTTGCCTATAGAAAAAGTATTGAAAGTACTTGAAATGCATAGGAAAAGCAGACATAAGAGAAGACTACCTACTATAGTTACATTACCATGGATACACAATCCTATAAGAGAGATATAATTATTACTCATCTATGTGCAATATTGATCGAAATTGAATCATCTTCTTTTTCAACTTCTATTTTATGTGGGCCTCCACAATAGATCCATATTGACAAAAACGGCCTTGTCATGACATTGGCTATCGAATCTCCTTTACAAAATATACTTATTTTCGCTTTAGGCACTATGTACTCTTTAACACCTTCAATAATTATTTTCGTGGAATCATTTTCCTGCCTAATTTTTAAATCAGCGTTTTCGATGTAAATGGTTAGTACATTATCCTTTTCCTTAATATTTTCAATAACAGGTGCTCCGGTAATCACATTATCCAATACATTTCCTATCTTTATTAATGAACCTTCTGCATATACCTTGGGAAGAGATCTAAAGTTTATTTCTATATTAAATCCTCCATCACCTATATCAAATAACCCGTTTTCAAATCCAACAGCATATACATGATCTGCAAAATACTCTCTACCGCTAACACTTACTCTACCTTCTTTTATTTCAATTTTAACCTTAATACTTGCAAATTTTCTAGCAAAGTTTGACTTCATTATTGGAGCCTCTACTGCATACTCGTTAACTATATCACTACTAGCTCCATTTTATTTATATTCTCCGGAGAATACCAAGAATACCTTAGCTATGGTCATTTGGTGGCAACAATGGATTGTATAGAGTTTATTGCAATAAGCGATGTACATGGAAGATTTAATTACTTAAGGAAAATTAATAATATCAAAGATGACGCAGAGCTATTAATCATTGCAGGCGATATAACACATTTTGGTAATGTAGATGACGTAATTAGTTTCCTAAGGAAATTAACAGATCTTTTTGAAACGATCTTATTTATTCCGGGAAATTGCGATCCGTATCATACTTTAAAATTGGACAACATCGATGGAGCAGCAATTAATATTCATGGGAAGGTATACGCCTATAGGGGCTATTATTTCTATGGAATAGGAGGCTCGAACATTACACCTTTTAGTACATATATAGAATTCGAAGATGCATATTTAGAAACCATGATCAAAAAATTGGATGAATTAGTTGATGACTATAGTAGAACTATAGTTGTAACTCATGCGCCTCCCTACAATACGCTGGATAAGACATTTACTGGATTAAGAGTTGGTGTAAAACCCTATACTATGTTTTTAGAACATAGACATCCAATATTATGGATTAGTGGCCACGTACATGAAGCTAGAGGAAAAATGAAATACAATAAAACATTAATAGTTAATCCTGGACCGTTTATGAAAAAGTATTATTCAATTATAAAGCTATGCAATAGTTCTATTGATATAGAACTTAGGAGGTTCTAAACATCAAAATCATAATATAGTGTCTAAAGCTTCACTAAGATCATTGACTATATATGTTGGTTTATCTGCAATCTTATTCAAATCTTCTTTATTAGTTATACCCGTTAGTACAAGAAGTGTATCAATACCCTTTTTCAAGCCTAATTGGAGATCGGTATATATACTGTCACCTATTATGAGTATTTCGTCGTACGATACATTGTATTTACTAGTTATTACGTCTATAATCCATGTATTGGGTTTTCCAGCAATAAAATCAGGTCCTCGTCCAAGAGCAGTTGATAAAAAGTTCACTATAGCCCCAGCACCTGGTTCTAGATTATTACCTACAGGATATACGGGATCAGTATTAGTTGCTAGAAATAATGCGCCATTCATTAAGTACTTAAGGGCTCTGGCTAACTTGTTGTATGTTAAATATCTATCTAACCCTACAGCGACGTAGCCTACTCTTTCTGCATCACTTAAAACTGGTATATTATTGCTAATTAATTCCTGATAAAGGCCGGACTCTCCAATTACAAAAACGGGCTTTATTCCATTTTCTACAATATATAGGGCAAGTAAGTATGCACTAGTATATATATCACTTATATCAACATTTATTCCCGTTTTAGCTATTCTTTCATAGTACTCTTTTCTAGATCTAGTCGCATTATTTGTCATAAAAACTACTCTATAATCCTTTAACAATAATTTTTTAGTGGCTATAATGTTTTTGTCCAAGAACTCATTTCCTCTCCACAAAATACCATCAAGATCCATTAATAATAGTTTATACTTTTTCATTTAAAACCACCTTTATCTTACTCCTAAGCTTTTCAATAAATTCATGAATATCCCTGGCAAATAGAAATAACCCATAAGGTTGGATAACAAAGTCGTTACAATTTAAAAGTATAGTTGTTGATAGACTGCCTAGTTTAGCAAAAATATAATCCTCTTTATCCCAAATACATAGTATAATACCGCTGCTATCATCTTTGAGAGCAAGTATAGATGTATAATCGCTTGTTTTATCAACATAAATTTTCTTAAACAATTCATTAAGAGATTCTTTAATAACATTATATAATTCTTTTCTCATAATGAACTCCTCATATATTAAGTAACATAATAAATACTATTGGTGTTAGAGCTATGTATAAAATATTCAATATCAGGGATTTATAAAATACCTTTTCAAGTAGATCTAATAATCTCCATGCAAGATCTCCCATAAGATGAAGATCTCTTTCAGTGAATATATACCTTAAATTACTCTTACTAATAGTTCTTAAAGCATCATTAGCCATTTTCTTAATAGTGTCAAGTAATTTTCGACTATATTGTACAGGAGTATACACATAGTCTGAAAATAAACCTGTTTCACGATGCTCATCATTAGTTAACACTTCAGCTAGATCGTAGCCGACATCTAATATTACATTAATGATCTTGTCTCTAAGACCAGGAACCATATTATTCCCTGGTACATATAAAATCCCTACTTTACATTCTCCTACATTAATAGCTAAGAAAACCATGTCATCAATTATTCCTGGAAAACCATTTGGTGTATGAAAGGCTAAGCCTATATTTGGTTCAAAATAATTTTCTTGCCTATTCAAAAACTCATCTATGATTTTATCCACTAGTTCCATGAGGCTTCTCTGATCTATTTTGTTCTCTGCTTCCCAATTATGTGAGTCTACAAGTATTAATGGAGGTATATCATGTTCTAAACTCTTTTTTAACGCGTATTCTTGTATGCTATAAGGCAGATCATCTATTCCCTTCCCAGGACGAGATATAAATGCGAGTATAACTTTTGAAAAGGGAATTACTAGTGCTTCCCAGTCATAGTATTTAACCTTAAAAGGCATGCCTACAAGTATCTCAATACCTTCACCCCTGGCAATTTTTTCATAAATATATTTAGCGTATTGACTAGTCTCTTTACTAGTCACTACATTCCTCTCGTGGCTACCCATTCCATGAAGTACTATTGAATGTATATTCTTCTGTGAAAACATTTCTCTTAACATTGATGGAAACATACTGCTGCCGGTATTTCGAAATGGGCCAAAATGTATATCAGGATATATAATGGCGATTCTATCACCATAGATTATATGGGTATGGATTTTTCTTTTAACACCATGCTTTTGAAAAACTCTTTCTATACTTTTATCTCCGCCGAGCCAGTTTCTCAAAAATAGAGATCCGATGTCTACTGCTCCATAATTATAAACTTTGTATCTATTTATGAATAACATCGTTGATAAACCAATCAATGGTATTAATATTGAAGATACAAAGTATCTTATATTTGTTAATATCAATGTATTTACTAGTGTTGTTATGGAAAAAACAATTAGATATACAACTATAGTTCTCTTATTAAATCCATGTACTCCAGCATAGATAGGTAACAGGATTATATTCATCGACATTATTCCTATGGATAATACTAATATTAGATCGTGGAGTATTATATTTGAAATAAGCATTACTATAAACATGTATCCATTAGCAACTAGATAAAGACCCAAGATCCTCCTAAGTATTAATAATGGGCTTTTTAAAAGAGAAAAACCTAATAAATGAACTAAATAATACGAAATCGAACATAGTATGAACATTAAAAATAGATCCAAGCTTTTCAGAAATACATAAACTAATATATAAATTAATACAATGGGTATTAGTAAAAGAATTGGATGAGGTAATGTAAATAGTACACTATAATATCTTTGCACTTTTGTTCGGGGCTTTACTATTCTAGTCAAGTAGTCTCCCATCTAATAATTATTATGTAGAAAAATATTTTGTTTAGTATTTAAAAAATATAGATTTTCTAACTTTTCTTTAAGTGATAGACCGCCGCTAATATAAATAATATAAACGAGATTACTAGAGAGACTGCTGTTGCCATAAATCCTCCAATAATACCTTCTAATAACGCTGATAAGCCTAAATAAAATATTGCTACCCCAAGTAGAGTAATTGCAACGGATATTATTTTCTCTGCTAGAATATACGCAATAATTATGGAGAATAATATCATTAATACCATTGCATATATATTACCGGATAAGCCAAGGATCGATGTCAAGATCATGCCTAGCATAAAACCTATCGCCAAAGATAATATAAGTTTCACTAAAAACCATGCAAGAAACGCACCTACAATAAATGCCAGTAATGCCGCTACATAGACAGCTGTACCTTCAAGACCTAAGTTACCAGAATATATATAGGTAAAGTATGCAAAAGCGGCACCGCCTCCCAACATCACCATGATCTTTAATAGTTTCTTGCCAATAAAAGCTAATATGATCCCGAGAACCATTAATACTATGGGAGTTATAATCTCTTCAATTGCCAAATCTAAACACCGTCAAGAATCAATTATGTAGTGATAATAATTAAATCTATCCTAAAATGGGCCCGGGGGGATTTGAACCCCCGACCTCCCGGTTTCCACGTGAGAGATGTTCTTATCAGCCGGGCGCTCCACCAGGCTGAGCTACGGGCCCTACTCCCGGCATCACCTCATAAATCTTTGTCTATATCAGTTATAAATTTTATTTAGTATATACGAAATAAGTATGATCTCAGGCTAAATATTCATCATATATCAGTTTATCCGCTGCTCTTCATCGATCAATATTAGGGCCGAGGTTATTGCTACAATGGATCATCATTACCTCAGACCGCCCATCGCCTCCATCCCTCGGCCCTATATAAAGTACTATTATTTTATCCCTATAGAATTCTATCGTTAACATTCAAAAGAAAGTTTATGGACCGGCCGGGATTTGAACCCGGGACCTCCGCCTTTCCCAAGCCCAGCCGTGCGAGGGCGGCGCTCTTCCAGGCTGAGCTACCGGCCCGTCTATAATAGTTTCAGTCTAGTGTCACCAATATATAATTGTCCTTATTAAAATAGGAGATACTCTATGAGTAGAACCAAGCTTAATGTCAGAATAGATCTACATAAACTTGGCCACAGAATCATATTAATGAAAAAGGGATTTGTTAGTGTAGACGAAATTGCATACGAATTAGGAGTAGCTCTCAATACAGCTGGAAAAATTTTAGCAGCATTGGCAAGGCTAGGCTATGTTGAGAAATGGAGTAATCGTACCTATCGTATTTGTAAAAATATAAAAAAATCATTTACTTACTAATGAATTTTAGAATAAGATCTATGGCTTCAATTATATCTTGTAAGTCTATAAAGCCCATCATACCTATCCTTATCATCTTATTCCTATATTCTCCTAGTCCTGAAGCCAATAGTATTCCGTATCGTCTCCTGATCTCGTCCACAATGGATAGAGAATTTTCAATATAAAAGACAGCCACACTATTAGATCTATAATAAGGATCTTCAATAACTGGTTTTAAGCCGTGCTTAAGTGCATATTCATATACTTTCACGGCCCTAGTCCTATGAAGATCTAGGTACCTATCGATGCCCATAGCAACTATTTTTTCAAGGCTCTTGAATAGTACATAAAGAGAATTTACAGGTGGGGTCGTCAAGGTCCTTCCATGATTTTTATGCTCATCTAGATACAGTGGTATGTCAAAGTAGAATGGCACCTTATGACCCTTATGCCTTAGATCCTGAATCCTTTCATATAATCTATTACTAAACCCTACGATACTAAAACCAGGTAAACCTCCTAGCGCTTTCTGTGAACCAGTTATAACTGCGTCAATACCCCATTCACTAAGTTTAAATTCCTCTGCACCAATACTTGAAACACCGTCCACGACTAAATACGCATCTTTTTCATGAACTATTTTAGCTATATCAGGTAAAAATCTGATAACGTAACCAATGCTTGTCTCATTATGAACTAGGGCTACGATGTCGTAGTTTTCTCTTTCAATAACATTCATTATATCGGATTTTCGGGGTATAGATGGTAGTTTATAGTTAATTGATTTTACATTATTTGTATACCTAGATACTATTTCTCTAATTCTATAACCAAAGAACCCATATTCTAATACGAGAACCTTAGTATTTTCATCAACAATATTTGAAAGTACTGCTTCAATGCCTACGGTAGAAGATCCTGGCATGAGAATCAAGTAATCCTTCTTATTAATGCCCATGATCGCTCTAAGATTATTAGTAGTAATAGAAAGTAAATCTTTGAAATCCTTAGTGCCATGAATTATAGGTTTTAGAGCGGCATATTGTAAAATATCTTCAGGTATGTGTATGGGACCAGGTAACAATACCTTTTTTATGTTCATGATCCTATTAAGAACCATACCAAAATCCTCCATTAATAACTATTTTTATCCAAGACAAATGTTATGTAAAGTATAAGTAGTAAAAATTATTTATTATCGAGTAGATTTAGGTTCCCACTATGCGAAATTTTACAATAAATTATTGATCATGAATTAAAAATATCCTACTACCAATAAATTATGAGAAAACATGTATATACTATTTAGATACGTATATCTTTGTAAAGTATATTTTTATTATTATATAACTAGTTTTATATTTTTCAGTAAGTTTCTTTCATTAAGTACATAGTTCATATTTTCTTCTACAATTACATCACCGTCTTGAATAACTAGGTCGGGATTAAAACCTCTAGCTATAATTGATAATGGATCTACTTTCAATAATGGAGCATGTATTATCTTATCAAGTTTGTATATAATTAGATCAGCCGGAGTATTAGCTTCTATATTATATGTTCCCGATATTAGTAGGTATCCAGAGAATAATAGGGGTCTAACGTCCTTACTACACATATGTCGATATATTAGAATATATTGGGGGAGATATAGATTCTTCATGTATACTATTTTACAGTTCTCTTTTCCAACTTCTTCAAGACTGCAAATACTGGAACGATCTATATATAGTACAGAATATTTATCGGATAGATCTTTAGATGTAGTACCTACAATAGCTTCTTTAACATGTAAGAACTTATCTATATAATCTTCTTCATCAATGATGATTATTGATTTTAATTTATAGGATCGTATAACGTCATATAATTGATCTATATAAGGTTCATTAAATATTATTGGAAGGGTAACTCCGGTCATAAATAGATCATAAAACGAAGATATTATAAAGGTCTTTATTTCATCTTTTGAAAAGATACTATAATCTATACATTTAATAGAGCCTCTGCATGGATATAATGAGGGTGTTATAGCAACACTAAAACCACGAAATATAATAGCATTGTTTTTGAAAGTATAATGTAGTTCGGAGAACTCGTATTCTATAGGAATTTCCTTGCTATAACTAATGTCAGCTATTTTATCCCTATCAATGTATATATATCCTTCTTTAACCTCATTATCCGAATATATATAGACGCCTGAAATTAATATTCTCAATTACAATACCCACTTATTTCTATTATCAAAATATTAGAAAGTACTTAAAGGATATTCAATGTTTCCATAAACCAAAGAAATAATGTGAAACCCTATAAATGTTAGGTTCACCTACCGTAAGGTTTACTATTTTCATCTCAATAAATATTAATTAATGGTGTTATCGCATTGTATGGTTGGAGTGGTAAACTTCTTAGAATAGACCTTACCCGCGGTAAGACAGTTATACAAGATATTGATCCTCAAATACTAAAGGATTTCGTTGGAGGCCGAGGATTAGCTATCAAAATACTATGGGATGAGTTACCCCCGGGAGTCGATCCTTTATCGCCATATAATAAACTGATTATTGCAGCGGGGCCTCTAAGCGGTCTGCCAGCGCCTTCATCCGGTAAACTTGTAATAGCAAGTAAAAGTCCATTAACTGGTGGTTACGGTGACGGAAACATTGGCACATGGGCAAGTACTTATATTAGAAAAGCTGGTTTCGATACTATTGTAATAGAAGGTAGATCTGAGAAGCCGGTATATCTATATATTGAAAACGATAAAGTCGAGATTAGAGATGCACGTGATCTATGGGGATTAGATACTTTTGAGACAGAAGATTATCTAATTAAAGAACACGGAAAGAATATTGGAACCCTATTAATAGGTTTAGCTGGTGAAAACCTTGTTCGTTATGCCACGGTTATCTCTATGAAAGGACGTAGTGGTGGAAGACCGGGCATGGGCGCTGTTATGGGTAGTAAGAACCTTAAAGCTATTGTAGTTAAGGGTACTAAAGAAGTTAATTTGGCTGATAAAAAGAAGTTTATGGAAGTTTCTAAGAAGGCCTATGAGGATATTTTGAGTAAGGATAATTATGATTTCTGGATACGGCAGGGTACAATGGCTACTATTGAGTGGGCCCAGAAACATAGTGTACTACCTACAATGAACTTCCGTGAAGGAGTATTTGAGAAATATATGGAAATAAGCGGAACTACTATGGAAAAGATGAAAGTTGAGAGGAGAGGTTGTCCATATTGTAATATGCAGTGCGGAAATGTAATTCTTGATGAACTAGGAAAGAAGAGTGAGCTCGACTATGAAAATGTTGGCATGCTTGGAGCAGATATAGCTCTTGGAGATCTAAGGAAAGTAGCTGTATTAAATAGACTGTGCGACATGTATGGCATAGATACTATATC
>CAZHDB010000023.1:0-24644 GCA_964531225.1 uncultured Desulfurococcaceae archaeon
CAATAAGACAAACATACGTAGTTGAGGAAAATGGTAGAAAATATGTTATTAAATACTACTCGGTTGAACCAGGCCTAGTTAAATGGTTTATAATAAAAAGTTTATCCATGCCATTACAAATATATCCATATGTAACCAGTCCTAGAGATCGGATGATTAGAGAGATTGACTTTTTTAATAGAAAGCCCGGAAATGTTAATACGCCGAGAATTATAGATATTGACTGGAATAATTATTCTATAAAGAGAGAGTATATTAAGGGAGAAATCTTTCGAGCGAATATGCCTCATTTAAAATATATTGAATTAGCACAAACACTTGCAAAAATACATAAAGCGAGATACGCTTTAGGTGATTCTAAATATACTAATTTTATTGTTACAGATCATGATGAGATCTATATAATAGATGCTGAACAAGCTATAGAAACAAATAATGAAATACATTATTCATGGGATTTAATAATATTTACTGTAACAATCTTGTATTCATATGGTTTTCTAAAAGATATAGAGCATCTCTATAGTAGATTACGCTTATTTTACGATTCTTATATGGATTATCATAATGTAGATCCTGTGTCTAATATTATTAACAAGGTCAGATTGCGCACTATCTTTTCCATATTAGTACCTCTACCTTATAATGTACAGTTAATTAATATGTTGAAGGAAATAACTTCTAAATAAGGGTTCATACATATTCTAAGGATAAATTATTTGCTAGGGTAAATTCCTCAATAAGATCTCTATGTTCTTTTCTTGTACTTTTCTTTTCTACAATTATGGATCTTGGCCTAGGTATGGATCGCTCTAATGCTTTTAGTAGTATATATTTATTTAAGTAGGGTAATGCGTATTTTGCAAATATATGTCCATAACAGTAACCATCGTCAAAGGCTTTTTTAGTATGTTTTCTCGGATAATGCCCTCCTCCTATACCTAGTACTGGTTTACATTCCATTTCACCAATAGATAAGAACTCAATAATTGATTCTGCCAAAATTATATGATTTACTTCATCAGTCCATTCGTCTAATGTACTGCCTATTTCTATAAATGTTAATGGTTTATTAACTTCAGTAGGACCATGATGCGTTGCTTCATAGCTAACTTCATATTCTCCTAATCTATTATATTCTTGAGCATATTTTCCTAAGAGTAGTAATAATGTATACGTTACAGGCGGACTAGCTATAGCAAGTGATCTAGGCTTACCCCCGTACGGAGCCTCATTACCAGGATTACCCGTATGATGAACTGTATAGCTTTTAACCTTTTTAGCACTACTATGTCTCGATAAAACAATGTATTTATTAATACTTGACGGAAGTCTTTGGTCAAGGAAGTCAAAATTGATAACATCCTCTCTAAAACCAGCTAATATAAATTTTTCACTACAAAAACAGGTCTTGGATTCATTGCACACATTACATGGCTTAGGATCGAGAAATTTTATAATCTTACTTGCAACACCTACGCCAGCGGGATCATTTACTGAATAAACAATACCATATATTGGCATGGCCTCTTATCACCTGTACAAGAATACATGTAATTGTACAAAGGGAATATAATATATTACTCTAGAGTAGGATAATTAATAAATAGATGTTGAAGCTCGCCGCTAATGAGCCGAAAAGGCAATGATTGATATACGAACCCCTATCTGAATCACTTCTATAATCTATGACCTATTTCCTGTAGAAATTGATTAAGAGATTTCCTTGTCCATTCAAGGAGCTGGAGACTCCTTTGCCTAGAGTATTGATAATGCATTAATTCATGGAGTTTAAATATTTTTTCATTGAAGTGATTTATTGTCTCTTTTAAAGTTCGGCCATTTTCCCAGCTATAATAAAATACCCTTAGGAATCCAACAACTCCCAACGCATCTAATTTATCTGCATCACTAAGCACTTTCGCCTCTTCACAAATAGGTTTTATACCATGTTTTCTAGCATATGAGAAGCTATGGTATAGGATAGCGTTAGTAACTTTTTCTATGACTTTAGTATCTACATTATATTCCGATAAATATGATCTCGCAAATATAGCTGAATAATAGGCATGTGGTTCTCCTAGTACGCGGCCAATATCATGTAAATATATTGACAGATTCAATACCAAGGGATCTATATCTAATTTCTCATGTTTAACTATATCACATGCAAATCTGTATACACGTTCAAGATGCGGATAGCCATGAGCAAAATTATTTCCTAGAACTTTCTTCACTAAAGCCTTTACGTTCTCCACCAGATCCTTTTTCACTACTATACACCTCCGTTAAGGACCATATGCGTATACGTGTAATCCCTCCACTAAGAGTAACAGAGCCAATAAGTATGGATAATAAATTTGAAGCAACATCACAATATAGGATCATTAATACTATTCTATTGTAAATCATATAGAGATTAAATGATAAGAGTATTAGCCCAGATATAGTGCAAATTAGCTCCATGCATACGTATCTAATCCATAGAATAATAACCATGATAATCATAACAATTATAAATCCTGCATATATCTTCTTATCGTTTTTCATAATTTCTACAACCTACTTTACTTAATAATTAATTATTCTAGACGATATATATTCTAAGTAGGTGTATAGCCTTTGAAAAGAACAACGGACTTGTATGCTCCAAGGCAATTAAAGATATTCGGTGTAGTTAAGCCTGTTATAGGAATGATCCATTTAAAACCATTACCAGGGACTCCTAGATGGAAAAATGGACTCGAAGATATTATTGATTATGCTTTAAGGGATTCTGAGGCATTAATAGATGGTGGAGTAGATGGAATTATTGTTGAAAACTTTATGGATAGACCATTTAAACAAAGGATAAGAGATCCTGAGACAATAGCTGCGTTTTCCATTATTACTTGGGAAATAAAGAATAGAGCCAAGGTTCCTATAGGTATTAATTTACTTCGTAACAGTGGAATTGAAGCTATGGCTATAGCATGTGTTGTTGGTGCTGATTTTATACGTGTTAATGCCTACTCGGAACCCCTATGGAGTCCGGAGGGTTTATTGCAGCCTATAGCCCGTGACATACAGAGTATTAAGAAGAGGCTCTATTGTGAATCCAAGGTATTTGTCGATGTAAACTGTAAACATTCTAAGCCTATAATGGATCTTATAGAGGCTTCGATCGAAGCTCATAGAAGAGGATTAGCTGATGCATTAATTGTATCTGGTTCTCGTACAGGCGAACCAGTTGATCCAATAGATCTTTATCTAGTTAGAAAGCACACCTCGATACCAATTATACTTGGTAGTGGTGCTAAACCAGAAAACATTGGCTTGTATTGGAAACTTGTCGATGCATTTATTGTTGGAACATATTTTAAGCGTTATGGAAAAGTATTTGAGCCAGTAGATATTAATCGTGTTAAAAGATTCATGGAGAAGATAAAATGGTTTAGGAAAAAATACGGATATTCTACATAGTTGGTGTTAAACCAAGGCCTCTGGTCTTACCAAACTTTATACCTATATTTCTAAGAAATTCCTCAGCTTCTTCTTTCTTCATTCCAACAATATTTATTAGGTAATCAATTAGTTTGTCACGGCTCCATCCCTCCTCGAAATGGCGGGCAACAAGCTTTGCAAGTTCTTCAGCCATTTCCATGTAGATAGCCTCCTCTACACCAAATTCCTTAACAATAGTTACTAAGCCAGATATAAGGAATGCTAGTGCATCATTGAATTCCTTTTTACCCAAAGTAAAAGTACTTAGATCGACTGCTACGCCTATGGAATCTTCGTCTCCATACAACATGTACTTCGCAAGAGGTATATTGTTCAATCTTAATAATTTTCGATAAAGCTTTACACGATTAGCATTGTCAAGATTAATTGTTTCAATAGGAGTAAGTATTGTAGCACGTATACTCTTAGCTTCATCACTACACAATATATCTATTTCAATAGGAAACCTTGGATGTATAGCTTTAAGGGTACTTTTATCTACAACCTCAACCTCCCATGGAAAATCAACAAGATTTTGTGCTTTAGGCGTACCTTGTACGAGCCATTCTTTAATCATTTTAAGAGCTTCATTACATGATGTCAAATCAATATACACCCTCACGGAGAATATAATGGCTTTAATATATAAAAGAATTTCTTAATATTATAAAACATAGTTTCTACATATTACTACACACTTCATCAATAAGCCTTTCTAAAGCTTCCAATGGCTCATAGCCTTCATTAAATACTAGATCAAACATCCTCTTATAATGTCTTGTAACCTCTTCATAATATTGATCAAGATCATTCCATGGGGGCTCTACGAGAGGACCTTTACCAACACCAGGGCAATATCTATCAACATATATAAAATCACGTTTATTAGGGCTAACAGGTAGGAATGGATATAATCTACATCTTAATGGACGGACTGGATATATAGAACATGTGGGAACTCCATCCCTGTATTCTAGAAAAGCACACCTACCATTACCCGTCCCCCTCAATGCAGGTATAGCAATCATATCAGCAATGATAGCAATAATATATTTTCCTCGAAGCTCCCTCCAATTAACGCTAAAGTATCGAGCTATACGGCATACGTCATAAGCTGTCAAAGCAACATTAGGTCCGCCATTACAACAGCGACCGCCACGTACACACATGTATCTTAGGCGCTCACCGCGTTTAATTTTAAGGTATTTACTACACAACTTCACTACACTCTCCATGACTTTATTAAGGACTTTATTCTAAGGGGATCTCTTTTCTCTCCAAATCTATTGCTTTATAGACTTATGAATATAACTGTTTCCAATTAATGCATATAGTCTACAAGCAAATTAGAATAGATACAATAGATTAGTGAAGAAATAAATGTAGGAAACAGAGAGTAAGTGTATTAAGGACTGCAGACTATATGTTCCAATGAAGCAATAATGTGTTTTAGAGAGGAACCTAATATGAGAACCTTCCTATCTATCTTACTAGTTCTTTTGATTATCATAAATTTATCAGTAATAGCCGTATTAACAAATGATCAAAATGTTAAAGTTATTGTTTATGGCTTTGGATTATGTGGGAGCTGTAGAGATTTCATGAAGTTTCTTGATGAACATGGTATATCCTATAAGCACCGTGATCTTGTTAATAAGGATTATTCCCTACAGTTTGAGAGTCTTAGGAGTAATTTGTCAAAGCTATTGAATATTAGCAAGGAGTCTATTGTGGAGCCGTTAACCATTATATATGATGATAGTGGATACCCGGTATGTATTATTGTAGGTGATGTAAAGGATATCGATTTTATAAATATGGTGCTTAACAGTAAATACAATGGGTCAATTATTGTTAAGTTAAGCTCTAGTGTAGAAACCATTAGGTATAGAGAATTTATAGAGTATTTACGCAGCCTATACCATGGGGAGAACATAGACTATACGAGTAATAGAGTGTTTGACCCTATAAGCTTTACTGGTTTAATGCTTGGATTAGCAGTTGCCGATTCGATCAATCCATGTGCTATATCTACGACAGCACTACTAGCTATAACAGCTACTACAGTAGGTTTTATGGGTAGGAGAAAGTATCTTCTAGTAGCTTCCTTCATAGCTGGTGTCTACCTAGGCTATCTACTCCTAGGTTATATTGTATCGATCATATTATCTCTATACAATCTACTACTAGTTATTGTCTTAGCTCTAGCACTAGCTATTGTAGTCAAGGATCTTGTTGAGCTAGCCCGAGGCGGTTATAGAGGAATTGAATGTACTGGTCGTGAGTGCCTCCCATCATTTATATCAAAACTACCACTACACCTACTACCTCTAGCACTAATTGGTTTTGGAATGATTGTCTCATGGACTTTCATGTCTTGTTCAGCTGCACCCTATTTCATCTTCCTATCCTATGTATCTGTCTATGTCGATAATGTATTTATGAGACTGATCTATCTAATTATATATTGTCTAGTGATCATAGCACCACTGGTAATAGTTTCTCTTATACCTATTGAGAAAGTAGTTGGATTTAGAAGTATTGGAAGGATCATACTTATAAGAGACACTCTACTGTCAATTATTGTAGCCTATACACTCTATAATATACTCTTAACACTAGGTATCCTATAGCCACACCCGTTCCTATATAAACCTATATGTTTCCACAATCTCTTTCCTCGTCGGGTTTTTATCTGTGTCTGAACTAGTATTATCTTGATATATGAGAAAATCCAGTCAATATCCACGTATTGTGTATCTAGGATTGGTAGAGTCTAATGGAGAATAGATCTCATATCCATGGGAATTTATCTACTAGGATTAGAACGTGAAGAAATATAATGGTTTCTGCAAAAAGACTACGACAATAATGGATTGGTTTTACTAATGATATCTTGTATATTGGAATTATATGCAATATACATTTCATCTTATGCTGTAGCATCTAGCTGTATAAACCCCTTTACCATGGTGATATATTTCTTAATTCATATTTGGTCTCGTGTTCATATACCATGCTCTTGCAACGATCGGTATCCGGATCAATAGACCTGGTATTAGCGGTGGTATTATTTTATCCATAATATTTACAGTAATATCATTACTTGTAATCATTGCATCATGTACTGGGTTCTCCAAAGAATTAGCTACTATAGCTAGATATCTCATAGGCATAGTTATTGGCGCCGGTTTTCTCTGGAGCTACCATGATATGTATATCTTGACACGCCAGAACGACTTTATCTATTCGGGTCTCCTACTAGGCTTTATAATACCATTTATTGGAATAGTACTCTCATTGGTTGCAACAATAGCCTCCTATGGTGCATGGTATTCTCTTGATAGTAATAAAATGTTTAAACATATACTGATCTTTAGGACTTGCCCTAGAAAGTAATATTTCACCCAGACTTATAAATACGCGCATTATATAATCTACCTTATCCCTAAGATACTACTGTAGATGAGAAGTAGAGTTATTATTAATGCCTCTATGCTATGTGAAACAACTTAGCCCATTCTTTGAACACTATGTCTATAGTTCGTATAAAGGTGAAGAAAGAATAGTATCCTATAGAAACCATCCAGTAAACGAAATAGATGAACTAGAGGATATACTAATCAATAAAATTGTTAATGATGCATGTAGTAATAGATGAACAACATGGAGTCCGGCCAAGGAATATATTGATCAATACTGTAAATAACTTAGAAAATTAGACATTGTCCTTGATATACAATATATCTTCAAAGCTTGGCCTTCAACCCATCGAACAAATTATCTCTATTAAATGTTCTATCTTCTCAGCCCTAGAAATAGCAACTACTCTTGAATGAGATATGAGGTAATTCAAGGCTATCTGAATGGGGGTCTTGTTGTATTTTCTACTTAGCTCCTTAATAATATGTAAATTTCTTACACGGCTTCTTTCTAACGGAGTATAAGCTTGAATAGTTATATTGTTTCTAATACAATATGGTAGTAAGTCTTTCTCAATACTCCTTTCAAGAACACTATAGTGTACTTGATTAACGACTATATCTGTTTTTTCTTGTATAACTAAGAGCTTTTCTAAGATCTATTAAATCAAAGTTACTAACACCGATGTATCTAGATAAACAACTGAGATATATTATTTCGAAATTCCTTATTTGAAGCTCTATAGGTAATGATGGATTTGGCCAATGAATAAGAAATAGGTCTACGTAATTGACATTGAGTCTTTTAAGACAGGCTTTTGCAGCCTTAAGAACTTCGTCTTCCGAAACTAGATGATGTGGAAGCATTTTTGTTGTAATAAATATGTTTTCTCTACCTATATACTTAATTAGTTTCCCGACAAACTCTTCAGCCCTACCATTATCATACATTTCGGCTGTATCAATATTATCTATACCATGTTCGAGAGCATAGATGTATGTCCTAAAAGCTCTCCTATAATCTCTTATGGCCCAAGTACCTAGGCCTATTGCAGAGACGTACTCTCCTGTTTTTCCAATTTCCTTCTTATCACTATAATCTATTTCAAAGATGTTAATCACCATACTTTATATTTATAATCTTCTTAATATAACTAAGACCGTTATAAGATTAATCATATATCATAATAGTACTTATAGAAAAATGTAGTAATATCTGCCTATAGAAAATTATTTTATCCTTATGCGGTAATCTCATATTTATAGGTATACAATATTATAGCTTGTAACGGTGCTCATATTGAGTGTTTTAAAGACAAAGTCTAAATATATTCCAATATTCTATCCCAAACTATGCAAGGGATGTGGAATATGTATTGATGTATGTCCAGTAAAAATGCTGGAATTCTCTCCAGAGTTCAACGAAAAGGGCTATCATTATCCAAGGATTAAAAATGGAATGGAGGAGAAATGTATTGGTTGCCGATTATGCGAGAGATATTGTCCCGACTTAGCAGTATACGTTGAGGTGAAAAAGAATGAGTAAACTCTTAAAACCAGGTACTTATTTTCTCGAAGGAAATATAGCTTGTGCAGAGGCAGCATTAATTGCGGGATGCCGTTTTTATGCCGGCTATCCAATAACTCCTTCAAGTGAAATAATGCATCATATGGCTCGTAGAATGCCTGAAGTAGGAGGAGTTTTTATTCAGGGAGAAGATGAAATAGCCTCTATAATGATGGCTTTAGGTGGTTCTGCTGCTGGTTTAAAGTCTATGACAGCAACTAGTGGTCCAGGCATATCTCTTATGCAAGAGAGTATTGGTTTAGCGGCTATGCTTGAATTACCAGTTGTTATTGTTGATATACAACGAGCAGGCCCGTCAACAGGTATACCTACGCTTATGGGTCAAGGAGATATTATGCAGGTTAAATGGGGAAGTCATGGAGACTATGAAGTTGTTGCTTATCTCCCATCATCTACTCAAGAATTCTTTGATATGACTATTGAAGCATTCAATACTGCAGAGGAATATCGTGTACCGGTCTTCGTTCTAGCTGATAAAATAATTGGGCAAATGTATGGAAAAGTAACGGTACCTGATCAATCGGAGGTAAAATTAGTTGAGAGGAAGAAACCGAGTATTCCTCCCGAAAAGTATATGGACTATTTGCCGTATGATTCAAGTGAATTAGTACCGCCCTTCGCTGCCGCTGGAGAGGGATATAGGATTCATATGACTGGTTTAATGCATGATGATCGTGGATACCCTAATCTTTCTCAGGAGGCTAGTTGGAAACTCGTTACTAGACTCGTACGTAAAATTAGGGATAATGCTAAGAAGATTGCCAAATGGGAAGAGTACTGGATCGATGACTCGGAGTATGTAATTGTAGCTTATGGTAGCGTTTCGGGCCCTGTAAAATATGCTATTAAAAAAGCTAGGAATGAAGGATATAAGGTAGGGCTATTCAGGCCGTTAACTGCATGGCCTTTCCCTGGATGGAGAATAGAGGAACTAGATTATAGCAATACTATCAAGAAATTCATTGTAATGGAGGTTAACATGGGCCAAATGTACCATGTCGTCAGAGAATATGTAAGAAACGCTGAAGTTATCCATATACCAAGCGCGCCGGGATACCTTCCTGAACCCCAAAAAGTTCTTTCCGATATCAAGAATTTATGTAGGTGATGAATGTGGTAAAGGCTCTTCCGCCTGGATATAAAGATATTGAACCATTAATCCGTATTGAGAGATTGCCTACTATATGGTGCCCTGGATGCGGACTAGGTATATTATTAAAACTCTATACTAAAGCAATCACTAAATCAGGTATTCCTCCAGAACAACATGTAGTTGTATCTGGTATTGGTTGTACTGGTAGAATGGCTGGTTATGTACGTGTGGATAGCTATCATGTCACTCATGGACGTGCAATACCTTTTGCCGTAGGCATTAAGACAGCTAAGCCATGGCTAACAGTTACCGTGATTAGTGGGGATGGAGATATTGTTAGTATTGGTGGAAATCACTTCATACATGCAGCACGTAGAAACCATGACATAACAGTTATTGTTGTTAATAATTATATTTATGGAATGACGGGCGGACAGTCTAGTCCTACAACACCAAGTGGGTCAAGGACTTCAACTGCTCCCTATGGCCATATAGAAGAACCATTTAATATACCATATCTAGCATACGCTGCAGGCGCATCATATATTGCAAGGTGGACAGTATTCCATGATATTCAGCTCCTAAATTCTATATTGAAGGCATTTAAGACCAAGGGCTTTTCAGTAATTGAGGTACTGAATCCGTGTACTGTCTTTAGCCTTAGAAATAATGTTGATATGCTAGAGTTAATTAGATACTTCAGGACAAAGGCTATTGTTAAACGAGACGTTAATTTCGAGGATCTAAGAATAGAGTTTGGTAAACCAATAATAATTGGTGAATTCCTACATAGAACAGATAGGCCAAGTTTCGAGGAGAAATATCTTGAACTAAAGAAGAAGGTTGGAGGGGAATAATGTATGTTTAAATATGAGCTTGTAATTGCTGGGCTAGGTGGACATGGAATTATATTCATGGGCCGTGTACTTGGCTATGCAGCTATATTAGCTGGTAAAGACGCGGTCATGATGACGTCATATAGCCCAGCACAACGTGGCGGATGGTCTAAAGCATATATCATTGTATCTGATGAGTCTATTTCTTATCCCGTAGTATCTGAGGCAGATGCTTTAGTTGCTACAACTCTTGAAATGCTTAAGAGTGAAATAAAATGGTTAAAGAAAGGAGGTATATTAATTGTTGATTCAGATCTAATAAAGGATCCCATGGTCTCAGAGGAAGAGTATAGAGTCTATAAAGTACCTGCAAGAACAATTGCTAAACAAGAAACTGGTAATGAGAGAACATCTAATATGGTCTTATTAGGAGCATTAGTTGGATTAACAGGAATTGTAGAGCCTAAGCATATAGAAGAATCTATAAGAACTAGTGTTAGGAGAAAAGAACTTATTGAACCAAATATCAGGTCATTTATTAGCGGATACAATATAGCTAAGGAAACGAAATAATTTTTTTATAATCCTTAGACTATTTCTCCATAAACACTCTTAGCCTTGTACCCAATAACTCGCAAATCTATAATCTTTTTAAGAGGATAATGACCCTCAATATAGAAAACAATAGGATAACTTGCTGGCTGTCTCGCTATTGTGAATTTACCAATATATTTCTCTGTATACAGATACTTTACTACAGTATTTTGAGGTAATATTCTTCTTAACATCTTCCTATCTATCTCATCCATAATTCTTCTACGATATATTTCATAAAAGCTATGATGCTTCTTTAACAAGTATTCGACTTCATCTTTTCTTATCCATAACAGAGTATTCTCAAGAACAGTAACTTTGCGAACATTTATCCTTCGAACCAATAAGCCCTCATCAAGAATCTTATATAAATAATCAAGATTGATACGATACGTATCTCTTGACTCTCCAGGTAACCCATATAGTAGATTTATTCCAGGAAGTAGTTCCGGTAATCCGTTCCATCCCCTTTTAGAGCCAACTTTATTTATTAATCTGATAGCCTCTAGGGCTTCATCTGGATAGACTTTTAGATTATTATACTTTATAACCTTTGGATCAAAAGATTCAATGCCTAAAGCAGCGACATCGCCGGGTGTATGATATTTTATTATTATTTTTAGGGCTTCTAATGCTTCATCTTTATTGTGTGCTATTGTTCCCGGATTAACATTATCGATGTGAAGGACCTTCAAGTTAGAAGCAATCGATCTTATTCCATGAAATAACCTTCTCAATGCATTAACATTAGGCTTCGGAAACTCTATCTTCCCAGTATCAAAAGCCATGTATGCAAGTATGTCAGGTTGCTTACCGATACGATAATGCCTAACACCAAAGCGATCCAGTGCTTCAATTTCCTTTAAAATACCCTCAATACTCCTATAGACGACCATGCCTGTTCTTGGCTCAATACAGAAGCTACAACCTCCAGTTATATACCTTGGACAACCACGAAACGTCTCAATTTCTACGATAAGATTCCATCCATAATTTGGATGCTGTTTTACGATCTTAGCACCATAATAAAATGATTTATTGGCAAGATCATAGTTTTGACGAATTTTTATAGAAGGAGCCTTTTCCCATCCATACTTTAATGCCTCATAAAAGAAGAACTCGGGATCACCAGGTACTATGTATTCAAATAGTCTTTTAAGCCTCTTAATCGAGAGAGCTATACTGCCTCCTCCAAGGCCCATTCCAAATCGAGCAGCAGGCCCTGTAAGTACTCTAATCTTTTCATCCAATAACATCATTAGTCTTTCAAGTTCATCTATGGTTATCGGTTTACCACCAAGATATCTACCTGGAACTTCCGCACCCGCTATAACTACAATTACATCACATGTCCTAGCGATCTCCATGAATTTCTCCATATTTTCTCTAATCATGTCAATAGTGAAGTATTTAACATCAATGCTTTTATCGGCAAACCATATGCTACCAGCTATGAGCCTCGGATAAGTATTAATGTATGGAGGTACTCCGAGTCCAGCTGGTTCATCCGTATATCCGTCAATTATTAATACCCTTCTAATCATATGCTACCCTACTTTGAAGGAACTATTTTTGTATATATTATTAATTTCCCTATTTAGGGCTATGAAGTGAAAAAATAGTGTGCTTAAATATTATTTATTTAACCGCCTTTCTTAGCGGTCATTAACGCTTTCTTGGCCAGATAGAAAGCTATAGGTATTAGGACTATTGCGAAAGCTATAGCTAATCCTAGTGCGAGATTGTTTATGACCTGCGTTGTTGATGGATATCCACTAAATACCGCGCTAACTCCTATTATTAAGAATACTAGTATTATTAGGAACTGTAGAAATGGAGCTAACTCCTTAAACTCGGGATGCCGTTCAATAATTATTCTTAACCCCGAATCTGCAATAAATACTCCAATAGCAATAACTAGAGATCCTAATACAAGCGGATAAATGAGGGTGCTCTGCAGATCTAATAAATCTAGTGAAATAGTTATTACAACTGCAATTAGACCCAGTAATATAAAGTTTTCAATAAGAACTGCAAGAGACACATAACCTTCTGGAAATGCTTTCTTTAAGAAACTACCAATGTATTTAGCGAATCCTAATGCCAGTATCACACCTATTGTTAATACTGTAATACCTCCAACTAAGTAGGGTAAATAGTTAGCCACCCGAGCAATAATTGTTCCAGCTTCACCAGGAATAGCGAGTAAGTCAACTGCTGCAACAATTGAAATAGAAATGATAAATGCTTTAGTTAAACCCCCAATGAGATCTGATAGATCAAGACCTAGTTCCCTAATAGTTTTACCAATGTCGGTTCTATTAAGAGGCTTCTCAACAAATTTTTGAATGACCTTATTAATTGCACTTCCTATTAATTCCCCTGCAACATAGCCTATAAGTACGATTATAATAGCACCGATAATGCTTGGTAATCTATTTACGACTTCATTTAAAACATTTACTAGGTTTTGTTGGAATTGATTAAGAGCATCAGCCAAAATCTTCACCTATGTTTTAGTATTTTATTGTAGTTAATAAGGTAATACCTTATAAGAAATTTACTTATTTTAGTCTGAAATAATAGTCTTTTAAATAATAAATAACCATAAATCTTAAATATTTCATATCGATGTAACGAAAGCAGTTTAATACTTAATATGGAACTTTATGTACTTTGAAATAATTAGGAATTATTAATGTAGCAGGGTATTATTTAAATTGGGTTTGTAGAAAGATTATTATAGCTCAATATTGGCATGAACTTCTCTTAGATCTTCTTCTGTCTTACCAAGTCTTTTCATAAGTTCAACTAATATTCCGTCTAGAAATACGAGTAGTGTGTCTTCGAATAATGTACCCAATGGAGCTAATGGCTCGTGGATCCCGAGGATCTGTCTAGTAAAGTAATCTTCTTCGCGAGCTATTTTAGTTCTCCCAGGCACTACTACAATTACGTCAGCTAATTTAGCCAATGGACTGTCTGGATAACTAGTAATAGCTATTATTCTGGCACCGACATGTTTAGCGGCTTCAGCAGCTGTTACTATAAGTCTTGTTCTACCAGAACCCGATAATGCTACCACTAGGTCATTTTCCCTAATTCTCGGTATAATGGTCTCTCCTAAAACCGCTACTTGATAGCCTAGGTGTAGAAGCCTTAATGCAAATGCTCTACCAATAAGACCGGATCTGCCGGCTCCCATGACTAATACTCTAGCTCCACGTTCGTATGCATCAACAAGTTCCTCGATCATCCTATTTACTTGATTATCATCAATTAGATCAATAGACTTACGTATGAATTCAATAATTTCAAGCATAGTAGCCCTAATAAGACCTGAGACCACGGTTAAACACCGTAAAAATATAGCTGAGAGGATATATTTATGGATTATTATAATGGTTTGTATTTTATAAAAAAGTTATAGATGATTAATTGAAATTCATGTTTATGTTCTCTTAGCGAACCAGCCTACTAGGAATCCTATAATTAACAGTACTATGGCCACTACAATAGTCATTGTCCAGTCAGTAACAGGTACTTCTTCTGTTACCGTAGTAGTTGACGTTTCTGTCGTTGTCTCTGTTGTAGTTTCTGTTACAGTCTCGGTTGTAGTCTCGGTAACCGTTTCTGTTACGGTCTCGGTGACTGTTTCAGTAACTGTTGGTGCTGGTGGTGGCGCAACTGCAGAGACTAGAGATACTTTGGCAAGTGCAGCTGGTTCTGTGGTATAGCTTGATAGCATCTCGTATTGGTCATCAGCAGTTGGAGCCAGTAAGTCAATGACTCTAGGAGCAACTCCTGCTAAAACAGCAGTAGCATCAGCGCCTCCAAAGTTCCATTCCGTTGGATCACCTGCAAATACGTCTCTAACCTTTGATGGACCGAATCCATCGTATCCTAATACAAGTACAGCATATTTCCAATTAGCAATGTTCTCTGCATCAGGTAGTACAGATGTATCGACAAATGCCAGTATGAGGTTAGACTCTTGATCAGCAGTTACTACTAAGGCTCCATCCTGAACAATGCAACTGCCATTAGCGAAGTATATTGCTGACTTCTGTCCCACGGGTACCGGGTCAGTATCCCATCCAGGTGTTAGCATTAAGGCAAAGTGCCATCCTTCTTCAATCTCGACATTAGCGCCAATGGTTGTATGATTCACAGGTAGATCAGTACGTGTTGTTAAGACATAGATCTGTATGAACTGTAGAGAGAATCCATTAGGTCCGTCCCATGGGTTGCCGCTGAGGTTCTTTACCTGTGTCTTAAATACCAGTACACCATCAGCAGAATCTACTTCAAATTTCAATAGATCAAATGCTCCTTCCACAAAATCAGAATATGTTGGATAAACATAGGTACCCGGACCATTATCGTCTCCCTCAGGATCTGTCATTTCAAATACTGTTGTTGAAACAATTCTTTGACTAACAACAGAAGCTAGCCATAGAATCATGTTCCTAACATACTTTGGACCATCAAGAGCCACGCCATAGTATTCCCATGCATATCCCCCCTCATAGCCTCCATATGGAGTCTCACCACTTGCAACAACTACGGTATTTGTATCGCTCCAGTACTCAGCTCCAACAAAGAGATACCTCCTTTGAACACCAACATAGTCTGGATAGTATAACATCCCCCAAGGTTCCGTATTTTCCTTATAATAAGCTGTATCAAAGGTCCAGACAATCCTTATAAGTCCTTCAAATGTCTCATTTAATGGATCATGAGGAGTACCTGTATCATCAACCCATATAACACATGATGGGCCATGGAACAGTATGGGCTTCTCAATACCTACTTTTAATAGGAATGTATATAGCTCAGGAACATTATCGGGATCCATTTGCCCAAGAACTCTATATGGTGCCTGTGCATTATTCACACCATCTTCAATAGATCCAAGCTCAATCCTTAGCTTTGAACCAATACTCTCAAGAAGCGTATTAGCAACAATCTGATAATCTTTACCGGAACCATAGTCGCTATCTGCAGCTATCCAAATAGCCTTGTTACCCTCGCTTAACCAGTTTACAACTGCTAGAATCTCATCAGCTGAAAAATGAACGGTTGGCTGACCCACCAGTAATATATCAATACCGGATAATACATCTTCTGTGATAGTATCATTGATTACAACCCATTCTACAAATGTTATATTACCCATTATGTAGTCCAAATATTCGTCGCTCTCTCCATGAGCAAGATCTACGCCAACGACTATAGTATCGTTATTAGCTGATGCTGGTATTACAGCTAATGGCGCGATCAGGCCTATAGCAAGTAGTAGTACAAGTAGTATGGATTTACCCATAACTTATCCACCTAATGATACCTTATATGGAGAATAATTTAAATCTATATGTTTGTTCTGATAGATTTTGTCTATAATTTTTATATAGACTTGCTAATAGTAAATCAGTACCTTTTCCAGATAATACAGAGTTTCTGCTAATTTGATGTATAAGCATTACCATAGAATATATATCTAAGCATATATACCATAAGATAACTAGAGGATTTTAGGAGGAGGAAAAAGGCCATGCATGTACTTAGATATGCTTCTTTACTTGTTTTACTATTACTAATCACTTCGGTAATGAGTGTGGGAGTTCATGCAGTATCCATTAATAGGATTAGTAGTCAAGACACAGCCGATCAATGGCCTTGGGGTGAAAGTGAAGAGCCTTTTCCTTGGCTTGAGTATTTGAAGGGTCTTACTGATGAAAGAAATGTTATATTGACTATTATAACGAGGCATGAAACAACAATACTACAATTAACTAAAGAATTATTCCTCCAAAGCCAGGTAGCCCAGGAACTAGGCATAGTTGATATACAATTCCTACCGCTGGGGCCAGACCTATGGGCAGATTATATAGAGAGACGTATTGAAAGAGGAACACCCATTGATGTTGCATGGGGTGGTGGGCCAACTATTTTCAACTATATAGATGAACTAGGCTATGTAATGGCACTAGATCCATCCGAACATCCAGAGGTTCAAGCTATTCTCTATGAAGTATCAAAAATTCCTGATCGTATTGCGGGATCTCCTACAAAATTAGTTGATGATAATGGATACATTCATTGGATTGGCGCCGCTATTAGTAGCTTTGGTATTACAGTTAATAATGATAAGATAAATGAGTATGGTGTACCTAAGCCAGAGACTTGGGCTGATCTGGCCAGGCCTGAGTATGCTAAGTTTTTGCCTTCATCACAGCTTATTGCAATTGCTGATCCCCTTATGAGTACAAGTAATACTAGGATGTACGAGATCATACTACAAGCATATGGCTGGGAAGAAGGATGGAAAGTACTAACACTCATGGCGGCCAACTCCATGATCCTAGACTCAAGCAGCGGCGTACGAGACGCTGTCATACGAGGCGATGTAGCGGCTGGCATAACTATTGACTTCTATGGATATACAGCAATGCATCAGAATCCAGCATGTGAATATATTATTCCAGCGAATGAGACTATTGTTAATTCTGATCCTATAGCTGTACTTGCAGATACAAAGCACCCGGTTCATGCAGCAGCCTTTGTAGCATGGGTACTCAGTGAGTATGGTGGGCAAATAATATGGTTAGATCCTAATGTCAATAGACTACCTATTAATGACAGGGTATTTGATTTACCTGAGGGTCAGGAAAGACCAGATCTATATGATGCATATCTTAAGGCTACGTCTGGAGGAGGAATATTGTTCAATGAATCATTTTCAATAGCTACACAGCGTGCAGTGCAGTACTACTTCAAAGCTACACTTGTAAATGCCCACGATGATCTCCAGAATACTTGGGCGGCTGTAGCAAAGGCGTATTTAAATGGAGAGATCAATGATGCTGAGTATCAATACCTAGTTAATAAACTTGGGGAAATAGTTAGCTTCAAAGATCCATTAACTGGAGAAACTGTAAAGTTCACGGCTGAGTATGCTGCAAAAATAAATCCGAATATAACACAAGGCGAAATAGCTGGCGCTCTTCTAAGAGAATGGGAAGATGCTGCCCGACAGAAATATCAAAAAGTCTATATTGAACTACAGGAAATATTAGCTGGTAGTAAAACTATTACTACACCACCGACGGAAACAACGACAACACCTCCAAGTGGAACAGAAACAACCACAACACCTACAACACCTACAGGATCTCCTACAACACCTGCTCCTGAGGGTACTCCTACATCGACTATCATAACAATAGTCGCCATAGTAATACTTGTAATAGCGGTAGTAGTTTACTTCTATATGGGACGTAAAAAGTAGTTTCCAATTTAAACTATTTTTCAATTCAAACTATTACATAGGTTCCATTATCTATATAAGTCTACCTTGTAGAGGTAAAATATTAGAATATGTTATATCATATATTTGAGAATAAGGAGCGATGCGGCAATGGTCACCAAGATCCTTGGCATTAAGGATCTACTATTTGGTGGCTTAATAATAGCCATATTGTCAATTATATTACAGATAAATATTCCTTTAGAAATTTATACAGAATATGAGCCATTATTAATTGTAGGATGTATTGTATGGAGCTTACTAGTTTTATCAAAGGGATTTGATCCATTAAGACTTATATACAGCTTCTCGTGGAGCTTTATATCTGTTGTTGGTGTAGTATACTCCGTACTTATTTGTTTACTCCAGATTTATGGTTTTCCAAGATTACTCATGTATCTCATACTGCCAGTGATAGCATCGGCAGTAATAGGATATATTCAGCAAAAAATCAGTACATTCAGGCAAGTTAGGAGGCATAGAAGAATTAAAGTATCCTTTACGAAGAAGATGAAAAGTGCTTTCTTTAAAATAGATACAGTAATGATAGTATTTATTATCATATCAGTATTTGTCTTAATTACATTTTTAGTAGTCCCAGTGCTTATGATGCTAAGACATGCCTTTGACGTATTACCTGACAAGCCCTGGTATGAACACTTTAGAGTGATACTCACTAATCCATCATATGTACGTAGATCTTTCTATGCCGATGAGAAACCATATGATGTCCAGACAATAGGTAATGCTACAGTATTTATAATAACTGGTATGAATTTCGGAATACTATTAAATTCATTAATTAATGCCACTATAGTGACGATCGTAGCTACAGTATTAGGTATATTGGTTGCTTTTATACTGGCAAGATACGATTTTTATGGAAAAACTCTATTCAGAATTCTTGCAACAGTACCATTATTTGTAACTCCTTTTGCCAACGCTTATGTAGTTAAGATACTTTTTAACGAATCAGGCCCTATATCTGCATTAACATATACTTTATTTGGATTTAAACTGCGTATTATTAGATTAGCTGGAGTTGCACTTGCACAGATAATGTCTTTTTATCCGATAGTATATCTTAATGCATATAGTAGCTTCATAAATGTTGATCCAAGTATGGAAGAACAAGCTGAAAATCTTGGAGCCAAAGGATTAAGATTATTCTTCACAGTTACACTACCGCTAGCACTACCAGGTATTGCTGCAGGATCTATACTAGTATTTATCTTCTCCTTGGAGGATCTTGGTGCACCAATAGTATTTAATGAAGCAAGGCTCATGAGCTACAGAATCTTTAGTTCATTGACAGGCGAAACCGGAACGGTAACACCAGAAATAGCGGCTTTAGGCTTTGTCCTATTAGGACTAGCCGTTATTGGATTCCTAGTAATACGTAGTTATGTAGGTATGAGAGCATATGCTATGATATCTCGTGGTGGTAGATGGCACCCGAGAATAAGGAAAGTTGGACTAAAGGGTCATCTACTGATTTATCTATTACTTTTACCATTGATTATATTCACTGCTCTTCCACAAATAGGCGTTATATTAATGGCTTTCAATATTATACCCCCAAGATCATTTACTCTACAATTTGATCAAGCAACTCCGAAGTATATAGTTGAAATATTTACAGGCGGATCTGCTATAGCTAGAGACGTTCCAATGTATATACGTAATACAATAACTTATGCATTGTCGGCTGTGGGTTTAGCTATTATTGTATCGCTTATTACGGCTTATGTAGTTAGCCGTACACGCATTAAGGTTATTACACCTATGCTCGATACCTTGGCAACTATACCTATTGCTATACCTGGCCTAGTTGTTGCACTCGGGTATTACTACTTCTATTCTGAACTAGCTAGGTGGGCTTTGGGAACTATAGAAAATCCGGGATGGGCTGCCGGTACGTTTTTACAGCCATTATTCGAAGCTATAGACCCTGCTTCTGGTCCACCAGTATTTCAAGCATGGATCGTATTGATTATAGCATACACTATTCGTAAACTACCATTTGTAGCCAGATCAATATATGCTGGATTCCAGCAAGTCCATGAGGCATTAGAGGAAGCTGCATTGAATCTAGGAGCTGGTAGATTAAGGACCATAGCAACTGTGGTACTACCCTTAATTATTACGAATATTGTAAGCGGCGCACTCATAGGCTTCATATATATAAGTACAGAAGTTAGTACAAGTGTTACTATTGGAAGTATTAATAGCAATCAAGCTCCAATGACCTATTATATGATGACAATATATAAGGGTGCAACCACTGAGGGTATACAACATGTAGCTGCAATGGGCTTTTTACTAATCATGTTTCAATTAATTGCTGTAACAATAGTGACATTGGTGCTTAAACAGAGATATGCATTCATAGGTATCTAGTTGTTTTTATAATACCTTATAGATAATTAATAGGATAGATAAGGCGGGTGAATCATGACCAAAGTAAGGCTCGAGAATGTAACTAAAGTCTATGGGCCTGTAATAGCAGTTAACCGTGTAAATCTAGAGATCGAACATGGAGAACTATTTACTTTACTGGGTCCAAGTGGTTGTGGTAAGACAACTACTTTACGTATAATAGCTGGATTCGAAGTTCCTGAAGAGGGTAAGGTATTCTTTGACGATGATGATGTAACTTTTATGAAGCCCTATCACCGTGGTACCGCCATGGTTTTCCAAAACTATGCGTTATGGCCTCATATGACTGTCTATGACAATATAGCATATGGGCTTCGCATCCGGAAAATACCTGAAAGCGAAATAAGAGAACGTGTTAAACAGGTTCTTGAACTTGTTAAACTTGAAGGCCTCGAGAATCGTTTTCCACTACAACTCAGTGGTGGCCAGCAACAACGTGTTGCACTAGCAAGAGCTCTAGTCGTTGAACCACGTGTTTTACTTCTTGACGAGCCTCTTAGCAATCTTGACGCTAAATTACGTATTGAAATGAGGGAAGAAATTAAGAGGATTCAGAAGAAACTAGGTATAACAACAATCTATGTTACCCATGATCAGATTGAGGCTATGAGTATAAGTGATCGAGTAGCGATTATGAATGAAGGTAGGATCTATCAAGTAGGAACACCTAAAGAGGTCTACTTCTATCCTAAATCAATATTTGTGGCTAACTTCATTGGTAGAAGCAATATTCTCTATGGAAAAGTTACTGAAAAGGGAGACACATATGCAAAGGTATACATTGACGAGTTAAAAGCGGAGCTTGAAGGACTACTCATTATGCCCGACATTAAAGGTAAAGCAGCAGTAGTAATAAGGCCTGAGAATATCATCATAGATAAAGGATTATCTAGCAGGACACGATCAAAAGAATATAATGTCTTAGAAGGAAAACTTGACTTCCAAATGTTTGTCGGAGAAAAAATAGAAGCTAGAGTAAAAGTTGGCGATGCATCACTTATAGCATATATACCAAATATACTAGATGTGTCATTAGGTGCAGATGTTACGCTCTACATACACAGAGATAATGTTAGAATACTTTCGCCCAAGTAGAAGAATACTTAGTAGGAAAAAAGATTTTTGTTATAGACGCATTATCTCCTCTTTAATAGAAATACGATAACTGCTATTAGAATTACTACTATTACTAGGATAACTATGTACAAGGTATAGTCAGGTGCTGCAGTAGGCGACGGTGTCTCTGTAGTTGGTGATGTTGGTGATTCTGTAGGCGGCGTAGTAGTTGGAGTTGTTGTAGGTGTTGTCGTAGGCGTAGTTGTTGGAGAAGTAGAAGGAGGCGTAGTTGTAAGCATTCCCGGCTCATAAGGTACGAGTGATACATCGAACTCCTTATACACAAGCTCGTTATCCTCATTGAATACTCCTGCTATATAGGCTCTAGAAATATCCTCTAGTGCATGCTTAAATTCTACAATATATGAGCCTCCCGGATACACGATTACTGGCGATCCCGGTCCAAAGTTCTTAGAAATAACTGGTTCAGCGAACTCCATTAAGCTAGGTAGTTGCTCAGGTTGTTCGGGTAACTCTTCCACAGGGCCATAGTAATAGTCTCCTGATTCTCCTGGAGCATAGAATGTAAAGGTAAAGTTTTGCTCATAAACATTTCCAGCTAGATCGTATACTACAAGCCTTATCGTCCTATTTACTGTCTCTCTAGCTGTAACCATTACTGAGAGAGTGTATGTTAGTCCTGCTGCTTTCTTTACTTCAATAGGTATTTGTTGATTATCCTCTATTAGATAGGCTGAAACATTCCTTACACCCCAACCTATATCCGTTATATCAAAATACAGTGTGACTGATCTATTGAGTCTAGGAGGCCGTGGAGTAGCAAGTTTAAACTCGGCAACTGGCGGGTCATTGTCCTCAGCAGTATATATTACGAATTCTATCATGTCACCGCAACTAGGCATAGTTATGTTGAGTAGTACATAGAGTATTCCATCCCTAACTAAATAATCAAGCATTTCTGCATGGACACTGCCTTGGCTTGATAGTACTTTGAAATAAGCTTGTTCACCAATCCATGGAAGAGCGAGAGTTACTACATTCGATACTGGTACGGTTTCTGATTCAGAATATAAATTATTCCATAAGACGAAGTCATATGCTGTATTGCCCTCCAAGAAAGTTCCATAGAAATAGCCGACGTCCCATGTTGGATCATTAGGTATGGAATTATATACACGGCTTCTAACACTAGCATCTCCTCCAAAACCAATAAACGTTGGAGGAGCATAAGGAAATGAAAAGCTGCCATTCATAAATAGATCAATTATCTGTAAACCGTTATAATTGGGTCTGCTTTGTGCCATTGTAGTAGTCGTTATAAAATATGTAACCGTACCTGTTCTATTAGAAACGTATTTAACATATTGATCACGATGTATATGTCCAGCCATTACAAAAGTGACATTATAGTCTTCACATAGCCTAAGTAGCCATCTAGCCATTGAGATATTTCCTCCCCAGTAATAACTAATTGGACTATCTCTATACTGATGGGGATCTCTAAACTTCTCACTCTGGTAACTCGCTACAATTTCGCCTTGCCAATAAAATACTGGATGATGCATTAATATGATCTTTATTGGTACATCAGTATTATTAGCCAATACTTCTTCTAGCCATTTAAGTGAGGATTCCTTTGGCAGACCTTGTTCTGAAGTATCAATACTAGCAACTAAGATCTTATCTCCAATTAACCTATACCATTCACGCGGTCCGTAGTATACCCCCCAATTAGGCGTTCCAGCGTCATGATTGCCTGGAGCCAGAAGCATTGGCGTTGGGTACCTGAATGCCCAGTGGTATCCTCTGCTCTCAATATATTGTGGAGTACTTGCTGTATCAGCTTCATCACCTGTATTAATAACTAGATCCGCCCCAAATAGTTGTGTCATTAATAATCCTACAAATCTTAGGTGCTGGCTTTCAGCCGGAGTACCTAGGAAGTGTAGATCTGATATATGAGCTATTCTTAATTTCGTAAGACCTTCAGTCGGCAATACCCATACACTCCTTGGTATCCAGTACCTCGTACCATCCTCAAGTTCAATGTATAGATCATATAATCCACTATCAGCAGTCTCAGGAACCGTTAATAAGTAATCAGTCTTATTTTCTTCATTACCAGTCTCCAGAATCATATAGCTACCACTGATCCCTACGATCACAGTAGAATTTGGTATAAGAAATAGTGCAACAACAAATATAGCTAATAGATACCTCTTCAAGACAGTATCACCCGGAGGTACTACATCTTTAACATTCGTTGTTATAGAATATATTAATATATATGACTTTTTGCCGAGAATATAAAATGGGGGCCCCGCCTCCTCACATCCCCAGAGACCCCGTACTGGGCTATGGATATGAAGGGGATCGGTCGGGCGGGGTACATTAGCATAATAAAATACGTTAAGTATTGCCAGTTCTTTAAAAACTTTTTAACAGATTTCTGATCTATTGTTATGGAGAATTCTTTTATACTATATATTTACAAGTATCTCATGAAACAATGTATATGCGGTGATAGATTGACAGATATAGTTTTCATGTTTGAAGTTCATCAACCTTACCGCCTTGATCGAAGGGCTTATGAGAAATTACTTGAAAAAGCTCTCCGCGGCAACCTATCCTATAGTGATCTTGAAGAAGCAATACTTGATCAAGGTCTTAATAAACTTGTTATTGAACGTGCGTCTAGTAAATGCTATATACCGGCTACTAGCATTATCTTGGAAAATATCAAGAGATATAGGGATTCGTGGAAGCCCTTTAAAGTCAGTTATAGTATTAGTGGAGTATTTAT
>CAZHDB010000024.1:0-24207 GCA_964531225.1 uncultured Desulfurococcaceae archaeon
CTACATTAGGCCCCATAGCATGCATGAGCAAGTAATTACCTGGATCCTCTTCACTGGCAAGTTTCTGTACAACACGAGCACTCATAGGCACAGCACTAACTCCCGCAGCCCCGATCATTGGATTAACTTTTTCTTTCACGAATAAATTCATGATCTTTGCAAACAACACGCCAACAGCAGTAGCGGATGCAAAAGCTAATGCTCCAAGACCTATGATCATTAGTGTAGCAGGCCTTAGGAAAAGTTCAGCTCTCATAGTGCTTCCGATACCTAATCCAAGAAATATAGTTACAATGTTCATAAGCTCTTCGCTAGCAGCCTTAGATAATCTCTCAACAACACCTGATTCCCTGAATAAGTTACCAATCATGATCATGCCTATCAAAGGTATAGCTGATGGTACAAGAAAGCCTGCAACAACCATTGTAACTAATGGAAATATTACCTTCTCAGTCTTACTAACTGGACGGAGCTGCTTCATCCTAATCCTTCTCTCCTCACAACTAGTCAACGCCTTAATAACAGGGGGCTGTATTAATGGTACCAACGCCATATAGGAATATGCTGCAACAGCATTTGCAGCTAATAAATGGGGTGCTAGTTTAACTGTTAAATAAATCGTTGTAGGCCCGTCAGCCCCGCCTATGATTCCTATAGAAGCTGCTTCCTTAAGGTTAAAACCTAGTGTAATCGCTGTTATTAATGCTATAAATACACCAATCTGGGCAGCAGCACCAAGCAATAATGATTTAGGATTAGCAATCATTGGCCCAAAATCTGTCATAGCTCCTAAACCAAGGAATATAAGTAGAGGAACTACTTCAGTATCTATTAGATATGTTTTTACAAGATACAATAGTCCATGAGGGGGCTCAGTTAGTGTTTGTAGCGGTAAATTTACAAGTATTGCTGTAGCTCCGATGGGAAGAAGTATTAATGGCTCGTAATTCTTTTTGACGGCTAGGTAGACAAGTAATAGTCCCACACAAATCATTACGATGTTACCAAGTGTGATATTAAGTATCCCAATATTATTACTCAGCATTTGCACTAATTCTGCTCCATCCATTAAAATCACCTAAGCCTAAGCTATAACCATTAATGGTTGATCAGATTCGATGCGCTCGCCTTCTTCAACAAGTATTTTAACTATTATAGCATCCCTAGGAGCTAGTATATCAGTGGCCATTTTCATTGATTCAAAAGTAATTAGTTTATCACCTTTCTTCACATGCTTACCAGGCTCAACATATATCTTTAAGATCTTTCCAGCCATAGGAGCTCTTATAATCTCTCCTTCAATATCCTCTTTAGCGATTTTAGAAGTTTCATAAACCCGTGGTGTATTATTGGATTGTATAGCTTGTGGTGATGCTATGTAGGGAGAGGATGACAATGCTATAGCCTTTAAATCCACTCCTTCAACTCCGACCTTATATTCCTTGCCATTTACGATGATAGTAACAACTTTTCTATATACAGGAGGTCTTTCTATGACTTCAATCTTTCCTTCTTTTCTAAGTCTAAAGAATTCCTTTGCAACATCGGGGAAAAGACAATATGTTAGAACATCTTCTTCCTTCATAAGATATCCCATGGATTCGAGATCCTCACGGCACTTCTCATGCTTAGGTTCAAGTAGGTCGGCTGGACGAATTGTAATTTCTTCTTCACCCTTTAAGATCATCTTTTTAATTTCATCTTTGATTGGTGCAGGGGGCCTACCATATAATCCTTTAACATAATTTACAACTTCCTTGGCAATCACCTTATACTTGCCAAATAACACATTTAACACAGCTTGAGTACCAACAATTTGAGATAAAGGTGTAACTAAAGGCGGCCATCCAAGATCCTCACGTACCCTAGGTACTTCCTCGAGTACTTGATCTAATTTATCTAATGCATTCTGTTCTCTTAATTGAGCTATGAGATTAGAAAACATGCCACCCGGGATCTGATGTATTATTACATCAGGATTAGGTAATAATATCCTAAGGTTTAGTAGATGAGCGTAATTCTGTTCTATAGTTTTTCTAAGATATTTAGAAATCTCTTCAACAACTGACATATTGATCTGTGGTCTCTTATTCTGTGGAAGAGCATGGTACACAGATTGTATACCTGGCTGGGCCGTACCAAATGCTAATGGGCTTATAGCTGTATCTATGTAGTCAGCCCCAGCCTCTACAGCCATGAGATAAGTTGCTACAGCCATTCCTCCTGTCGAATGCGTATGTACATTAACAGGTACCTTGAATTCTTCTTTAATTGATTTTACAAGTTTGTAGGCGGTTATTGGATCAAGTATTCCGGCCATATCCTTTATAGTTATGATATCAACCTCTAAAGCAAGAAGTTCCTCGGTAAATTTTAGATAGTAATCAATTGTATGTATCGGGCTAATTGTATAGCATATAGCGCCTTGCACAATAGCGCCAACCTCCTTAGCCTTCTTAATACTCACTCTCATATTACGTGGGTCATTTAATGCATCAAACACCCGGAATATATCGATACCATTCTTATAAGCAAGTTCCACAAATTTAATGACAACATCATCGGGATAATGCCAGTATCCAACAAGGTTTTGAGCACGTAATAACATTTGAAGCTTTGTTTTACGGACTCGTTCTCTTATTAATCTTAATCTTTCCCATGGATCTTCACGAAGAAACCTTATTGCTGCGTCGAATGTAGCGCCTCCCCAAACTTCTAAACTATAAAACCCGGCTTTATCGACGAGCTCGGCTATTGGAAGCATGTCTTTTGTCCTGAACCTTGTAGCTAATAGTGATTGGTGAGCATCTCTCATCGTAGTATCAATTATTTTAACAACCATAATCATTCCTCCATTAAATTTATCAACTTATGCTAATAATATCCTAATTATTACATGCACTACCATTTTATCATAACTCCTAGTTGTAGATTATATTTTATTCCCATAAATAACTCATTAGATCAGCCATACCGCTCCTGCATAGCCTTAAATTAGTATATAAGAACAAGGCCATGTTAATAGGTAGGATCTTAAAGAAACCGAATAGCACACTGGGATAAAAAGTACGATAGATTATTTAGGGATTTAGCTTAGTTTATAACTGTATTTAAAGGCAGTAGATTTAGCTTATGGTGCATACCATGCCTTACACACTTGAAGAACTAGCTATAGTTCTTGGTAAATTAATTGATTACGGCATTGATTTTGTAATAATAGGAGACACAGTTATCCAATTGGCTCTAAAAAAGAAGGAGCTCATAGGCGATATTGATCTTTTTGTAATAAAACCCAGCGTTATAGTTGATGAACAAGTTTTCATCGATATAGCTGAGAAGGAGAAATGGCTTTATACGACTACAGAAGCAGGAACACCAAAGCTTATAGCTAGAGTTAATGATAAAGAAATTCCCATCGAACTATATGAAAATATATTTGATATCTATATACCAGAGGAAATCATTAGCTCCGCTAAATCAATAAATGTAAAGGGCAGGAAAATCAGGATTATTAAGCCTGAAGAATACTTAGTGCTCAAAGCTAAGCAAGGAATAGATATAGATAAGCTAACCAATTATACAAAAAATCTTAAATACATTGACCGCAAGTTGTTAATAAAAACTATTAATTTAATGCCTGATGAGGAAAGAAAAGTAATAATCCACAGACTCAAGGAGGCGGGCTTAACTTTTTAATAACCTTGTAACCTCTTCTCTATAGTGGTAAAATTATGGTAAGCCTATGGAAGAAATACGTCTACGCAATAATATACGCTGTTTCGATGGGAGAAAAGATAAAGCCTGTGCAAGAAAGTATCAGAAGATCTCTTAATAAATATCATTTATCAAGTTCAAAATTTGATAGAAAAGTTTCTGGACTGGTATATAATATTTTTAGAAATCAAGGATTAATCGATCAAATTATATATTCTATGACAAAGATCAATGTTAAAGAGCTTGATCTATTTATGAGAGGCATTCTAAGAATAATAGCATACATATACCAGCTAGATAAGTTAAGTGGCTCTGAAACTAAGAAAACAATAAGAAAATATTGCATTAAATATCTATTTGAAAAATATCCGCTTGATAAAGCAGTTGAAATTAAGAACTACATAACAATATTGAGTTCAAGTAAATGGATCCCGGTCTTGGATGAAGAAAAGATCATGTTAAAATATAAGGTATCTCCAGAACTATATAGAGCTTTATATAAAGCATTTAAATTATTAGAAGAAGATCTTGAAGCATTCTTAATAGAGACCTTGAAGCCTTTGCCTCACGTATTTAGAGTTAACTCACTTAAGGCATCAAGAGATGCTATCATAAAGTATCTTAGAGATTCAGGATATAGTGTAGAAAAAGGCAAGTATAGTAATCAAGCTATAAAAATATATGGTAGTTTAGGTAAAGAGGTCCTAAGACTTGTAGAAACAGGGATTCTAATACCACAAGATGAATCAAGCATGGTAGCTGTTGAATTACTTGATCTGCGGGAAAACATGGATATAGCTGATCTATGTGCTGCTCCTGGAGGAAAAACAACATATATTGCTGAAAGAACAGGTTTAAGATCACGAATATACTCGTTCGAAATATACAAAGACCGTGTTGAAAGATTAAGGCTTCTCCTAGAGAGAACAGGGACTGAAAAAGCTGTTCAAATATACGTCATGGATGCAAGAAAGGCGGTTGAAAAACTTGGAACAAATTCCATGGACAGAGTATTAGTTGACCCTCCTTGTAGTACCACGGGAGCCCTGGCCAGAAACCCGGATGTTAGATGGAGGTATAACGAAAGAGTTGTCAAGAAATTAATTGAGTTACAATACGAAATACTCGAGGCTGGCTGGAAAATTCTACGGCATGGAGGTCTTTTACTATATACTACATGTAGTGTCCTTCCATGGGAAGGAGAGTATATTATTTCAAAATTTTTAAAGGATAAGGACAATGTCGAGATTATTAAATTAAGTAAACCCTTCATGCAATCTAAGATCTTGGCCGGCACAATGAGATCTTGGCCTCATAGACATGGAGTTATAGGTTTCTATTATGCTTTGATGAAGAAGAAATAATTAGATAGGATTCAATGCCCTATCTCCAGCATCTCCTAGACCCGGTACGATGAAAGCCTTGTCATTAAGCTCGGGATCAATGGTTAAAACATAAATATTTACGTCATTAAATAGACCTAATATCCTTTTGATGCCGTATTTGCTGGCAACAACTGATGCTATTAATACTTTTTTACATTCTCTTCTCTTAACTATTTCAAGTACCTTTACCATGGTGTTCCCAGTTGCTAGCATTGGATCAGCTATGATAGTGATAGCTCCCTTCAGACTCTCCGGTATTCTTTCATAATATACTTCTACACGAACGTCTTTACCTTCCTCAAATCTTCTTGCAGCAATAAATCCTAACCCCGCCCACGGAAAAGCCTCATGCATTCCTTGAGCTAATGGCACACCTGCACCAAGTATAGCAATAATCCATACATTTGTATAGGGCTCTATACCTTTTGCCTTAGACAAAGGTGTTTCAATAGTTGTTTCTTTCCAATTAAGCTCTCTTGAAATTTCATAAGCAAGGATAAATCCTAGCTTCTTCATAACCTCTCTAAATTTCGGTGGCAATGTATTCTTATTCCTTAGAATAGCTAGGAGATATTTAGCTAATGGATTATCTATTATATGCACTCTCTCGCCATTATCCATAAAGCCCAGTTTAATTTATGTTTTCTGTGGTTTATTAACAATTCTATAAAATTACTTGATGAAGAAAACTTACTTAACAATTTTCATGTAGGATATAAATATCTAGATACCATGAATCCTATTTAATAAAGAATTATTCATGACCAATTATGCCTTTAACTAATATCTTTCGGATTTGTATATATTCTCCATCAAATATTATTAGTTTCATATGGTCTTAATGCAGGTAAAGGTATTTTCTTAGATATAACTAAATATATTGGTTTATTTTCAGGGTGTAATGACATCCTAATAACTCTCTCAGGACCAATAATGTACTCAGGCCAATAAGGAGGAATGCCAACTGGATGTACTATAGCGTCAGCTTCAACTATGTATTTACTAGCATCTTTTAATTCATTATATATCTCAATAGGGATTGATGCCCCCATGTCGAAGCTATTTGTAATGATAATAATAGTGTTGGTATCAGAATAAGAAGTATTACTGTCAATGCCTTTATATGATCACTATACTTGCTAACTATGTATCCAACTAATATCGATAAAGGAATTATTGATGATGCAAATCTAAAGAATACACCTACATTACTTAATGGATTAAATAGAATAAGACATACAACATAAGATGTCAATAAGAAACAATTTATTCTTCTTTTAAATAGTTCATATACTATAAATAAGGTGATCGAAACAATAATCATTAATGATGGGATTATATATATTAATAATGAACCTCTAATAATCCCTGCTAATGCTTGACCGGATTGCATATGAACTTGTTGATATATAGGTTTCGTAATGCTATTAATATATGTCATTATCTTACTAAAATCATTGAAATAAAATGTAAAAAAAGGTATATGATATAATTGAAAATATGATTGCTGCGATCATAAGGGGCAGAGCCTTAATAAATTCGATCTTTAGTCTACTATTAAGATATGAAATAACAGGGTAAATGAAGGTATATAATACTAGGATCCCAAAAGCAAGAATATGTGTTAACCCTGTTAGTACTAGAAAAACTATTGATAGAAAAAGATAGGTTATATCCTTCTTATTGAACCAAATATAGAAGAAATATAAATAAGATGTAAAGAAAAATAGTCCAAATGTATTCTTTACAAAATCACCCATAAGCCTAATTATATGGGGTGAAAAACATAAAGAAAAATACAGCAGCCATGCATGCCTCAGTTCTTTTAAGTAGATTATTCAACAAATAATATAAAGGAAAAATAGTAAGTGCAGAGAAAATTATACTACCTATTTTTACAGCTAATATAGAATTACGAACAATGACATATATCGCGTATAAAACATAAAAAGTTAAAGGAGGATCGCCATAATATATAGTTCCTGTTTTTTCAATATATTCTATTTGGATCAAATAATATGGGCCATCAATCCCATAAACTAATGGCAAACGAAATTCATAAGCTACATAATATAGTAGTGAGACTATGAATAATATCAAGGAGACTAAGATGCTGTTTTTGTTTATCCGTTTTGAATATGTCAAGAGTTTAAACCCGATAATTACTAATCATAACCAATAGTAAAAGTCTATCATGATTAGATATTTAAATATAGCTCCATAAAAATTGTCTTAGGTTTGAGGTCAAGATGATGCGAAGGATTTTAGGGGCATTGATTACACTAATGTTTATATCTCCACTTATTGCAGAGTTATTAACTACGTCTACCCCACCATGGAACTTCTTTAACCCAATAAACTTATTGATATTAATAGGTTTCTATGGCTCAGGCGTTGCTTTAATTAGAGAATTTAGATTGAGAAATAATCTCAAATACGTGTCATTAATCCCACTAGGCATAGCATATGGTGTTCTCGAAGAAGGTATTGCGGTTAGATCTTTCTTTAACCCTGAATGGAAAGATCTTGGGATATATCATTTTTATGGACGGTGGATCGGTGTCAACTGGGTTTGGAGCTTTTATCTTGTAATATTCCACGGCATATACAGTATATGTATTCCTATCATAATTACTGAAGCACTATTCAAGAAAGTGTCTGGGAAACAATGGATTAATATTAAAGGAAATATTCTCCTGCTTACCATTTTAACTTGTCTAACTTTGTTATTCCAAATAGCAATTCCGTATACAATAGACACATACATCTATATAATTTGTTTACTAATAATCTTTATACTAGTAAATGCTTCAAAATATATGAAACCGTTTAAACTCATAAGGACTATATCATATAAAAAATATTTTATCCTATGGACCATATGGGCTTTATTTTTCTTTATATCGATGTGGGTGTTTCCTTATATAATTCCATATCCACTAATACTAATAATATTTTCATTAATAATTCTCTTCATAGCATTTGTTCTCATAAGTTATATTGATATTAATGGATTGGATAAATTAGTAGCCTGGTCATTTATGGCTGGAGCAACAATAGTAATAGCATTAATAGATATATTATCATCTTTTGAACCACATAATTTATATAAATTTTTCATTGGCTCTTGTTATATTGTATTTTTAATAATCATATTTTTAATATCCAAGAAGCCCAAGTGAATTATTATTTAAAAACTATTTTATAGTTTTATAACTTCAATAAATGTATAAATAAAGTTTATATAAGAAATAATGTTTAGTTAAAGATAAGTAATAGTGATAATTGTAATAAGAAAATAGTAGTAAAATAATTATACTATGAGTGTATACATTCGTACGTCTCCATTATTGCTTCGATAATTTTTTTATAGCCAGTACATCTGCATAAATTCCCTTCTATTGCTTTTAATACGTCCTCTTTACTTATTACTTTTTTAGTCCTTAGCAGGGCATATGATGTTATTAGGAACCCGGGAGTACAATATCCGCATTGAATGGCACCTTTTATAGTAAAGTTGTACACTAACTTTTTAAATAACTCGTTATTCCAAAGACCATCAACAGTATCTATAGAGCGCCCATTAACCTGTACAGTTAATAACATACATGAATATACTGGTTTGCCGTCAAGGAGTATTGTACAAGCACCACATTCCCCACGTTCGCATCCTCTTTTAACACTTTTTATACCTAATTTATTCCTCAACGTATTAAGAAGAATTTCATTAGGCTCTACATCAACTTCTACAGGATGCCCATTAAGATTAAACTTTACGAGGACCAAGGCCATCACCCTTTTACAAATTCTATGCCTAACCTCTTCAATGCAACTTTAAGAGAGTCATAAGTTAAAATGATGGCCATGTCCTTACGATATTCGGCTGTTGCCCGGATATCGGTTATTGGAGATATGTCTTTTATAACAAGTTTTGAAGCAGCCTTAATACTGTCTATCGTTACTTTTCTTCCTACTAGATACTTTTCGACGCTAACTGCGCGTATTGGAGTAGGCGCTATAGAATTTAATGCGATACGTACATCACTAAATATATTATTCTCTACTTTTACTAGAGAGGCTACAGATACTATAGATAATGTAAATGAGTTCCTACGGCCAAGCTTCATATAGGAATATCCATAATCTTTATGGACAGGTACTATTATCTCCTTTAATAACTCATTTCCTTTAAGTAAGGTCTTACGAGGGCCTAAGAAGAATTCTCTTATATCTATAGTCCTCTCTCCTTCAATATTAATTACCCTAAGTTTAGCTTCAAGAACCATTAGTGGTGGTGCTGTATCTGCTGCTGGCGAAGCATTACATAAATTACCACCAATAGTAGCCATATTCCTTATCTGCCAACTCGCCATGTGATAAACAGCTTCATATAGTATTGGAAGTTTTTCTTTAATGATCTCTGAATAAATTAACTCTTGTAATCTGGTTAAAGCACCTATACGTATCCGATTACCGTCATCAATTATGTATTTTAACTCGCTAAGATCATTAATGTCTATGATACTTTTAGGTCTATATCTACCTATCCTCATATCTATTAATAGATCTGTTCCACCGGCTATGACTTTAGCTTCATCAAGTTCATTTAATAACTTTAATGCTTCATCAAGTGTCTGAGGCTTATAATACTTAAATTGAGGTAGACGATAGAACATAGCTGATCACCTTATACTCTTAATTATTTTATAAAGCCTTTCTGGAGTAAGAGGTAGTTCAGTAATGCGTTTGCCAATGGCATGTGATACTGCATTAGCTATTGCAGCTGGCAAAGGTATGAATGCCATTTCACCAACTCCTTTTGCACCAAAAGGTCCATACTTAAATATATCTTCTACATAGACAGGTTTAGTAATTTCTAGAGGAGTATCCATTGCAGTTGGTATGGTATAATCTGTTAAATCAGCATTAAGAATCTCTCCTTTACTGCCAAACCTTATTTCCTCCATTAATACATAACCAATGCCCTGAGTAATAGCTCCTTCAATCTGGCCTTCCACTTGTATTGGATTAATGATTTTTCCAGCAGCTAATCCAGGCCAAGCCTTTAGAACTTTAACTTTACCAGTCCACGTATCAACTTCAACCATTATTGCCAGTGCTACATAACTATATGCTGGATATGCATATCCCTGTCCACGTTCATTATCAAAGCTTCCTTTTGGTAAAAAGAAATAGCCTGTAGCACTTAAATCTATTCCACGGGAGTATGCTTTTTCAATTAACTCTTTCCAAGACATGGATCTTTCTTCATCACCTTGAACAAATACTTTACCTTCTTTAATTACAATTTTTTCGAGAGGAGCTTTAAGTAAGTCTGCAGCAAGTCTATTTAGTCGCTCTCTAATTTTCGCAGCAGCTAATAATACACCTATAGCCCCTATACTAGTACCTCTTGATGCATGTGTTGCTCCTCCATCGGGAGCATCTGATGTTCCAAAGACTACATTTATGAGTTCTAGCGGTACACCTAGAACTTCAGCTACAATCTGCCTATGACTTGTTGTAGGTGATCCTTGTCCTATCTCAACTATGCCTGTATAGACAGTTACAGAGCCATCTCGATCGATTTTAATATATGCATTGCTCCAATCAGGTACACCTCGACTAGTACTTATTCCATGCCATGCAACACCTATTCCAAGGCCGCGCTTGTATCTAGTACTCTTAATATTCCACTCATCAATTTCTTTTCTTAACTTCTTCCAATTCATTGAATCAGAAAGTTTAGCAACCATATCAGCTACACCAACAGAATCCTCCAATAATTGTCCAGTAATAGTCTCCATACCAGGCCTAAGAAGATTCTTTAGCCTAAATTCAACAGGGTCCATGCCTAGTTTACGGGCTAGTTCATCCATTTGGGCTTCAGCCGCAAACTGTACTGATGGATTACCAAATCCACGGAATGAGCCTTGTGGTACCTTGTTAGTATACACACAGTAGCCATCAACCCATGCATTAGGTACGTAGTATGGTCCAGAGGCATGTACTGTTGCTCTCCACAATATAAATGGTCCTCGATTAGCATATGCGCCTGTGTCATGGATTATAGTTACTTTAATAGCTCTCAACTTACCATCGGCAGTTGCCCCGGATTTATACTTGATCACTGCTGCCTCCCGTTTTGGATGAATCCGTATACTTTCTTCCCTAGAGTACATTAGGAAAGCTGGTTTACCAGTTAGATATGCTACTAAAGCAGCCTTAGCAGCAACCAAGGGCCCTTCATCATCTTTTCCACCAAAACCGCCCCCAATGTATGGAGACACTATTCTCACACGTGATGATGGTAATCCAAGTACTCTAGCAACTATTTTCTGAGCCAAATGAGGATATTGCGCACATGAGATGATCGTTAACCTACCTTCTACATCGGGTATGGCTAATGCTGCTTCTGGTTCTAGATAAGCATGTTCCTGATGATGTGTTCTATAAGTATTTTCAACAACTACATCTGATTCACTAAAACCCTTCTCAACATCTCCACGACGAAGTTTCGTCTTAAATGCTATATTTGAACCAAGCTCGTCATGTACAAGTATATCCTTTCTCTTAAAAGCCTCAAGAGGGCCGAGTAGTATAGGTAATGATCTGTACCTTATTCTAATTAATTCTGCAGCTTTGAAGGCTTTTTCGTAATCCCATGCAGCTATAAGAGCAACTGTTTCACCATGGTATCTAACCTTGCCTTCAGCTAATAAAGGTTGATCCGGTAATGCATATCCTACTTGATTCTCTCCAGGAATGTCCTTATATGTATATACACCTACTATACCAGGTATCTTCAGTGCTTCATCATAGTTTATCTCTTCTATGATGGCGTGTCCTTCACTACTCAAAACTTGCTTAATGAAGAGCATTTTACTGTCTTCAAAATAGTCTTCTACAAATCTCGCTTTACCAAGAGCTTTCTCCAAAGAGTCGCTTCGTGTTATTCCCTTGCCTATAACTATAAATTCTCTTGCTTTCAGCCATTTATTGATAAGTTCATAGGGATCCTCATAAGACATAGCTATCACACAAGAACTATTTCCACAATAATATAGATAATAGTATATGCTGGAAATAAACCTAATGCATTGTCGTATCGCAAAGCTATTTCTTTAAAGGTTTTATAAATACGCCAAGAGGTTTATCAACGATGCTACCTTCCCAATAAACTATATTTCCTCTGAGAATAACATAGTCTATTTTGCCCTTAAGTTTCCATCCATGGAAAGGTGTAAGCTTATGTTTAGTATGTAATTTTTCTTTATCAATAGTATATTCTCCGTTAGGATCTATTATTACAAGATCTCCATCGCATCCCGCATGAATGCATCCCTTTTTAGGATAAATATTGTATATTTTAGCAGGGTTTTCAGCTAGAAGAGCAGGTATCATTGTGATATCTATTCTTCCTCTCAAAGCTTGATCAATCATTAATGGTAAAAGAGTTGCTACGCCTGGAAATCCTCCTGGTGCACTCCATATATCTCTATTTTTCTCCTCTAAACTATGGGGTGCATGATCGGAGCCTATGGCTATTATTACATTATCTATTATTGCTCTCCACAAGCATTCTTTATGTCTAGCTTCTCTAATAGGTGGATTAACCTTGATCAAGGAACCATACTTGTTATAATCCCTACTATCAAGTAAGAGGTATTGGGGATTAGTTTCAGCAGTAATTCTTATTCCTTTAGATTGTGCCTCTTTAATAGCCTCAACAGCTTCACAACTAGTTACATGGACTATGTGTATATGGGCTCCTGTATACTTAGCTATAGTTGCTAATTTTCTAATAGCTACTTCTTCACAGATTGGGGGTCTAGCCTCCATATGTGCAATGGGATCTTTTCTACCAAGAGCTTTTATCTTCTCGGTAAAATATTTTACAAGACTCCAATCCTCAGCATGGAAAGCTAGTGGTATATTTGTTTTAGAGGCCTTCACCATGGCCTCATATAACGTAGGTGTTGATGGAGCTGGAATATTGCCCGTTGTAGGTCCCATAAAGATCTTGAAGCCAATAGCACCTGCATTGACAAGGGATTCAAACTCAATAATGTTATTATCATGTATTACGCCATATAGGCCAAAATCTACATAAGCTTTACTTTCTAATAATTTCCTTTTCTCAATTAATCTATTTGATGTATCAACTGGTGGAATAGTGTTTGGCATTTCAAGCACTGTTGTAACTCCACCAATCAAGGCATCTAATGTTCCACGTTTAAAATCATCCTTATACTCTAATCCAGGTTCTCTCATATGTACATGCTCATCTACAGCCCCTGGGAAAACAAGTTTACCATTTACGTTAAGGATTTCAACATCGTTGGCTTTAATCTCTTTACCTATAACCGAGATTATGCCGTTGATTATCAATATATCAGCTTCAATAATTCCCCATGGAAAAACTAGTTTTCCCCCTCTAACAAGTAGATTAGACAATAATTTTCCACCAAATTAATGAAAGAGTTTATGGGGATAGAAAAAATTATCTCTATCCTAATATTTTTGTACTAGATCTTTTCTTTAAGAATATCTTGTATAGCTTATCTTTCTAGTAATGGGTGCCACATACCTTGAAATATAAGTTCATAGGTAAGAGAACCATTAGGCATGATGGAATAGCGAAAGCCACTGGAAGAATAAAGTACTCTAATGATATTAATTTGCCAGGAATGCTTGTAGGTAGGATCTTAAAAAGTCCTTACCCTCATGCTATTGTTAGAAGAATCGATATTACAAATGCTATGAAGTACGCTGTAACTATAATCACTCCATGGGATGTACCCAAAGTCAAGTTTAATCCAAGACTTGTCAGTACAGAAGATGTAACGTATAAGGATTGGGAAATTCTAACAGATCATCCCAGATTTGTAGGCGAATATATTGCTGCCGTAGCAGCTGAGTCAGAGTACCTTGCACAAAAGGCTATTGAATCTCTAAAAGTTGAATGGAAACCTTTACCTTTTACACTAGATCCATTTAAATCCATGGAGAATGGAGCGCCAGTAATTCATGACAAGATCATGATTGGTAATAAGTGGGTTAATATAGAGAATAACATAGCTTGTAGATATGAATATGTTGAAGGTGATCCTGATTCTGCTTTTGAAGAAGCAGATATAATTATTGAACGTCGTTTTAAGACTAATCGTAGGTATCATCTACAACTTGAGCCCAAGGCAGTTATTGTAAGGCCTGAGCCGAACGGAGGATTAACTATATGGACAACTACTCAATCAATTCATAATACTAGGATATTGGTATCACAGGTCTATGATATACCAATGAGTAAGATCAATGTTGTAAAGATCCCGATAGGAGGAAGCTTTGGATCTAGTATTCAAACAAATCCTATTGTATTGGTAGCTGTAGCCTTAGCTCTAAAGACAGGTCATCCAGTAAAGATTGCTTTAACACGAGAAGAGGATATGTATGAACACTGTAGCTATGAAATGCATTTTAAGATTAAAGCTGGAGCTAAGAAAGATGGTACATTAATAGCCGGCGAATTAGAGAATATTATGGATATAGGTGCACATCAAATACAGCCATACCCCTTACTTGGTGTTGCTTTAGGATGGTTTGTATCACTTTATAAATGGAAAAATATTCGATACCGAGGAATAGCTGTTTATACTAATAAGGTACCCAGTGGAGCTATGAGGGGATTTGGAAATCCACAGATTACATGGGCTGTTGAGACTGTTATTGATGAATTAGCTGAAGAACTTGGAATAGATCCCATTGAATTTAGATTAAAGAATTATGTTGGAAAAGGAGATTTATTCTGGGGCCAAGGTCCAACAGTCAAATCAATTGTACGTAGTGATGGAGTCCCATATCTTATGCTTAAAGGAGCTGAACTTATCGGTTGGAAAGAAAGAGGTGACCCAAAGAATAAAAAGGGACGCTTTAGAGTGGGTATAGGTGTTGGTAGGGGATTTCATACAAGTGGTGCTGGAGGTCCTTTATCTGGAACAGTAATTGATTATACAGGAGCTATATTGAAGCTTAATGAGGATGGAACAATAGATTATATAACGGCTTTACAAGATCATGGTGGAGGGACTCTCGATGCACATGCAAAAATTATTGCCGAAGAGCTAGGAGTTCCTCTTGATCGCATAAATATTATATGGAGTGATACTACAACAACGCTCTATGACGTATGTACACATGCATCTAGAGGAGTATTTGTAGGTGGCGAAGCAGCTCGTAGGGCAGCTAAAATCCTAAAACAGAAGATCCTTGAATACGCTCTTCATATTATAGGAGGTGTCGCGACAATTGATGGTCTAAGAATGGAGTTTGATGAGGAAATTAATGATACAGTTATATATGTTGATGGTAATCCCGAGAAAAGAATAACTCTTAAAGAATTAGCTCATATACTATGGCAGCGTAATTGGGGTTCACTATCTATTTCATTATCTTATCGTGCCCCAGCTGCTCCACCAGCCTATGTAGTGTACTTCGTAAAAGTCCTTGTTGATACCTGGACGGGTAAAGTAATACCATTGGAAGTAGTCGCCGGCGTTGATTGTGGTACAGTAATCAATCCCGATCTAGCTGAGGGACAAATACATGGAGGTTTTGCCATGGGATGGTCCATGGCCTTATTAGAACATACAGAATACGACAGTATAACGGGAGAGCTTGTAAGTAAGGGCTTTATCACGGATTATAAGATACCTACTTCAAAAGATCTTGTTAACCCGGATAAATTTAAGGTAATCTTTGCTGAGACAAGTGATCCTGCAGGACCATTCGGTGCAAAAGGTTTAGGTGAAGCAGCTACTAATCCTGTTGCAGCTGCTATTGCTAATGCGATCTATAATGCAATAGGTATTCGTTTCTATGAACTTCCTATTACTCCTGAAAAGATTATTAAGGCGCTTATGGAGAGAGGGGATATCCTTGGTTGAGAACAAATGGAATATAAATTATTCAAATACACACATTATTCCATGTAAATTCGACTATTACGAGCCAAAGAGCCTGGAAGAAGCCATAGAGATACTCAGTAAATATGGATCTGATGCTAAAATACTGGCAGGAGGAACCGATCTACTTATATTAATCAAAATGGGAGTTCTTAAGCCAAGATGTATAGTTAACATTAAGAAGATCAGTGATTTATGTGGAATCCGTGAACAAGGAGATCAATTGATCATAGGTGCTTTGACCAAGTTGAGGACTTTAGAAAAAAGTAGAGTTATTAAAGAAAACTTCACTGCATTATATGAGGCCGTGAAATCTATGGCCAGCGTACAGATAAGGAATATGGCTACTATTGGTGGTAATTTATGTAATGCTTCGCCAGCAGCAGATACAGCACCACCACTAATGGTATTTAATGCTTCCCTAAAAGTAGTTGGTCCAAATGGAGAAAAGATAATACCAATAACAAGTTTCTTTAGAGGTCCTAAGAAAACTATATTAAAACATAATGAGATTCTTACAGAGATCATAATATCTTGTCCAAGTAATAGGATGGGCTCAGCCTTTATAAAAATCGCTAGAACAGCAATGGATCTAGCTAAGGCAAATGTTGCTGTTAAACTTGTTATTGGAGAAGACAATGTTATTGAAGATGTTGCTGTAGCACTAGGATCAGTAGCGCCTACTCCAATACGTGCAATTAGCGTCGAAGAATATCTTCGAGGTAAAGTATTTAGTGAAGAAACTGCTTTAGAAGCTTCAAAACTTGTTGTAAAAGACATATCTCCAATAACCGATGCTCGTTCTACGGCTGAGTATAGGAGATACATTTCTAAAGTGATTACTTACGAGACTCTTATTAAAGCTTTTAAAAGAGCTAAACGGAGGTGATTATTACGAGAATTAGTTTTAAACTAAATGGTCGTTATGTAGAGGTTGATGTAGAGCCTAATGAATTATTGATTAATGTATTAAGAGATAAGTTTGGATTGACTGGTGTAAAGTATGGGTGTGGTATTGGCGAATGCGGAGCTTGTACTGTGTTGGTTAATGGCGAGCCTGTACTGGCTTGTTTATTGTTAGCCGTTGATGTTAATGGAAAAGAGGTTATCACGATTGAAGGTTTAGATGGAGATCAAGGGCTAGATCTTATTCAAAGAGCATTTCTAGAAGAAGGGGCTATACAATGTGGATATTGTATACCTGGTTTCATATTAGTTGCAAAAAAACTATTAGATGAAAATCCTAATCCAAGCATTGAAGAGATCATGGACTATATACGTGGAAACATATGTAGATGCACAGGATACATAAATATATTAAGAGCCATTATTAAAGCGTCCAAAGAATATAAAAAATAAATTTTTAACACAATTAGATCCCTATTTCAAATTTTTAGACATGAATAGAAGTATCTATATACTCTGACAAATCTATCCTTCATAGTGGAGGTTATTGATATATGATTAGCTTAAAAGGACAAGACATATTATCCGCTAAACAATTTGATCGAGAAATTTTATTAAAATTGTTTAAGCTTGCTGATAGGCTTAGAGAGGAAATTAGAGAAAAGAAAGTACTAAATTATGCTGAAGGAAAGATCATGGCAACAGTGTTTTTAGAGCCTAGTACACGTACGAAACTTAGCTTTCAATTTGCTATGAAAAGACTTGGAGGAGATGTCATTGATTTTGATGTAACTACCTCCAGTTTAGCAAAGGGAGAGACCGATATTGATACTCTAAGAATCATTGATGGATATGAACCAGATGTCATAGTACTTAGGCAGAAAAAGCCACTGTTCCCTATGGAAATCAAAGATCTAATTAAAGCACCTATCATAAATGCTGGTGATGGATGGAATGAACATCCGACACAGGCGCTATTAGATGTATATACTATTTGGAGAGAATTTGGAAAAGTTGATGGATTAAGAATAGGTATAATGGGCGACTTAAAATATGGTAGAACCCCAAGCAGTTTGTCATATTTATTATCTAAATTCAATAATATAAAGATCTATTACATAGCCCCTAAACCATTACAGATAAGAGAGGATGTTCTACAATATATTGAAGGAAAAATCAGGTATGAAATTGTCTATAATGTCACAAATGTTATTGAGAAAATAGATGTACTTTACGTTACAAGGTTGCAGAAGGAAAGATTGCCTGACCAAAGTCTTTATGAAAAGCTTAAAGGAAGCTATAAATTAACTGCAGATTTACTACTAAAATATAAAAAGATACCATTAATAATGCACCCGCTTCCAAGAACTTGGGAGCTTGATACTAGTGTTGATGCACTTCCCCAAGCAAAATATTTTGAACAAGCAAAGAACGGCCTATACATTAGGGCGGCATTGATTAAGGAAGTACTTGGCATATAGAAAAGATCATTAAATAGGATGATCGGCATCAATCTAATATTAGTAGATTATATGATGTGAAAAAAACTATATTGTTAGCCAATTCTTTTCTTTTTGAAATAATAGTATACATATATTGATATATAAGCAATAGTACTTGCTATTAATATAGGTTCCCTAGTTGTTATTGAAGCTACTCCTAATACTATAAGTACTGCTCTAGCCCATATTGGTAACTTGCCATTTAACCATCCAACAATGCCTGATGACAGGAGTAATATGGTTAATATACCTGCTATAACACCTATTATAAGACTATATATTCTCTCAAGTGTCCATGTGGATACTGTCACAATAAGCATTTCTGGATGCTGAACAAATATATATGGTATTATATAGCCTGCTAAAGCATACTTTGTTGCATTAAGAGCTGTTTTCCAGAAATGGCTACGGGCAAGTGTTGCACCTGCATATGCTGCTAAGGCCACTGGAGGCGTTACATCAGCTAATATACCGAAGTAGAAGACAAACATGTGAGCTGTTAAATATAATGCATCGATTCCTAGTGCAGCTGCCATAGCTGGTGCGGCCATAACTATGGCTGGAGCAGCTATTGTAGATGTAATAATATAGTTTGCTGTAGTAGGTACACCCATACCCAATATGAGACTTATAAGCATTGTAAATAGTAATAGTATTAATAGATTTCCTGCTGCTAATTGTACAAGCTTTGCTCCAAGAGTGTTTGCTAAACCAGTATATGTAAGCACACCTTGTATAACACCTGCTGATGCAGCGGCTAGAAATACTCCAATACTTGCTCTACCAGTACGATTGATGCTTCCAATGACAGCATCTTTTAACCATTTATATCCATGGACCTTGAGCCCTATTATTACAACAATGATAAGCATTAATATACTACTAAAATAAAGACTTTGAGCCACTTGTTGTTCTATAGAGCCGGCCGTTACACCTAGTCCTAAAATGACTGCTGTAAGGAATATAAGTAGTCCTGTTAAGATAACCTTATCCCCTCTTGTTAAAGTTTCGCTAGCGTATATAGCAGCTAAAAATGCACTGCTAATACTGGCCATAACTGCATACTGAGGATCAATTCCTATTAACAATACATAGGTGATTACACCTATAGGTGCTAGCAAATAAATTTTCCTTATAAGCCTATTAAGCGGTGGAAGCATTTCTTTAGGTAAACCAGCTAATCCGAGCCTCTTAGTCTCACGATCAATGAATACATAGATACTTGTAAAGTATAATATAGCTGGTATAACAGCAGCAATAATTATTTCTCTATACGGCCTCATAAGCAATTGCGCCATGACGAACGCAGCTGCACCCATAATAGGAGGCATTAACTGTCCACCAGTACTTGCTGCAGGCTCCACACCCCCAGCTACTTCTGGTGGAAACCCTGCTTTCTTCATTAATGGTATAGTAAACGTTCCCGTAGTCAATACGTTAGCTACACTACTACCACTAATAGTTCCCATCATAGCACTACTTATAACAGCTGATTTAGCAGGACCTCCAGGTCTTCTGCCAAAGACAGATATCATTAAATCAGTTATGTACTGTCCAACACCTATATTTTCAAGGAATGATCCAAAGAATAAGAATGCAAATACGTATGTAACCATTACCAGTAAAGGTATAGAAAATACTCCTTCGGCCTCAAAGTATAAGTGATTTATAACAGGCCTTATGTTAAAATCAGCATCCCATAGTGCATAGAATACGAATATAACTACAATAACGGGAAGTACTATACCTAGTACTCTACGTGTGGCTTCTATCAAGAATACAAGTGTTATTATTGCAAAGAATACATTTACGAAAGTAGCTTCAGGATATCCTATAACGGCAATCTTTGGAAAGTAGTAGAATATGTAGAAAGCACCACTAGAAGCAAGAATAGCTAAAATCCAGTCATACCAAGGAACACTCTCTCCCTTTACTTTCTTAGAGATAGGATATAGGATAAAGGCTAACATAAGAATTATACCGAGTACTAAAGCCATATTTTGCTGGGTACTTGGCACATAACGTAAAATGGGTATATCTATTCCAAATCTACGGAATATATTATATATTAGGAAGTTATAATTCATTACAAAGCCTATCTCTATAATTGTTAACGCTAATGCAAGAATGAACACAATACGTGCAGCGAAACCCTTTCTAGCACGTCCAATCTCTAATTTTTCCAACTCCTTAATTTTCTCCTCCATACTCAATACACTACACCCCATGTATTGTGCGGGGCCATATAGCTGCGTGAAGTATATGAGGAGATAGAGAGACTAAGATTAATTAGAAAGCTTTCTAGTACATTAATTTTACGCACTACTAATTCTACGATATAGTGTACACCATGCTGACATCTAATGGTTTTATTCTCTATAATTAATGAGGCATTATACGCATGTCCAAGATCAATGATAACATGTTTTCCTAAGAATCTGTTAACATTTAATGCACAATAATAATTCTTATACTCGATAATAATAGTATAATTATTAAAATCTTGAATATTAGATGGATGGCCTGCACCACCACTTGTCCAGCAAATTTTCTTAACATAAATACCATTCAATTTTATAGCCCAGTATTCGATCCATGGGGTTCTTTCACTACTATGCATAAAAATGTATCTTATATAAATGGGTTTATCTATCTCCTTTACAAATATTTCTTTACCATTAACTTTAACAATGAGGTAATAAGATGATTCATTTAGGAATACAAGTATAACTATTATGAGGACTAATGTAGTTATAAGAGATAAAATAAAAGATTTTTTATTTAACATTTACCTACCCTTTATGTAAGGATCATGTATTGTGATTAGCTAGTTACTCCCTTTTCCTTGAAGTATTGCTCAGCACCTGGATGTAACGGTATACTCATACCATCTAAAGCTTTGTCCAAGCTTATCATTTCGGCTTTCTTGTGTGCTTGTTTAAGTTCATCTAAGTGCTCGAATAATACCTTAGTGATCTTATATACGACTTCATTAGGTAAGTCGGAACTACATGCAAGCATTGCCTTGACAGCAACAGTTCTAACATCTTTTGTCATACCATTATATGTATCCTTTGGAACAACAACTCTTACATAGAATTTATAGCCTTGCTGATGAAGTGTATTAAGTACATCATCTGGTACCTCAACAAGATCTACTGGTGTTGTAGCTGCTAATTCTACAACAGCACTTGTGGGTGTACCAGCTGTTATGAATACTGCATCAACTTGTCCAAGCTTTAGCTGTTGTGCACCCTGTTTAAAGTCTGCATATACTGGTGTAATCTTATCCCATAAACCAGCTGCCTTAAGGATCTGCTCAGCATTAACAGCTGTACCGCTGCCCTGTGCTCCAATTACAATTTTCTTACCTTCTAGATCACTTAATGTCTTGATACCGCTATCTGCTCTAACAACTATTTGTATGGTCTCCGGATATAGGGTAGCAATGCCACGTATCTTATCAACCTTACTGCCTTCAAACATGTATAGACCCTTATATGCGTAATAGGATATATCATTCTGAATGAAGACTACCTGTGCGTCACCAGCGGCTAGAGCTTGAGCATTAGCTACACTAGCACCGCTTGTTACAGCTGATGCATCAATAACGTCTCCAGCATATTTATTCAATAGCTCTGCAAGCTTGGATCCAAGCGGATAATATGTACCACCTGTGCCGCCAGTATAGATCTTTATAGTATACTTCTTAAGCCCGGCTGATTGTTGCGCCATGAAGTATACAGCTACACCGATGATTATTACAACTACAATAATTATTCCGACTAGAGCCTTTGTGGAAATAGGCATTTTATCACCTACTATAATTTACATTTTCCCACTATATAAATATTATAAATAATGCATTTATCATTTCACACGTGAAAAACAGATTTCCAAGTCCATGAAATATTCAACAAAATAAGAAGACATCATTTAATCCTAAATTATTTACCTCAATTCATTGATTATACATATCCGATTTTCACGAAATAAATATTTGAAATATTCATGAAATCAATAATTATTCATATATTCTATAATAAATTATCTATATTGTTACTAGATTAATATTATAACCTGTAATATAGATTATCATGAATTAATGAATTATATTATTCCACTTATTAATTTTTAAATGTTATAATAAGATAGTTAGTATATTATATTTTAAAATGCATATATAGTTTATTTAAATTACATTAGTAATGAACCTTTAGAATGTAAATCAGAATAATATAATTATTTAATACTTATATACTTAAAGATCAAGGAAAATCAATAAACGAGCCTTCTAGGTCTAGTGGTCAGAACAAATTATAAATTATATCTAACATGCTCTTTATAGGAGTTTTATTAGCAAAATGTCATTAGAATACTGAAGAAAATAGAGATCAAGAATTGTTATCTATAGCATTTCTATTAATTGTCTCAACAATGTATTTAAGGGAAGAAATATCAGCGCCCATATATGGAAAGAAGTTCTTATATTTCTTGAAAACCTCTAGTGCTGGTAAGGGTTTCCAGTCATCAGTGAATAATCCCGCTGATCCGTTAAGCCAACATGTGATATGCTCATTATAAAATGGCTCCCACCATAATAACCCTAATACGCCCTTGATCATCGAAAGATTATTCAAAAGATCCTTGGATGAATTCTGCCTGTCCAATAGAATTTGTTCCCCATAACATATATTCACCTATAGCATATGGTATTTGATCGATTTCTATATCTTTATGTGGATATGCTGTTTTAAGAATTATTATTGGCTTACCAAAGTATTGAATAGTCTTATTTATTGAATCAACTAATTTATCTATACTTCTGCTTCACCAAGGATAATAACTTAAACCAATTACATCGTATTCTATTCCATATTTCTTTAACTTGTTATAAAACAATTTTATAGTATTCCATTCAACACTATGTATATGTATTATGATCTTTACATTGCATCCTCTCAGTCCATCTCTAATACCCATGATAGTGTGTTTTAATTAATTTGTAAACTTGGCCCATTGCTCTTCAACATTTGATATATCGCAGACTTTTCCATTAGGCCGGAGAAACCCCATGTTATTTCATTACCTACTTGTACCAAATCTGGAACAATTCCGTGTTCAACTAACTTCTCCATAACACTTCGAGAATACCAATATATCTTGGAGACTAGTTCATTATATGATAGATTACGCCATTCTCTAGGCTTACTTTGATAGGAAGGATCAGCCCATGTATCAGAGTAATGTAGATCAACTATAAGCGTAGCATTTGGAAACATAAATTTAACATCTCTTAGTAAATATAAGGTATATGATAAATTATTACCCGTAAAAATCCCTTGGTCATCAAATACTTCAGGATTAACAAATAATCTTACACGAAAACAATTCATACCATTATTCCATAAATACATAAGAAGTAAGTCCATTAGATCACTTTTCTCTTCCTTATATTCTTCGTTGCTAGTATTAGTAGTCTCAGCTACAGAATTCTTAACTTTAACCTCAATTGTACTATGAATCTGAATACAAACTATAAAGAGCAATAACATTAAAAGCACTATAGCAGCTGTAATCGAGATCAAACGTTTTATTAACACTCTTGTAAGCATAGAGATCATCCCGTATAAAACTGTTTCTTGTATTATATTATATCCTTTCAGACGATAATACGTCTTTATAGAACAATGTATAGTAAAGAGAGGATTAGAACGAATTGAAAGGGCCCGGGCCGGG
>CAZHDB010000025.1:0-23723 GCA_964531225.1 uncultured Desulfurococcaceae archaeon
TTCCTTGGAGCAAGAAAGTCTAGTAGAAGCTATGATCCATTTACACCATTAGGTCTTGCCGATCCATTTTATGGTACATATACAGAGAGTCTAGATTGGAGAATGATACCAGTAGTAGTTACTGATCCAAGCATTGCAGGAGTGTATATGATTTCAAGATGGAGCACAGGTTATGCAACTTCACTAGAGGTTCTTGTAGTACCTCCTGGAGGCGCCTATTTGCCTGATGGACGCGATCAAAGCTTCGCTGCATTTAAATTAGGACCTGGCCTTGGACATGTGTATAATCCATCACTAACTGATCAGTATCGTGGAAGATTAAGGCTCTATATACCAGTTAAATGGAGCCTGCCATTAAGAGACTTTGTACTATGGTATTACTATAGCGTTGATCTAACAGATTACCAAGTAAGTGAGTCATGGGATTACATATTCTACTATAAGCCAGCTTACCATCCAGGCTTATATAGGATCTTCATAACATATGGTAGTTATAGTGGCTGGAAAATACATGACCCCGTTGGAATTAGGCTTGTTGTTGTACGTAGCATGTCTACAACAAGCTATACGCCAGATAACAACAACGCCGTGTTGATTACAACAACATATAAAGCTGCAGCTTATGCTCCATTCCTATATGCAGCTTTATATGTATTCTCTAATGTAAGCTATACAGTATATGACAGCGAATATACTCTAGCACCTCTAGGAACATATGGTGTTTATGGCGGTAATAACTATGGAGTATATCTTGTACACTATGATTATGGATACTACCTAGGATACAGTGTTGTTGGTACGGAGTTAACTGTATCATACTATGTAGAGACAGAATCTCTACCAGCTGAGGTAGATACTGCATTGGTAACTTGGGAGTATCCATGGCATGCAAGTGGATTCTACTACTACAATACAACAGGTGGATACTTAATTAAAGGAGAAATAATATATGGTGCAGTAATATCATCTTCAATAACACTAACCAGTGGATAAAATATATTTTAATAAAAATTATTTTTTAATTAAACCCTTCTCCATAAGCCACTCATTAACCACGCCTAATACCTTCTTTATACATCCAATGCCTTCAGCACCATAACATCTAAATTTACTTATATCAACTAGTTCCTCTGCAACAAAGGACTCAATTATATCATTAATTCCATGCAGTCCATTTAAGTAAGCTGGATAATACGTAGAAATGAGCATTGATAATGGTTTGTACTTCTGTACAAGCTTATAGATCCCTAAATCACGCTCCTTACAATATGTTCTAATAGATACATGAGAGATACCAATATATCTAGGATAATCAGTACAACAAGGCCTTTCTATGTATAGAAGGCCTTTGTTCTCAATCCAGATAACGGCCTTCTTCAGAGAATTTCCAAGGAGCTTCGATATCCTTGATTCAACAAAGGATCTATCAAGCCCTCTCTTGACAGCTTCCATGGCATACCATGTTATTAGATTGCCAAAGTAGTTTTTAACATAATCAGATAATCCTCTAATAATTGACGGATTCAATGACATGGAAAGAGCCAAAGATGAGGCTAAACCGATCATATAAAGTTCCTTATATCCTATAGTGTCTGGCGTGTCAAGATCTGTGTGATAATTAAGACTGGGCCATTCATTAAGCATTACACCCTCAATATTATTTATTAGGAACACGTCATGATCGCTTCCATTACCATACGATGTTTCATCAAATCTTATATTACCTACTGCAGGCTGTCCATGAAAGGTTCTAGAGGTTGTATAAACATATTCTATAGCCAGCCTTACTAAAGGTGTTAATGCACCCATGTATTCAATCATACTCCTTATAATATGAAGTGATGAACCAGTTATATCCTGCTTAGATCCAACCATATCGAGATTGAGTACTCCTACAACTTTCTCAGCAGGCAATATCCTGTTCTTAAATAATGCTATAGTTCCAGTATATTCCGGGACCCAATATAGACACAGCCTAGTATTAGCATCAATTTTATTAAAGATCCTTGACAACGCAACTGCGTTACCAGCTAGGGTCGCCGAACCACTTGCATTATCATGAGCTCCTGGCTTAGGATGACATATATGAGCTATTCCAGCTATAATGTATTCTCCATCGCCTAAGCACGTCTCTAATATGGGAAGACCTTTTTCATGAATATCTATACCTATATTCCATTCAATACTTATTCTAGAACCACCAACTGTTTTAGTTATGAGTCTAGACACTAGCTTATACGGTAATGTAATAACTGGAATCAATGCTTTCTTCCAATCTTCAGGTGTAAAGAATAGGCCGGTATATGGTACACCTAATGGATTTCTTGAAGGACTATACCAGACAATGGCCTTAAATCCCTTCTCTACTGCTTTATCATAGATCAGATAAGGACTATCACTAGTTAATAGAACATCTCCATCTAAGCCTTCAAGTTTATCTATACCTCCTAAAACGATTTTACCCGAACCACTTCCCCCAGGACTATGAGCAGCAACTAGTGTTGGATGCTCTATAGTATTATATTTAGCAATAACTTTCTCGTCTTCTTTTACAACTACTTCGCCGAATTTTAGATCCCATCCGATTGGTGCAGTTGTAAGGCCCAGCTTCTCTCCATTCGCGACGGTATAAATCTTGGTTTCAAGACCGTTGTTTTCTAGAAATTCCTTTACCTCGTTTACTGCATTCAATATTCCAGTCGATCCCTGTAATCTATGATGAATACTTATTCTAGTGAGTAATGAGTATGTTTCGGCCAAAGGATAGTTTTCTTTAATAAGGTTGAGTAAATCGTTAATACTAGTCATTAGAATACCACACTCCGGAGATATCTGGTGGTACATTTGGAGACTATCTATTTGCTAGTATTAATATTACTTGCTTTAGCACCTGGTTTAGAAGCAAGAATAGCTATTCCATACGGACTCATCTATGGCTTCAACCCCTTAGCGGTATTCATACTATCATATATGTTCAGTACTTTGCCTTCAATTCCAATAATATACTCTCTGAGTTGGGCTGAGAGTAGAGTTGTTAATAAGATAGATTTCCTAAAGAAAATATACACATGGAGTATTAATAGAATAAGAAATAGAGCTGAAAAAATTAGAAAAAGCCGATACATATACATAGCACTACTTCTTTATGTAGCTATACCATTACCTTTGACCGGTGTCTGGACGGGAAGTTTAATAGCCTATCTCTTAGGACTCGATAGAATTAAATCGATAATATCAATAGCTTTAGGTAATGTTATTGCAGCTTTATTGGTAATATTGTCTGTTCTTGGAGTACTAGTCCTTCTATATTAGAGCTCTCCTATACCATGTATCCTAGGGTCTTTAAGGGTATCTAAATCACAACTATTATTCTGGTGTTTGTAGATATGGCTGAGACCATAGAGTCTAGTCAGACTATAATCTCCTACCAAGAGACAAAAGATCTCCTATATGCAGTAGCAGGGTTATTATCAATAACATCTGCATACCACGACATAGTTAATGATATACGAGAAAAAAAGAGAATAAAGTATGTCATAAAAGGACTTGTTGATAAATGGCTTGAAACATTATCGCCAGTTCCATATATTAATGGATTAACTGACGAACTATCCAGAATTGTTAGAAGAAAATTATGGGAAATAATACCTGACATTACAGAGTATCTATTTGAAAGAATTCTTATAGAAACAATCATATTTAAATATAAAGCCCTATCAGGAGACGATGAAATTGTATTAGAGACTTTAGCTGATACACTACGCATGCACTCAATATTACTTCTTGAAAGTCTCCATGGTTCATGGATTGACTGGAACAAATACCCAGTAATTAAGGACATAATCTGGGGAACTGATGGTGCAAGTACTAGAATACAAAAGCTAGCATCGGTAATTGCTATATCATTAGTTTTATCAACTAATTAAAACATTATAGGTAAGATTATTAGTTTAAACCACCCGTTATTCTATTTCTGGTGTATAGTATAATGTGTTCAGAATCTATTAGTCTCCGTGATCCAAGAATACTTAATCTCATAATAATGGTCGTTGGTGTGCTAGTAATAGCGTTTTTCTCAGGATATTTAATCTATATAGGGTATACCACAGAGTACATTCATCTCTATCCACTAGATAAGAGTCAGACAATAGTTCTACCATTTAAGCTTGAGAATATTGTTGCCATATACGATCTTAAAAGTAATCAGTATGAGGCCTCATCAATACTTATATTAAACGGATTAACATCATCCATAAGCTTAGTCGGATCTAATACTTCATATGCCATGATCTATTCGAGAGGTATTGATATATACTTAATGGTAATCTCCATATTATCTATAATTACTTATATTACCGGATATATTAAGTTCTCTAAACTCCGCCTAGGTATGATGAGAGTTGTGTATAGCATATTGTTTCTCGTAATTATACTTATTGTTCTCGGCTCATCATTATTATATATTAGCTTCAATAAAACACCATCATCACTTGTAACACAGGACACTATAGAAAAGCCTATAAAATTTAAGCTTTCTAAGCCAATAAAATTAAATGTGACATTAAATCTTGGTGGAAGACCTTATAATGGTACAGTTCTATTGTATAACATAGATCGTGTTAAGGATAGAACGCTAATCCATATAGAATCAGATAAGACAATATTTGTGGTAGCTGTATCATATATTATATCAGGCGATCTCAAGTTAAAGCCTCTTGACAACATAACTAGAGAGTATACTGGATATGTCTATTTACCGGACAATATTAAGGAAGGAAATCTACTCCTAATATATGATGCAACCGGATATAATGCCACAATTACTTATATGAAAATAGGGTTTATAGAAGTACACAGACCTGATCCTTATCTATTATTGACACCTGCATTAGGATTACTAGTCATTATTATAATCATATCGATATTTCCTAAAATATATACTAGAAAGAATAAGTCTAAATCATCTCTTCAGGAATCTTCCCAGGATATACATATCTCTGAGGAGGCCAGAGACCAGTCTTTTGAAGAAGTTTTACAACATGACGATAAAGAATTACATATTCCCAATCAACCTCTGTTAAAGCAGGGTGAATAGTTCTAAGTTTTTCTAAAAACCACTTTATATCCTCGTCTCGGCTCCAACCAATCATTGCAGCAGGATAAACTTGTTCTCCTGGCCTTAAACCGTAATCCACAAGATTCTTTAAAGCATTTAGTTGTAGATACCAAGCCTCCTTTTTTGCACCCGTTAAGTAATGGAATTCTTCAGGAGTTACCCCCTTAAAAGAAACTCTAACAATCAATCTAGAATACTTGGTAAGTTCCTCTGCATAATCTGCATATGCGCCAAGCAGTATACCATTGGTTTCAAGGATGAAATTGTATCCATGATCAGTTACGTATTCGATAATATAAATAAGGTGTTTTCTAGTTATAGTTGGTTCAGCACCGGTTAAACGTAAGAATCTCAGCTTGTATTTATCAGCCATATAGATAAGCTTTTCAGCAGCTCTAAATGGATCATACCACCGTCCTCTCAGTGGATTATCGCGAAAATACCAGGCCCAACAGAAGCGACAGACAAGATTACATCCAATAACATCGGCTGATGCAATACCGCCATACCATCGGTCTTTCCGGAAACGAAAATAAAGTCTCTCTTCTATACCATTTTTAGCCCTAGACACTACTTTGTATATTCTTTTAGATAAGTCGAGAGGATCATACATTAGGTTTTCCTCAAAACTAATTAAGCCTCAACTACTTGTAACATATCTTCTTTACTTAACTTTGTAACCGTAAAGTACTTTGCCGAGATCTTCCGTAAACTCTTATTATCACCTAAAATCATCACTGTTATAAGCCTCGCCTTAGACTTCTTTAGATTATATGCTACTAATTGCTCAGCTATTCGATCGACACCATCAGTTATTAATACTATATCGCTAGTCTCCCTAACAATCCCGCTTCGTATATCATTCGTAGCTAGTATTATTGCACGTGAAATATCCGTACCCCCACTTCCCTTTACACGAGCTATATATTCCAATAACTTTAGGACTTGTTTAGCCTTAGGCTTCTTATCGATCTTAGCTAATGGATATGGCACACTATCAAAGAATCTAAAGTAAAATTCACGATGCTCCTTCACAGCTCTCATATAAAGACTTAAAACTACTGCTTTAGCCCAAGTCATCTTAATACCATCCATACTTCCGGATTTATCCAGTAAACAATATAATGGGCCTAGACTTTGGGTCAATACCTTTTGGTATAACAACAACTTTCCTTCTAATAGCCTTAAATAAAATATTTCGTCTGGTAATGCAAGGGTTGATGTAACAATTCTTTCAATATCCTTACCAAGTTCATAACCAGTTATTTCACCATGCTTATATCTCTGTGTTTTACGAGAAATACTTATTGTCCATGGCTTAATGCCCACAAGTAATTCAAGTACCTTTTTAACTTCAGTATTTCTTGCCAATCTTATTAATTGTGGAGCATATTCCTCATAAGCCATCATACTAACTGTTCCTGGCTGTTCGCCTTCAACAAGATTACGTAGTTTTTTAACATTTTCTACATCACTCGTAGCTGTGGCCATAGCTCTTTCAACACTCTTTTTAATACCGTTTTCGAGATCGTCGTTGACTTCGCCCTTCATAAAGCTTTGAATGAGCCTATTATCTTCCTTCAACTTCTCAAGCTGATTTTGGAGTTCTGTAATAAATACCCCTGCTGCAACACTACTTAGTAAATTGTCTGCCACAGTTCGACTTCTGAGATCATGTACATAAGCTGATCTAAGCATTGAGTCTATGATCTTATACGATATAAGCCTATTCCGCGGAATAGCCTTAAGATCCTCCATTATTGGATAAGGTAAATAAAATATATAAAATATGTCTATAGCTGTATATACATCTAAATTCACCTTTTTCTTATTTGATAATATTGAAACTAGTCTAAGAACCTTAGAACCACGGTATTTTACAACAGGGTCATTATAATTTACACTCCTTAAAACTCCCTTGTCGATTTTCTCTAAATGATCAAATAATGCCTGGGGCAATCTCATAATACCCACAAATATTATATCCCAAGTTTTCTCCTGATTAACGTAATAACATCACCTATTTCAGCAAGTACATCAAGTGCTTTCCTGCGCACGACTTCATCTCCTGTTTCTTCCGCTATTCTACGAACTTTATCACGTACTGATTCAAAACTTCGTAGATAATCAACTAGTCTGGGCTCAAACTCGGTAATACCTATAATATACTGCTTTGCCTCACGTACATTAGCTTCTATTTCAGCAAGTTCACGCAAATACTTTTCAGAAGCTTTTATCTCATCCATTAATATAGCTGTCACCTGTTCAGCTTCTTCACGATCTCTTGGCGCTACTATTTTTAAAACTAATAAATCATCTTCTGTAGCAACCATCCTCTCGTCAAGTAGAGCTGAAGCAGCAATTGCCTTTAACGCTTTCCCCTTTCTACGATCAGTTATGTGTATTCCATGATCTTCTAAAATAGCGTATAACTTTACTAATTTCTCCTTAATCCCCGAAAGATCTACTTCAAACAATAATTTATTCAAATGCCTTATATGATCCAGTGAAAGAACTGGTTCAGCTTTCGTATAAAAACCAGCTTCAATATTCCATACAGCATCTAATAACTCCATCCACTTATCCTCACTTACTGGTTTAACAAAATGTCTATAGAGAAAACGGTCATATAAGGCCTGTAGCTCGGGTTCATCCGGGACCCTATTACTTGCGGCAATCATAGTCCATAATGGAACTTTAATCTCACTATACCCGTCATATAATATACGTTCATTCATAATAGTTAAGAACATATTCAATATGGCTGAATTAGCGTTAAATATTTCATCTATAAATGCTATCTCGGCCTCTGGAAGTTTATTAGTTGTAATTCTTACATAGACCCCCTTCTTTAAAGCATTTATATCAAGCGGGCCAAAAAGCTCATCTGGTTCAGTAAACTTAGTTAATAAGTACTTAAAGAATCTTGCATTAATCAATTCAGCAGCACGTCTAGCCATAGCCGATTTAGCAACACCAGGTTCCCCAATCAATACAATATGTTCGCCTGAAATAATTGACAAAGCTAATGCTCTGGCCTCTTCCTCACGTCCTACAAAAGGTCTACTTAACTCCTCAACGAATCTGTGGGCTAGGTGTAATAGTTCACTGATTCCTTTAGACATTACTCTAAACACCTAACTGTAGATATCATAAACACATCGTCCCTTATAGATATTCACTCTATAAGCTAACTTGTAGAGGTACAGATAAAAATAAAAACCCCGGTTGATCGACAGATGCATATATTAGATTGACCAATGAATATGTGAAAAATAGATGAAGAACTCGGTTTTAGCTGAAAGGAAAATAGATGAAGAAGAGTTGCTCAGCAGATTACTTCAAACTATAATTATAAATGACTATATTTGGAGATCTTTTATAATATCCTTAACAGTTTTCACCATGATGTTATATTCAGCTATATAATCTTTAATACCTTTAATCTTTCTTTTCTCGAGAACCTTACTAGTCGTGTATAGAGTAATACCAATCATTGTACTTATACTAGTTGGATCAGGCATTGATAGGAATATGTATGAAGTCTTTCTAATTTTCTTAGCCTTAGGATCACTTCCTCCTTCTATGGCAAATTTTGTATCCTCTAATGTTTTCCTTAAATATCTAACAAAGTCCTTATCAAGCTCCATAATACTTCCCCATAATGAATTATCTTAGTAATACCTATTTAATAGACAGGGATAGAGTAATACTTACTTAATGTTGAGAGGTCAAGAATATGGAAATTCCTTGTAATAAGGGATATTACATTTTATTGATTAAAGTAAATAAAAATATAAAAATGAAAGTTGGATCCTTAGGTTTAACAAGATTTAAAGAGGGATACTACATATATATTGGTAGTGCTCATGGACCAGGCGGACTACGTGCTAGAATACGAAGGCATTTAAAGAAAATAAAGAATCCATACTGGCATATAGATTATTTATTAATGGATAAAGATGTATTTATCGAAGCAATATGGTATTTTTTAGCTAAAGAGTCCCCATTTGATCTTGAATCGCTTATATCGAAGAATCTTAACAATCTTTTAGATTTCATTAAGGGTTTTGGATGTTCAGATAAGCCAAGTGATCTATCTCATCTATATTATTGTGGTTTAGAATTATATATTTGCATCAATATTTTGAACAGGATTTTTAAGAAATACAATTTAACACCTCATATATTTCATGCGACAGATTTAAATACTAGCTAGGATAATCTCTAATTATGCCCATAACTTGAAATCATAGGAGTCGAAATACATATGTCTCAAGAAATCGAATCCCGTAAAACCTCTATTATAGATCTAAAACCACATCAGGAAAACGTACATGTTAAAGTGAGAGTACTAGAAACAAGTCCTCCAAGAGTTATACAAACACGTAAGGGTCCAAGAACTATTAGTGATGCATTGTTAGGAGATGAAACAGGAAGAGTCAAGGCAACACTCTGGGGCAGGAAAGCAGGTACATTAGAAGAAGGAAAAGTAGTAGATATAGAAGGCGCCTGGACATCCAGTTATCGTGGACAAGTACAACTCAATATAGGTAGTTCAACTAAAGTTAATGAAATAGATGATTCTGAAGTACCTCCAAAAGAAGATATACCCGAAGATATGCCTACAGCTCCAACGGAAGAATATAGGAGAAGCCGTGGAGGATTTAGGAAACGTAGGAGTTTTGGAGGTAGATATTAATGTCAGCAGAAGAGTCCAAATCCATTGATTTCTTAGAGAAATTTAATAATATGAAAGAGCAAGTTCCAGAAAGACAGGGAACTTTTCTCGGAGAAGAAGGAGAGAATTTCTATGTAGCTAAAAGTGAAAATGAAGTCTATGAATTAAGTCCTTTAGCATATTATGTATGGCTATTATGCGATGGCAAACATACTGTTAATGAAATGGCAGATAGAATGAGTAGAGATCTGAAAATGGATTTAAACGAAATCATTGAACCACTACTAATGGCTTTAGATGGATTAATTAGTGTAAATTTAGTTGTCATAAAGCCTTAATAAATCCTATATAAGACTTTTTCTAATTCTATTCTTTTATTTTTAAGTAAATTGTTAGGTTTAAGGTCTAGGGCCATTAATTATAAATTAGAAAAATAAGTATTACCTATATACGGGAATGTTTTGTATGAATAAAAGAAGTATAAGTAGACAGAAAAGAGACATAGCTGATGTAGCCATAGATTTCCTTAAATTTATAGATGAAAATTATGATCATCAAGAGAGAATAAGGATTTCACTTAGTTATTATAGAGTTTATAGAAAATATATGAATTTATTTCTACAGTCGAGACTAGTCATTGTTGATAGAGACAAATATATGGTTACAGATAAGGGAAGGGAGTTTATTCAGCTAATTAATTTATTAAAGAAGATAATAGGTGAAAATTCAAGTTTTGAAGATATAAAGAGTAGTATTTTATCAGTTAGAGATCAGGATTTAGATATCTATAAAACATATAGTCCTAAAAAGATCTATATAGGTAGTTTTCTTGGAAAAGCTAGAAGCATATATGATATTATAGCATGTATATTATATAATGCCTTATCGCCTACATCAAAAACAAGAGCCATGGTTAAATGCGGTTTAAACATTATTCAGTTTTCTAAATATCTGGATATTCTTACAAAAAATGATTTGATTAAATTAAATCGGGTAAATGGAAAGACAGTATTGATGATCAGTTCTAGAGGCGTCATGTATTTACTTATATATAGAAGAATAGTTAGTTTATTAGCACAGCGATGATATAAAGGATTATAGGTAGTGTAAAAGTGAGTTATCGACTGCTATATGCTCTGATGATTATCTTTATATTAGTGTGGGCAGCTGATTCGCATGTTATAGGATATTCTGATAATGTAAATACCGATCTAAAATATATTTATATTATTGAATTACAAATTGGGGGGAACATTACTAATTTAAGCAGGGAGCCTATACGAATTAATGAAACCGATTTGCTAATCTATAACTATCCTTTAAACACGTCTTCTCAAGAAGTTTTATATGCTAAGTTATACTATAATGGAGTCCCCATTCCATCTAAGGTTGAGAAAAGTGATCAAGGCTATTCATTTATACCAAATATTACTATTAATGACCTTTTGAACTTTAATGAAACTGCTTCATCTAAGGTTTTATTTAGAGTCCGTATTAATGTGACAAAAAGAATTGAGGAGATAAAAAATCTCAGTTTTAGAAATGCGGGATCCTGGGAAGAAATACCAATTACTATGAAGAATTTAACAAATATCACTAGTTTATGGAATTTTACAAATCCACTTATTAAGCTACTATATAAATATATCTTGAGAAGCTATAATAAAACCCCCCTACACTATCTAGCATCTGCACTTAATTGGATAAATTCATACGTAAAATACAACACTAGAGTACCTCCTAGGCATCCATGGGAAGTAGTATTACGTAGAAAAGGTGATTGTGATGATCAGTCAAATCTCGTAATAACTTTACTGAGAGCAGCTGGTATCCCTTCATATCTTGAAACGGGAATGGTTTATGTCTCTGATAGATTTTATTCAAAAACAACCACAGCAGATGGATACTTTACATACGAGTTTATAGGTGGAGGAGCACATGGATGGTTAACAGCTTACATACCTCCATGGGGATTTGTAAGAGTCGACTTAACATTCGCGACTGGAGAGCCAGGCAATTTACAATCAATGCTCAGACATATAAAGAAAGCTGCGTATTATAGTACATTGTTCCCAACGATTCTAATATCCGAGATTAAGAAGGGAGATTATGTAGAACAAGGTGCAAAATTTATAGAAGAGTTAAAGGAGGAAAAAATGAAATATGAAATATACATAAAAATAAAAGCTGTATATAAAGAAGCATACTCATAAGCCACCATTGTATTTAAAATTTTATAGAGGGATTTTAGATAACCTATAGTATGGATGACCGATGACTCCACTTCAGAGGCTATATGCCAATGAAGACACTCCACCCCTAGGGGACTTTATCATAAACATTAATATAATATTATAGATCCCTTTAAGAATGGATCGTTTAAGGCTATAAAGTTTTTGATACAGTATTTTAATATTTCTTATTTAAGCCTATAATTTTAGCTATTTTATTATATTCATCTTCTACAAATCCTATGATGTCGTACCTATGAACTCTTACAAGATGGAGATATAGTCCTCTACGTGTAAATGGACCTCTGCCACAAATGTTGCATCTAAGTAATCCATTACGTAAAGTCACTATTTCACTAGCTACACGATTAACAGCTTCTCTAACAATTGGATACAATACAGAACCAGTTATTCTCCTTAAATCACTCTCATCCACAGACAATCCAACTGCAAGCCTTGCAACATATTCAACAAGTTTAGCACTAATTATACTGATATTGGTCATCAAATTTTCACCTTAACATTCCTTCTACAATTATTGTCGTTCTTTATTGGATATTAAAATATAGGCTTTATAACAGTTTATTAATGGTTAAAAAATTGTTAATGGATCTGTTAAACTATTTTCATGTATCTCTATTAATTTCGATCTACTGCTTATTACATGATTATACTCTAATATGAGTTGAATTTTTATAGTACATCTTGCTTAATAGTCTCCGTAGATTAGTTGAAGTGTCCATAAATATTTAAGATTAATTGGTTATGGTGTATGGTTTGACACGTGATCCTGTATTTATTGTTGGAGTTGGGATGACTAAAATTGATAGATGGTATACACGTAACGCTAGAGATCTTTTTTCAGAGGCCATGGTTAAGGCCGTAGATGATGCTGGAGGTGTTAAGCCTCAGGCTCTAGTTGTTGGAAATATGACCTCTAGTGTATTGATGGAACAAGATAGTCTTGGAGCGCTTATGGCTGACTATAGTGGTTTGAGGGGAATACCTTCATTTAAAGTAGAAGCTGCCTGTGGTAGTGGTGGTGCAGCATTTTATACCGGCTATAGCCTTGCGGCTTCCGGTTTAGTTGATATAGTTGCTGTGGGAGGTATTGAAAAACTCACAGAAAAACTCACAGCTCACGCAACTAAAGCTCTCGCACAAGCAGCTGATACAGAGTATGAGCTTATCTATGGAGCTAGCTTTACTGGATTAAATGCATTATTAGCCCGTCTTTATATGAACAAGTTTGGATATACAGATGAAGACATGGCCTATTGGCCTCTTAGAATGCATGAATATGCATCTTATAACCCATATGCCCAAATTCCTAGGAAGACAAGTCTTGAGGCTATTCTTAAGAGCCCTGTTATAGCTGATCCTATAAAGCTATTTGATTGCAGTCCGATAGGCGATGGTGCAGCAGTAGTTATTCTAGTACGTGGTGAAGAAAGAGCTAGAGAGATCGCCAAGTCCATGGGCCATGATGTCCTTGTGGAAGTTGCCGGACTTGGCTTTTCAACGGATAGTGTTGATCTTGGCAGTAGAAGAGACTTACTGACCATGGATGCTGTTGTACGTGCAGCTAGAGAAGCCTATGAGATGGCCAGTGTTAATGTAAAGGATATAGATTACGCTGAAGTACATGATGCATTCCATATTACTGGATTCGTATCATTAGAGGATCTAGGTTTTGCCGAAAAAGGTAAAGCTGTAAAAGAGTGGAGAGAAGGTCGTTTCAGAAAAGGCGATAAACCAGAGGTAAACTTTAGTGGAGGTTTAAAGGCTCGTGGCCATCCTGTTGGAGCAACTGGTGTTTATCAATTAGCTGAAGTAACTATGCAACTTCGTGGCGACTTTCCAGGTTATAAGGCCAGTGATCCAGAAATTGGTTTAGCACAGAACATTGGTGGTATAGGTACCTTTGCAACTGTAATCATACTTAGGAGGAGACGATAGTTTGTCCATTGAGTACCGTAATTTTGACGAAATGGTTGAAGAGCTTCGCGAGCTACGTAAGAAAAGCCTTGAAGGCGGTGGGCCTAAGAAGATAGAGGTTCAGCATAGTAAGGGTAAGCTTACTGCACGTGAAAGACTTGAACGTTTACTTGATAGAGATAGTTTTCAAGAACTTGGATGGCTAACGATAACTAGATCTAGGTATTATGAGGAATTGGGAATTGATTTTCAGAAGGTGAAGTATCTTGGTGACGGTGTTGTTGTAGGATTTGGTAGGATTGATGATAGATTAGTATACATATTTGCACAAGACTTTACAGTCATGGGCGGTAGTATTGGTGAGATGCATGGCCTTAAAATAGCTAGGATTATTGAAATGGCTATTGAAAATCAAGCTCCTGTCATAGGATTATGGGATAGTGGTGGAGCACGTATACAGGAGGGTGTTGCAAGCCTTCATGCAGCAGGCCTTATATTCTCGGCTAATATTAAGGCAAGCGGCGTTATTCCCCAAATAAGCCTTATACTAGGGCCATGTGCGGGTGCGGCTAGCTATAGCCCCGCATTAACAGATTTTATAATAATGACTAAAGGCTCATTCATGTTCATTACTGGTCCTGAAGTTGTTAAAGCAGCTACAGGTGTTGAAACCACTTTTGAGGAACTTGGAGGTGCAAAAGTGCATGCAACCACTAGTGGTGTGGCGCATTTTATAACAGAGGATGATGATTCGGCTTTAAGGCTTACTCGTAAGTTATTGAGCTATTTACCACAGAATAATACAGAGGATCCGCCATATGTCGACACAGGCGATCCATGGGATCGTGAGGATCCAGAACTCGACTCTTTAGTGCCAACAGATCCTACCAAGCCGTTTGATGTAAGAGATATTATTATTAGCCTTGTCGATGGCGGCGAATTCCTAGAAGTTCAAGCAGATTATGCTAGATCAGCCATTATAGGTTTTGGGAGAATAGGTGGATATACTGTTGGTATTGTAGCTAATCAGCCATCAATTAATGCTGGTGTTATTGATATAGATGCCAGTATGAAAATAGCTCGATTTGTCAGATTCCTAGATGCATTCAATATACCAATAATAACACTTGTAGATACACCAGGCTTCATGCCAGGAATAGATCAAGAGCATGGAGGGATCATTAAGCATGGAGCTAAGATATTATATGCATATGCATCTGCATCAGTACCTAAGATCACTGTTATCATACGTAAGGCTTATGGTGGAGCATACATAGCTATGGGCAGTCGTAGTCTTGGAGCGGACATAGTATATGCCTGGCCTATGGCTGAAATAGCTGTTATGGGTCCAGAAGGAGCAGTTCGAATCCTATATAGGAAGCAGGCAGCTAAGCAGCCTGATCCTGAGAAGTTTATGAGAGAAAAGCTTATTGAATATCGCCGTTTATTTGCTAATCCTTATCGTGCTGCTGAACTGGGATATATAGATGATGTAATAGTGCCAAGGCAGACTCGTAAGAAGATCTTTATGGCGCTTGAAGCATTACGTGATAAGCGAGAGGAAGTTGTGCCGAGAAAACATGGAAATATGCCATTATAACTCTACTTTTTCTTCTTAATCTTACCCTTTTTGCCCTTTTCCTTTTCTGATTCCTCCAAAGGTTTTATTCTTACTATAGGCTGGCCTTTATTGACTGCTTTTCCAGGCTCAATATACACTTTTTCAATAATACCGTCAATACCAGCCTTGATCTCGGTAATCATTTTCATAGACTCAATTAAAGCTATAGCACTATCAATAAATACTTTATCGCCCTCCTTAACCTTAATGTCAATTATACGACCAGACAAAGGTGCTACAACGACGCCCTTTTCAATACCAAAAGTTGTTCTTCTTCTTTCAATCTCCTTAGCTGAAAGCCCTATGGGTATAAATTCTATTATTTTCTTTATAATAGCTGGGATACCATCAATAATTATTCCTGAAGAAAATCCATCAACCCTTATTCTATGACCATTAATGTCTAGTATAGCTTGCCTAAGATCTTCATCAAAACCTAAGACACGAACATGATACTCTTCATTTTCACCAATAACTTTGACTATATAACCGTCCTTTTCCTCTTTAACCTCTATCTCCATTATATCTCCAAGAGAAGTTTCGATCCGATATCTTCTAGACATTTTAACACCATTATTTTACTGTTAATAAGTATAGTATCCAGCATCCATTATTAAATCTAAGGTAGAGGGCCTCTATAAATGATTTCATGGGAATAATTAATATTATAGTCCAGTATTAACAATATTCTTCAGAATAAAGTTTCTGGTGAACTACATGCTACCATCATGGGTCTATAGTTTAGCCGAGGAAATTTTAGAAAAATCTATCGAATACCCAACAATTCTCGGTGAAGCATATAAGGATATAGTTGAATACTATGCAGAAGTACTATCTAATTATGGGGTACATACAACAATTTATAGAGTGCCAGATGATTACTTAAGGAAATACCTCAATAAGTCAATGAACCCGGATAAACCCAGGTACATACTAATTGCAAGAATAGGGTCTGGGGAAAAAGTTCTACAGTACAATGGGCATTACGATATTGTAGCACCTGGTAAGGGATGGACTGTTACAGAACCATTTAAGCCTAAGAAAATAGATAATCGCCTATACGGACGCGGCTCAACCGATATGAAAGGCGGTCTTGCAGCCTTTACGGCAGCTATAGCTTACTTAGCATCTACTAAAGAACCGCTCAACCATGTTATAGAAATAGCTTATGTACCCGACGAAGAGATCGGCGGTCTAACAGGTACAGGCTATCTCGTTAATGAGCTAGGCTCTAGACCCAATTGGGTAATTATTGGAGAGCCTAGCGGCTTAGGTACTATATGGATTGGGCATAAAGGAGGTATTTGGCTTGACGTTATTGTTAAGGGTAAACAAGCACATGGCAGTACTCCATGGCATGGAGAAAATGCTTTTGAAAAGATGGTTTACATAGCTAAATATCTTATTGAAAAAATTAAACCCATTATTGAGTCTAGAATAAGTAGATATGATTATGATGAAGAAGAATCAAAGAAGGCAACAATGGTGCTAGGAGGAAAGATATATGCCCCAGGTAGTCCGAACATAGTTCCAGGCGAAGTCAGTTTTAGTATTGATAGAAGGTTGATTGTAGAAGAGAACTTAGAGGAAGCTGAAAAAGAATTAAAGAAGTATATTATGGAGGCTGCTTTATTTGCTAAAGCAAAGGTTGAAATAAACGTTTTGACAAAACTCAGCCCATCATTCATACCTCCCGATTCCGATCTAATAGATAAAATAAATAAAATAGCATACAAAGTCCTTGGGTTTAAGCCGAGAAAAGCGGTCTGCACGGGAGGACTTGATCTACACTACTATACCGATGTTGGTGTGAAAGCTATATCTTACGGCCCTGGCCAACCTTCACAGGCGCATGCAGTTAATGAATATATTGAACTAACCGATCTATATAGATCTATTGACATATACGTAGAACTCGCTAAGAATGCATTTGAATAACTATGTTGAAGAGACTATATGGTGTAAAAATACATTGAGAGAACAATTACTTATAGATAATAATAACACTAGATATATAGGATTTCTATCTAGATTCATTAATTTCCTAGAAGACGTATTAGACGATGCATGGTGCGAGGACATATTTATTGATAAAAGCATCTATAGTAATAGACCAATTATTCCCAATACTATAGAAATTGAACCATATAAGTGTAGTTACGATCCTTTAGAAAGTATTAGTGTATTTAGTAGTCAATGGGATATCGATGAAATTTCCATTACTATAGGAAAGGGATACTATAGCCTTAATGAATTATATTTTTTAATACCTAGTATTTATATTGAAACACTACATTATCTAATGAAAAGCTATTCAAGTAAAACAATAACTAGTAAGAAAGAATATTTCTTAGCTATATTATTTAATGGAAAGGGATTCCTTGTTGAAGGAGAGGTTGATCGGGTAAGAATACCCTTTATACCTCATTGTTTATCATCACATACGCATCCCTCTCATATGCCTATACCTTCTAAGCGAGATATAGAAATGATATTGTATATGATGCTGAATAGAGGATTTCTCCATGTTATCGAGACCGTGGGAGCTTCGCTTTACATATATAGGGTTAAGCCATTAAGTGAAAATGATTTAGTTAAACTAAGAAGTATAGAGTCTTTAAATAATTATCGAGATGTTATAAATGTTTTTAAAACCATAGAATCTGTTAGAATCGAATATAGATAGTTTCATAATTCAATAAACATATCAATATACTTTCAAAGTTCCTTCATAGACACCTGTCTAAGTGTTAGAGGAAAACTATTTATGAAAGAGCTTAATTTTTAAAACCCCAGTGTGTACTGAAAAATAGACAATAATTTAAAGTGAAGAGGAAAGTTTAGGCGGTCATAAGATAGGAGTGGAATACGGCGTGACAAAATACAGGATCTTAATAGCTAATAGAGGAGAAATAGCTATTAGGATTGCAAGGACTATTAGGGAATTAGGCTGGATATCCCTTGGTATCTACACTTCTATAGACAAGTATAGTCTCCATAGGAGATTTATGGATAGTGATTATCAAGTATCTAATTATCTTGATATGGATGAAATAATAGAAGCTGCACTAGAACTAGGTGCTGATGCCATTCATCCTGGTTATGGATTTTTATCAGAAAATGCATTATTTGTACGGAAAGTTGTTAGCAAAGGACTCATATTTGTAGGTCCTCCACCGGATATCATGGAGCTTAGTGGCGATAAAGCTAGAGCTAAGAAAATGGCTGAAGAAGTAGGTGTACCTACTTTACCATGGAGGCTAGTAAAGAAACCAGATGACGTAATAGAATTTGCTAAGGAATATGGATATCCTGTTTTATTAAAGGCTGTTGGTGGTGGAGGAGGTATGGGTATGAGAGTAGTCTATAATGAAAAAGATGTAGAAAAGCTATATGAGCAGGCTAGTAAGGAGGCTGAAGAAGACTTTAAAGATAGAAGACTTTATGTAGAGAAATTCCTTACATCACCAAAGCACATTGAAGTACAAATACTTGGTAATGGAGATAAAGTTATTCATTTATTTGAAAGAGACTGTAGTATTCAACGTAGGCATCAAAAAGTTATTGAAGAAGCCCCTGCACCAATACTTTCTTCTAATGAAAGAAAAATTATAACAGAAGATGCCGTTAAACTCACTGAATACATAGGATATATTAATGCTGGTACTGTTGAATTCTTATTCGATCCCAAGACTAGAAAGCATTATTTCATGGAAATAAATGCTAGGCTGCAGGTTGAGCATCCTGTTACAGAGATGATTACTGGAATTGATATCGTTAAGCAACAATTATTAATAGCTATGGGAGAAGGACTGAATCTAAAACAGGATAGTATCAGGATATATGGTCATGCCATAGAAGCCCGTATAAATGCTGAAAATCCTGTTACAATGCTTCCAAGCCCTGGTACAGTATCTGATTATAGAGAGCCGAGCGGTCCAGGTATACGTGTTGACAGCGGCGTGGCTCCCGGATCAACTATCCCCGCTGAATATAATCCATTAATTGCAAAGATCATAGCCTGGGCTCCCTCTAGAAAGGAGGCTATAAACCGTATGTTAAGAGCTCTCCGTGAATATATTATAATGGGTGTTGATACAAATATCTTGCTTGTAAAAAGTATTCTTGAACACCCGGTTTTTATGATCGGTGATCATACAACTAAATTCCTAGATGAGTATATTAATGATATTAAAAATAGGATATTAGGTCATGAAAGAATACAAGCTATAGCATTATCTATACTCATGACACGTAGCGTTAATGGATTCGGATCTCTTGTACCCCGTTCTAGATCACCTATAGAGCCCACTTCTCATAGACTTCAAACTCTTAAGAGAAGGGCTTGGGCTTACTGGAGAGTTATTAAGAGTAGAATGCATACTAGAAGAAGGAGAAGCCGTAGGAAGTAATATGATGATTGATGACGCGGCTGATGTATGATGAAGGGATTAGCTTCTGATTAATTGCCTGCCAGTCCGTAATTAATATATTAGATCATATGAATTTATTTCGTGAATTATAATATATAACTACGACAATATTTACATCCTTTACCATAATCGTATAACTTTATTTTCTATAAGTATATGTGCATCGAGTGTATGTATACGTATTTAAATGAGAGGCGAATTACTTATAAAACCATATATGTAATAGGGTATCCCATGAAATCATAATTGGAGGGTAGAACAAGATATGTCTGATATACCGAAAGAAAAAAGATTTGTATTATGGCTTGAAGAAGTTACAAAAGATGATGTAGTGCTTGTTGGAGGTAAAAATGCTAATCTTGGAGAGATGATTCGTGCAGGAATACCTGTGCCTCCTGGATTTGCAGTAACAGCTTATGCATACAAGTACTTCCTTGACTCAACAGGTCTTGGCGAGAAAATCTATGCTATGCTAAGAGATCTCGATGTTAATGATAAGAAGGCATTAGATGAGGTAACAAGTAAGATCAGGCAAATGATTAAAGAGACGCCTATGCCTTCGGAAGTAGAAGCAGCTATTAGAAATGCTTATAGAGAGTTAGCTTCGAGACTAAATATTGATCCCTTAAGGCTACGTGTAGCTGTACGTAGCAGTGCTACTGCAGAAGATATGCCAGAAGCGAGCTTTGCCGGTCAGCAAGAGACTTACCTAAACATCTATGGAGAAGATGCTGTTGTTAAACGAGTCAAGGATTGTTGGGCTAGCCTTTTCACTGCACGTGCAACATTCTATCGTGTAGCCCAGGGTATTCCCCATGAAAAAGCCTTGATGAGCGTTACCATACAGAAGATGGTTAATAGCCGTTCAGCAGGCGTAATGTTCACACTGCACCCAGTTACTGGCGAGACAGACGTAATAGTTATTGAGGGTGCATGGGGTCTTGGGGAAGCTGTTGTTGGCGGTAAAGTAACACCTGATGAATGGGTTGTTGAAAAGGATACTTTAAAGATTAGAGAACAAAAGATCAATAGAAAGAACATTGCTATAGTCTTCAATCCAGAAAAAGGCATAAATGAGGCAATCAACCTCCCTGATCCTAGATTCCCATTATTTGATCCAGAGACTCCAAGTCTTAATGAGGAAGAAGTTAAGAGATTAGCTGAACTAGGTAACTTGATTGAGAAACACTATGGACGTGCAATGGATATTGAATGGGCCATCGACATGGACTTGCCATTCCCGGACAATGTATTCATTGTGCAGGCCCGTCCAGAGACTGTATGGAGTGTTAAGAAGGCTAAGGAAGAGGAGAGAAGAGTTGAGGTAAAGGGTGAGAAGGTAGTTAAACTTAGTGAAGCTAATGTAATAGTTCGTGGATTACCTGCAAGCCCAGGTATCGGAGCAGGGATTGCTAGAGTAATTTTTGATCCACATGGTAAGGAGGCTCAAGAGTTTAAAGAAGGAGATATATTAGTTACTAAGATGACTGATCCTGACTGGGTACCATTAATGAAAAAGGCATCTGCCATAGTTACTGACGAAGGTGGTATGACTAGCCACGCAGCCATTGTCAGCCGTGAACTAGGTATTCCATGTATTGTTGGTACTGGTAATGCTACAGAAGCCATAAAGACAGGGATTGAGGTAACTATTGATGGTAGTCGTGGTGTTGTCTATGAAGGTATTGTCGAAGATCTCGTAAAGCCTAAGGAAGAGGCTGCTGCAGCAGTATCTGTTGGTATTAGTCCTGAACAATTATTGCCACTCTATCCAGTAACTGCTACAAAGATCTATATGAATCTCGGCGAGCCGGATGCTATTGAGAGGTACAAGGACTTACCATTCGACGGTATTGGTCTCATGAGGATCGAGTTCATTATTACTGATTGGGTACAGTATCATCCAATGGCATTAATTGAAGAAGGTCGTGGAGAATTCTTTGTGGACAAGCTAGCAGAGGGTGTTGCCAAGGTAGCACAAGTGATTTATCCAAGGCCTATAGTTGTACGATTTAGTGACTTCAAGACTAATGAATATCGTGGACTTAAGGGCGGCGAAAAGTTTGAGCCTGAAGAGAGAAACCCAATGATTGGATGGCGTGGTGTTAGCCGCTATATTCATCCAAATTATGAGCCTGCATTTCGTCTAGAGGTTCGTGCTATAAAGAAGGTTCGTGAGGAAATGGGATTAACTAATGTATGGGTCATGCTCCCATTCGTGAGGACTACATGGGAAGTTGAACGTGCATTAAAGATTATGGAAGAAGAGGGTCTAAAGCGTGGTAAGGACTTCAAGGTATGGGCTATGGCTGAGGTTCCAAGTATAGTATTCCTTGCAGACAGGTTTGCAGAATATGTTGATGGATTCAGTATTGGAAGCAACGATCTAACACAATTGGTTCTTGGAGCTGACCGTGACAGTACCATACTTGCTGAAATGGGCTACTTCGATGAACGTGATCCTGCTGTATTAGCTGCAATTAAAATGCTCATTGAGAAGGCACATTCAAAGGGAGCAACTGTAAGTATATGTGGACAGGCACCAAGCGTATATCCAGAGATAGTTGAATTCCTCGTAGAGAATGGCATTGACAGTATAAGCGTTAACCCCGATGCAGTTATTCCGACAAGAAGACTTGTAGCAAGTATTGAGAGAAAGATAATGCTTAAGAGACTTAATAAATTAATGAATAAACTTAGGGAATTTGAACAGTACTTCTAATATATGAGACATAAAATGTTTTTCCAAATAATACATTTTTACTTCATTATTAATAAAATAAATAGATGGATAGTTTTAGTTACTTTTATAACATGGACATAGATAGTGATAAATAGAATGAAATATCGGGGAATGAGATTTGTGTATTAAACATACAAAACGAGTTATCTATATGAGGTTGAATGATGGATCTAAGGCTTTTATAAGATATGAAGTTGAAAATGGAACTATGAAGTTATTGGAAACATATACTCCTCCTCAACATCGCGGTAAAGGAGTTGCCCGTAGACTTATGGAGTACGCGATTAAATTAGCTAAGGAGAATGGCTGGTTAATAGAACCAATATGTAGTTATTCTATCTATTTCTTTAGGAAAAACCCTGAACTGAGGGAACTGCTAATCCCTAGTTTAAGAAATGTTGACTTTGAGAAATTATTTAAGAAAAGACTTGAGGAGGAAAAACTAAGGAAAAAATAATTAAAAAGAAAAATAACCGAGCCATTAATAGATATAGATCTAATTAAGAAGATTCTAAGAATGCTTTTGAAAAGCGAGGAAATAATATCAGAACAAATCTATGCTCTCGGAAAATTATTTGAAGAACCTATATATTCTTTTATTGATGCGATAAAGAGTCAATACTATTTTTACTTAGACATATTTGGTGATAAGCTCCAGAGCTGTTCAGTGACACTTACACATAATACTATATCAAATTCTCACGAGACATACAAGTATCTCGAGAAAACGTATAGCGACAAACACATCTCTTTAACGATTACAAGTAATCCCGTCGAGATTACATTAACTATTAAGAATTGTTTTTTACTGATTGCTTTCTTTTCTCTTCCAAGGAGTATTAAAGATAGCATAGATATCTGATGCCCTTTTCTCACCAATTCCTTCAACCCTCATAAGCTCAGCCATACTTGCATTAGCTATTGCTTTCAATGTACCAAAATATTCAAGTAATTTCCTAG
>CAZHDB010000026.1:0-22378 GCA_964531225.1 uncultured Desulfurococcaceae archaeon
AGCCATAGTTTCTAAATCCCTCCTCAGCTCTAGCAACAGCCGGAGACTCAGCAATTAATACTTCAGATACATTGTAATTCTCAAATAAATAATCAAGAATTGCTTCAACAGTTTCCCTTGGAGTAGCAGATAAATATATTGATGTAGATACGAAATTAGGCTTAATCAAAAACTTCTTCCTACCACCAACAACTTCTCTAAACTCACTATCAATAAGCCCTAATGCCCTCAAAACTCCATCATAATGACTATCCGACCTTACTATAGATACAACGCTTCTAACCATAACTATCAAAACCTAAGAACTATTTAGTTTACGAAATATTGATTCAAGAACTAACTAGTAATACAATAGAATAAATGTTCTGCTATAATTTCTTTAGTCAATTATTGTGCCTTGAGTCTTGTAATGGATCCGAATATAAAAGCAAAGTAATAAGAGGTTTAAATAACAGGTGTATTAATGAATTATTGTAGATATTTTCTATGGCTTAAGGAATTCCCTTATCTTGCTATGATCTAGTTTGGCATATCTCTCTAGACTTCCTACATCGTACCATGGCCCATTATATATGTATGCTTTTACTTTTCTACCCTGCCTTATCATCCATGGTATGAGTTCTCCCATGATGTCAAAGCTTTTACCCATTGCCTCCTCTGCATAGTCTAGTATTTTAGGCTTTAAGATTAGGATTCCTATGGTCGCGTGTATGTCTATCCATGGTTTTTCCCTAAGCTCAATAATATCATTATTATCATTAACTTTAGCCACGCCAACAGGTACTTGATACTTATCAGCTACTACAACTGTAGCATCTGCATCCCATCTATAGTGTTTATTTAGTAAATCATTTACATCCAGAGGTGCAAGAATATCTCCATACCATATTAATAGATCGTTTCCACTGAGTAGCCCTCGCTTCCATGCATTTAATAATGCTCCACCAGTATTCTTGTACTCTTCAGTATCAATACTATATTTTATCTGGACACCCCATCTAGATCCATCATTAAAATAGTTAGATACCTGCCTCCACCTATATCCGACTAGTAGTACAATATCCCTTATACCGTACTTCGATAACCACTTTATAATATATTCGAGAAGAGGCTTTTCCTCAGGACCAATAGGGATCATTGGCTTCGGTATAATTTCTGTATATGGCCTAAACCTCTTACCCTTACCGCCAGCAAGTATTGCCGCAGTAACATTCTGCATACAATAGCTCACCACATATGATATCTAAAGTGTATTCAAGAAAAAAGATTATCGCAATAACAATGAATAAACTACTAATTATAATATAATATGTTATATGAATCCATAATAAATTAAAGATCGATAAATAGTTTTAAACTAGTAGAAAACATTTCAAGAAACATTATTAAATTATACTTAAGTCAAGGACCTTGAGAGTGGAGACATAAGCATTATTTACAATTCAAGAATAGATCTATTATTGAGCGTCATGGGGATAGTGGATGACAAGGGTCTCCGTTGTGACAACAACATATAATGAGAGAGAATATGTTAGACCATTTGTTGAAAGAGTTAGGCAAGCCCTAAGGGAAGTAGAGCATGAGATAATAATTGTTGATGATTCTTCACCAGATGGAACATATGAAGAAGCTTGTAAATGGGCTGATAAAGCATTACTTGTTAAGAATGCAGGGCAAACTATTGGCTTACTAACAGGATTAAGGGCTGCTAAGTATCCAATTGTAGTAACTCTCGACATAGATCTTGAGAATCCACCAGAACTAATACCTGGTATGCTTAATGTATTCTTAGAGAAAAACCTAGATCTACTTGTTGCATGCAGAACGATTATTCCAAGAATATCTGAACGTTTTACATCAAAAACTATTGGTAGAATAGTTGGGATCAGGGATTTCTATTCGAATTTCAGAGTATATAGACGTGATTTATTTAAGGATTTCAAGCCTAGGTTTAAGGAGAGTTTCGGCGGAGAATTCATAGTATATGCATGGATTAACAAGTATAGGTTAGGAGAGTACTTTTATGACCCACCACCTAGGAGGAAAAAGCCTAGGATTGGTGGAAGGTTAAGGGCGAATATAAGGATCTTTAGTGTTACTATGAAATTGCTTACATACCTATTGTTTACACGACCTAAGAAATAATGGTATTATATGGTATTGGAGAAAAAGATATTCTTCAAAATATTTATTTTACTCTTCTCTTGAGATTGCTTGCTATCCAGTTCCTGTCTATATATTCTGCAAATACCTTTACAAGCTTAGCAGCATTAACTGCATCATTTAGGTTTAGCGTCTCTATTGGTGAGTGAATATATCTCGTTGGTATAGATATAGTTCCTGCAGGTACACCTTCCTTTGTAAGTTGTATTGCAGCTGCATCAGTTGTACCGCCTGTTAATACTTCTAATTGATACGGTATCTTATTCTCTTCAGCTAACTTGATCAGTGTATTTCTTACAGCTGGGTGAGCTATTAATCCACTGCCGGAACGACCATCCATGATCTTTATAGCTGGGCCCTTACCAAGCTTTGTAACATGATATGGCTCGTCAACACCGGGTATATCAGATGCTATTGTTACATCAAGAGCTAGTCCCACATCAGGCGTTATCGAGTAAGATGCTACACGTGCGCCCTTTAAACCAACTTCTTCCTGAACAGTAGCTACAGCATATACATCTACTTTAGGATCGCTTATTGCCTTAAATGCCTCAATCATTACAGCAACGCCTATCTTATCATCAAATGCTCGTGCAGTAACAACATCTGCTCCGCCAAGCCTTGCAACATCACGATCAATAACAGCTACCGAACCTATAGTTACACCAAGTTTCTCAGCCTCCTCTTTAGATGAAACACCAATATCTATGAATAACTCCTCAATAGGTATGACCTGTTTAGCTTCTTCAGGCTTCATTATATGAGGAGGCTTTGAACCAATAACGCCTCGGACAATATTACCTTTTAAAGTCTTAATAACTACTCTTTGGCCAGGCAGGATAATAGGATTCCATCCGCCAATAGGTGCAAATTTAAGGAAGCCCTCCTTACTAATATGCTTAATCATTAAACCTATTTCATCCATATGAGCTGCTATCATTAACCGTCCTTCTCCCTTACCCTTCTTTAAGGCAATAACATTACCCATGGAATCAACATGTATTTCATCAGCATAGGGCTTAAGCTCCTCAATAACAGCTTCTCTAATCTCCTCTTCAAATCCTGAAGGCGATGGTATATTACATATCTTCCTTAAAACCTCATATAAGTTATCCTTATTTAGACTATACATAGCCGAATCCCTCCTGTATATTCCGGAGATAAGTATAAGTGGTTAGAATAATTAGGTTATCTCAAAAACAAGGGCCTTACCAAAACAGTCTATAGAACACGTATTAGCGAAGAGTACTCGTATATTTCCTATAGGATCCTATGAACACCATTAGTATAATGTATATTGTTAATGAAGATACTATGGGTTCAAGCCTTATACCCCATGGAGTATAGTTTAGAACTAATCCTATGAGAGGAACAAGGGCTAGTGATAAACCAATTGATAACGCCAGTCTTTCAAGAGGACTTAGATCCTTTTCTCTCGGATATAGAGTCTCAATAGTAACATAGCCTGGTAGGAAAAGTACAGTTACTGAGCCAAGTATGTATCTAAAGTATATTAATGGATGAATAATGTCTGAGAAGAATATAGTAAATAGTGTTAAAACGAGTAAAGATATTGTAGTCCAGGCCCATAGACTATATTCTAGCCTAACCAGGTACTCTATAAAGTCCCTTGGAGGATTCGGATCCCTGATCTTGATCTTCCCAGCCTTTATATCATTATATAGTTTCTTTAACTCATTAAACCCTCCCTTCTTCTTAGCCATTTTTACATAGTAGTCTAGCTGAGCCATTGACTCCACCCCTACTATGGTACGGGTGATTCAAGAACTTCTACGTAGAGATGGTTCCATCTACCGCTATAGACCCATGTATCACGGTCTATGTCGTAAATCCATAGTTCAAATATTAATGTGATTCTTTTGCCAACGAGGCTTCCATTAACTTTTATAGGTACATCTACGTAGAAAGTAGTATTTTCACCGTGATCAAGTAGTTTATTGAAAATAAGTAATGTAGGCATGGGACTAGGTGTAGAGTTCGTGGGCAAAGTAGTATTGGAGCCAATTTTATACCTTACCTGCATGAGTAGTGGATAACCCATATAGTTGTGGAGGAAAATACAAAATGTAAGATTTTCACCGCGAAAAACTTTGTCAGGATAATTACCGATCTTACAGTTTTCATCTAATACGCCGATGGCAATAAATGGCTCTATAACACTAGGCCTAAGTAATTGGGCAGCAGAAAATACCGATCCAACAACAATTATAGCCAGTATAACGGCAAATACTTCATCGTCAAGAAGATTCATTTCTCAACAATCCACCTCCTCCTAACTCTAAACCAGATAGCCAGGTATAGTCTTGGAAACAGTAGATAGAATAATAGAGGAATAGACAATAGGGCTCCGACAACACTGTACTTTCTAAGATTCTCCATCAACAATATATTATCTGCATTCATCTTGAGAGAGGATATTTCCTCTTCTATACTATCTAGCAACTCATTAGCTCTATTAAGGGAATAATCATCCTCATTCTCTATCAACTCTAAAACAATACTTAGTTCATCAACTATACTCGATACATTAACACCTTTCCTACCAAGATCAGCCGTCCTTTTATATAATTCCAGATACCTATCCCATAGAATATCCCTATCAACCGCATATACAGGGATAGATAATGTCTGAGCCAGTATGATTGATAAAGCCATAATTATGATTAAAATCTTATTCATTACCGACCGCCTCTCCGAAAATGTTTAATTAGATATGAAAGCAATTTATTCGAATTCATAACTACTAGTGTAATAATGCTTAATAATATGCTTATAGAAGCTACGTATCCTACAATATCTAAGTAATTGGTTCTCGATTGTATCACCTCTGTCTCTATTAGATCGACTTTATTTAGTAAATCCCTAATAGCTAATGCAACATCCCCATAATTATCTAATTCTACTTCAGTAAATAATGATACCCTAGTATAGGTTATATTAGACATATTCTCTGGATTCAATGGATACGCATAGACCGTATATGCTAAGAGTAGGTTATGATCGGATCTAGATAGCAACATATATGTTACCGATACATTACCTATATCTATCCAACTATTAACAATCAAATATCCTTGAACCATAGTAGATAATGGCCATGGTATGAGGCCTTCTGGCTCATAAGCTTCCTCTATATAACCCCTTAAATCATATCCTCTATAATTGATCAAGATACATTCTACACTAGAAGATCCATTGTCTCCAATATCTTGGACTGGGCCTAGTTCGGAATAAGTAGTGTTATAGACGGCTACTATATGGTCGCTAATATAATGGGGGAACTCCTGTAGAACCGTGGTAGTAGATATAGAAACCTCATGCAATATTGTTGAAGTAATAATTGGGTAGGCTACAGCTGTCATTACCATTAATATTATTGAAATAATCCATCTCTTATTTACTGTTTCACTAACAATAGTATCTTCTTGTGAGCGGGTCCTCTCTAAAGGCCGTCTCATAATAAGGTGTATTGGAACGAGTAATGCTAGGACAATGCCTGGCATCGATGATATTTGTTGAGTAAGTAGTTCTCCTACTTCATAATTCCATTCACCAATAAATACTGCAAGGAATATTCTAATGGAATCACTTAATAGAACTATTGCAGACGATATCCATGATGCTGTTATGAATAGTAGTAGTTTCTCAATTTTTGAAGCCTTGATATAGCTAATCATATATCCGATTATAGGAGCAATTATAAAAACTATGGTTATGCAATTAATTCCGATAGGACTTATTTCGTATATCCTCTCAAGGCCCATGTGATCAATGAATCTTAGTACGATATTATTAGTAGAATAATCAATAATTGTATTCATTAGCGCCATTGTACTAGCTGATGCCGCGCCCGTATATAGCATTGATATTTTTAATAAGATAGGGTAAGGTATTGGGATTAAGAGAAGTAATGTTAAAGGTAATAAAAGGCCCAGTAGAATTGATCTCGAGTTAAATGCTAGTGATAATAAGCTCCATATGAAGAATATTATTGATAACGTCTTTAACTCAAATACATATTTAATAGCGTTATATGATACTACATACAATAATATACTAATTGAGAGAAAAGAAATGAATATAATAAGCCTAATAATGTTGACTCCGGTTATTTCTCCCTTATATAAAAGTGTAAGTATGAATACCGCCATTACAATCATTGATAACGGGAGGTAATACATGTACACGCTATGATGTGAGAGTTTAAATAAAGCATCTACATAGTGAGGATACGCCCTAGCTAATATTGTGACAGTAGATACTAGTAGTAATAACATTGTTAATATTTTAATCGATAAGCCGTTATTCAATATCTAGCCTCCCCGCCTGTTTGGAGACTTGATACTACACTTATTTTAGAATGATCTATGTATTGATAGCCAGTATCGTCTAGAACATATCTTAGTATACTGTATCTAAAACTCAATGATTTACTATGTATTAAGGTATATGGTTTTGGAGGTAGTATACCATTCTCTAATAATGCATTAACTATATTGTTAGAGAAGGCCTTGTTAGCCTTAATCAACATAGTCAATGGCCTCGGCTTATGCTCACTCTCAATAATTTCCTTAACAAATTCTTTCTCTAAATACTTACTAATACTTTCATAGCTATATAGGATCTTTGGAAGGGATCTTTCAAGAGTCTTATATAGATTATACAATATATCAATTGATTTCCCTTTAACAACTAAAATAAATTCACGTGTTACTAATATGAAATATGATCTTGTAGAAGGTTCCCTTCTAACAGTGTTAAGGTAGATATTTAGTAAATTATACATCATATGATCTAGCTCTATATTACTTGTTGCAAATAGGTCTAGAATAACAATGGGTTCTAGAACAGATGATCTGGCTGTAAAAGGCTCTCTGCCTTCGGAAACACCATACTCCTTCACAACTAGTGAATGCTTACTTAAAGATTTCTTCCAATGAATATCTCTAGGCCTATCACCTGGAATATAATATCTGGCGCCAAGATATTCTCCTAATCTACCATGCCTTACATGACCACCTGCTGTACCAACACCTTTAGACAATTGTTCTTCCAATATCTCTAAGAATCTATAAAGTAATCCACCTGCCGACGCTAAAACGCCGGTTCTACTTTTACGTAAAAGCTCTATAGCTACTCTAATAGCCTCTCTTGAACTAGCTGTAACACCTTTACTAACAGGTATACCTGTCTCACTTGAAATCTCCATTAAAGACACTTCAACTTCTGCAATAAGTCTCTTAATCTCTTCTCTTGAGAAGACTCTTTTCCTAAGGAGCCCGATTAGTCTAGAAGTTATTGGCACAACAACATAATTTAAAGTAATTGTTTTAAGAAGTCTCCTAGAGAATCCCCATTTGTCGAAAGCACCTATACTAATACTAATTAAGTGTACACCCACATGATCTGTTGGTATATCTATATCTACAACACCTGCTGTACCTCGCCAATAAATCTTCTTAGAACCATCACTTCTTTCAAGAACTATATACAAAGGCTTATCAGTAACTACCATGAACTCTGCATAAGCTGGTCTGCCAAGTATAGCTTTCTCAGGAATATTAAGCGGCTCTATTCTAACACGCGATAATATTATGAAATAGGCTATTGAGAGAATAAGGCATGATATAAGGGTAGTTGCTATAGGAACAAGTATTCTTACATCAATTAAAGTCAATACAAATAATGCAATAACATGCTTTATTAGTAGGATTGTAGATGGCCCAATAAATGTGGTCATAGAGCCTCCAATACGTGGCTTTTCAGAAAATGTGAATGGTAGGAGAAAAGCAAGTGGAACATATAGAGGAAATGAGCTCCATAGAGAGAGAACATAGAATATACCTAAAGACAAGATCATTGAAGGAAGGAATCTCCAGAGTTTACTATATATAATGGGTATAAACAGTATTGATAATGGAATCAATAGAAACATATTACCCATTGACAATGAGACATATATACCGTATAGGCCTATGTACACTAATGATATTAATAATGTTCTCCTATCATACAATTCATTCTTAGAATAATTACTCATTATAATTAGGATGGAGAGTATAAGTATTAATTCAATGAGTAAGTATTCCATGGAACCCTGGCGAGCGATTATGTTTAACTCTAAAAATCCATATTTTAATTTATCAAGAAAGCCCAGATCTAAGTATCTAGTGTAAAGAATTAATTCCCTACCATAAACTATTTTTCCAAAAAACTCTTTATTATCATCGAGTAATTCATTAATGGCAAAATCTAGATCTGATACTATTACTATTAATCCATCTCCAATCTTATCTCCATATACTAGAACATATTGACCCATTTGATCTCCTAGCGAATAATTACCACTACCATCCAGATCTATATAGGCATATTTCGATGTATACCCGATCATGTATCCAGATCTGTTTATACCCATAAGTATATGACTTGGCACATGTAACACTAATGGTAATGTTTCATTAGAATCAGCCATGTAAATTTTTGAAGTAGGATAGAATCTATTATCAGCTCTCCATATTTCATCTAAGATTGTTTGATTAACTATTTCAATATCTAATCCTATTTCCTTAATTAGTTCATTAGAATATCCTTGTTCATCAAGTATAATTACAATAGAGCCTCTATGTAATAACTTATTCACATAGTCTATAGTTTCACGATCAATTATTCTCTTCTGTAAAGGCATTACTATTGCGTATTTAGTAGCTTCTTCAATAGATATATCTTTAATATTATCCTCTAGCTTAGCATTTAATATATCTATGAGTCTTGAATATCCCCTACTACCCACATTAAATGGACTGTATGGCGTAGCTGTAGGAGTATTAACTATAGCTGCTAGGAAAGATATTATTATGATCATTGTTACAACTACTATGATTGTCTTACTCATCAACCTATATCCCTCTCTAATTTTTGAACAATATTCTCAGCTTCACCGACGTCAATCCTATGCTTTGAATAAAGATCTTTTTCATAGAGAGTAATGAATCTTCCAACAAGCTCCCTAACACCTATAGAAAAGGCATTACTTATTCGTCGATAGTATTCTCTCAAAGTCTCGGAATCCCTTGGAGGACTTACATATTTCATTATAATACGGATAAATCTATAATATAGTCTAGTTAAAACAGCTGGTTTAAAGAAGCTTTTGAACCTAGTTTCCAATGTACTTATTGACGATTTCGCTATTTCTTTTACTAAATGACTGCCTTTACGGAAATACCTTGTAATTGATTGAAGAGGTAATGATAGCCCATATGATAGTATATGTGTTGACAAAGTATATCCAAGAATAACCGAGGCAAGAAGTATCAAAGGAGTATTAATACTATATACTTCAATAGAGAATTTATATGACCCGTGCAGTGGATCGAGAGGCTCTACTAAAATTTCGATATGATGCCTCCATGTAAATAGTTGATAAGGTAAAGATACTTTAATAACCTTGTTCGATAATCCATATACTGTTTCCGAAGTAATTACCTTATTATCTACAAATATAGTTACGTTAAAGGGTATGTCCTTACCAATATCTATATGAATAGGGATCGTGTATGGAGGCCCTATAATTACCTGAGGTAAACTTATACTTGCCTCCAATGGTACTTTATTAATCTTGAACGGTACTATATAGATCGCTTCGTGATAATATCCCTTACCCTCGATCTTGAAGAGTAGTTTATGGAGGCCCCCGTTTAAATCTAATGCCGGCATTTCAATAGAATTATTTCCTGGAAATATAGTTGAATTCTCTATAATACTCTCTAAATCTACTTTGTCAAGATATATGGTTGAATTTAATGGATAATCTATATGGGCAAATACACTAACATTGAATGATTTATCCGGATAAATCGTTTCCGGTATAAAGAATTCACATAGTGGTTTTATAAATTGTAATTTTGATCTAGAAATACCAAAGCCTCTATATACGGCATTATATCCAAATCCATATGCCTCAACCCTGATTTCTACTGGTACTTCCTCTTTAACTAGTAATCCATTACTAACTAGATCTTCTATACTTGGTGGTTTTAGGATAATAAATTCGGAACTGTTTACAATTACCTCTCTATATAATGTGACATAATACGTATCTCCATAAATAATAGTAATAGATGTATTAATTGTTTGTATGCCTCTGGGACCTGCTATTTTTATCTCTAAGTTAAATGTGTCATTAGCCATAATGATCTCTGGTACAATAATATCAACATTTACATAAACGACATTGGCTATTCTATGCAAGTATATACTTTTTAACTCATTAATCAGGTCATCAATACTTTCTAGAAAACGAGATACAGCTATTTGTGTTTCATTAACTACATATGTTTTTAAAGTTTGATCATTTATAAGTCCATAAAGGTTTTCAATGTACTCATTAATATATTCTTCAAGATCTATTCTAAGCCTATATAGTCTATAGATAATCCTCCTAATATCATCTCTATTAGCAGTATTATTTAATGCCATGAGATCAATGCCTTGCATTACATTAACTAATTCCATTAGTTCATTATATAGTCTTGTATGTATATAGGCTATATCGTCTTCTATACTTATATTCAATGCAGTAATAATGTATTCTTTTGACGTACTATATTCTCCATGAGAAATGGATAAGAGCGTATCCCTTAGGAGCAATGCCAAGGGTACAGGATCGGGTTCAATAATTGAAGAATCTGAGAAACAGACTCCGCTAACTAATATAGCGAAGACTATGAATATGGCTGAATAGCCCATTAGCCCTTTTCCCACTCTTGAATTTAGTTTACTAATGCTCATTTCCTACTAATCCCCATGTAGAGCTCCAGATATATTATATCTTGATACATCGGTTAGTGCCCTAGATCCATTCAAGTATTGTAAGGATTCTATATGTGACAATCACCGAAAATACTGTTAATAACGAAATATCTAATATTGTAAGCTTAGCTCTTAATCTAATATTCCGGCTTATTGATGTATAGATAAAGTATATCAGTATCGATACTGATAGGTAGACGTCAGGCCTAGTTTCACCAATAAGTATGAATGATATAATCACTATAGTCAATAGTATTGAATATATTATGATCTCTCTATCCATTATCTTCAAGCTACACCACCTTCATCTTAATAATATAATGGTTTCCAACAATCTCTTCATCTACAACGCTAATGTTTCTCTCAAAAAATCTAGAGACACATACTGGTACAATTATACGTACTGGATTAACCGGTTTATTCAATAAATCCCTAGCATCTTTTGTCAAGGACCATAACTCGATCTTGAAAACACCATCTTCCTTATCAACAATAATGTCTCTAGAAATAATATACCTATTAACAAGTATATCTCTAAGATAATCCCTTAGATCAACACCTTCTCCAATAGAGTATTCAGTTTCCAAGACAGAAACAAGGTCTTTTACAGGAAATGAAATGTATGATACATTATTAACAACTCCTACTCCAGGCAAGACTTTCTTACAATCAATAGCGCCATTAGTAAAGACTGCTTGAATAATGTCATTACTATAGCAAATCCTTATCTCATGATTACTTACTAGGCCACTATCCTCGAGTAATTTATTTGCAAATATCGTTAAATCGTTTGAATAATTTTTCAATAATTCATGTAATGGAGGTATGTATGTTAATCCTATCGTTGTTAAAAGTATGCCTAGGACAAGTGTTGATAATGATGTACCAAGTACTATGGAATTATTACTAAATATTCCAAAAACTATGAATACTATAGATACTAATGATATATTGATTCCAGCTAATAAGTACCGGTACTCCAAGTTAATAACACCATGGCTATGAATCTTAGTAAGTAATCTACAGATAATGATAAAGTTATGGATCTGGGCTTTTGTGCAAAAGCCTTAAATGAATTCATAATTAATGCTAAGATTACCATGTATAGATTTACATTAGATATAATGCTAACTAAGAAAGAATTAAGGACTAGAAACGGAATTAGTGTAGACCCAAAATTATTAGTCGAAGAAACTGGTGTAATGGTTTTTACTAATAAAAACTCTGATATCGGACCCAATAAGATCCAGTTAAGATTATCTGTATGAAATAGTAATGTTGTAGCTATTAAAGCCAGTATAAGAAATAGAAATAACTCGGGAAGCCATAGACTATCAAGTAATCTAATAATAGACGCATTTATTACAATAACTAATAGCATTGATAACGTATATAGTAACAATAGGCCATAGACATTCCCTAAGTAATATGTTGCTAGTAAATTAGTTAATCCAAGTAATGGAATTATACAGATAGGAACAGTTATACTCGATTTACGTAGTCTTATGAAATATAAGTTTATAGAGACCATGAAGACTGTTAGATATAGAAATATCTTTGACCAAATATCAATATCTAGAATGTAATTCGAAATAACTATTACAGATACGATCAATAAGTCTGATACATAAAGTCTATCAATGACCATGTGCAAGGTTCTTACTCCTTTGGAACACTCACTCTACCTAAAGCCTCACTAACTATGTCCTCAGGCTTTTTACCCTCTATTTCTGCTTCTTCAGACAATGCTATCCTGTGGCTCAATGTAGGTATAGCTATTTCCTTTACATCATCAGGTACTACGTAGTCCCTATTATCCATTAATGCTAATACTTTAGCAATTCTGTAAAGAAATATCGAGCCACGATGGCTAGGCCCGAGCTTGACCAATGGATGGGTCCTAACATAATTAACAATATCTGCTATATATTTTACAACCCTATTATCAACATATATTCCATGGCCAATAAATGATTGGAGGTCCATGTATTCCCTTAAATCAACCACCTTATCCACATCATATGCCTCAACAAGATAAAGTTTATCAGATCTCTTAATAATCTCCAGTTCCTCATCATAGGCATTATATGATGTATAACATTTAATCCAAAATCTATCTCTAAGAGTAAGAGTTAATGGATAGACGCCACCGACCTCCTCTTCTATAGGGATCTCTGTAGCTAATACATGAAATGGCTTAGGCAATTCATGAGTGACTCCATCAATACTTACACTATATTCGGCCATAGCCTGTAAAAGAGCTGATTGAACACGTGTAGGAGTTCTATTAAGCTCATCAAACATCAATATATTTGAAAAAACAGGCCCCTCAACAAATCTTTTCGAACCCGTTAATTCATATACATAATAACCCGTTAGATCAGTTGGCAATAGATCAGGGTTTCCCTGGACACGTGTAAATTTACCACCAATAGCTCTACTAATACTCTTAGCAAGAAGCGTTTTTGCAGCACCAGGAGGACCCTCAATAAGTACATGGCCTCCTGCAACAAGTGTTGCTATAACATGTCTTATTAAATCATGTTTACCGACAACAGCTCTGCTAATAACATTAACTAGTTCATTAACAATAGTACGCGCCCTATCAAAATCCATAATCTCTACCCAATCTATCTAGACTTATATAGCTACCAATTATAACATAAAAGTGTAAAGTAGCAATATAAGGATATCTAAGAGCGTAGTATGAATGTTAAAAGCTTGGTATTAACATTCATGCGGAAATAATTTGTAATAAATTAGTTGTTAATCAGTACACTTTCTAATTTAAATTTAATGGTATGTGCTATGGACACAATTATAATTGATTTGAGTAAATCGAGACTATAATTAGTATGACTTTATTATTTAAGTTTAAATTTATTATCTTAAGCTTTAAGATACTAATTGTACCGTTAATAATATATTTTGTAGCTAGTCCTAGGTGAACCATTTTGAGAAGTAATAGGGTATTGGAGTATATTGGGAAGTATAGAGTTTACTTATCAATTATAGGATTTCTTGCTATCCTATTTGCACCATTTGTCTATAGAGACTTTAATTCCCCTTATTATCTAGTGAGAATGGACTATATTGTATGGTTTACAACAGTAGTAGTCTTGTTATGTACGATGATGGATTTAAAACAGTATTGTAGTGGGAATAGACTTTCTTTGACTCTAATACTTGAAATACTGGGCCTCATAACAGTAGTTATAATAAGGTTTGTATCGATTATACATAGCCTTATAATAGATCCGGATAATCTCTTCATAGGTGGTTTAATAGCTGATTATATAGTTCTGAAATATACTATTCCCATAATGGTATTTGGCTCATTTATAAGCACAAGCGCAATGATTATACATAGAATATCCGGAAGGCCCATGGGTTTATTAAGTAAGGAACCAAGTTGCATAGATCTATTATCGTATTTTAATAAATGCTTTAGGAAAATCCTTAGGCATCCCATTATATTGGCATTCTTCATTGGTTTTCTTATTAGGCTTTTACCGGAAATTCATTGGTGGCCTTATCCGATTGGATGGGATACTGTTGAGTATATAGCTCACTTAAGAGACTATGTCCTCTCTCCAGGCATATTTAGATCATATTTCTGGATGGGTGGTATGAGGAATATTCCTCCACTCCTAGATCTAGTACTCTATCCTTTTGCAAGAATAGCTGATCCATGGTATGTATTTAAGTTCTATCCACCAATTATGTATGGTTTATTAATTGCATTAATAGCACTATTTTCTAAGGAGATATTGAAACTAGATAATAAACTAATAATAGCCATTGCTTTTGCTGCCGGGTATAATCTATTGCTCCTAAGGCTAACATGGGATCTTCATAAACAATTTCTGGGCACAGTACTATTCCTTGCAGCCGTAATAGTTCTTGAAAAGGGTAACGACTATAAGAACCACATTATAGCTATTATATTACTTCTATTGTCTTCATTAGCTACAGAAATCGGGGCAGGCCTTACAATAATAATATCATTATTAATAGTGATCAAGAGTATTCTAGAATTCCTTGAGAAAAGGAGTTGGAAGAAACTAGTACTTATAGCATCGTATATCATATTGTCTCTTATATCGTATCTCTTAATACTATGGTATCTAAAGAGGCCTGCTGTAGTCTCTAGCCCAGTTACTGGCGTTGCTCCACCAGTAATAAGTCCTCTTCTAAAGCATCAGCCAGACGTGTTTGCATATATAATTGTATCGTATGGATCCCTCATACCCTTATTACTGATAGGACTTGATTCATACAAGAGTAGGCTTAGGTATAGTGTGTATTTAGTTATAATAATGCTTATTCTAGTTATTACGCCATGGCTAATGCCATATACACAAGCCACTCTAGGCCAATGGGATAGATTCTTAATGACCACGACAGTCTTTACATTACCTATAGCTCTCTCAAAGCTTCGGATACTAAGGCGTAAAACCTTAATCGCACTGTATATTTTAGTATTGATTCTCCCAGGATTCTATGCTACCATGAGTCCCGGATTCTATAGGTATAACGATGTTCTTGTCAGATCGCTTTATAGGATGCCGGGAGGATTATCACCTGCACCTATTCCAACGAAAGAATTTGATAGATTACTTGATATAGCTAGTCATGTAAGAGAACTTGATCTCAGTAAAGCCCCTATTATAACCTATATTTACTATGGAAGATTTGTACATCTTGAAGTAAGGAATCTTGATCAGACAAAACTGGTGAATCTGGGACATGAACCAACACTTTATGATGTATGCTGGATCATGCATAGATTTAATAAAACAAGTGCCTACATATTGATCAAGCATGCTTCGCCTGAAGTATTCAATAGAACAATAGAAGCATTTCTAATAGATACTAGGAGAGAACCGCGTCCATGCGGACCCTACAATATAGCGAATATAACCATGTCCTCAAAACCAATATATTATAATGATAAATACGTGATATTCTATATAGAAATAATACAGAAGAGTGTGGAAAAATAGATAATTCTTAACCTGTTCCTCGAATATACCTCTTACTATATTCATCTACTATTACAATGATCCCTGAAATCAATAGGTATAGTGCTACTAAATAACTTACTAGTTCGGGCCAAGCGAAGATCGATATTGAAAACAGTATCATTAATATTCCGAGTACCACACGTGGCATGCTTATTCCTAAGTACTTACGTAATAATCTCTCAATATGCTCATCAGACATTGCATATCACCATGAACTATTAATGCTATATACTAGCTTGTAGTTTAGGGGATATAACAATTTTTAACTTACTTAAAACATAATATAAAATAGTCCATAATTAGGTAAAGTGACTATTATGGCTCACAAGAGAAGTATTGAAACGGTATTAAAGTATATTAAGCGTAAAAAGATAAATGCCGAGATTATATACTTGAAGGATAAAGCTATTTCTGCAGAAGATGCGTCTAGACTCTCTGGATATCCATTAAAAAGTATTATTAAGACTATCATAGTTATTGCCGACGGCAAGCCCTATGCTGTATTAGTAACGGGGGATAAGAGAATCGATTATACCAAGTTAAAGAAGGTATTGGGGTGCAAAATTATTAGGCTAGCGAATAAGGATGAAGTAAAGAAATTATCTGGTTTTGAGGTAGGAGCAGTAAGTCCTTTATCATTTAAGTTGGATAGAATAACGAAGATTGCCGATAAAGAATTGCTATCTATGGATACCGTTATTGTTGGATCAGGTTCTCATAATGCATTGGTTAAGATAGGGGCAAAAGAATTATTGGAGATTACTAAACCAATAATTGCAGATGTCACAAAATAGATTGATATAAGTAGATATTTACTTCTCCAATGATAATAGTATTGTAGAGAGTTTTCCCGGAGGATATGCATAATATGAGAATATTAAATGGAATACATATGGTCAAAATATCATTTGTCAATGTCTATATCGTTGAAAGAGATAATGAACTTGTATTGATAGATGCTGGTTTACCTGATTCAGCGGATAACATACTGTCTTATATAGAGACCTTGGGATACAGGCCTGAGGATATTTCTACAATAATAATTACTCATGCTCATTGGGATCATATTGGTGGTTTAAGAGCACTTATTAAAAGGACTAACGCGGCGGTAGCTGCTCATAAGCTGGAGAGAGAATACATTAGTGATAAAGTCGATATATTGCTTGAAGAAGGAATGGATATCAAGGGATTAAAGGTTATACATACGCCTGGACATACTCCCGGCCACGTTTGTTTACTAGATATAAATACTGGTTCCTTATTTGTAGGGGACCTAATGCATGAGGAAAATGGGAAACTATATGAGATACAGCATAAGTATTCAAGGGATCCTGAAAAGAATAGAGAATCTATAAGGAAATTGCTAGATATAGAATTTAAACATATAATGCCGAGTCATGGGAATCCCCTTATAGAGAGAGGTAAAAACGCTGTATACGAACTTCTTAAAGATCTTGGTATGATATAGTATACTTAATTCTTAATAAATTATCTGGAATATTTAAGGATAGAATATGATTATTTTGAAAAAAGAAGGTATTAGTGAAAATGCATAAACTTTATACTTGTTACCATAATTCTCTTGTTGCGCAGCGTACTCCTCCTCCGCCTGCCTCGATCTGTGGAATGGATACTTCTATGACATCAATACCAAATGTCTCTTCAATGTATTTATTAATTGACTGATTATATTTATCAGATACTATCTTACCGTTCCCTAAGTTTAAAGCATTAACCATCGTTATGGGACTTGAACCCTCACGCGGTGGCTCCGAGACCTTTATGCCCAGTTGCTTCATAAGCAATAGGAATTCTATAACCTTAAACTCCTTTGTTTTCCTATCATATTCTAAAGCTGAATAGAAGCCCATTCTAGAAGGATCAACTAAGGCGTATCTTGTATCGCCAACCATTCCCAGGTATGCAAATATTACATCTAGGTGAACTGCCCCTGTTTTCCAGTCCCTTATATATCCTGCATGAGGTATAGCAATTATGCGTACATCTTCTGGTAATATGCTAGCAATAAACTCGATCGTAGCAATATTAGAGCCCCTCACGCCAATACCTGTCATAACTACTACATCGTTTTCAGTCTTTATTACAAAGAAGTTACCGCCCTCCATAACGGCCCTCAAGAGTTTACCGTTGACAAGGCCCCATCTAGCCCTTGCAATAGGCGGTTTATTCAACTTATAATAAATTTCATTAAGTACTAGTTCTTCTCCTCTTCTAAAGTCTAAAGCCATATTACATATAATGGGATTCTCAGTCCATGTTACACTTTGATCTCTTGGATACCCTATCTTAGCCATGTTTTCCGGGATCTCTATTTCTACTGTATCTAGGTCTTTAACGTATTCTCTCCCACTATCATAGGTACCGTGTTTATCAATAACTATGACTGGATGTACACCTTCCTGTTTCAATGCATGTGCTATACTAGATACGTCCCTAATCCAGCCATTAGCTGAAGGAGTAAGTGATCCATCATAAGCTACTTTTTTCCAAGCCCACCTAGTCCAATCACCCTTTACTACTTCAAGCTGTCTCTCAGACGGGACTATAAGTAGTATAGACTTTTTCCTAGAATCCTCTGCCTTCAAATCTTCATAACGTATTTTGCCTGCAGAACGTGTATAAGCCAAGATCTTCTCTTTCCAACGATAGAATATTTCTAGTTTCTCACGATCTCCGGCTTCTTTAAGCTTAGTATACTCGTGATACGGCATAAGGGAAATTATCTGATCGACTGCTTGAAACAACTCTACTGCTTTTGAAGTATTCAGTTTATTATGTAGCTTCATCGGATCTATATATTCCAATCTCGGCTGAGGAGGCAATACGATGTCCTTAGAGAATATTGGCTCACTTAAATCAACTGTTTCAATAGGAGGATCTAAGACTAATTTAATTGATCTTAATAAAGTCTTTTCTTCAATATTATCAATTAAGTCAAGATCTAGATACATATTATTCGCCTCCATTGAATACATATTTTCAGGGGCCTAGTAATCATGCAATATATAGTAAAAAAATTTTGTATTTTAGTTTCTATTAACCCGTCTTTTGTTCCACAGTTGCTTCTGTTGATGGCTTTATAAATGAGACTATAAGGTACACTACTACTGAAGTAATAAGGCCGTATAGCATTGGCTCTAATTCTGCAAAACCATAGGGCCATCCTATATACAGGGCTATTGCTGTTGCAACAACTATACTTGCTAATATTGATAGTTTAGCAGCTATAGGTGAAGGCCTTTTCCAATATAGTCCTAGAATAGTTGGTATGAATAATCCTGCTGATAGATAAAGGTAGGCTATATCTAGTGCGACGAGGACTTCGCTAATAGCTACAGCAGCTACTATCATGAATATACCAAATAATACATTGAATATTCTAAGTAGCATCAGCATTGTACGTTCACTAAACTTCTTAAGAGAACCAATGACGTCATATACTATAAGGGATGTTGCAGCAAGTAAACAGCTATCACCGGTACTCATGAAGGCTGCCAACATACCTGCAAGTACTATGCCAGCAAGGCCTACAGGGAAAACTGCTGCAACGAAACTCGGTAACGCATATTGTGGATTCTCAAGACCTCCTGAAAATAGTAGATACGCTACCATTCCGCCAAATACGGCTGCAAAAGCATAGATAATGCCATAAATTCCAGCTGCTACAGTACCTATAGTTCCGACCTTCTTATTCTTAGCTGTAAGGACACGGCCCCATATATCTTGGCCTAGCATGAGGCCGAAGAAGTATAGCATAAACCATAGTAATATAGTATCTCCTCCAACATTTCCCCAGTCGAAATAGCTACTTGGAAGCTGTGATAGGCTGAGGCCTTGGCTCTGCATAGTCATGAATCCAAATACAGGAACAAGTATCAATACTCCTATAGTCATTATCCAGAATTGCAAAATATCAGTTAGCGTAACTGACCACATTCCACCTAATGCTGTATATAGTAAAACAACTAACCCACCAATAATCATTGATAAAGAAGGATCCCATCCTAACATGGCAGAAAATACAGTACCAATAGCTATTGTCTGAGTAACAGCCACCATAAGATCGTATATTGCTACTACAACTGAGCCTATAAGCCTTGTAGAACGGTCATATCTTTTCTCTAGAAACTCTCCCATAGTCCTTATTTTCAATGGTATAATTTTAGGTGCAACAATAAGGCCATTAGCTATGATCCCTAGACTTAGCATTACTAAAAACCATACTCCAGAAATACCGTAGAGATATCCAAGTTTACCTGTTCCAATAGTACTAGCGCCACCAAGGACTACAGCTGCCATGGCAGGTATGTAGGTAAAAAGCACTAGTCTTCTACCAGCTACTAGATAGTCTTCTAGGCTCTTAGCGTATTTTAGCGTATAAACTCCTATTCCAAGCATAAAAGCTAGGTATAGAACTACTATTGCTATATCTATAGTACCAAGCACGGATCAACACCATGCCTAGGATGTATATTAGTGTGTAATGAACATTATATATTTCGTGGTGAAGGATTAATAAGCTTATCCATTCCTCGTTGAGACTATTTAGAGTTACTACGATTTTCGTATAGAAGATTTTCAGCAGACACGAAATACTTATATATTTTCAGGATAAATCTGATATTGGACATCTCAATATATGATTTAATTAGCAATATATAAAGGTGTTAAATAGTGGCATATGGTTATCATTCTAAGATCTTATTTATAGATCTATCTAGACAACTAGTTAAAGTTCTAAGATTCAATGAAGAATTCTATAAAGTATACATTGGCGGAAGAGGCATAGCTGCCAAATTCCTTATAGAACTTGTAGGCAGAGATGTTGAGGCTTTTTCACCAGATAATGTACTAATAATAGCTGCTGGCCCATTAACAGGCACATCTATACCCATGAGTTCTAGACTACATTTTGCCTTCAAGAGCCCCGTTACACATGCTTGGGGAGAATCAAGTATGGGCGGTAGCTTTCCATACTTCTTTAAACATTCAGGCATTGATGCATTGATCATAAAGGGTAGGTCTAAGAAGCCAGTATATATCCATGTAGAGGATGGAAATGCCGAGATTAAAAATGCTGAAGCCTTTTGGGGACTAGATACTTATGAGGCTGAAAAGGCATTGATAGAAGAGGCAGGTGGAAAATCGATAGCTCGTGCCATTGTTATTGGGCCAGCCGGTGAAAACCTAGTTAAGTATGCTGTAATAACTCATGGCAGTCCCAAGCTAGGTATTGGTAGGGGTGGGCAAGCAGCTAGAACTGGCGGAGGAGCTGTTATGGGCTCTAAGAACCTTAAGGGTATAGTAGTTGTTAAGAGTACTCCACCACCTGTAGCCGATGAAGGAAAATTGAAGGAATATGTTGGAGAGACAATTAGTAATCTCGTAAAAAGCGAAAAAATAAAGAACTTGAGAAAATATGGTACTTCACCTATGATTGATCTCGGGCATGAACTTGGCTTTCTCCCAACTTATTATTGGAGTAAAGTAACATACGAGTATATTGAGAAAATAAATGCAGAATCCCTGGCAAGGATCCTGAGAAGTCCTGTGGCATGTATGACGTGTCCTGCGGCTTGCGGTAGAGGCGTTAAAATAAATATTGATGGCGAAGTTATCGAGGTCGAAGGACCTGATTATGAGACCATGTATTCCAATGGAAGCTTGTGTGGAATTAAGGATATCAAACATATAGTTCTAGTGAATGAATATGCCGATAGACTTGGATTAGACACAATTACATTTGGCAATGTCTATGCTTTTGCAGTTGAAGCATGCAAAGCTGGTAAACTAGAGCTACCGTACAAGATCGACTATGGAGACTATCGCGGTATGTTGAAATTACTTGAAGACATAGCCTTCGCCAGAGGAGATCATGGAAAACTACTTGGACTCGGAGTAAAGGAGGTTTCTGAGAGAATAGGTTTTGAAGAAGCAGTTCATGTGAAAGGTCTTGAGCCCGCAGGATATGATCCTAGGGGCCTCACTGGTATGTATATAGCTTATGCTACTAGTCCACGTGGAGCATGCCATCTGAGAACAATGGCCTATGTTATAGATGTAAGAGGCTTAGCTGGCCCACGTCATAAGCTTACACATGAAAAAGTAAAGAAAATAATTGAATGGGAAGATTGGTGCTCTATGTTTGACTCATTAGTCCTATGTAAATTCGGTAGAGACTACTATTCATTCGAGGAAATGACTAAGGCATTGAATGTTGTAACAGGTTGGAATGTAGATGAAGAATGGGTTAGGGCAGCTGGACATAGAATAACTACATTAGTCCATTACTATAATAGAGGAATACATAACCTCTCAAGAGAGCATGATAA
>CAZHDB010000027.1:0-22193 GCA_964531225.1 uncultured Desulfurococcaceae archaeon
GGTTCTCAAAAGGATGTATAAAACGTGAACTACCAAGTACGGTCGGAGCAATACGATAAGGGTGAAGACGGATTAGATTAGGCAACCTACGCCCTCTAGCACCTTCATAGTAAATTAGTGCCTCACCCCATTTAAGCCTAGAAATTCTTTTAAGTTTCTTTTTAGGCATTGAAGGCAAATCATGATTTGGTGGATACGATGTACCTGGTTCAGGTAGTCCGGATAAAGCCTCTGCAACAACTATTCTTTTTCTAGTACGTTGAGGCTTTATCTCTATATTCGAAATAAATACTCTAACTCTATGGCTCGGTGTCCCGTAATCCTCAGCACGAAGTATATTGAAATATATTTTTTTATATCCAGCGTTTCTAAATTCTTTAATAATTGCTACCTTTAAACCATTATCCATAATTGCGGGCACATTCTCCATAATAAATACTCTGGGCTTTAAAATACCGACTAATCTAATAAAGTGAAGAGTTAAGCGGCCCATAGGATCCTTATAGAGTCTATCCAATGGATCCTTCTCTCTTCTAGGATTAGCCCCGGTAAAAGGTTCACAAGGAGGACTGCCAATAACTACATCAATGTCTTTGCCAACGAGATCAAATATAACATCGCCATTTATATCCTTTATATCCTCAGTAATGACCATAGTGTTGGAAAAATTCTGTTTATATGTCCTCGCTACCGGAGGGTAGTTGTCTATAGCAAGCATATGTCTAAATCTATTTGTTAAGTAAAAACCTAGAGAAAAACCCCCTGCACCGCAGAAAAGATCAACCAATATGTATTTATTGCTCAAACGTTCAGAACACCTAATTTCTTAAGCATTTCTTCAATCTCATTAATTCTCTTTTCAAGAATTTTAACAGCTAGAGAGCCATCATATTCCTCTAATATACTACCACATCTAGGACATACAAAGTCGTACATCATAGCCTGATCTATTGTAAACCTTAGTCTATCTCTCGGGCAATAATATATTGCAGGTTGCTTCTCATATTCTAGTCTTATCTTTAATTTTTCTAATGCCTTCTTAAGCCTAGTTATTAATATAGACTCTATGTTTTCAGTATCAATGTACCAACCTTGTAAACTACGGTCTTTGCTGGCCATCCTCCTAAAAGATATAATACCTTGTTCAGCAAGTATTTGCAGAATCCTACGTGCTTCATTAGATTTAAGGCCTAGATTCTTGCTAATATATTCTTCAGGAATAACCGTGCCTTGTTCAATGAGATAGTCGAATATTAAACGTGCCTTCTTACCATACCCAGGTGTATGCATATCAAGTAGCGCCTCTACAAGCTCAGCAATTTGATTGATTGCCTTCTTACTGCCTCTTGCCAATAATTTTCACCTTTTTACCCTTGGGAGATGGCTCAATTACTATTCTAGCACCCTCATATGTAAAATATAATTCCTTACCCATATAATATCTATCTAAAAATATAGCTAGAGCGGCTACTTCCGAATGAGGCTGATTACCGATGGCAACATTATAATCAGCCTCTTCATAAAAATATCTGGGTACTTTTTCAGCACCAACAATAACAAGTATGTCCTTACCTGAATTCCTTATTTCACTGATCACATCATCAACATTAATTCCATACATCGTTAAATGAACAACGAGCCCTTTAAATTTCTTCCATATTTTAACATACTTATATGAATCAACACCTTGTGCAATAAATAAACTACCTCCCCAATTATGTAGTACTTTTCTTATAGAATCTATCACCTTGTCATCAACTACATCAGCAAGTATAAATCCATGTGCACCAAAGGCTCTCGCTACAAGGGCTACATGTGTTGTTATTCTTTTATCTCTACTCGGTCTATGCCCTATTCTAAGAACATATATTCTCTGCCTACTATATCTAGGACTATACATGATCAGCCTACTCCTCATTATAGCTGAGAATGTTATATATAGTATCTAACAAACTATCGATATTAACTCCTTTATAGGCAGAAATAGGAACTATATATTTCTCCTTAATCCCAAGTTCTCCATACATAAATTCCATGATCTCTTTTACACGATTACTATCTATAAGATCAATTTTATTTAAAGCATAGACAATAGGTTTTCCATGAACCCCTATATGGCTAAAAATTTCCCTTGTGGAAAGTATTTCTGCTCTTATATCATTAATTCTTCTAGAAGAGTCAATAACGTTTATTATCAGGTCCGAATACACTACCTCCTCTAATGTCGCGTAAAAGGCTTCTATTATCTCAGGCGGTATATCTCTTATAAAACCAACAGTATCTATCAATATAATCTTATAACCATTATATACTAATGATGACGCCTTAGGGGATAATGTAGTAAATGGTTCGGGCCCGACGGGCTTATATTGTTTAGTCAATCTATTAAATAATGTTGTTTTACCAGCACATGTGTAACCTACAATAGATATATGCGGATATCCTAGTTTTTCTCTATTCCTTCTTCTGATCTCTCTGATTTCTCTAAGTTCATTTATCTCTTTACGAATACGGGCTATACGCTTCTTTGCCATTGTATAATGTTTTTCGAAACCATATCGACCGCCTCCAAGAAATCCATGTAGCTCACCTAGTTTAGCATATCTTATTGCTTCTTTAATTAATGGAAGCTCGTGTCTTAATCTTGCAAGTTCTATCTGTAATTGGGCCTCTCTACTACCTGCATGAAGAGCAAATATTTTCAATATAAGTTGCATTCGATCAATAATCTCTCTTCTTAATATCCTATACAAATTTATGAAATGCCGTGGCTTTAATATATCCATAATAATTATCTTATCTACATCTTTGTTCCCTTTAATCTCTAAAACACGATCATATGGGATGTAATATTTGGGATTGGGTCTCCTAACAAAGAAGAAGTCTATATCGTAACTGTTAGAGTTATAAATGGCTCTAACGAGAGAAAGCTCCTCATCAATAAATATTTTATATTTACTGGGTATTGCAACCAGTACTTGTTTAGCCATTTCCGGATCCTTATACTTGTTACTTTTTACTAGTTTTTATTCTTATAAGATCGCCTATGGTGAAATAGTCTTCATCACTTTCATGACTGCTATATCCAGAAAATTCGTCAACTATAGGTTCTAACAACTTTATATGTAACACTTTTTCTAGCCTACGAGCTAGCTCTATGGATGGAGTGAGCCTGCCTGCTTCTATTCTCTTAATAACATTCTCTTTTTCTCTAACCCTCTCAGCTAAAACACGAGTAGACCATCCCATTCTCTCTCGAGCCTGTTTAATTCTTTTAGCATAATCAGGTACAACCTCGTATTCTTCCATAAGTAATCGTTTGGGAATACTTCTCGGTTTTCTCCTAATTCTTCTTTTAGGTTCTTGAGTAGAAGTTGTTATAGGGGGCTTGTACTCTTTTACTTTACCCTGATTAATCAGTCTACTATAGCATCTTGGGCATATCTTAAGCACAGCTCCTTCAATAACTACTGTCTTACATTGTCTTTCATTAACTACTTCTCTACCACATAATTCGCAGTAACACGGCATACCTTTGAATCCACCCTATATCTCTATGATGTCTATTGGTAAGAACCGTTTTTAGCCTTAATTCTAACCTATATAAATAGTTGGGTGACAATATACTATGAGTAGTAGTGAATCCAAGGATAGATATGAAGCAAGAATGAGTTTAGAGGATTACGTCAGGTTTCTAGAAGCGAGGATAAAATACCTTGAAATAGAGAAAGAAAAACTAAACAGTCAAGTAAGATATTACAAAAATGAAATTGAAAAACTCATGTCAGCTCCACTTATTGAAGCAACTCTTTTAGACGTACTACCTGATGGTAGGGCTGTTGTCAAAAGCTCTACAGGTCCCATACTTATAGTAAAAATACTTTCATCAATTGATATGGATAAATTAAGGCCTGGAGCTAGAGTAGCAATAAACCAACGTGGTTCAGCTATTGTAGAGATTTTACCCGATTCTGAGGATCCATATGTTAAGAGTATGGAGGTTATTGAAAGACCAAATGTCTCATTCGATGACATAGGCGGCCTTAGCGAGCAGATTCGAGAATTAAAGGAAGTTGTTGAGCTTCCCTTAACACACCCGGAAATATTTGAGGAAGTAGGTATAGAGCCTCCAAAGGGAGTGCTTCTCTACGGGCCTCCTGGATGTGGTAAGACATTACTTGCTAAAGCTGTTGCCCGTGAAGCCGGAGCCACCTTTATAAGTATTGTTGGTAGCGAACTTGTACAGAAATTTATTGGTGAAGGAGCCCGTATTGTCCGTGAAGTATTTCAACTTGCTCGGAAAAAGGCCCCGTCAATAGTATTTATTGATGAAATAGATGCTATTGCTGCCCGTCGGCTAGATGTAGGCACTAGTGGTGAACGTGAAGTTCAGCGTACACTTATGCAGCTTCTAGCGGAACTGGATGGTTTTAAGCCACTGGATAAGGTTAAGGTTATTGCTGCTACTAATCGTATAGATATTCTTGATCCAGCTATCCTTAGACCAGGTAGATTCGACAGATTAATAGAGGTACCCTTACCGGATTATAGAGGCAGAATAGAGATCTTTATGGTTCATACGAGGAGGATGAAGTTAGCAGATGATGTTAATATTGAGGAACTTGCCCGCATAACTGATGGTGCTACAGGTGCGGAAATCAAGGCCATATGTACCGAGGCAGGCTATAATGCCATAAGGGCAAATCGTAGATTTGTTACCATGGAGGATTTCGTTAAGGCTGTAAAGAAGATTATGTCTAAGAAGGCTATTAGAAAACTCGGCAGTAAGAGTGAGACGAGTTATTTGTTCCAGTAGCTGATGATTTATGAGACTATATCGTCCCACCCCCTCTGAACTCCTTGAACTTCGGAGTATCGCTTCCTTTCAGTTTAGAGGGGTGGGGGATCATTTTATTCCTGATAATATTCTAGTACAAAGATCCCCTTCAACACATAGAATTAGAGTTATATATTTAGACAATAAACCATTGGCCTCGCTCAGAGCTGCAGACCATCGTTTACTTCTTAGGATATATGGTGGTATGAGACTTAGAAAAATACTAGATTTCCCATTATTAAGGGTCATTGTATCAAATAAATATAGCGACTTCATTGCAGAAGGAGGAAATGTTTTTGCGGCTCACATAGTCTACGCAGATCCCGAAATAAGGCCTTATGATGAAGTAATAGTTGTAAATGAAGATGATGAAGTAATCGCTGTGGGAAGAGCCTTATTACCTGGTTATATCATGTCATTTTTTAGTCGTGGAGAGGCGGTTAGAGTTAGAGAAGGAATAAAGGAGTTGATCTAATTTGAAGAGGATAAACATAGTGCTAATAGAGGATTTAGCTTTAGATGAACTCAGGAATTCTATCTTTATAACTGGATACACAGGCTTTGGTTTAGTAGGATACTTAGCTACAAGACATATCGCTTTCCAACTTAAGATGCAGCGAATAGGATTCGTTGAAACAAAATACATGCCGGAATCAACGTTCTATACAAAACAGATAGGTATAATTTATCCATTTGAAATCTATTACAAAAATATTAATGGGCAGAAATTACTTGTCCTAGTTAACCATAGCGTACCAGATACACGTGAAAGAACATATTATGTTAGATCGATAACCCGCTGGGTTAGAGACGTGGGTATTAAGGAAGCAATATTAGTTGGAGGCCTAGACCCTGCAGTAAGGGAGAGTAAAGAGGAAAGATATAGGTGGATACCTATAGGTAATGCTAACTTTACCTTAGAGGCACCAATACTTGAAGAAAGGCATGTAGTAGGTCCTTTAGCTCTTACAATGATGTACTTACATGCATATAAAATACCTGGGGTGGTGATCTTGCCATATGCTGAACCCTATAGACCGGATCCTAGAGCAACGGCCATAGCGGTTACAGAAATAGCTAAACTCCTAGATATAGAGATCGATGTCTCTCAATTATATAAGGAGGCTGGTATTATTGAAGAACTTGAAAGTAAGAAAGAGGAACTCTTAAAGAAAGTTTATAAAGCTGAAGTTGGTGAAAAAAGTCATCCCATGTATATGTAACTAGGCTCTTAGAATACTAACTTTAACATCCCGCTCTAACAATCTTTTCAATATAAGTCCTGTAAAGCACTCACACCACCAACAATCATCAACAGTTACTATTAATATTTCCTTGGCACCCGTTCTACTAATTAATTCTTGAATACTATCATACATTTTGTCGCAAAAACGTGTATCCGAAGATAAGATCTTGGGTTCTTCATGCTGAAAAACAGGGTAGATCTCTGTTAAGCCCCATGGAATTACTCCTAAAAATGGATTATAGAAAAACACTTCTTCATAACCGAAACTCATATATTTTAATGCTTTTTCTACAAAAGCTTGTTCCTTATAGGGTTTAGAAATTGCAGGTAATAGCAAGATCCTTTCAGATGTCTTGACTACATATTTCAATACATTTTTTCTGTAGAGCCTTAATTTAGGGTTATATATGGAGTCATAATCGTATAATAATAATGCCCTTATTGAAGCCTTAGAATAAGGCGTATGTTTTTCTATGTACCATAAATACTTCTTTATAACTTCAAAAGCACTTCTTAGACTGGGATGCTCTTTACTTCTGCTTTCCAAATACTCCCAAAGTCTACCCTCCTTGATTGCTTGCTTTACTCTATTGATCTCCTCTATTAACTTGTACATATTATGTAGAGCAAGTAGCTTTATTCTATTATAGCTATTCATTTCATACAGTTCTTGAGGAGTATGTTTTGAACATACTGGGCAACTACATGGGAAGTAGCTTAGTTCCTCTATTCTTTTAGTACCTCCACTAACCATGTACCTACCATCCCTAGCGTAAAGTATGTAGGAGGCCGAGTCAAATAGATCTGCACCAAGAGCTACTAGGAATGGTATGATCATTGGATGTCCCACTCCGAATACATGTAAAGGCTTATTTGGCGGTAAATGAATACGGGCTAAAGCAACTAGTTCAACTAATCTACTATATTCATACTTCTCGAGTAGTACTGTGGGACTACCTAATGCATGTATGTGATATGGATATCTCCAAGCTCTTACACTAGAATATATGACTAGATCCTTGTAGGGAGCACCTTGTATGGGTAAGACCCATAGAGCATCACTATCTTGTATAATGGGCAATGCTTCGACTGCTCTTCTAAAGGTTTCTTCAATAGATTTAATAGCCTCTTGTTTATCCATATGGCTACCCGTAGGCTTATCTAATATGACGGCGATATCGGAACCTATGCAACGCTGGTAATTAACTATAGTCTTATTATCGATCTCTACATCACCGTAAATAAGTACCTGATATCCACCAGAATCAGTCATTATAATATTATTCCAGTCTAGACTTTGATGAATAGATCTTATCATACCCTTGTTTCTACGATAAAAGAGATACGCATTTGTTATAAAAGCATTAAGCCCATGCTCTTTTAAAAAATCAAGTTTTACCTCTTGCCTAGTAGGATCGATAACTGGAAATAAGTAAGGAGTTTCTAAAACACCATGGGCTGTCCTTAGTTTAGCTATTCTACCAGCTAGATCTACATCCTTTATCTCATAGTATTTCAATACATTCAGTCCCTTATCTTCACTCTATACCTAATTCCTTTCTTCTCTTCTTCATATACTCTTCAAATACTTCATATATAGTCTGTGCCATAGCACCACTACCTTCAACACCTTTCTCGCTGACCTTAATCCTATAGATCTGTACGGCATTTGCTTCAGGTATAACCTTAACAGAATCCCTTCTAAGATTAAGTCTTTTGATAACGTATTCAGCGAATTCCTTTGGATCAAACAATGGCGTTTCAACAATCAGTAATTCGGATATTCTTTCACCACGAATAATTATTGTTGGGTAAGTATTGCCTTGGGTATCTGTAGCAGGAGATAAAACAATATTCAGAGATGGATGGTCAAAGCCTGCCAGTACACCATCGTATCGACGCCCATCAGTTAATACAACTGTTACCTTCTTATCAAGCATTGATTGTAAAGCCGATATCAATCTACGTGTAGCATCAGTTATACTCATACCAGTCACACACCTCCATAAACTCTAACGTTACTAGAGATATATGGAAGTTACGGACACACGTATGGCAATATTAATAAGTATAGTGTTTAGTAATAATGCCTAGGCAACACAGGTAAAACAGGAGGTTGCATGTAATGATTGAATTTGAATGTAAAGTTAGTAATGTCGAGGAGTTAAGAGTTCCTGGAATAAATAGGTATCATTTACTCTGTAATGAGTCGGAAATAGTTGCCGAATTACCGGAACAAGTATATAGATTAAATGTAGATGATACGATCGTATTAAGCATATTGACAGATAAAGGAGAATGTATGGAAAACGATTTTTGTGGCAAAGGATATGTCGTCTCATCTACAAAGATCAATGATGTACATAGGATAATATTGTCTATGGGAGGATTATTAATTGTTATTAAGGTAAAACTAGGTTCAGATGTTATTGATGAACTTAAAGTAGTCGAGAAGTACTATATTGGAATAAAAAGATTAACAAAATAATCTCTTTATAATCCATGTACTATTTATAGGGAATGGCTTGTATAATGAAGACAATCTGATGGTTTTCGAAATATATAAGAATAAAGAAGCCGAAGAACATGTTATTATATCGGAATTAAGTAATTTACTTAAATTTATCCATACACGTTCAAAGATGAATCGTAAACTCAAATTCATATCATTATCTTATTCATATGGAGGAAAATATGCTGGGTACATAATTATAAAACCTACTAAAAACCAAGATGATTCATTAAGTTTACTGGAAAGAGAAGCTGAAGTTATAGAGTCTTATGTATCAACGCATTTAGAAAATATTTGGATAACGAGAGTAAAGATCAAGTGGGATGATATAATACCTTTGCCGAGCATAGGATTTTTTCGAAGAAGAAACAAAATATATTATACCAACCAGTACTTTATCAAAGCAAAGATCTTCTATCCCGTCCAGACAGTAAGTCCCATAGATAACATTATTCCTGTAGGAAGAACTATTGGTGATAACAGCGTTTTGATAGGTGTATCTCCTACTAATATATCGCAGCATATTCTAGTACTCGGAGCTACAGGAAGTGGTAAAACGACGACAACATCTATATTTATAAAGAATTTATTGAGAGCATATCCAAAGCTATATAAAGTAGTCATTATTGATTGGCATGGAGAATACAAGAACTTATTAGAGGATTATATATATTGCAATCCATACTCAAAACCTTTAATGGGATTAACAATAGAGAAAGATTCATTGGACGAAGTCATAGATATCATTGAAGAATCACTAGATCTAACAAGTGCTCAATCATATATACTTTATGAGGTATTAAAGAATATTCTTAAGAAAAGTAACGAATATTTATTAGATCCAAGCGATCTTATAAATAATATTAAGAATTACTATGAAGAATCCAATTGGCAAAGGGAATCGAAATATGCTCTACTTAGAAAGATCGAGGTTATATTAAGAACTAATAATAAGGGATGGTTAATAGGAAATAGTAATGATGAGCTAATAAAAATTATTCATACATATACAAAACCATTAATTATTGATGTTAGCAAAATAAGAAACGTTAGCACTCGCATTGTATACACTTTGCTATTACTTAAAACTCTTCTTCATCTAAAGCAAATAAACCTTATAAAGAACAATATCCTCATAACTATCGAGGAGGCCCATAACGTTTTTCCGAGAGGATCTAGGCATTCTCTAATAAAGAAGTTTATAGCAGAAGTTAGAAAATTTGGTATAGCTTTATTGATAGTTACACAGTCTCCCTCAAGTATTTTAGAAGATGTTATGAAAAATACTGGAACAAAAATAATCCATTCAGTAAGATCCTCGATAGATATTGATGTTGTAGGTAAAATCATGAAGCTTCCGTATGAATATGAAAAATTATTACCTGTGCTTGATCCGGGTGAAGCAATATTCTACAATCCAAGCTACAAGTATCCAGTTATCATAAAGGTTGAAGAAAATATACTTAATTAAAAAATATCTTACTCTTCCTCTTCTTTTTCTTCAGGACCTTTACCTTTTTCTTCTTCCCTACTAGCCCGTGTAGCGGCAATTATATCGTCTATTCTAAGAATCAATGTAGCTACTTCAGTTCCAGCTTTCAAAGCATTAGCTTTAATGCTTACAGGTTCTATAACACCTAGCTCCTTCATATTAGATATGTCTCCAGTAAATACATTAATACCCATCCACTTACCATCATCGCTTTCATGTGCAGCTCGTAATTTCATGATTATTTCTACAGGATCTAAGCCAGCGTTCTCAGCTAGAGCCATAGCTAATCCTTCAAGAGCACGGGCAAACGCTTCAATAGCTAGTTGTTCCTTACCACCAACAGTTCTAGCAATTCTCTTGAGATGCTTGGCTAACTCTATTTCAACAGCACCTCCACCAGCAACGATCTTGCCGTCCTTAATGGCATCAGCTACAGCTGCAAGAGCATCTCTAAGAGCCCTCTCTGCCTCATCTACTACTCTTTCAAGACCTCCACGTACAAGAATACTTACTGCCTTGGGATTCTTGCATCCCTGTATAAATACCATCTTGTCTTCTCCAACTTTCTTCTCCTCAACAAGTTCTGCCTCACCAAGGTCTTCAGGCTTTAGATCGTCAATGTTACTGACTATCTTTCCTCCTGTTGCTCTTTCTAGTTTCTCCATGTCTGATCTCTTTACACGTCTTACAGCCAAAATACCCTTCTTAGCAAGAAAATGCTGAGCAACCTCATCAATACCCTTCTGACAAATAACAACATTAGCACCAATACCAGCAATCTTCTCAACCATCTTCTTAAGAATTTCTTCTTCCTCCTCTAGGAATGCCCTCATTTGACTTGGATCGGTTATTCTGATTTCTGCATCTATTTCTGGCTTCTCAACCTCTAATGGTGTATCTAATAGGGCAATTTTTGCATTCTCTACCCTCCTAGGCATTCCTGGATGAACAACCTCCTTATCAAGGACTACTCCATAGACTAGCTGTGTATCTAATAGGCTTCCACCATGCTTCTTAATTATCTGTATATTATCTAGATCAATATAGTATTTATCACCACGCTTCTCAGCTATTTGTTTAACAGCCTTAACGGCTAATTCTGCAAAATACTCTCTAACGCCATGGACCGCTTTACTTGTTAACGATGTTCTTGCCACTTTCTTAAGTATCTCTTCATCATTAACATCTATTGGCTCAGCAATTTCGTAAAGTTTTTTGATAGATTCTTCTAGAGCCTTCCTAAAACCACTAACTATTAGGGTAGGATGAATATTCTTGTCAAGTAGTTCTTCCGCAAACCTTAATAATTCACTAGCGAATATGACTGCCGTCTTAGTGCCATCACCTACTTCCTCATCTTGTCCCTTAGCAATCTGTACAAGCATTTTAGCCGCTGGATGTTGTACATCCATTTTATCTAGAATGGTTGCACCATCATTAGTGATCGTTACATCGCCAAGGGTATCGACAAGCATTTTATCCATTCCTTTAGGGCCATAAGTCGTTCTTAAAGTCTCTCCTACTGCTCTTACAGCCATAATGTTTGTTCTAATCGCATCTCTACCAGCAGTTCTCTGTGTGCCTTCTTTTAATATAAGTACAGGTACACCCATAGGCTCGGTCATAGGTCCAGTGGACACTTCCATCACCCTCCATGATAAGTATTAATGATTCTATCTAATCAAATACCATGAGAGAGGTTCTATATAAACCCTACTCTCATGATCCGATTATGCGATGCTGGGAGTGCTAGCACAAGAAATCCTAGCTTTGCGGAAAATGTGTAAAGTTTTATAAATATCTATTACAATTCCACGTATATAGCTGTCTACTACTCCCCCGCTATCTGTATAAAACTTAGAGGGAGATAACATGGGTAAAGTTAGAATAAGATTAGTTAAAAGAACTGCTAGAGAACTGCTAGAAAAGTACCCTGATTTGTTTACAACGGACTTTGAACATAATAAAGAGGTTGTTAAAAGACTCATAAATACCGAGTCTAAAAGAATAAGGAATAAAATAGCAGGTTATATAACTCATCTAATAAAATTAAGAAAGAAACGAGAATTACTAGCTGTTTCGAAGGTCTGATTTCTAAATTAATACCTTAACGAATAACTACAAATACAAGTATTATACGATCAGGAAATTCATTATAAAGATAAAACCTATCTCTTTAAAACAGGGTATAAGAAAAATGGAGAACTTACATGACATAATACCAGAAATACTAATCTTTAAACCATACTCATATAGATTAAAATTTCACAAAAATGAAGTTCATGGATATATCTATGTATGTAATTTTAGTGATGAAATCACTTCCATTCTTGAAGGACTTTCAGAAATTATGAGTAGATATGAAGGTTCAATAATAGCATTAGCTCCCATGTATACTATTCCGTCAATAAGAGTCTTGGCATTAGCAACACTTTATACTTATAACGTACTTCATAAACGGAAGAAAAAGATCCACAACAGGGCTCTACTTCTATTATCAATTATTTTCGCTAAAAGACAGCTTATCGACACTATAAACATTATAAATAAATATATTAACAAAAAATCTAAACTCATTATAACATGTCATAGGGAATGCATAGAGGATTTATTAAATGATTTAAAAGATATACTTGTTTATTGTAGAAAATGCCAAGAGAAAGACTGGAGATTGTCTGCCCGATTTAAAGAAGTTTACGATATAGAACCTTCCATTGACCTAGAAGTTAATGAAAAAATCATAATCACTAAAATTACTAGACATTACTTATCTATTTTATGAATGACTCTAACTATTGTCTACCATTCCTCCTCTTCTTCCCATTCTTCCTCTTCTTCAAGCTCTAATTCCTCTTCTTCCCACCATTCTTCCTCGCGAAACAGCATCTCCTTTTCACCTAGGAATTCTTTAAGATTTCAAAATAATCCTACACATGGTTGGATTAAAAACTTTTCCATTATGTAGAAGCCGTGATTTAACCAGTTAACTAGTTTATTAATAGAAAGGTTATATAGGGGGTCTATACCTAAACTAAAAAAGATTTCAAAGCATGATAAATGGTGTAGATTAAATGGTAAGATTCTGTCCCAAATGCGGGGGTTTAATGGTACCAACAAAAACTGGTAAAAAAATATACCTACAGTGCAGCAAGTGTGGTCATAGGATTGAAATGGACAAATCTTCTAGAGAAAAATACAAGATATCATACGAGGTTGAGGTGGAAAAAAGAGTTGCTACTGCAAAAGCTACAAAAGGTGTTAAAAGAGTATTGACACCAGAAGAAAGAGAAATGCTACAGGAATATTATGAAGTATTCTTAGAATCATTCGAAGCCGAAGAAGGTGGAGCTGAGTAATAGCATCTCCTAACCCATTTCTCCTAGATAATCTCAGATAATGCTAGGTCTTCATCCAAGAAGTCTCTTGTCCGTGCCGTCACCACTCATCATCTATATCATTCATATTATTTTAGATTTTTACTAAGCTATATAAGTTAGGATTATCCATTTCATATTCATATATCGGTATATTTATGTGCAAGGGATCTTAGGGGATCAATTTGGCGAGAATAGCAGTAATCGATAGAGAATATTGTAAACCTAATAAGTGTAATTTGGAGTGCATGAGATTTTGCCCAATTAATAGAAGAGGTATTAAGAAAGCTGTAGAACTCTCTCCAGACGGAAAAGTAGCCGTTATATATGAGGATATATGTATTGGTTGTGGAATTTGTATAAAGAAATGCCCGTTTAAAGCAATATCTATTGTTAACATACCAGAGGAATTTGAAAAAAATGTTGTCCATAGATATGGAGAGAATATGTTTAAACTATACAACTTACCTATGCTTAAAAAAGGTAAAATATTGGGTATTATAGGTAGGAATGGCAGTGGCAAAACAACATCGATAAAAATCTTAAGTGGGCTCTTAAGACCTAATCTCGGTAATTATAAAGAGCCTCCTGAATGGGATGAAATTATTAGAAGATTTCGTGGAACAGAATTACAGAATTATCTAAAGAATCTAGCTGATGGTAGACTCAAGGCTGTTGTTAAGATCCAATACGTAGAACTTGCTAAACGAGCGTTGAAGGGTACAGTAAAAGATCTACTTGAAAGAGCTGATGAACGGGGAATATATAGAGATGTCATAGATTATATGGGTTTAAGAGAGGTTACACACAGGAATATTAAACACCTTAGTGGAGGCGAGTTACAGAAATTTCTTATATCAGCTGTACTTGTAAAGGATGCTGATGCATACTTCTTTGACGAGCCCTGCAGTTATCTCGATGTTAGAGAAAGAATGAGAATAGCTAAGGCAATCCATGAATTCATTAATGTATCTAACAAGTATGTAGCTGTCATAGAACACGACCTAACTGTTCTAGACTATATATCGGATAATGTAGTTGTGATTTATGGTGAGCCTGGAGTATATGGTATTGTCTCCAAACCCTATGGTGTCAGAGTAGGCATAAACCATTATCTACAGGGATATCTACCTGCGGAAAATATGAGAATTAGAAAAGAGGCAATAAGGTTTAGGATACTAGTATCAGAGAAGGTATCACCAACAACGGATTATCCTATAGTCCAGTGGAGCTCTATGATGAAAAGTTATGGTAGTGGATTTAAATTGCTAGTTGAAGCCGGAGAAGCTTATCCGGGAGAGATCATAGGTATTCTCGGGCCTAATGGTATTGGAAAGACTACCTTCATTAAACTATTAGGAAAAGAATTAGAGCCTGACGATGGAGAAGTGCTTATTGGCGTTGAAGAAATTAGTTATAAGCCCCAAGAAATATCACCAAAGATTTTTGACGGAGATACTGTAGCAGCTAATCTTAGATTAGCTGATCCAAATTCATTAAATCCTACTTCATGGATTTATGCAGAACTTATTAGAAAGCTCGGGCTACATAGAATGCTTGATCGCTATGTAGGAGACCTTAGTGGAGGCGAATTGCAGAAACTAGCAATCGCTGTATCATTATCGCGAAAAGCACAGCTTTATCTACTTGATGAGCCATCAGCATACCTTGATGTTGAAGAAAGACTCGGTATTGCAAGAGTTATTAGACGCATCATTGAGGAAAAACGCGTTACAGCATTCATTGTAGAACACGATCTTATGCTTCAAAACTTTGTTGCCGATAGAATTGTAGTATTTACTGGCAAGCCGGGTATAATAGGCAAGGCCCTAAAACCAGTTGATCTTAAGACAGGATTTAATATGTTACTTAAGGAACTTGACATAACCTTCAGACGTGATCCGGTTACTGGTAGACCACGTGTTAATAAGCCAGGATCATATCTTGATCGATACCAGAAAAGCCGCGGAGAATATTATATGCTTGAAGAAACTTATGAAAAGCATGGCGAAACGCATATTTAAACACATATTTAAAAAATTAAAGTATATTCTCCAAGATATTATATAGATGTTTAAAATAACATTTTTAAACCCTTCTACATATAAATACAAAATGAAATCATTAATTCATATATGGTGAACTACGTATGGCTAAGAAAACAACTCTTTCAATTATTAAAGCGGATGTTGGATCCCTTGCTGGACACTACATGCCTCATCCAGATCAGTTAGCCGCCTGTACAAAGATACTTGCTGAGGCTAAAAGGAAGGGTATTATAATAGATTTCTATGTAACTCATGTTGGGGACGATATACAGTTAATTATGACTCATGATAAGGGTGTTGATCACCCAGATATTCACGGACTTGCATGGCAAGCTTTTCAAGAAGCCGCAAAGATTGCTAGAGAATTAGGATTATATGCTGCAGGCCAGGATCTTTTAAGTGAGGCTTTTTCAGGTAATGTACGTGGTATGGGTCCTGGTGTTGCAGAGATAGAATTCGAAGAAAGACCTAGTGAGCCAGTAATAACATTTCATGCTGATAAGACTGAGCCCGGCGCATTCAATCTACCACTATTCAGAGTATTTGCAGATCCATTTAATACTGCTGGATTAGTAATTGATCCCAAGATGCATGATGGGTTCATATTTGAGATTTATGACGTATTTGAAGGTAAAAGTGTTAAATTGAATGCCCCAGAAGAAATGTATGATATACTTGCTCTCATCGGTACTCCAAGTAGATATGTTATAAAGGCTGTTTATAGGAAAAGTGATGGCTTACAAGCGGCCGTAGTAAGCACTGAAAGACTAAATCTTATAGCTGGTAAATATGTTGGTAAAGACGATCCAGTAGCTATTGTACGTGCACAACACGGATTACCAGCTGTTGGTGAAGTACTGGAGGCTTTTGCCTTCCCACACTTAGTAGCTGGATGGATGAGGGGCAGTCACCATGGACCACTCATGCCCGTATCCCAGAGATATGCTCGTGTAACAAGATTTGATGGACCACCTAGGATCATAGCTCTTGGATGGCAGATTAAGAACGGCAAACTAATTGGACCAGCTGATCTCTTTGACGATGTAGCATTTGATGAGACAAGAAGACTTGCACAACTAGTTGCGGAATATATGAGGAGACATGGACCATTCATGCCACATCGTCTAGGCCCTGAGGAAATGGAATACACTACGTTACCAGCTGTTCTCGAAAAACTTAAGGATAGGTTCGTAAAAGTTGCTGAAGCACCTAAGGGTGTCCATAAGCATCCAAGTGAAATGCTAAGTACAAGTAAAGAATCAAGCGAGTAAATGTGTTTTTCTTTAAACTAAAACTATTTTTCTCATAATAAATAATATAAATGTTAGAAAGGTGATTTATTTTGGCGCGAAAACCTATAGTTGCTGTAAATTTTAAGGCTTATTATCCATATAGTTTCGGTGAATATGCTTTAAGACTCGCTAAATCAGCTAGAAAAGTGTGGGAAGAGACTGGCATAAAAATAATACTTTCACCACCATATACTGAAATAAGAAGAGTTGTTGAAGTTGTTGAAGGCACTGAGATAGAGGTTTACGGACAACACGCCGATCCTGTAGAACCAGGTGCTAGAACAGGCTATATTCCATTAGAAGCTCTTGTTGAAGCCGGTGCAAATGGAGTTATACTAAATCATAGTGAACATAGGCTTAAGCTAGCTGATATAAACTGGCTTATTAAGAGAGCACGTAAACTTGGTCTAAAGACCCTTGTATGTGCAGATGTACCTGAGACTGCTGCAGCAGTAGCTGTCCTAAGTCCTGACATGGTTGCTGTTGAGCCTCCGGAGCTAATAGGTACAGGAATACCTGTTTCAAAGGCTAAGCCCGAGGTAATCACAGGATCTGTAGAATTAATAAGGCGTGTAAATAAGAACGTACTTATACTTACTGGAGCAGGTATTAGCAGTGGCGAAGATGTATACGCAGCAATTAAACTTGGTACTATTGGTGTACTCGTAGCATCAGCTATAGTAAAGGCTAAGGAACCGTATGAAGTAATAAGGGATATGGCCTTAAAGGCTCTTGATGCAATAAAATCTTCTAGTTAATGCATAGGAAAAATCTTTTTCTTAAACTTAAAACAAATGAAGCCGCCGGCGGGATTTGAACCCGCGACCACCGGCTTTCTCGACTTCGGTGCGTTCTAGAGCCGTTACGAGGCCGGCGCTCTACCGGGCTGAGCTACGGCGGCACTTCTAGATATCTAGATTACTTCTACTATCTTTATAACGTTTAGCAGTGCTTCTCTAGGACCGTATGTTAGTAGAACTATGTCTCCATAAGATATTTCATGTTCTGTAAATAATTTCTTATATAGTATGTCGATGCCCTCTTCATAATTTAATGTTTTATCTGATTCTATATAACACGGTTTTACACCGTAGTTTAGAGATAATTTTCTAATAATAATCTCATTACTCGAGCCAGCATATACTTGTACGCTAGGCCTATACTTAGATATTCTTGAAGGCATGAGCCCGGTCTTTGTATATACGAGGATCTTTGAACCTATGCTTTCAGCCAATAATACCAATCCCTTTGCATACTTTTCCCTAGGATTTAATGGCTCGATTCTACGCGTTACAGGCTCTCTTCCTTCCTCAAAGAACCATTTTTCAGCTTCCCTCAATATTTTCTTCAACCACTTAACAGATTCTACTGGATACTTTCCTATCGCAGTTTCATTTGTTAGGAGAACTGCATCCACGCTATCAAATACAGCATTCATTATATCAACGACTTCACTACGTGTGGGCTGAGGATTATTAACCATAGATTCTAAAAGCTGAGTTGCTATAAGAACTGGTTTACCGAGCTTTATAGATTCATTAATAATTATTTTCTGAAGCCTAGGTATCTCTTCAAGACTATAATACATACCAAGATCTCCTCTAGCCACAATAACGGCATCTGCCTCACTAACAATTGATTTTAAATTTTTAATTGCGTTCCTAGTCTCGATCTTAGCTATAATACCAATGTCGTCTCTACCCAATCTAGACAATAGGTCTCTAAGCATTACTATATCTCTTGGCGTATGTACATAACTTAATGCTAAGTAAGTAAACTCTCTTGAAATAGCATATTTAACAGCTTCTATATCGCTCGATGTAAGAGTAGGTAATTCTATTTCTTTTCTAGACACAATAAGTGTTTTCCGTGGATGGATGATTGCATCATCTAAAGCTATGAGTTTAGCATGATCTACATAGGCTTCCTCAACTCTAAGTCTAACTCTCCCATCTTCAAGTAATATAATGTCTCCTACTTCCAAGAACTCAAATAACCTACTATAATTAATTGGGATAATTTTTTCTTCTCCAAAATACTTGTTCTCAGGAGAATATTTTAGTGTAACAATGTCGCCTTTAGATACTTTGAATGCATTAAAATCTCCTATTCTAAGCTGGGGCCCCCTTAAATCACCTATAATTGCGGGATATACATTAAGCTCTCTAGAAGCCTCCTTTATAATATCTAAGTATTTATCCCATGTTTTAGGATCTCCGTGGCTAAAGTTTATCCTAAACCCCGAAACTCCTTCCCTTAAAAACGACTTAACTATGTCATAATCACTTGATGCAGGGCCTATTGTGACTATTATTTTTGTTCTAAGCATTCCCCATCTACTCTTTCTCAAGTTTCACTCTCTTCATACTCCTTAATGAATTCTTCAATAGATTTAGGTTTTGGCGTAGTTACTATGAGGTATCCTATATAACCAATTATACAAGCTATAACAAACATTATTACTAATATAGTATATTTTACGAGTAACTCACTTAACTTAATACCATAAACTACTCTATCGGGATCAATAATTAATCCATAAATATATAGGACTATAATTAATACAGCAATTATAATTAATAACACACCAAAGATTTTAGAAACCAATACTTGCACCACACTATATTAGATCAATTATATCCTTGACCTTAACCCCAGCTTTAATACCTATCTCTTTAGCTCTAGAAGTAGCTTCAGAAACTTCTTTCTCAAGCATTTCCTCAATACTACTAACTCCAGATACTCGAACAACAACTAAGCCAAGCTTCTCAGCAACATCGAGATTAATATATCCACACATAATAAATCCTTTCCTACCCCTAATTAGTATCAATGGAGGAGCGTCGGGTAGCTCGATCTCGAAACCAATAACCCCATCCCTAATGTTCTTAACCCTCAAAATAGTATTAACTCTTTCAATCTCCATAACAACTCCCTAATAGAATCATGAGTAAATAGAATCAAAAATACTTTACTCCGATATAAGTAATTCTATAAACACTTACTATAGACATTTATTTAGAATTTTTATAAAACCTAAGTCTAAGCCAAGAACTAACATAAATAACTCAAATAACTCATATTACTTAAATTTAGTATTCATTTAATCATTCTTTTACCTATCATTTCGGGATAGTTACTATAGAGAGCTAAAACCACTATACTAGTTGTTTCAACGTTCATATCTCCCGTAATAACGATCTCTCCATTTCTTACCTCATAATCTGTATGAATACTCCCATATTCCGAATCCTGAGCCATAACAATTATTTCTAGGCATTTACTAAGGATATGGTTATAATCCCTAATAATATCAGAGTTTGCATAATATAAAGCTCTATAGAAGTAAACAAACAAGGCACATTTATAGACTTGATAGAGCTTTTTACCATATTTCTCCTCATTGTTTTTAACAAATTCATCATAAAACCCGTATCCATTCCAAGACTTTGTCATATTAATAAACCATCTTTCAGCCTCAGATCTTGATCCCTCTAATAGGCTATCTAATCCACGATATACAACTAGATCGGCATATTTATACCAGTTCGTCATTTCTTTATTCTCGTTATAGACTTCTTTATAAATAGTTAGGTTAAAGCCTAGCTTACTAGAATAAACAGTACCTAATTCTATAAAATATGGTTCATAGAATTTACCTTCTATGTCAATACCTAATAGGATCTCTATTCTCCCGTTAAACCCACCTTGATAGACATTATTCAATGTTGTAAGAACATCATCAGCTAGTGGAGATCCTAAAACTGCTAATGCCCTTGCACCTAATACATTATCATTAGCTACAAAGATCTTATAGCTATCATCAGTAGTAGGATAAACAGAAGCTCTTAATAAACCAGCCTCTTCAATGTATTGGCTCTCAAGAAATTTTCTTAGGAGATCCTTATCTGGTAGTATCTTAAAAACCAAGGCCTTATCGTTAGTATTACTATTATATATGATTAAGCCTAACGACGTAATTAATATAACAAGTATAATCACTAATGGTTTCCACGACACCGGTGGTCCCAGTTATATTATATATTTAGGGGAAATAAAGAGTAAAGTTTAAGGATCGCACAAAGGTTATTGGTGATCATTTGTTGCAACAATATTCAAGATATAGATCTTCTACTAGGCTTGTAATATTTATGCATCAATATAATGTCTCAAGATGGTAAATACCGGAGTTAAGAAGTACCTGCTACTTCAATTATTGTATCTATGCTTGTTTTTCTATGCTTTTTAATATATTTATTTACTGTAAGCATGATATAGATCTCCACATTAATAAATAGGCTTCATATTTTACATCAAAAAGAAAACTATGTGATTGTAATTTATCATATAAATAGCTCAAGAAGGCTATGGCCTCGCTATAAAATACACTAGCAGTTCAAAAACTATATATGGTACTATACTGCTTGTTAAGGCAACTCCAACAATCATTAATGCTTTTTTATATTTCTCGACCTTAGTTAGTCTAAGAACTAAATATACAATAGCAGCAGAAAACAACAAACCATAAATAAACACTCCATACCAAGAAAATAAAGCAAATGGTAACAAGATAATAGGAATAAATATAATAATAAGATAAGGAATAATCCATATAAACGATCCAATGAATAAGCCTAAAAGAAACCACCAAATACCATAAACGATTTTATCAATCCTCTCAGAAACAACAACCTCAGACAATTTCCATACACCATATACTAATTTTTATGGAGAAAGAAAATTTATTGTTACCTAATCTTTTATTTTCAAGGGCCTAGTATGTTTGGGTATCTATTGTCATGTAAATTCATTACTGTTAGGCTGTACCATTTTCAACTCAAGTAGAATAGACTATTCTGGGAGCGGAAAGAGCTTAAATAGGCTTAAATGTTGCTAAAGGAATTGCTATAAACCAGACATAACCGCTGATACGATTATTGAAGCAATCAAAATAATTATAGTACTAGTTATATAAGCTGCTATTGAAGAACCAGTCATCATCCCAAGAACTAGATCTATTAGTTCCTTCTTTACTTTCCAAAATAATACTCCAAGAATCGGATATATCCACGCCGTTACTATAACCGATAAAAACCCATAAACAAGGATATCAAATAAGCCTTTTATCCCAACTAGTCTATATAGGAAAGCCAGAGGTGAATAAATCCATCCTATAAATCCATAGGGGACTCCTATAGTAAAGCCTATAACGAACCATGTAGAACTATCCAGTTTAGGCACACCCATCCCTCATCTTAATATTCTTAATATAAATTTAATTGCCGTTCTTGCACTATTATTGCTAAAGCCTGTTCTAAAGCATAAGACCAGAAACTAGTTGATGTAGTGGCGGCCCGATCCCAGCTTGGGGCGGCTGCGAGGCCTCTCGGAC
>CAZHDB010000028.1:0-21003 GCA_964531225.1 uncultured Desulfurococcaceae archaeon
ATCTCCACCCAAGTACCCAGTCAACACCCTCAGTCAACATAACCTTATAGCCAAGACTGTGGAAGAAACAAGCTATATCATTATTATAGGTAAACTCTGTATTCTCAATACTAATTGGTTCAACACCAAACTCTTCCTTCATAAGCTTACGATGCTCCATAATCTGCTCCCAAAGCTCATCAAATGCTGGCGGTATAAAAGCTGCAAGACTATGATAATATGTCTGTTCAATAAATTCTACCATACCTGTTCCAGCTAATTCATGAAATAGATCAATTACTTTCGGAGCCCACTTCCTTACTTGTTCAATAAATACACCACTAATACTATAGCTAACCTTGAAAGGTTTCCATGAATCTTTATACCTCTTAATATTTTCCAAGATAATGCTTGTAGCCCGGATATAACATTTGCTAGATGCACGTTCAATAACAAGTTTATTTAAACCCTGATCAAGAATGGCTTCTTCAAGATCACTATAAGTAAGATTACCTTGTAAAGCTCTTTCAAGCAATTTATCATAGGCCCTTCGATCAAGTCGATATGGTTGGTGAACTTCAAACATGAACACAACATCAGCCAATTTATCACCACATATACATTGTTTTATGAGTTACTTGTAGGTATTAAGTATATAAGGTATTCTCCATTAATAATAGGTGATGTACAAAGTAGATGCTTATGAAATACCATTGGGGAAAAATACTAAAGAAAAACGTTTACCAGGAAATCTTGGAGAAGTATTAGATGAATTTGAAAACGATCATGAATATCTTGGACATGCATTCTTAAAGGAAGTATTGAAAGATATATTGGGATCAAGGAACTAGCACTGAATCCTGACACTGAAGAATAACCATAACTATTCAATTAATATATTAGTTTATTTCTTAAAGAATATTAATGTACCCCGCCCGACCGATCCCCTTCATATCCATATCCCAGCATGGGGTCTCTGGGGATGTGAGGAGGCGGGGTTCCCATTTATAGTTCTAACAAATAGTCATATATATTAATAATTCCATAAGAACAAATATTAATGGAGTAACATCCCTGGGTGATATTATTTTGAAGAGACATCTATTAGCTATATTTATTGTTGTACTATTTCTTATACCAAGTTCATCAGTAATTGTAGGAGTTCGTAGTAACTATAATATGCGGGAAACAACTAATGGAGAGAACAAGACTGTTTATCTATTGACTGTACCTGAAACTGCTGATACTGGTTTATATGATTTATACATTGAGCTTGAAAATGGCACTAAATACTGGATACCGAGAAGCGTATGGGTATTGCCATCTAATGGCTTTACAAAGTTAAGAATTGCACATATATCTGATCTACATTTCTTAGGAACACCTGCCGAAAACCAGCACTTAAGATTCGTGGGATTACTATTAACACAATTATTTGGAGCAGATCTGGTTATTGAAACAGGTGACAATGCAGATACTGCAAGTATTTCACAATATATAGAGAGTAGAGGTTATCACTGGACATTTATGTATCCATTGCCATTACTTCTAATACCAGGTAATCATGACTTCGGAACACCTAATTGGGAAGTATATTATGGGCCTCGTGAATGGTATAGATTAATTGGAAATAAGATCTTAGTTATTGGTATTGATACAATGGGTGAAGGATTACCTAAAGAGTCTTCACTTAAATGGCTGGAACAGGTTTTGGCTAATAATACGGATGTACCGATAAAGATCATACTAATGCATCATCCTGTGTTTTATTGGCAAGGTGAGCTTGTAACAAATTATCAAAGCAAAACACTTAGAGATCCTCACCAATATGTAGATAGTCCACTTAGCTATTATTGGGGAGCAAACGTATCAATGGCTAAATGGCTACTTAGGTTATGCGAGGACTATAATGTTACAATGGTAATGGCCGGGCATATACATCGTGATCAATATGTTAAGTATGTTTCAAATAGAACGGGTACAGTTACATACTTTATAACGACGACTACAATGGCGCAAAGTAGGCCTAACTATAATGGGTTACAGATAATTGATCTGTTAATGGATGGTAACTTTACATTTCCATATGTACCACCAACATTTATTGGTTTTAAAGGAGATGCTAGTGTTAGAGGCCGTGTCTATAACTCTATACCTGATGATCCAACATGGGATGTAGGCTACTTCTACGGACAATTCTTAGAAGGTAATACAGCTTATGACTTCATACTATGGAATAACCTATATCCTGATTCAGAGAATGTACCAATATCAAATGTGGTGACTCTTGCTCTTCCATGGATTGGTGATCAAGCTAGCTTCAAAGTATTGTCAAGCCGTGGTAATGCCCATGCGGAAATGCTTGATTATATGGTGAAGGATGGAATACTCTATGCATTACTCAACATAACCATGCCCAATTGTGGTGATATGATAGAATTTGTAATATATGCTGCTGAGGACTATACTCCGCCAGTTGCAGAGTTTAAACTTGCTACTCCAAGACCTCCAAGACTCAATAGATCTGTTACATTATACTTTGATATAATGGATGCGGGCTGGGGTGTAAGGAATGTTTCTGCCTATCTTGTAGAGGATAGTCAATTAATTCCCTTAGAGGTAAAGAAGGCGGCAGGTCTTACATACACATTATCAGTATGGGTCACAGCTAGAGAAACAGTGAATAGAACAATAAGGCTTGTAGTATATGATCTAGCTGGAAATGTATATGAACAAGATTATATATTTACATTTTATGCTCCAGGAGAATCAGGAGATTATTATTATGGACCGACTGAGGAATCGCCTGAACAACCTTCACAACAACTACCTAGTGTAATGGAGTTTGCCGAACCAGTTATTTCGAAGAATTTCGGACCGGGATCGCCTGTAACAGTTTATCCAGGAGATTCGTATATTATAGAGTTTAAACATGAACTGGGAGATGTTTCAAGGGTTTATATAGCAGGTGTATTCCGTGAAGATAACGAGCTTGTATATAAGGAATTTGATATATCACTTGTACCTTATGTTCCGGGAATGCTTACTACAACGTCTCCTACAACTTCACCAACAACTACTACATCGACAACATCCCCCACTACATCTCCTACTACACCACCTTCTTCATCACCGACAGAGACACCGCCTCCTACAGTGCCCGATTATACCTTCTATATGGTTATTCTAGTAATAGTAATAATTCTAATAGTAATAATTATATATCTATTAAGGAAGAGATAATAATTCTATATCAAAATATTTTTTTTCTTAATTAATACTTTATTTCGGTGAAAGAACTCTGACATTATCTCTATGTATATAGACAGTAACATCCGATCCCAGCGGGACATCTAGGATATTTGGTATATATGCTATAAGTGAGGTATCACCAACTTTTATTCTAGCCTCTATTTTTTCGCCGACAAACATTTGAAAGTCAAGCTTTCCTTTAAGGACATTATGTTCTCTAGATCTTGCTTTACTTGACAATGCTTTATCGATAATGATATTCTCCGGCCTTACAACAACTGCCGCCTTACCTTTAACATCAGGCATAATTAGTAGTCCTTCAAGCTCCGTTTTTAACTCATCAATATATATCTTTGCATAAGTATCTCCTTTCTCAGTAACTTTTCCGTAAAAGATATTGCTTCTACCAATGAAGTTAGCTACAAATATTGATTTAGGATAGAAGTAGACTTCTTTGGGCGTCCCTACTTGATAGATTCTGCCCTCATTCATAATCGCTACTCGATCACTTATACTCATAGCCTCAAGCTGATCATGAGTAACATAGATTGTTGTAATACCTAGTTTCCTCTGAATCCTCTTAATCTCTTCTCTCATTTCAATACGTAGCTTAGCGTCAAGATTACTAAGGGGCTCATCAAGCAGTAAAACACGTGGTTCAACGACAAGTGCTCTTGCAAGTGCAACACGTTGTTGCTGACCACCACTAAGTTGTAGTGGAAAACGATTCTCAAGCCCTTCAAGCTTAACAAGTTCGAGAACCCGTTTAACACGTTCTCTTATTTCACTCTCTGGTATTTTCTGGATACGAAGACCATATGCAATATTATCATATACAGTCATGTGAGGCCATAATGCATAGTTTTGGAAAACCATTGCAGTTCCACGGTGATATGGTTTCATAAAAGTTACGTCATCATCGTCGAAGAATACCTTACCCTCTTCAGGAACTTCAAAGCCAGCTATTATACGTAGTGTAGTTGTCTTACCACAGCCGCTTGGACCAAGTAATGTAAATAGTTCACCATGTTCTATCTCTAGATTTACATGATCGACTGCTACTACAGGTCCATATACCTTGGTTACATTTTCAAGTCTGACTTTTGTCACGGTCTATGCACCTATCCTATAGTTATTCTGTATAAGTATTTATAAAAACAGCTAGATACCTATGAATGCGTATCTCTGTTTGAGCACCAACGTCACAATTATTACAGCGATCAACTGAAACATAATTAATAGGAAGCCCATTGCAGCTACATGTTGTATACCCTCAGTAGTTGTACCTTTATAAACAGTCATCATATAATAGGTCATTGGAGCTTGGTTACTATTGATACTTCCAATAGTAACACTTGTACTAACTTCTGTACTAATATATATGAAGCCTATGAGTGCACCGCTTACAATATTCATAATAATTAAGGGTAAAACAACTGTCGTTATAGTTCTTAATCTACCCGCGCCAAGGTTTAATGCAGCTTCTTCTAAGGCTTCATGGACTTGTTGGAATCCAGCATAAATTGATCTAGCTACAAATGGTAGTTTACGTATAGTATAAGCTATAATTAATACGATCCATGCTTGGAATACAGGGGGTCCTGCAACGGGATCTATTGCTTCAAATAATGGCTGTAAAAATGTACCAGTAGCCCATCCTGGATTCTGTACTGTCCCAAGAGCCCATCTAGCTAGTTCTGAATAGAAGTAGTAATATCCAAGTGCAACAACTAGACCGGGTATTGCTATAGGTATAGTTGCTAAGGTGTCGAGCATTGGCGTAATAACCTTTATACGTGTACGGCTGACTACGTAAGCTGTAATAAGCGATATAATAATAGCTAAGCCTACCGCTGACAATGCATAAGTTATAGTATTGCGTATATACATTGGAACATCTCTAGCTATAGCAGATCCCCCTGTAAATATCTCAACAATATATTTCGGAGTAGCCTGTTCTGGTTGTAGAGTAAATGATCTAGGAGGTATGATGTTAAAGGCCATTAATACAACGCCTATTTGTGGAAGAGCTGTAAATATGATCAAAGGCAGGAGCAGTGAATAAATTAATAGATGGCCTTTTACTCCAACTCTTTTTATTCTTGGATGCCATCTACCGCCACGAGATATCATAGCATATGCTCTCATACCCACATAACTACGTATTACTAGGAATCCAGTTACGGCCAGTCCTAATAGAACAAAGCCTAAAGCCGCTATTTCAGGGGTTACTATTCCGGTTTCACCTGTCAATGAGCTAAAGATCTGGTAGCTCATGAGCTTTGGTTCATTAAATACTATTGGCGCACCTAGATCCTCTAGGGAGAAAATAAATACTAATATAGAGCCAGCAGCAATACCTGGTAAAGCTAGCGGTAACGTAACTGTAAAGAATAGTTTTAAACCCTTAGCTCCAAGATTTTCGGCTTGTTCCTCCATACTTGGATCGACATTTATGAAGCTACTATATGCATTGAGGTATACAATTGGATAAAAGGCCATTATCTGGGCAAGTGCAACTCCAGCCAAAGAAACGATGCGTAGTTTGAATCCAAATAAAGCATATGTTAATGCAGATATAGGGCCTGATTCATTAAATAATATTTTGACTACATAGGCATTAGCGAAAGGAGTCACGAATAATGGTACTGTTGCAAGTATTCTGAATAAAGTTTTCCCATAGAAGTCATACCTTGCCAGTATGAATGCAACTAGAATACCTAGAACAGTAGCTATCATAGTCACTACAGTTGCGTTAATTAATGAATTTAATAATATTCCAAAATTCAAACCAGTAATTATTACTACTGTAGCATTACCGATGGTTCTGACATCCCAGAACTTTTCATCGGGATAGAAGAATCTACGTACATAGGATTGGCTTGTAAATATTACCTTGAAATGTTCGTACCAAGCTTGATCAGGTAATACATCAAAAGCATGTCTTAACATCATAAGTACTGGGACAACTAGGAAGGTTATTAGAATGAATGTTGATATAATGATAAATACTATCATTACAGTATCGATTTTGAAGAAAGCACTTCTCATCTTCTTTGTAAAAGAAACTCTTATCTTCCTACGGCTCCTTATTTGCCTATACATGTTAATTTTCTGTTGAACATATCCGATTATAGCAGATGCTATGACTGGTAATAATAGGTACATAAGTAATCTAGGAAATCCATAGACTTGTAATATACATATAAATATGGAATATACTGCGCCAATTACAGATATAAAGCTCCATGAGAAGCTATATATGAGTCTTGATGGATCGAATCCTTTTGAAAGTATTAGTAAGCTCCATAGAATACATCCCACAATTAATAATGACTCATATTCTACATAGGCATTTAAAGGAATATTTGTCTGTAATATGAACGACAATATAGCTATTATTAATCCACCAAACAGTAAGTCCTTGACGCCAGGGGGCTTAGCGTCCATTGCCTTATCGACCCTTATTCTTAGATATTTGTATTTAACAGATTCTAATATTTTTCTTCTACATGGCAGATTATATAGATGATAGAATCTGGGAAATAAATTAATTGAAAAATAGTTTAAATTAAAACTACCTCTTACGTCCAATATAGAAGTAAACTACTATCGCTATTACGAGTATTACAATGGCAATTATTGTTACAATAGTCGATGTGGGAATACCTTCTGGTGTAGGCGTTGTAGGTGATCCTGTAGGCGGTGTTGTAGGTGTTGTTCCAGTCTCTGTTGGCGGAGTCGTTGTTTCCGTCGGCGGTGTTGTAATAGTCTTTCTACCAGCTAATATATCCTGTAATTCCAGGTAGACATTGTGGTAATTCTGTCTCGCAGCCTCTTCCCATTCTCTTAAGAGAGCACTAGCTACTTCAGCTTGTGTAAGGTTAGGATTGATCTTTGCTGCATATTCAGATGTAAACTTTAAGGTTTGACCAGTCAATGGATCTTTAAAACTAATTATCTCTCCAAGTTTATTGATTAGATATTGATATTCTACGTCATTAATATCTCCATCCAAATAGGCCTTTGCTATAGCTGCCCAAGTATTCTGGAGATCATCGTGAGCATTTACAAGTGTAGCTTTGAAATAATATTGCATGGCTCTCTCAGTTGCAATCGCAAATGATTCATTGAATAATATTGCTCCTCCAGCAGTAGCTTTAACATATGCTTCATATAGATCCGGTCTTTCCTGCCCCTCCGGTAGATCAAATACTTTTGCATTAATAGGCAATCTATTTATATTAGGATCCAGCCATACGACTTGTCCTCCAAACTCGCTTAAAACCCATGCTATAAAAGCAGCTGCATGAACCGGATGCTTCGAATCTGCAAGCAGAGCTATGGGATCAGAGTTTATAATACTCTCGTTTTCTGGAATTATGTACTCACATGCGGGATTCTGATGCATAGCAGTATATCCATAGAAATCAATAGTTATACCAGCCACTACGTCTCCACGTATGACGGCGTCTCGTACACCACTACTTGAGTCAAGAATCTTAGAATTAGCAGCCATTAATGTAAGTATTTTCCATCCTTCCTCCCAGCCATATGCTTGTAAAATAATTTCGTACATACGTGTATTACTTGTACTCATAAGTGGATCAGCTATTGCTATAAGTTGTGATGAAGGCAAGTACCTAGCATATTCAGGTTTTGCTAGATCAAGCCATGTCTTAGGTTTAGGTACATTATATTCATTTGCCTTATCGTTATTAACTGTGATACCAAAGCTACTTATTGCAGCACCTATCCAATGAATATATCCATTATCATCTGTTAATCTTGTAGGAGATCCTGCAATACGCTCTGGAATCTTAGATACTTCATAAAGTATGGCATATACTTCTGGATGTTCGGAGGGATTCAAAGCCATTACGTAACCCAATTGATCTATATAGTTGAAAATGGTCGGACCACCACCCCATGCTATATCTATTGGTGTACCTCTCTCAATACGTCTCTGTATATAATCAACCCATAGATCGGGGCCCAGCTGTAGGAACTGTATATTAACTATACCGAGCTCTTGGGCCACAGGACTCTCGAGAAACAATTGTTTAGTCAATAACTGTATTGTTGACTCATGCCTCGTTATAATAGTCAATGTAACTCCTCTTTCATCAGTAAGACCCTTCAAATACTCAAGCCATGGAAACGGTTCCTGACCCTCGCCCCAAGGCCATTGATCAGATGTGCCTTGTCGGGTAATATTATTAACAGATACTGCATTAACCCCTACACTCATTATTGGTAGAATCAATAATAGTAGAACTAATAAAGAAACCACTCTAATTACATTCATACTCCTTTCCCGCCTCCTAAAATTCTCTAGTTATCTATGGTATATATACTAAGATATATATCTATGGTACTGTAAACTCATCAATTTAGTAGAAACTTCTGTACATCTGTGAAGCTGGATATTCACTGTTAATCAATTTATATAAATATTATGGGCGAAACTATAGGAACCAACATATAGATTTAAATTATTCTTCATATAAGGTATCATTAGGTGGGTAAGTTATGGGTAAATCTATACTACTTGTACTATTATTAGCTATAGCTTTAGTCGCACCATTGGCTGTAATGCCAGTAATAGCTAATAATGATACTATAGTCGTTGGTGTAGATCTCGCTCATGGAGAGAGCGACAAATATTTGGACTATATAATTGGTAATATAACGTTTGTAGAATGGGTAAAGATCGAGAGTACTATTACAGAAGATGTACTATCTAATATTGATATACTTCTTGTTGGACAACCTACACAAGCATTCTCTGCTGATGAAATAAATGCTATTATTGACTGGTTAGGCACAGGGAATAAAGCTATTTGGGTCGCATCGGACAGCGACTATGGCAATGGTCCTCAATATCAGGATGCTGCAAATAATTTACTTGAAGGTATTGGTTCAAAGCTTAGGATAGAGCTGGGCGCTGTTTATGATGACGTAAACAATGCTGGAGCCTCCTATAGAGTTCTTGGGCAAATGGATCCTGATAACATTCCTGAATTATATACATTCCTATTGAAGATCGGTATTGAGAAGCCAATATTATTCCACGGCCCATCATGTGTCATATGGGTTGATGATATTGGTACACCGCATGATCCATTAAATGAGACATTTGACGGCCTTGTCAGAATAGTGTGGACATTCGAAACTGCCTATTATAGTGAGAATGAGGAACCTTGGGGGATACTGTATTACCCGGACTATGTTAATGTACAAAGGAGGTATCTCTTCGTTGGTGCTGAGTATTGGAATGATACAAATACAGTTATCGTAGCTAGTGGTGAGAGTCCATATGGTGACTATGAACCCGGATATTCGAGGGAATACTATGGAGTGCCCCTTGATGGTCCAAAGTATGTTAGGAACATGATTCTATGGCTAGCCTCTGTTGTCAGCCAAAGAATAGTTTCAACAACAGTGTTTGAAATGGATGATCCTGAGGGAGACGATAATGGTCCAGGTACATATACTTATCCAACAAGTAGTGATTTTGTAGAGGGAGCATTTGATCTATTGAAATTTGAGGTAGGTACAGCTGACGGTGTATTAGTATTTAAGACACAATTAAAGAATCTTGGCGACAATCCATGGAATGGACCTAATGGATTCTCTCTACAATTCGTACAAATCTATATATTGACGACACGTGAAGATCTACCGGTTAACCATACAACAATTGGAGCAAATGTAGAGATCGAAGATGGATGGCACTTCGCTATAATGCTTACACCTGGATGGGATACTGAACCGGTGCCTATTGGACAGAAAGCAGCAATATACTATGCTAATGGCAGCTATATCGTCCAAGACGGAGCCTTAGTAGTTTCTGCTGATCAAGAAAATAATATCATATTAGCATTTATTGATACATCTGTTCTACCCGATGTAGAGAATATTGCTAATTGGAGATATGCTGTCCTTGTATTAGGATACGATGGATTCGGTCCATCAAAGGTTAGGGATGTAGTGCCAGGTGATTCAACAGATTGGAATTTTGGAGGCGGTGATGCTAATGCTATTCTGGCAGGAGTTGCTCCTAGAGTTATTGACTTGCTTGCTCCAACAGCTGATGAACAGTACGACATGTTAACAAGCTATACTACAGAACCAGCTGCATTTGCCAAAGTATCGCTATTCTCTATTGCTGCACCACCTACATTTACTACAACAGTTACCGAGACCGTTACCGAAACAGTAACTGAGACTACGACTGAGACTGCTACAGAGACTACAACTGAGACAACAACAGAGACTACGACAGTGCCAACAACTGTTACTGAGGAAGTGCCAGTTACTGATTGGACAATGACAATTGTAGTGGCTATAATATTGTTAATCATAGGATTCTTAGTAGGATGGTTTGCCAAAAGGACATAAATCGGATTTTAATTACCCATTAACTTTTTTATAAACCATAGATCATTATGATAATCCATAAATATATCTTCTCCACTACATTTCTATGGTGTTTAAGATATGGTTTCAGGACTTATTAGGGCAACTATGCTTGAAATAAGTGAATTTATACGTAAATCTATTGATCTAATTGATGATAATCAGGCGAACAAAATGGTTGAAGAATTAGTTGATGCTTATGAGCGTAGGGCACGTCTATTAATAATGGGTGCAGGGAGAACAGGTCTTGTTGGTAAAGCATTTGCTATGAGGCTTCTCCATCTAGGTTACCAAGTAGCTGTTCTAGGAGAAACCATTATACCTAGGATAAGGGAAAACGATCTAGTAATAGCATTATCTGGTTCAGGCAGAACAAGGCTTATAGTAACAGCTGCTGAAGCAGCTAAGCATGTAGGTGCTAGAATCGTAGCTGTTACTAGTTATCCAGACAGTCCTTTAGCTAAATTAGCTGACACAATAGTTGTTGTGCCTGGTAGAACGAAAATAGCATGTGAAGAAGATTATTTCGCTAGACAGATCCTCGGAATCCATGAACCATTAGCTCCATTGGGTACATTATTCGAAGATACATTACTTGTATTTCTTGATGGAATATCTGTTGAACTCATGAGAAGACTAGGTAAAACTGAAGAAGATCTAAGAAATGTCCATGCCAACATAGAACTATAGCTGTGTTTTACTATATTATTTCATTAATAACATTGATTATTAATTTATTGAATTATTCTAGTATTTATTTTGATAAGCTATTCCACTCATCTTCATCGATCAGGAACTTCTCTATAAATTAATATAGAGTATTTAAGAATTATATAAATCTTATGAATATCAATGATTTACTATCTTTAAAGAAATTATTGTAAATTAAAATAAGAATACATCTTACAAGGGATTATTTATTAACTTCAATAAAGTAATAAAATGTAGGTGTGGATTATGGTAGATGTTATTCATCAATTCCAGCAGGATTTGATTAGCGTTTTGAATGAAATTATTAGTAGATTACCGAACATTATAGGTGCTATTATAGTTGTGCTTATAGGTTATGTTGCAGGCGAATTCATAGGTAGTGCAGTCAATAAGATTATCCAAAAATTTGTAGAAAAACCACTTGATAGGACAGATGTTGGTAAAACTATTAGAGAACTAGGACTTGATCTATCTGATCTCATTGGAGGCTTAACTAAAGCATTTATCATTTCTATATCCATTGTTGCAGCGGTTGACTTATTAGCTATACCAGGTGAAGCTGGTACTATTATCACCAGAGTAGCTAATTATTTACCCTACCTTATTGGAGGTATAACGGTCTTAACAATAGGTGTGATATTGGCTTTGGGACTTGCTAAGTACATTGGCAGCTTCCTAAGGAAAGCATTTCCAGAAGGTTATGCGTCTCTGGCGGTTCTCATTGAAAACTTTATATTGCTTGGACTAATTGCAGTTGTAGTAACTATTTCACTTGAACTATTAGATCTACAGAGTACTCTCATATATCCGCTCATAGTAGGAGCTTTAGTTATTGCTATAGGCGTATTTATTGCGGATTCAGCCTTGAAAATAATTATTAATCAACATCCTGAGTTTAAAGAATTGGCTCCATTTCTGCAGTTCTTAATTATTCTTATCTTCTTAATGATCGGTGTTAGTGCAGTATTCAGTGAGTTCCCATCAACAATACAGGTCATAAATAATCTTGCATTAGGATTAGCAATAGCTTTCGCGATAGTCTTAATACCTATAGCATTCTATCTAGCTAAGAAGGCATTGATGATCGCAAAGAAAGGTAGTTAAATAGCTAAATAACATATAAATTCCTTCAAGTAGGGTAGAGTATGATTAGAAGAGTAGTAATAATCGATGGATATACTGATGAACCAGCTGGTTTAGGTGTACCTCCATACATTAATACTTATCCAAGACTTGTAGCTGGTAGTATATGGTTTGCTGATAAAAGCATCGATGTCAAATACTTTACAATCGACATGATTAGACAAAATATAGAGAAATTCATGAAGATAGCAAAAACATGCGATGTAATTGTAGTTATAGCAGGCGCTGAGGTTCCAGGAAGGTATCTCGGCGGTAAGCCGATAACTATAGGTGAACTTGAAAGACTAATGATGCTATTAGATGAAAAAATAAGAATACTTATAGGACCTGCTGCACGGTTTGGAATGGGTCTTGGAGGAGGCACTATAGCCTTCTCGATTAGAAGGCTTAAGAGACTATTTGAATACATAGTACCAGGAGATCCCGAATTCTTCTTTTATGAAGCCATAAAGTACGGATGGGAAAAGGCTCCTATTATAAAAGTTCGTCAAAACTATGATCTTGCTGATAAGTCATTTTATTATGGTGCTAAGATTATTAAACAGCATCCAAATTATGGATGGAATCTTATTGTAGAAATTGAGACGTTTCGTGGCTGCCCAAGGTATATAACTGGTGGATGTAGCTTCTGTATTGAGCCGAGAACAGGCATGGTTGTCTATAGGAGTATCGAGGGTATTTTAAAGGAGATTGAGGCACTAGATCGCTTTGGTGCAAAGCATTATCGTATTGGTAAGCAACCCGACATCCTTGCTTATATGGCTTATGATACAGGGAAGATAGAGTTTCCTAAGCCTAATGTTAATGCATTGAGGAGATTATTTCATGGAATAAGATCTATTGCAATCAACTTGAAGATTCTTCACATAGATAATGTTAATCCAGGAACAATAGCACATAATAAAGATGAAGCATTAGAAGCCTTAAAGATAATAATAAAGTATCATACGTCTGGCGATGTAGCAGCCATAGGCATTGAATCTTTCGATTCAAAGGTTATAAAGTATAATAATCTAAAGGTTTACCCGGATGAAGCTTTAGAGGCTATTAGAATAATAAATAGAGTTGGTTCTAAAAGAGGATGGAATGGGTTACCAGAACTACTTCCGGGGATAAATCTACTGTATGGCTTGCCAGGCGAGTCAAGGGATACATATCGTATAAATCTTGAGTACTTATATAAGATACTTAATGAAGGCTTATTGATCAGAAGGATAAATGTTCGTAAGGTTACTGTTTTAGAGAACACACCATTATGGTTGAGAAAAGACGAAGTTGAACATTTATTAAAGAAGCATCATAGTCTTTACGAGATATATCGTAGAAGAATTATGGATGAAATAGACAGGAAGATGTTGAGAAAAATATTACCTCAAAACACTATCGTAAGGTACCTATATACGGAGAAGTATATTGGCAGGTATACCATAGCAAGACAGCCCGCAAGTTATCCTATTGTCTTCTATATCGAAGGTCATTATCCGCTTAGAAAAGTTATAGATTTACGTGTCATAGGATATAAGGCTAAGAGTGTTTATGGAGAGATATTCTGAGAAAACTGAAAACAGTTATAAATAGTTTGAAAAAAACTATTTTGTTTCTTTAACAGTGTTATATCCTGTCATAAAGGATCTAATATTTGGCTCAATTAATTCCATTCTTCTAACACTGGTTTTAATAGACTCCTTTACATGTACAGGCTCTACAATTCTTGTTAAGCCAACTAATGCTCCAAGTAATACCATATTAGCTGTTCTCTCATTTCCGGATGCTTCTTTAGCAATTGTTCTTGCAGGTACCTTATATATTCTATATTCTTCTTCAGAGACCATAGGACCTCTTATTAAATCTGAGTCAACGATTAATATACCTCCTTTCTTCAACCATCTTATCTCACTTTTCAGCATTTCAAGAGTTGTAGCAACTAAAGCATCGGCTTCAGATACTAGTGGATAAGCAACTGGTTCATCAGATACTACAACATACGCTTTAGACCATCCGCCACGTTGTGCAGGGCTATAAGATGTTGTCATAACTGCGTCTTTTCCAGCTAATATGGCTGCATAACCGAGTACACGGCCCATAAATATAATTCCGTGTCCACCGAGACCTGCAATTATAAACTCATATCTAGACATGAATTATTCACCTCCTATCCTCTTTTTTAACTCAAGGTATTTTTCTTCAAAACTTGGTATATCTGTTCTATGCAAGAATTCACCTATAATTATTGGTTTACCCAATTCTATTCTTAGATCTTCGAATTTAACATCGCGTTTGACGATAGATTTTGTCCTGAAATACCTAATTAGCTCTAACATATCAATATTATTTCTATAACTAAAGACTGTACATGGATTTAATACCTCAATTACTGAGAAGCCTTTAGTCTTAAATGCCTTCAATATAGAATTTAGAAGCTGTATATCATGGAATACAGTCCATCTTGCAATATATGATGCACCAGCAGCATATGCTAGATACGGTATATTAAATGGCTCTTCTATATGGCCATAGGGAGAAGTCATAGTTCTCGATCCACTAGGTGTTGTTGGACTGGACTGTCCGCCTGTCATTCCATAAATATAGTTATTTACAACAATAACTGTTATGTCATGGTTTCTACGTGCTGCATGTATGAAATGATTGCCGCCGATACTAGCTAGATCTCCGTCTCCACTAATCACGGTAACAGTTAACCATGGCTTAGCCATCTTAATACCTACGGCAAAGGGTATTGCACGGCCATGAGTAACATGATAGCTATCTACACGTACATAACCAGCCATTCTACCAGTACATCCAATACCAGATACAATAACGTGTTTCTCTGGAGGAATACCGGATTTAGTAATAGCTTTAGTGTATAACTTCAACAATATACCTAGTCCACATGCTGGACACCATATAGTGGGCAATCTCTCAATACGGATTAATGGCTCTATATCCTTATATCCAGGTGGGAGAGCCTTTACCACTTCTATCACCTACATAAGCTCTTAATCGTAGAAAGAATTCTTTGAGGCTCAGGGAGATAACCCGGTGCACTAGGCACATGGAGAACTTCAGCATTTCTTACATATTCTTTTACAATACGGTATACTTGTCCCATATTAACCTCGATTACAATAAACTTCTTAATGGTGTTGTTATAATCAAGTTCTTGTATTCTCCATCCTGGAAAAGGCCAAGCAGTTAATAGTCTAAATAATCCTACCTTATATCCTTCATCTCTAGCTCTCTTGATAGCGTATTTCACTGGTCCAGAGACACTACCATATGCTACAATTACATACTCTGCATCTTCTAGCCAATATTCTTCCCATTTAGCTATCTTTTTGGAATTTTCCCTAATTTTACGCACGAGTCTAGTAACAAGTTTCCAACTCGCTTCTTGAGATAAATTCGGATATCCACGATCATCATGCATTAAGCCCGTCATATGTATTCTATAACCATCTCCAGCGGCAGCAAAAGATGGTATCAATTCATTTGAATCATACGGTAAATATTCCATATATTTTTCAGGAGGTATACTTGGTTTTCTTCTCTCAACAAGCTTTATCTCTGAATAGTCAGGCACTCTTATCTTGCCATACATTTGTCCAATTATCTTATCGGCTAAAACAATAACTGGTACACGGTACTCCTCTGCAGTATTAAATGCTTCAATAGTCATATCAAATAATTCCTGAGGTGAAGACGGTAGGTAAGCAACTATTTCATAGTCTCCATGACTTCCCCACTTAGCCTGCATAATATCTCCTTGACCCATAAGCGTAGGTATACCTGTTGACGGGCCTGCTCGTTGTATATCAACAATAACAACTGGTAATTCAAGCATAGCCGCTAAACCAATACTCTCTTGCATAAGAGATAATCCAGGACCACTAGTTGCTGTCATAGACTTTAATCCTGCAGCAGATCCTCCTAAAGCCATCATTATAGAGGCTATCTCATCCTCTCCTTGGATAAAAACTCCTCCTACTTCCGGCATTCTACGAGCCATATGATGCATTAGCTCACTTGATGGCGTTATTGGATAGCCGGCATAGAATCGGCATCCTGCAAGTAATGCTGCCTCCGCACATGCTATGTTTCCTTCGAGAAAATAAGTACCTGGTTTTAAGAGTTTACTCATTCTTTCTTCACCTCGACATAAACTGCTAAGTCAGGACAATATCTTTCACATAACCGGCATCCAATACATTTATCTTCCATTCCATCCTTAATCCTTGGATAATGATAGCCTTTCTCATTAAATTCTGGAGAAAATTCCAGCATCTTTACTGGACATACATCTATACATATTCCGCATCCCTTACAGAGTTCTGGATAAAATATGGGTCTATATTTGGGCTTAGTCTTTAGAACACTCAATGTTAGCACCATTACAAGCCACACTTATTATGTCTATAATATGTGATTACTGCATAAAGATAAAATAATTTTCTATAGGTAAAACTAATATCCATTATTCTATAAGAACTATTATAACTGGGTTATTCTTATACTAAAAATGTATCTATGAACAGAAACATGGTCAAATGTGTATTAGTTATATATGAATCCTACTAATATAAATCTGGTGATTAATATTTTTGAAATAGATTACAACGATAAGAAAGAGATAGGGAAAACAGGTGAATACATATCTGCAATAGGCCTAGGCACTTGGGCCATTAGAGACTATAATAGGGCTTTTAAAACATATTCTTACGCTCTCGAACATGGTATAGATAATATTGATACTGCTGAAATGTATGATAATGGTAAGGCAGAGGAATTTGTTGGAAAATTAATAGATTATATTGGTAGAGAAAATGTATTTATTACAACAAAAATGCTTCCACATCATTTAGTCTCACAAAATGAAGTTTTAAAAGCTGCAAGATCTAGTTTGAGGAGACTTAATGTTAGTTACGTAGATCTTTTTCTTATCCATTGGCCCAACCCATCATTACCTATAGAAATCCAAATAAGGAATTTTAAAATAATTTACCTCAATGGTCTATCTAGATATATTGGTGTAAGTAATTTCGATTTAATAGATCTTGAGAAAGCCATTAGTTATACTAGAAAGGCAGAGATCGTCGTTAATCAAGTTCATTATAGTGTTCTTGAAAGAAGTATTGAAGAATATTTATTGCCATACTATATCAAAAAGAACATAACTATACAGGCATATACTCCATTAGAGAAAGGTCATGTAAGGCATTTACGGGTTTTAAAGGAACTAAGTAGAAAAATAATGGAACTCCTATTCAGATTGCTTTAAATTATATAATATCTCATCCAAGAGTAATTGCTATTCCTAAGGCAGAGAAGATGGATCATTTAATTGAAATAATTGGTTCTATGGGTTGGAGGCTAAGTTTAGAAGACCTAATGTATATTAAACAACATGTCTAATTTTCAGTAACTATGTACAGTATTGTTCAAAATATTCTCTTTCAGGGCTCCATGTAGTCCATCGATTACTACATGCATCATTAACCATTTTATTTATTAATATATTCTCAAGTTCCTCAATATCCTTTACTGGATAATTTCTATAGGATACAATTCTTTCTTCTCCACGATATGAACTATATACATAGTGTTCAAAGAATGGACTAAGTCTCTTCATATATGGATACAAAACATATACCGGCCTTCCAATTCTAGAAGCTTCAATAACCTCTGCCATGACACCATGGGATGGATATGGAGCATGGTGATAAACAACTATAGCGTCAGCATTATGTACATAGTTAAAATCACGTGATACAACTTGAGCTCTTATAAGATCAATTGCTCTTTCGATCTCTTCTATACTCAATACATATTTCTGTCCATATGCTTCTACAACATACTCCTTTTTCCCACTTTCAAGAATCTCGTCATAGCCGCTAATGATTTCCCAATCCTTTATTGTTCCAGGATCAAATGCTACAAAGTAGTTTGATAATTTGTTATAAAATCTCATAACGTCATTAAAGCTTTCCACAGGCAATCCAGTCATATTATAACTCATATAAATTCTAGGCTTAACATTCCTTATTAGCTCAGCCATGATCTCTGGAGGATGATTTACTGAGAATTGTATTACTCTTAAATGTTTACCAGTTCTCTCATAGTATAGCTTCATAATCCTAAGAGCATTATTAATAGCTTCTTGCCTCCAATTAGCTACAAGTTCAAGACTTGGATTTACAATCCTCTTATTCCAAACTGGATCTCTCTTAATCCTTTCCCTGACCTTTACAAGATCGTCTAGAGCTACTACAACAATGTCGGGATCTATATATGTCTCAACAAGATCATAGTCTATACCATAAGTTATTGGAGTAGTTATTAGGCCATGAGGCCTTATAATAAATACATTTGGCGTTGAAATAATATGAACCATGGTATATCTGTCATCACGTATTTCATCATCTATCAAACTTAGCGCTTTAGCCCTTAGCTCTCGTAATAAAGGCTCGGGCAAGTCAAGGATATTATCCTTGGTAATATTTGGATGGCCAAGCTGCTTACCAGCGATCCTCATATAATCAAATACTTTGTAAATCCTTGTTATTATTCCAAGACTCTTAAGTTTTTCAACAACCTTCTCTAAATATTCATCCCTACCGTTAAGTGGAGGGCCTGTTACAAGAACTCGTCTAAAAGGTGGCATAATCGATCACATCAGTAATACCGATTACTATTAAAATAATCAAGCTTAAGGCAAATATATACTTTATCAAGAGAAGACTATTCGCTTATTTGAGTACTTAAGTTATTTTAGAAATTTGAGTAACATTTAAATACCTTAAAACCTAGTTTACAATTGATGAGTAATGGAGCGACTCTATAAGGTATCTGAAGTTGCTAGGATGCTTAACGTTTCTACTGTAGCTGTTAGGAAGTGGATTAAATCTGGTAAGCTAAAAGCTAGGAGGATTGGTAAGCTATGGATGATACCTGAGAGCGAACTTAAACGTTTCTTAGGAGAGAAATCTAGAGAGATAAGAGCAGTAATTTATGCTAGGGTCAGCTCCTATAAGCAAAAGAGAGATGGTAATCTTGATAGACAGGTTGAGAGGTTAAGGAATTATTGCTCTGCTAAAGGATACAAAGTCATTGATGTTGTAACCGATATTGCTAGTGGCTTAAAGGAGGACAGGAGTGGATTACACAAGCTCTTTGATATGGTTGAAAAACGTCAAATTGATGTCGTAGTAGTAGAGTTTAAAGATAGATTGACGAGATTTGGATTTGAATACCTTAAGAGATACTTCGAGTCACATGGAGTTAAGATAGAAGTTATTGAGGAAACTGAGAAGGGCTACATGGAAGAACTTATCGAGGATTTTGTGTCGATAGTGATTAGCTTTGCTGGTAGAATCTATGGTAAGCGTTCACAGAAGTTCAGAAAGATAAAAAAGGTCATAGAAGAGGTGACTAGCGATGACGACTAAAACTATTGAGAAAACAATTAAGTTTAAGCTCATACCACTAACAAGAAGCGTTAAGAGTCAATTAGTTTCTCTCCTAAACGACTACACGTCAATGGTAAAAGATGCATTAGATGTCATCATTAAGAATGATGTTCGTAGTAGGAAGAGAGCCCACGAGCTGTGTTATAGAGTTTTAAGAGAAAAATATCCTCATCTCCACAATAAGTTCGTTCAGGAGGCTTACAAGAGAGCTTTAGCGATGTACCGTAGCTATAGGAAACTACTGAACAAATGGAAACGACTGCCAAAGAAGAAAAAGAATAGATTATCACCCCCATCACCGCCTAAGGTGGAAGATAATAGGGTTATCGAACTTCACGTTGATACCTACAAGCTTGAGAGGAGACATGGTTTCCTAGTACTGACCGTATCAAAGGGTAGTGGTGTTTACCTGAGATTCTTGGTAATGGAGTACGACTATGCTAATAGGGAGCTTAAGGGTGCTAAGCTAGGGAACTCTAGGATGCTGATTGATGACAACTGTATCTACCTGCTCCTAAGCATAAGTAGGGATGTTAAGGTTAATGAACATAGGAATAAACTCTTCATAGATATTAACGAGAACAGTATTGACTGTCTACTGGTTAATTATGATAGGAATGAGGCCATACTGTTCTCAATAAGGCATGATATCAGGAAAATACGTACAAATTATAGAAGAATTAGGAAAAGCATCCAAGAGAAAGTTAAGTATTCTAGGTTGAGGGATAAGCTTCTCGCTAAGTATGGTTACCGTGAGAGAAAGCGTGTAGAGGATAGGTTAAAGAAGATAACTACATTACTAGCAGAGATTGCTAGGAAACATAACGCTGACTTAGTTAGGGAGAATCTCAACCACTTAAGACTCAATAGTAAGAAGAGGAGCAAACAATTGAACTATAGACTATCTACTTTCCCGTATCGTAGGCTCATAGAGTACCTTGACTATAAATTCTATGAGCGAGGTTTAAATGTATCAGAAGCTAACGCAAAGAAGTCATCCATTACCTGTCCAATATGTGGTTATGTAGAT
>CAZHDB010000029.1:0-20941 GCA_964531225.1 uncultured Desulfurococcaceae archaeon
ACTGATATAACTGGGTATTTAGCAGTTAGTAATGCAGCCGCAGCAGCCTTTAATGCTTCGTGAGCTGGTTCGATTGTTTTTTCACCCAGTATGTAGTCAAAGGCTTCGCCTCTACCATGAGCTATTAAACCCGCAAGAGCTACAAGTCCATTTTTATAACCCTCAATGAGTTTTTCTCTAATCAATAAACTTTCCCTTCTTGGATGAGTCGGAGGTATATGCACCTATCTTACACCTACATTGAAACTATATCTATCTCAATATTATTGATTACCAATAGATCTATTTTAGTACACTGTTAAAATATATTGCCTCAAATATTATCTATAGCTAAATATTTTGAAGGGAGAATAGTTTTGTGTATAAGGCTCGGTTACGGAAATCCAGTAATGGATACCAGGGATTTTATTCACGGGAATAGCAGGGACGGTATACCGGGAGATCCTATCATAGTATTTAGTAGGTATACAGCTAGGACATAAAGTTGGACATACCAAGTCTAGAATCTTATTCAGGTTTTTATAGAGGTAAAAGATTAGCTGTTGTCAGAGTATATTGGTGCTCCAGCAACCATAATGGCTCTTGAGTTAATGATAGCTCTTGGTTTAAGGCGGTGTATTGTAATAGGTTATGCAGGAGCAATAAATCCGAGGCTTAGAATGACGGATATACTATTACCAACATGGGGGATCAGGGAAGAGGGTACAAGCTATCACTATTTTCCTCAGATTTGGTTGATGCGGAAAATTGATTAAGGAAACAAAAATACTTCGTAAATTTTTACTGGTTTGAGTTTTTGAACTTAAGGGCGAGTGGAGAAGAGTTCGAGAAATGGCTAAAGCAAAATTATCCTAAAAGGTAGGATATACTATCCAATAAAACTAAAGCTGAAAGATATGTAAATGATACCATAAAAATCATAGGAAAAGTAATGTTCCAGTTAAAGGTATCTGCACTCATTATCCAAGACTTGTGATGATGAAATAAATGACAGAAAAGGAAATTAAAAAGAAAGAACTATTAGATGATACACTTTTAGCATTGAATTATCGGTTATATTATATGAAATTACCTGTATAAAAGAGGAAGATAATGAATCCAATCGAAAAACAAATATTATGTATAGCGATTTTCTTTATTGATCTAGGGCTTCAGACAATATATGGTCTTTTCCGAAAATGAAAGGAACCCATAAAATAATGGGAACATGGGTAGGTAACTCGGGAATATTAGTTTTCATTATGTCGATTATATTGGTTTTTGATAAGAATAGCGCTATCAATAGGTAATTCTCAATAATAGTAGCTTCGGATCCACGAGCAGATACAACCTACGCTAAGGCTTCTACAAGTTACATACTTAAATATTCAATTAATTCAGGCTTAATGCTAGATAATGTTTACAGAATTTACTAAATAACCACCTACCACCACCTAGTTTAATGATTCTTATAACTTTTTCATTACTTATTGGTACCATGGAAGCTAATGCATAAACGCCTTCTTGGATTAATGGTTTTGGATGTACAGCTGCTGTGGGACCAACTAATATGATCCTACACGACCTCTCCTTACTTATTCTTATTATATAATCTATGGTGTCGTTAACCAGAGTGGCTCCAGTAACTACTAGAGTAGCATTGCGTGGTACTGTTCTACTTAATGCAGTATCAGGAAGTGCAACTCCACATCTAAAACATGGATTTCTTTCAAGAACCCTAATGTTCTTTAAGCCCTGACTTCTTAATCTTCTAACTAATGGTCCCATATTACCAATAACAACTGCGGGCTCTTCGATTAACTTATCCAATAAATATATGATCTCATCTCCTGTCTTAATAATGAAACCAGAATTAATACCACGTCCCCATAGGAGATAACTAGATAAGGCATTAAGTAAAGCAACGCCAAGGGATTTAATAGTAGGACTTAGAGACGAAACATAGTCAAGTAAGCTAGTACAGTCAACATGATCAGGTAATTCATAAGGAGAGCCAATAGTATCTTCAATAGGTGTTAAAGCAACACCTAACCATTCCCTACCATCACGATCTCTTATCAGAACATAAGAATACCTTACACCAACACAATAATCAATAACTTTTGGTATATCACCTAGAGATATAATCATATCTAAAAGCCACTTAGAAACACGATCCAAAAGCACTATATACACCGAACTATAAATAACGTTGTTTAGGAAATAAATTTATGCCTCAAAACTAAGTGGTAATCCAAATACAATATTAAAAAACATATTTAGATCGTTGACAAAAATATCATGGATCATCACCTAGGAGTCCTTGAGGAGATTCCTAGTTATATATTGAAATATAGATGAATCTCCGCCTAAATCGTCAGGCTTAATGTATATCTCCTTAGAGGTTTCGATAATTTCCAAAAGGAAATACTACCCAGTTTGATGTTACCTTGTGATAATAATCGGGATACATCGAGCTCCACGGCTTAACATATATTACTAGAGAAACTATTTTCTCCGCATCATATCTAGGAAGTTTCTCTATTACAAGCTATAATGTTCTGCCAGTATCAACCACATCGCCTACAACTAGGATATTCTTGTTTCTTACAGCATGTGTAGGTAATAGGTTTATTCAGGTCCTGCCTTTTGAGTACCTACCCCCTATGGAATTTTACACCTATAAATCCTAGCTGATCCATATCTAGGAGGTCTAATAGTATTCTAGTAGGGATTGACCTCCCTTTACGACTGCATATAAGATATCTGGCCTATAGTCGTCACTAATCATAATAGCAACTAGATTTGTTAGGGCTATGTGTGGCTGCATCCAAGAGATATATTCTGTACTGATCTTCTTTCCTTCTACGGTCTAACATATAGTTTTTAGTAATATATAATTGTTATCATCCGATTATTTAGATCAGAGTTTTTAAGTTGGTATTAATTTACTGTGTGGTGGGCGCATGGTTAAGTATATTTTCATTATTGGTGGAGTAGTATCTGGTCTTGGTTTTTCCAGTGGTGTAATGATTGTTGCTTCGTTTACAAGTTTGTTATTAACTGTGCTTGAAACTGGTTGTTTCTTGATTGTTTACACTGGTTTTATAAATAGTGCATTATTCATCCATGTACTCAACATGTTGTTACCGCATCTACATATTGTTAAAGGTTATGAGGGTCCATGTGAATGTTTAGGCATTATAAGGAGATGCTACTTGTAGCATTTAGTGTTATAATACATAATATTCCTGAGGGAATGGCTGTTGAGGTATCAGTAATTAGTAGTGTATATACAGGTCTATTAGTAGCTATTGCTATCGGTGTACAGGATATCCCTGAAGGGCTCGCTGTATTCCTCTCCTATTACAACGCTACTGGTAACAAGACCCAAACATTATTTCTAGGCGTTTTTCAGTGGATTCACGGAGTTTTTTGCAGCACGTATTCCATGGGTCACAATACAGTTCTTCGGAGAATTCACAAGTATTATACTACTATTCCTTATGACCTTCTCAGCAGCCGCAATAATATACGTAGTCATTCATGAATTAATACCAGAAATCTATGGTAAAGAATACGATGAACCAGCAACCATAGGTTTCTTCACCGGCTTCATAACAATGCCACTCCTAGACACACTATTCAGCTAAACTAAACACTTATAAAACAATATCCAGAACATATTCCAAGATTAAGCCATATTCTCACAGACAGGCTATATAAGAATATTAAGAAGATTAAGGGTAGGGGGAAATTCCGGGTTTCAAAGGAAGGTATATGGACTACTGATGCAATATTTCGTGAAACTAGAGATAAGGTTATTGAATATAGTAGGCGGGGGATACTTGGAGTTGATATGGAGTCTATAGCTCTCATGTGTGTAGCTGAGTATCGAAATATAGAGTTAGCTATAATGTTAACCATTACTGACGAACTATATAGGGATAAGTGGGTTTCAATATATGATGATAAAAAGCTATTGAGGAAGGCTATGAATAACGAAAGATTATTAGTAAAAGCAGTATTGGAAACCATTACAACTTAGAGCTTCTTAGCTATATAACCTTGGGCTCTACGATTATATTTAACTATAAATCCCGCCATTCTAAGTCTTTCACCTATTCCCTTAACAATCCTGGGACCACCGTGTCTACCTGGTTCGCCAGTATAATGAAACAGTATACCATTAGGCTTTAATACTCTATAGAATTCTTTGTAAAGTTCAAGACTATATAGATCACCTGTTCTCGATGTAAATCTAGGTGGGTCATGAATTATTCTATGAAAAGTGTGGTCACTTAGTTCGTGGACTACATCAGTGATGTCTCCATGGATTATTCTTATTCCTTTATCCCCTAATTTTTTACTCCATGGATTGTGCCTAGTTATCTCTATAACATTTGGATCTATTTCAACAGTTAATACATATGCTCCTCTCAAAATACTATGGATAGCAGTATAGCCAAGGCCCATACAGGTATCTAATACATAATGTCCCCTGCGAACCCTAGCTACATGTACTTTCAAATAACTATCCATCCATGGAGTTATACCAACAATTCTATGCATATGTATACCATTAATCTCGAGTGTGGGCGCGGTATCTTTAGAAACTGGCTTAAGCTTATAAACACTAACATTGCTTATTAATATAGCTCTCAGCCCATAATCTGTAATCTCATAGATCTTGTCTTTTTCAATCAAGTTTAATTCATCAATACAAATCCTATAATTTCCACGTATTATAACGCAGTCATTATCAACTATAGCTTTCTCACTTGACAGTCCTAGATCAAATGTTGTCCATATACTAGTTAATCCATTGGTTATTGAATCTATAAGCTCTTGGGCAACCCAAATACTTAGCCTTGGCAAATCTATATAATTATAGTTGACATATTTAATCATAATAATTCAAACCCTGCTACCTAGGGCTCCATGCTTCTACAATACCTTTATAAATCATGTATTAACTCATTAATATTTTTCTTTAATAGTTCACACAAGAATTACAATAGAAGCTCTCTTTAATAATCATGCTAAGTTATGAAGGCGTAAGGAACAAAACCATTTCTGCTGACCAATTCATCGCTCATGAAATATCCATTATATCTCTTACAATACTATTTATTAGATATTATCTAAAAATAGCTACAGATCTCTTTGATCAATTATATCTTTTACATATTAATTTGCAATTAGAAAATCTTATGAAACATTATAAAAGTATTTAGAAATAAAATGTTAGTTAATGCAAAGGTATAGTTATTGGTATTTCCTTAATGTTCTCTATGCTGTTCAGCATATTGAGTACTATAGTTAAGGACTTGTCTTGCATTCTTTTATCATTTAAGACCTGGTATAATAGAGCTAAAGCGTGTTTACATAAGTAGTGATTAGTATGAATATCGCTACATGTGCATTTATATCCTTCATTACTTATTCTCACTATGTGTACTCCTCCACTATTACCTAATACTATTCCTTCGATACCATCTTTATCAACGAAGTATCGTGTAACGCCTTTCTTGAAATATATGTCAAGTGCTTCATATACTCTTTTAGGTGTCGATAGTCTGTTTCTAAGTATATAATCTATTATCTCTCCAATGTTCTTCAATACATTATGCACCAGTGTTATTAGCAGGGATATAAATAAAGGTGTGAGATGGCCGAAACTATTCTGTAGATAAAAATAATGCTTTAAAAACTAATGATAAAGTTCATGATATAGTTTTGCAAGTCTATTGACGGCTTCCTCAATATCCTTTACTGATGGTCTACTGAAATTAAGTCTTAGCGTATTAGGATGGTCTCTGTTAGGATGGAATGGTCCAGCTGGTACAACTGCTACATGGTATTTATCAAGGAGTTTTTGAGCAAATTCCTGTCCATCAGCATTCTCAGGTAAATATAACATTAAGAACAATCCTGCACTAGGCCTGGTAAACTCTGCTTTAGGTAGATGAGTCTCTAATGATCCTATTAGAGTATCCCTTTTCTCCTTATAGTTTTTCAATATCCTTAAATGATGTTTTTCGAATAATCCTCTCTTCAAATATTCTAGAGCTATATATTGTGAGATTGCCGGTGCACAGAAATCTATTGGTTGCTTCATTTCAATTATTTTATTCGTAATGGTCTCGGGAGCAATGATCCATCCTACTCTAAAACCTGTTCCCATAACCTTGCTTAGTGTCCCGATAACTATAACTCGTTCTTCTTTATCCATTGATTTTATAGTGGGAGGAGGTTCTTCATAAAATATATAGTTATATGCAAAATCTTCTAGTATCAATATATCATATTGAGATGCTATCTCTAAAAGATGCTTTCTCCGATCAAGAGACATAGTTACTCCTGATGGATTCTGGCCTGTGGGTATAGTATAGATTAATTTAATCTTTTTATGCTGTGACTTCAGTCTTTTAACTATATCCTCTAATTCATCGGTCTTCATACCTTTACTATCCATATTTACTCCAATGACTTGAATTCCATGCTGCTTTAAAGCATATAATGTGTTTATGTATGTTGGATTTTCCGAGATAACTATATCTCCTGGATCTAGAAGAACTCTTATTAATAGATCTATGGCAATAGTACTACCACTTGAAACAATTATTTTTTGCGGATCTACTTTTATCTTATCATATTTTTCAGTTAATCTTGCTATTTCTTTTCTTAACTCTAATATGCCAGCTGTCGGAGTATATATTACAGAAGCCGGAATATTCTTTAATACATCATGGGCTATATTAGCTAATTCTTCACGTGGTATAAGATATGGATCCGGGTCTCCTGCTGCAAGCGATAATACTTGGATACCTTTAGCCTTCAAGCTAGCTATTTTCGAGACTATAAGAGCTAATGGAGATGCCTCGATCCAATTAGATCTGGATGATAAGTATTTAGGTTCCAAAGCTATCCCCCAAAATATAAATAACTGAAAGTAGATAATGAATATTACTAAGGGAGTATCTTTATTGATCTAGAAAATATAAATGATTCGTTACGGGACTATGATAGATTTAAAATAATTTTCTTATCAGTAAATGTTGTTCTGGATAATTTTTTCCAAATTAATCTTATAATGAGGGGATATTCTCCTCTAGGTAGCTTAATTTTCGGCTCAACAACAGTCTCTTCTCCAGGTTCTAAGTTAGGCAGTTCTTCTCTATATATTGTTGATCCAAGATGAATAATTGTTAATATAGACTTATCAGGAACCGATTCTCCATCATTAGATATTACTAGTCTTATTTTGTCACCACTTTCAAGTTTATCGGATATAATGATTTCTTTAATGGTTAATTTAGGCTCTCGATAGATGCTCTGTTGTAGGTAGAGACTTGATATAAGTAATTCCTTAGGATAATAAGTCGCGCCAGTATCTACATGGTTTATATCAATAGTGTTGACTTCATTTATATCGGAAACCTCTAGTACTGCTTCCTCTCCTCCTACAATACTTGAAAGCGATGTTTCTAATTTACCATTAAATCTAATACCGATCTCAGCTTGGGTACTTGGTGAAAATAGGGTAACTCTTAATTTTCCAGTTGTATCGATACCTGTTGGGTGCTTAAGTATTGATCTATATACTTCGCCAGGTTCAAGAGCTAATGCTCCGCTCAATAGACTTATATATGATTTAGCATCTTCAGATGGTATATATAAGAGCAAGCCTACATGCTCTATGGACAGATATTCACTACCCTCATATCGGACTACGATATTACATCGATGTCTTCTTTTCTTTCTAGCCTGCATGATTGGAGTTATATCATAAACTAATTTTGAAAATAGATAATCCTTTGCTTCAGCAATAGAGTTCGGCTTAAACTCTCGAGTTACTGGAACACCATTAACTTTAAGTCTCCAAGTAAATCTTTCTCTTCGAGACTTAATAGCTAATTCTAGTAAGGCCTTTGATATCTCTATTTCACCTGGCAATACGAGATCTATTGGTATAAATGCTTTGGACGTTTCAAGCCCTCCAAGTTTTATAGAGGGAAGAATTGACTTGTATATTACTTCTCCATCGAATTTTTCAAACACATATTGTTTTAAATCACCACTAACCATTATAGACACCAACGCCGCAGATACTTAAGACAAGTAGACAAGTACTCTATATAGGATATTAAATAGGTATATCTACATAAGATTTTCTACATAGCTATTTATCTAACGATCAATACATTACATCTAGCATGACTAACTATTACTTGTGTGACGCTACCTAGCAATAATCTTTTAAGGCCACTAATACCTTTAGCCCCCATTATTATTAGATCGGCACCCCATTCCTCAGCTTCTTCAATAATATCGTTAGCTGGATGACCTATTCTCAATTTCTCTTCAATAATTATTCCATATTTCTCTTTGGCATACTCCTTAGCTTTGAATAATAGCTTCTTTGCTTCAGCGACGAATCGATCTTTAAGAGAAAGGGTTATTCCTCCCACAATAACCCAGGCATGGGATGCATCAATTACATATAATACTCTAACCTCAGAGCCGTAGTCCTTTGAAAGCCTGCAAGCTATATCTAATGCCTTATCTGCATAGCTACTACCATCATATGGTACAAGTATCTTATTAAATAAACTAGACATAATTGATCGCCTATCTATTTCCCATAATATATAATCGTAATGTATGGAAAATAAACCCATCTGTAAGGATGCAGATCATTATCTAAGTTATTTTACAAAATATATGGATAATCTACTGTTTAATTCCCGAAGTTTATCAAGTGCTTTCTCTGTCACAACTATATAATGATCTATGTCCGTATCCTTGGATCCACATAGTTCATCAAGAACAGTTATGACCTCAATTATGTGTTGATGGAATAAGACATATCTGGGGGGATCGTTCTTTTCAATATATTTATCTATTTTATGAAGTTTTTTAATAATTCCTTTAAGATCTCTTAAGGCGGAATCTATGAACATATAAGCCATTTCTCTAGATGAGAACGGTATACCATATATGGCTGATACAAATAATATGCTATCAATTTTTGCTTGTTTAACTTGATTAAATATATTCCGAGCAGTTCTAAACTTTACATGAGCGATATATAATTTCTCAATACACTTATCAATATCAACCACTATATTCTTTTTCAAACCATTCTCCCTATGCAGAAATCTATCTACGGTATATATTAATTTATTATGAAAATAATAATCTAATATGAAGGTAACAAAAATGTAGTAAATTACAGTGATCAGATATGAGTATACTAGAGAAGATAGGTTTGGAACTAATTTGGTTCGATAGTATGGGGGCTAAGAGTTCCTCATTTGCTATTAAAACAAGTAAGGGATACATCGTAATAGATCCAGGAGCTGCTGCTATGCAACCAAGTTATCCATTACCATCCATGAAGAAAAGGGAATTACGTAAAATAGCAATTAAAAAGATCGCCGAATACGTTAGATTATCCAATCTTGTAATAATTACCCATTATCACTATGATCACCATTTTCTGCCAACAGATAAGGATGTTAATGATCCCCTCATACTCTGTGGTAAGAAATTATGTATTAAAAATCCAAACAAGTATATTAATGAAAGCCAATGGAATAGATCAAGAAGATTCATAGATGAAATACTTAAACAATACAACTTGAATATAGAATCCTTTGAAACTGATCCCCTAGAGACAATATTTCATGATCCCGTCCAAGATCTTGAAAAGGCGTTATCCAAGGATTATGGAGATTATATGAAGAGACGAGAAGAAATTCTTTTAAAAGGTAGAAGATGGTTCGAAAAATTAACTGGTCTATGGAGTAACGGGAAATGGATAAAGGAAATTAAATTAGATGACAATACTCAAATTACCTGGTGCGATGGAAAATATATTGATCATGGCGATACAGTTCTCCATATACTAGATCCTTGGTTTCATGGTATGGAGTACGATAGAACAGGATGGGTAATACCCTTAATTATTAGGAAAAAGAATTTTACAATATTTTATTCAAGTGATTTAATGGGGCCAATCATAGAGGATTATGCAGACTATATTATAAAGCTTGATCCAGATATTATAATATTGGATGGACCTCCAACATACTTGTTTCCATACTTATTTAACAGAATCAATCTACGCAGATCAATTGATAATTTAATACGCATCATTCAGAGCATTACTCCTGAACTCATAATATATGACCACCATCTTCTTAGGGAGAAAAAATGGAGATCTAGAGTTAAGGAAGTATTTGAAGAAGCTAAAAAACGTGATATAAGTATTATTACGGCAAGTGAGTATTTCGGCCACAAACCATTAATAGATACTCTATAGCGTAGTATAATATAACGGTATACTATACAAAGAAAGGCCAATCTTTGATTATGGCATTATTTCCTTAGAAAGACAGCTTATTAATGACAGATTAATAAAATAATATGATAGAGTATAATAGCTATCTACTATTGGAGGATGAGCTATGTTTCTAAAGGGTTTAAAAATATTGGATCTAAGCCATACTCTTGCAGGCCCCATGGCAACAATGATAATGTCTGATCTTGGAGCTGAGGTAATAAAGGTAGAGTCTCCAGTAGGCGATGAAACAAGGAGTTGGGCACCACATGTAGATGGTGAAAGCGCCTATTTCATGTCGATCAATAGGGGAAAGAAGAGTATAGTATTGAATTTAAAGGATCCTAGGGGTAGAGAAATTCTATACAAACTTGTTAAGGAGTGCGACATAGTTATTGAGAATTATAGACCTGGTGTTCCAGAAAAGCTCGGTGTAGACTATAATACATTGATTAAGTATAATCCCAACATTATTTATTGTAGTATTAAAGGATTTAGAGTTGGAAGTATATATGCTAAAAAGCCGGCATACGATATTATTCTTCAAGCATTAAGTGGTTTAATGGCTAGTACTGGCGAGGAGGGAAGGCCCCCGGTACGTGTATCATTTGCATTATTTGATGTCTTTACTGCAATGATGGCTGTTATAAACATATTAGGGGCTCTATATTCTGGGAAAAGACCCTGTTATATAGAGTTACCGATGTATGATGTATCTGTATTCTCCATGTGCTATGTACCAATTATGTATTTATTGACTGGTAAGAAGCCTAAGAGAATGGGATCAGCACATCCATCTATAGTTCCTTACCAAGCATTTATGGATAGTAATGGTCGATACTTTATCGTTGCTGCAGCTAATGATAGGCTATGGAGATCGATGTGCAAGGCTATGGGCTTAGAAGATCTAATGGAGGATCCTAGATTTAAGACAAATGCTGATAGAGTAAAGAATAGGGATCAACTTATACCATTACTTGAAAAGATCTTTAAGGAAAAGCCTAGAGAATACTGGATAGAGTTATTGGAGAAAGCCGGTGTACCCGTAGCACCAGTCTATGAGATAAACGAAGTCTTTGAAGACCCGTATATAATGAACTGCGGAATACTTGTAAAGATGAGGCATACAACTCTAGGTGAAATATTACAGTTAGCAGAGCCCATGTTAATAAATGGTAATAGGCCATGTTCACAGCTACCTCCTCCAATACTAGGTGAGCATACAGTAGAGATTCTAAGAAATCTAGGCTATAATGATAACGAGATCAGGTTACTCAAGGAGAATGGTGTAATATTTTACCCAGAGCATACATCATGAACTCTATTTAATACCCCGTTACCTCATTATTTTTATGACAACCAATATCCATGCCCTATTTAAATGAAGAGTCTCTGATAGATGTATTTATAATTGTTGTACCTAAGAAATAATTTGATGAAATTTAAATGAGGCGATATTGTGCCGGAGAAGATATCTATTCTTATAAAAAACGGCCTCGTAGTCACAATTGATGGTATGAGAAGGGTTTATGACGAAGGCTATGTAGCTATTGATGAGAATAGAATTGTTGATGTAGGCAGAGGCGATCCTGGAGACAAGTACATTGCTGAGGAAACTATTGATGCTGGACGAGGAGTTGTTATGCCTGCCTTCATATGTGCTCATACACATTTATATGGAGCATTATTGAGGGCTAGTACATGGTTTATGGTAATTCATCCGCCGACAGATTTTCAGCAGAACCTACAGAGGATTTGGTGGCCTGTTGATGAGATGCTTACGTATGAGGATGCCTATGCGAGTGCATTAATTGCTGGTATAGACTTTGTTAGAACTGGTACAAGTATTTTCTTTGATACATTTAGCGGCCCTAATGCTATTGATGGAGTACTTGATTGGGAGGAAAAAGCTCTTAATGAGATAGGTATGAGGGGTCTACTTGCCTTTGAGGCTACTGAGAGGCATTGTTATGATGAGGGGGTCCGGGGGTTAAAGGAGAATGAAAGATTCATAAAGAAGAATAATAGCGATCCTAATAAATTAGTTAAGGGAGGCATTAGCCTCCATGCAAGTTTTACAGTATCTGATGAACTATTCCATATGGCTCGTGAAATAGCTAATAAATACAAGGCTTTACTGACAATACATGTTGAAGAAGGCCTTATTGATGTATATCATAATATTGAACGCTATGGATTAAGGCCTATTGAGAGGATGGAGAAAATAGGTTTCCTAGGTCCAGATGTCATTATGGCTCATGTTGTGCAGGCTATCGATGACGAACTAGCTATTTTGAAGAAGTATGATGTAAAGGTAGCCCATAATGCTATGAGCAATATGCTTAATGCTGTAGGAATTGCACGTGTACCTAAAATGCTTGACATGGGTATTACCGTTGGAATAGGAAATGATGGATACATATTCGATGTATTTGAGAACATGAGAGCAACGTATCTATTGCATAAAGTAGCATCACGTGATCCAAGGGTATTGCCTCCACAGAAAGTAGTAGAGATGGCTACAATAGATGCGGCGAAAGCACTTAATCTTGAGAAAGAACTAGGTAGTTTAGAGCCTGGTAAAAAAGCTGATGTGATAATAATAAAGCCTGAGCTACCCCCAACACCAGTTAATTCTAAAACAGTCTATGGTCATCTAGTAAATACATTTAATGGACGCGACGTCGATACAGTCATAATAAATGGTAGGATCATTCTTAGAGATAAGAAGTTCCAAACCATTGATTTTGAGAAATCGAAAGAATATGTACATAAAGTAGCTGAGAAATTATGGGATCGCTTATTATCTAAAGGTACATATCAAATCGATATGTTGAGGTATGAAAGACCTAAATGGATCTATGAAATACAGCCTAAGAGAATAATATAGTCTCTTTCTTTTCTTATTATACATAAACACATTCTTGATTAACACCGATATATGCTACTAGTTTAAAAGAATAATTTATTCTTCAATTATCCTTCTCAATGATTTTACATAATATAGCGTGTCAATCCAGTTAGGTACTATGAGAGTAAATAGTAAGACGATAATGTGTATTGGTGGTCTAGCGAGTATGATATATGTTATTGCTGTAACTGTTATGAACGTAGCTATAACAAGAGATCTTGGCAATACATGGCCTCTTAAGACCAAGTAAGCAGCTAGATAAGGCGGGGCATTCTTTACGGGAATATATTCTCCAGAACTAGTTTTCTCTACAAGTCCAAATCTTTCTAGTCTACGAAGAATTCTCTGAGCTTTACCCGGACTATTATAGCCCATTAATCTTTGAAACCTACGAACAGTAATTGGTTCTCCATACCGCAATAATTTAAACCACGCTCTAATAGTTTCCTTATCAATAAACAATCCTGATCATATCCTCCTTAGATACTATATATCCATAATTAATATTAAAGAGATTCTATGGATCCGGAAAAATGTATTATATTAAGTACTATCTTCTCAATATAAACATTAAGGCAATGGCTACTATAATCCCTGTAGCAATGGCTATCATTACATATACTCCATTACCATAGGTTAATGCCTCTCCGCCTTGGCTATGGGTATAAATATTAGATGTTATTAGAGACGTACTGTATTCGGGAGCTTGCCTAGGTACTAGGGACTCTGGTATGAACCATCTACAACCCACAGATTTTAGAAGTACCCCGTATATAAGACCATTATTTACTAGTTCATAGTATGGATGCCACTTACCATCACCACTATAGTATATCAGCCTATTATTCCATCCCGCATAACCAGCTTCTAATGTAGATATAATAGAGTCTATATCCTCTTGTCCAATACCATTTATAGCTCCAATACCAACTAACCATTTAAGCTCATAGGTGAAGATCTTTTTAAGTTCTTTTGTAACCTCATCCTTATACTGAAATGTATATTCAATTGTTATATTCAATAGTTCTATTCGAATACCAGGATAATACTCGACGGCACCGCCTCGATCACCTATAGCAGGTGCTCCGTCAATACACTTTTCAATATAGAGAATTACAACAGCATTACCTATATGACTTCTATAAATATAGACATTGTCATTGATTTCCACAATATCTTTGATATTCTTAAATAATGAGAAATCATATGATACACCCGGCTTATTAAGCAGTACTTCTCCGGAATAGGTATCTGTAGGATCAAAGCATGCCCATGTAATTGATAGACTAGGTAGGATTAATAATGCAACTATTAATATGGATACTATGATATATCTCATATTTCCTCGCCACTATACCCTATATACTTGGAAACACATAGTACCTAGTTAACATGACAACCCTGTCATGGTTCAAATGACGGACTAATTAACATTAAATATTATTTCTAAGAGATCAATTTTTACTTATGTCTTAGAATGCTTTGTATAAAACTACTAAATACTGGTGACGGATTTAGAGGCCTGCTCTTAAATTCAGGATGTGGCTGTGTTCCAAAGTAGAAGGTTCTATAGTTTGTAAATTCAATAAATTCGGGGTAATTTTCTGGACTCCAACCACTTATTTTCAGACCAATACTCTCTAGTTTATCTATATATTTTGGATTAACTTCGTATCTATGCCTATGCCTCTCATAAACTATGTCCTTACCATATATTCTGTAGGCAAGAGTCCCTGATATTATTCTAATAGGCTGAGCACCAAGTCTCATAGAGCCACCTAAGTGTTCAATACTATACTGGCTAGGCAATAGATCGACTACAGGATGAGGAGTATTTGGATCGAGTTCAGTACTATTGGCATTCTCAAGACCAAGGAGATTGCGAGCTGCTTCAACAACCATGAGCTGCATTCCAAAACATATGCCTAACAATGGCTTCTCATTTTCCCTTAAAATATTAATAGCCATGATCTTTCCTTCAGCACCTCGTTTACCAAAGCCCGGTAATATAATAGCTCCATCTCCATCCAAAACAGTCTCTACAGGTATTCTATTATTTTCTATATCAGTTGCTTCAATCCATTTAAGAACTAACTTAACATTGTTCCATGCACAAGCATGTTTGAGTGCCTCTTGGATACTTAGGTAGCTATCATGTAACTTAGTATACTTGCCGACTAATACGATCTTTATTTCCTGCCTAGCATTAACAAGCTTGTCAACGAAATCTCTCCACATACCAAGATCAGGTTCTCGATAATCAATATTTAATCTCTTAGTAATATATTCTGTATAGCCTCTACTATGAAGTAATAAGGGTACCTTATAGATTGTATCAACATCTGGTGCTCCAAAAACAGCTTTCGGAGGTAGATTCGAATATAATGCTATTTTTGCTCTTGCCTCGTATTCGAGATCCCTCTCTGATCTTACAACTATGGCGTCTGGTTGAATACCTATTCTACGGAGCTCTTGAACACTGTGCTGCACAGGCTTAGTCTTTTGTTCTCCAGTTGTCTTAAGAATAGGTGATAATGCTACATGGATAAACATTGTATTCCGTGGTCCTTCCTCTATTCTCATTTGCCTTATTGCTTCTAGAAATGGGAGACTCTCAATGTCACCAACAGTACCACCGATCTCTACAAGAGCTATATCAACAACATAATCCTTTACAACTTCTCTAATCCTATTCTTTATCTCATCAGTAACATGCGGTATTATCTGTACACATTGTCCAAGATAATCGCCTCTACGCTCCTTTTCTATAACGCTAGAGTATATTTGTCCTGTCGTAATATTGTTCCTCTTAGACAAGTTTACTCCAAGGAATCTCTCATAGTGGCCTATATCGAGATCTGTTTCACCGCCGTCTTCTGTGACAAATACTTCTCCATGCATATAAGGATTCATTGTACCAGCATCAACATTTACATACGGATCTATTTTTATAGCAGTAACATTATAGCCCATGGACTTTAGGAGTAAACCCGTAGAAGCAGTTACAATGCCTTTGCCAAGACCGGATAGAACTCCTCCTGTAATGAATATGTACTTTACCATGTGCCCTGCATTACTATGGTTATATCGCAGTTAATAACAGTTATGGTTGAGAGATAAAATTAATTAATTAGCTTCTACATAGCATGTTCTATGGCGAGCGATAAAGAGTTAAAAATAAAGTTTCTAGGCTGGAATGAGCTCCATAGAATACTTCTTGATCTAGCTATTAGAATAAGGAATTCCAACATGGAGTTCGATACAATATATGCTATTATGAAGGGAGGACTTATTCCTGCTAGAATACTAATGGATCTATTGAATATTGATGAACTGGGCATTATTGGTGTCAAGTTCTATAAAAGCGTTGGATTACGTGGAAAGAAGCCTATTATAACACAGCCTCCGACAATAAGTGTTACTGGTAAACGTGTCCTTATAGTAGATGATGTAGTTGATACTGGTAAGACACTACAACTTGTAATGGAGGAGCTAACTAGATATAATGCGGAGAAAATAGTATCTTTAGCGATATATGTCAAGCCATGGGCTATGATAACTCCTGATCTATACTATGGTGTTACTGATAAATGGGTTGTTTTTCCATGGGAAATTAGAGAGACGATTACGGAAGGCATAGATCTACGTAAATATGTTAATGATCCGATAATGCTTGAAGTTGTAAAGGACTCTATAAAATTATTGTTGAAATCTAAGACCTCCTATTCAATATAAAAGATTTTTATTATATCGGAGGCAATAGTATTTTGACTAACTAATTCTTTACTCGGCAAGGTGTCCTATATGGTTAATCTAGAAGTATCGTTTGCAGGATTAAAGTTTAGGAATCCATTGATGAATGCTGCATGTCCTATATCGAGAGATGCTGAGATGATGAAGAAGCTTATTGATGCTGGTGTTGGAGGAGTTGTTGCTAAGACGATCAGTGTTGTACCGGCTATTGTTCCTAGGCCTAGCATGGCAGTAGTTGATCGAGGGGTTACAACAGGTACTTTATTGAAGACCCTGGCTCCTGGACGGATTAAGGCTACTCCCGTGCCTAATATTGGAAACTATCGTGTATTTTATGCAATGCTTAATGCAGAATTATGGAGCGATATACCCCATGAACACCTTCTTGAAAGAGAGTATCCATTGGTAAAGATATACGCAGCTGAACATGGAGTACCATTTATTGTTAGTATTGGCTATAAACCAGATGAATTAAGGCTTTTAGGCCCTAAAGTAGAGAAGGCTGGAGCCGATGCTATAGAATTCTCAACACACTATATTGGCCAGGACTGGAGACCTGTTGTAGAGGCTGCTAAGGCCCTTCGTGAAGCCGTTGATATACCGATATTTGCAAAACTATCTCCATTTACACCCAATATACCGGATCTAGTGAAGGAACTTGAAAAAGTAGGTGTCGATGGCATTGTAGCAACGAATACAATAGGTCCTGCTTTAAGCATTGACATAGAAACAGGCAAGCCCATTGTAGGCGGTCCATGGGGCTATGGCTGGATGAGCGGTCCCGCACTAAAGCCATTGGCCATAGCCGTAGTAGCCATGGTTGCTAAACATACCAAGATACCAGTTATTGGTGTAGGAGGTATTAGCCGTGGAGAAGATGTTATAGAGTATTTTATGGCGGGGGCATCAGCTGTTCAGATCTGTACAGCGGCTCTTGTAGAAGGCTTTGGCGTATTCCGTAGAATACTTGGTGAAGTTGAGAGATGGCTTAAGCTACATGGCTATGATAGTATTGATGATGTCAAGGGTATTGCATTAAGATATATTGTTGATAAGCCGAGGCGTACATGGGCTTTGCCGCCAGTTGTTGATCCTAAGAAATGCATTGGCTGTGGATTATGTGAACAGGTCTGTGATTATGATGCTGTACATGTAGAGAAAATAGAGATTGATGGTAAGGAAAAAGAAGTATCAGTTGTAAACACTACTAATTGCTATGGTTGTGGACTTTGTACAAGCGTGTGTCCGACAAGAGCAATATATTTTGTAGATTAACTATCTACTTATTTTTATTACATTTCTAATGGAGAAATGGATTGTAGAGTTAATACACATATAATTGATCACATAGGTTATTAGGTTAATATAGATCATTTTAGAGCAATTTATTTATTTACAGACATGTTTTATGATGCAATAGTGGTACATATTGGTATTAGTCGTGGGCCATCGCGGAAATACATTGAGGGTATTATGGTGGTATTTGAGGGTAGGTACTCCCATTATAGAAGTAGATGCTAGGCTTATCGGTAATGAATTCTATGTTGTTCATGGACCAAGTCCTATACGTAGAGCTAGTCTGCCAGGAAAAATCATGGCCTGGATAGACTATCATTTCTTCTATAGAGACCCATTAATTAGACCTTTAAAACTAGATAAAATACTTCAAATGATTAATGGAAAGGCCGATGTAATGATCGATATTAAGCAATTAGTAGTAGTTGATAAACTCCTTGAAACATTAGATAATAGTGGTTTTCATGGAAAAATATATATTACATCAGAACTTCATCCAGTCATTAAAGAAATTAAAGATCTTAGAGAAGACATCATAACTATAGCATCAATAAATATACTACCCATAGATATTATAGATATAGCCTCTAAAGCTAATGCGGACATGGTATCAATACATCTAAGCCTCTTAAACAAAGAAATCATAGATAGTCTTCATAGCCACGGATTCAAAGTACTTACATGGACAATAAATGATAAGAAACAGGCCATGGAATATATAGTTATGGGTGTTGATGGAATAGTTACGGATAGACCCGATAAGATATTGGCATTAATTAGAAAGATGAAATAGCTATTCCTTAGCTTTTATATTGATCTTTATATACTCACTTGAATACCAAAGTGGACAATCAATTTTAAGACGTATTTCATATAGTGCATGGGATCTCTTATCATATACATAGTCGATACACTCTAGTACCTTCATATATTTTAGAATTTCGTTAGCATAGTTAACTGCTTTATCTACAAACCATATACCTATCCTAGAGCTACGTGCCTTGGGTTTAAAGAATTCAAGATCTATTTTTTCCTGCATATTTCTTCACCAATTAATTTACTCAAATAATCCGCTACGTCCATATTTTCTGCTAATCTACACAGTTTATCTATACTCATATCTTTCCCTCTAATCCTCCAGAGTATCAGAGCCCTATACATATCATATTCTGAATTCCAATATTTCCATGCAGCTAATAAATAAACTAAAGTTGCTTCTAGGCTCCAAATATAAACCCAGTAGTCATTAATAGTTATTCTAATGAAATCTCTTATTTCCGTATTAGGAACTATTTCTATAGGTTTAATAAGTTTAATTAGTGATAAATCATATCCTCTTCCAATTCGTTCTCCTAACATTTCTAGAAATCTCCTGATGACATTTACCTTGTTTGATACTATGTTTATATCAACATCAAAGGTTCTAATTGATGCTGCTGTATAGAATTCTACAGCGAATCCTCGTACAATATAGATTCTGCCAAGACCATGTTTTTCAAGAAAAGAATTTAGCCATGCCAGGAAGTATAATATCCTTATACTATCATCACTTATCTTAAGCAGTTTATCCTTAACATTTTCTTCAAATTCATTTATAAGTATTTTCAATAGCTCATTATCATTCATAGTATTAGCATCTCCTAGTTTCATTGAATTATTTATTATCTTGTATTAATAAAGATATTACTTGGTGAACTTAGGCTGAAGGAGGAGATTCTTAATCTAGGGCCTTACAGATGTCGTGCATTGATTAATGATGTTCCCGGCCTACCTATAGTGTTTCTCCATGGGTATATGTTTACTAGTGATGTATGGAGAGATATTAATGTATTAGATTATCTTGAGAAACAAAAGATACCATATTTAGCCCTAGATATGCCCTATGGAGCACGTAGTAGCTGTAGCCCCCATACACGTATTCCAGAGAACAACGTATTTGTCCTTAGAGAAGCAATTAAAGGAGTATTTGGCCCAATAAGACCAGTAATTGTAGGAGCAAGTCTAGGAGGATATATTGCTCTCAAATACGTATTGGAATACCCTGTAAGCGGATTACTACTCATAGCACCTGTAAGAGTATTTGAAAACGAATTCATCAAGAGATATAGTAGCTTCTTATTCCCCATACACGTAATCATAGGGACAAGAGACAAAATAGTTAGCGTCGACGAAATGAAGAAATTCACAGAAAAACTACCAAAAGCTAAACTAAAAATATACGAAGACGCAAGCCACCCAGCATACCTAGACTACCCAGACAAATTCAGGAATGACCTAATAGAACTATACAAAGAATCTCTTACCTAAACCCTCCTATATAACACATAAATTTTTACATTTCTAATCTATCTCAAATACAATAGATCATTGTGTATGAAAATAATTATCCAACTATATTTTCCACGTCAATAGAACCCATAAACAATAACCATGAATAGATACTCAAATTAGACCATCAGAACATCTACCAATAAATACCAATCATGATCTTTGGAACCACCATCATATATACAATCAAAACAATAGAACACCAAAGAATATGAACATGGAATCAGATCGAATGATCTGATGTCATACAAGATCTCAATGAAAGATAAACTTAAAAACCTATATAAAAACATAATAAAACATAGATCTCTAAAGAGAATAGAAAG
>CAZHDB010000030.1:0-19679 GCA_964531225.1 uncultured Desulfurococcaceae archaeon
TCTAGTCTAAGTATAACTCTTCCAGTAGTTGTCTTACCGCACCCGCTTTCTCCAATAAGTGCTAGTGTCTCTCCACTATTGATATGAAATGATACGCCGTCAACAGCTTTAACATACTCCTTTGAACGCTTCATGAAAATATCTAATAAGCCCCGCGTAACGGGGAAATATTTCTTGAGATCTATGACTTCAAGAACCCTGTTCACCATTGGGCATCACCCTTCACATGTAACCAACATGATACATAATGACCAGGCTCGATATCTATTAACGGAGGCTCTTCCTTATTACATAGTTCAAATTTCCTTTTACATCTAGGATGGAATCTGCATCCGCTAGGAGGTGTACGGAGATCCGGTGGATAACCAGGTATAGACTCAATCCTTCTAGGACCCTATAGGTCTGGTACACTGCGTAATAAACCTATGGTATAGGGGTGTTTTGGATTATCAATTATTTGGTCAACACTACCGAGTTCAACGAGTTTACCAGCATACATAACTGCTATTCTATCACTATGTTCAGCGGCTAATGCTAGATCGTGTGTAATAAATAGTATGCTTGTGGCTTCCTTCTTAAAACTCTCAATTAGATCCATTATCGTGTCTTGGACAATAACATCTAATGCTGTTGTAGGTTCGTCAGCTATTAATAGCTTTGGACGTAGTGCCATTGCTATCGCAATGGAGACACGCTGTCTTTGTCATCCGCTTAACTGGTGAGGATAATAATTTATACGTTCCCTTGTAAGGCCTACTTTTTCAAGAAGATCTCCAGCGCATTTTAAAGCTTCCTTCTGATCCATTTTAAGATGAGTTGTAAAGACTTCAGCTAGTTGTTCACCTACTTTCCTTAAGGGATCTAGGCTCGTCATTGGATCCTGAAATACCATACCAATATCTTTTCCAAGCATTTTCCTAAACTCTTCACGATCCATTGACAATAAGTCTTTGCCTAGGAAAATGATTTTGCCAGAAACAATTTTTCCAGGTGGAGGAACAAGTCTTATGACTCCATAAGCTAATGTACTCTTGCCACAACCGCTTTCTCCAACTATGCTTATCCACTCATTTTCATTAATGGTTAATGATACATTGTCAACTGCTTTAACAATACCGGTTAGGGTGTAGTAGTATATTCTGATATTAGATATTTCAAGTAGTACCATAATTATTACCTTGTCTGGGCAAGTGAGATTCTCTCACTTAATGCCTCGCCTATCAAGGCAAACCCCATGGCCAGAAGCATAACCATTAAACCTGGGAAGAACACTAGCCACCATTTTCCATCTAAAAGAAATGGCTGTCCAGCCCTAAGATCATATCCCCAGTCCGGTGTGGGTACAGTTACTGATAATCCAAGATAACTCAGTCCAGCTCTCAGCTAGACCCGGCACTATTTCTAAAGTACCTAGCTCATACTTAACAAGGCCCTCCATGATATTATTAAGTACTTCCCATGTGAAGAAATCATAAGCATTAGCTGGGTCAAGATCGGTGATTTTGTCAGTAACTCCGATAAATATTATTTTTTCTTCTTCAGGTGGTGCTTCGGCTGGTCTAAACACAAATAATGCAACTACTGCTGCTAAAATAATCACTACAACTAATACTAAAACGAGAGCTTTTGTAGTAATAGCCTTTAGACTCATCCCACATATCACCTATAGTATTTAGTTTCTAGTTTGATTACAACGTTAGTTAATAAATCTAACCCACAGATGTGGGAAATATTTAATAAAACAGATATAATATCTATAAAAATAAAATTTTAAGTCTATATACATATTTTCAAGGATATTTAAGAAAGCGATCAAGAAGAGTATTAGCCAATAAACCCACCCCATTTTCTTAAAAATATTGCCTCGATCTTCTCAATTACGAACTGATATCCAAGGGCAAGAAATCCTATTAGAATAACTAGAGCTAACATTTCATCAATTTTTAGTAAAGAATATGAATGCATCATTAGAGCTCCTAATCCATTGGGTAATGCGAGAAATTCGGTGACGAATACTATACGCCAGCTATGGCCTGCTTCTATTCTTAATATTGGTGCTATGTGAGATAATGATAGAGGTAAAATTATTTTTCTAATCAATTCCATGTTGTCAGCACCTGATATTATAGCATCATCGATTAATTCTTGACTTATACTTTTTGAAGCACTAGTTAGGGAATGAATCAAAGGGAAGGCAGTACAAATTATTACAGCCGATATAGGTAATAAATCATTTAATCCGATCCATACCATTAATAATGGAATGAATACAAATGTAGGGATCACAATTATAAATGAAATAATTGGATAAAATAATTTCTTTAAAATCCTTGAGATAAGGACGGTTATACCCAGTAGGATTCCTAAAGCAAGGCCTATAAGAAATCCTACAAAAACTCTAAACAACGAGATTATGAGATTTTCAAGTAAATTTTTATTAAGAAATAAATTGATTAGAGCAAGTCCTACTTCGTGGGGATAAGGTAGTAAATAATTAGGCGCAATACTCGATAAAACATACCATATAATTATTACTAATATGGACGCTAGTAGCGTAAAGAAATTATTTCTCATTTTCGGCTACCTCATCGAGTATGTCGAGTTCTATAAACAACTGTATGTCTATAGGCTCTTCGATTGCGCCATATTCTACAAGATAATTTACATACTTTTCAATATTCGTAATGTTAATCATGATCGTATAGTTTAAATACTTCATAGATTCTTCCATTATACCTGGATCGGTAGCTAAATACTTTGCAACTATTCTTGATGCTTCAATAGGATTATTCTTTATGAACTCAATAGCTTTAGCCAATGCTTTAACAATATATATTACTTCATCACGATGTTTACTAAGGAAGTCTTCGGTAACACAAACACCACTACCCGGCATATCTCTCCAAATATCCTGACTCCTAATCAGTATATGAGCTCCCATTTTATATACTAATGTAGCATAATGTTCTGGAAGCGAAGCAGCATCAACCTGATTTGACAATAAAGCATTAGCCGCAATAAACGGCGGCATTTTCCTAGTTTGTATATTTAAGCTATAATTATCTCTTACAATGTTTAGTAAAAGCCATGTAGGTGATCCTGGACCAGATACTGACACGATCTTTCCGTTCAAGTCCTTAATATCATTTATATCATCACTAGCTACTATTGCATACCCATTAAGATGAGTCATAGCAATTAATTTTATGGGAGCACCTCTAGATCTAATAACAATTAATGGTCCTATACAGGCTAAAGCTACATCAATATCTCCGCGAGCCATTGCAACAGCTAGTTCAAGACCTGTTGAAAAAGTTTTATAATCAATATTCAAGTCATATTCCTTAAAGTATTCTTTATCAAGAGCTATCCAAAAGGCAGCCGAATGATCATTAAGTTCAACGGCAAACCTTATTATATTTTCTTCATTATTTTTGGATAGAATATTATAAGCGTAAACGGAGCACATGCCTATCAATATACCAATAATTAGGAAAACTGCATACATATAACTATATCTCATGAAACCACCAGTGTTAGACATTAAGGGAGAATAAAATATTAATTTTACTAAAAATTTAAAATAAACTTGTTTGACATATACGGGATGTGAGTCTCTTGCCCCGTAGGTATGGCTTATTTACTGATCTTCAAATAAAGGTATTAATTGGTAGATCGAGAGGATTAACTCTTAGAGAAATAGCAAAAATACTTAACACAAGCCACCAGAACATTAGTATTGCAGAGAAAAGAGCTTATGATAAACTTGAAAATGCTAAAAGAACAATTTTAATCTACTATATAATAAGTTCGCCTATTAGAATAATTATTGATAGAGACACTCATTTAATGGATGTTCCCAAAATAATTGTTAGTGAATGCGATAAGAAAGGGATAAGACTTAGATCAGATTTTACATTGATATATAAACTCATACGATTTAATGCTTTTGAATGTATTAGTGGTTCGAGAATAGTAAAGCCTATCCTTATAATAGTTGATGAAACAGGTAAACCCCATGTTTATCCCTTTAACAAGGTAAGGGACCTGTATAGTCAATTGGAGAAAATCCGTCAAGAAATAGGTGGACATCCATGATCTTCATTCATGAGGCCTTACGAGACATATTGTATAATCTGATATCTAATTCTAGAATCGATCTTGAGGAGTACGTTATATGTAAATATCGGACAGGATATGATCTTGGTTTAAAGGGTAAGGACTATGCACTAATTAGAGGCCCTGAAATATTGTTAACATGTAATGTATCGGGCTACTATGGTCAAGCATTTACTGTAGCTCCAAGAACCTATAGGGGAAAATTACTAGATGTTCTTGAAATGGATCTTTCGACCATATATAATAGAGGCATATTCTATGCTGTTCTTAATGCATTATTAAGGAGAATAGGTATAATCAATAGATCATGTCACTGCACCAGTAATAAGGCGGAACTATGTGGTAAAGTATTGGTAAACTATATTGTTGAAAAATATGGCCTTGGTACTAGGATTCTACATATAGGCTATCATCCAAGCCATGTACATGAACTTCATAATGTATTTAGAGATAATATACTAGTAACTGATCTTAGGGATGACATTATATGGGAAACTAAAAATGGTAGAACAATATATGATGGAACAGATAATGACGTTTATATAAGAAATGTAGATATAGTATTGGTTACAGGCAGTTCAATAATTAATGATACTTTTTGGAATATAGTATCTAGCTCAATTATAGGTGGCACCGAAGTAATTATGTATGGTATAACAGGACTTGGCGCATCAAAATTAATTCAAAAATTGATTCCTGTAAAGATAGAAAATTTCTGTCCTTTTTCTAAATAAATTGTTTATTTAGAGTTAAGAGGTAATTTTTTAAATCCTACTTATAATATATTTAACAAAAATTGTTCGGTGCGTTCGGAAAAAACCGTATAGTCAGAATAGGGTGATATAATTGATAAGCACAAGCTATGGTATAATAAGGTTTCTCATGCTCACGGGATTGCCTATGGCGGCAGCATCTATATTAGCTACACTACTTATCGAAAGCCGTCCCATGGATCTTAATGAACTCAGTCATTTAACAGGATATGCTAAGAGCCATTTATCAGCTATGACAAGGTTATTGGAGGAAAGAAGACTTATTGAGAGAATAAGGCTCCGTGGTAAAAAAGTATTATTTAAGGCTAAAAAAGAGGCTATTGTATCCCTTCTTCGTAATCATATTGATGAGCTTAGAAAAGCGTTGCGCAGTGCTTCATCAGAACTTAGAATACATATGGATTCGATCAGTGAAATCGAGCATAGATTATCTGAATTATTAAAGACTCTTGAGGGTGAAGACTATGGTTTGGATTGAAGAGAATGTTTTCCCTATTGTTCTTGTCTATGGAGTTAATGGAGAGAGGGTTGCCTCTGAGGCTTTGGCCAAGATGTATTCTAATGAATTACGTGGTATTAGGAAGTTTGTTATTCATGTAGTTTCTCCTATTGGTAATATATACTATTTAGAGCCTTTAAGGGATCTTATTAGAAACAATGTTTCCTACACTATTATTGTTAGGTATCATGGAGACCTGCCTCAGGATCTTGAAAAATTAGTTAATGAATTAGGCAAGAATGCTCTATATATTATAGATCAGGATATGTCTGAATATAGGTCTATTCTTGAGAAGTACGGTATAGAGCCTATTACTATTGGGGGAGGTGGTGGATAATGAAAGGATTTGATATAGTTATAACTACTGATCGTACTATGATGTCTAATCATCATGGTAAGGAATTTCTAGGCTTTATGGCAACTGGTCCTGCAATAGGTATTCCAGAAAAACTATGGATGTGGATAGCTGCTCCAAAGATTAAAACAGATAGTCTTGGCAGACCTAAAGAAGCGTCATATGGATTAAGGAAAGTCGAGGCTAAATTAATTGATGCCGGATTTAATGCTGCTATAATCGATCCTGATTATTTACATAAGCATCTAGATACGATGAAAGTACTAATGATCGGCCATCACGACTTCTTCGCATATGGTCCGCCAAGTAATGAGTGGTGGATGATTACGGGTAGAGAGCCAGTTAATCGTGTATACTTTAGAAAGCTTATGGAAAGCCCGGCTGTAAGGAAGGCTAAAGAAAAGGGTGTTAAGATAATTGTTGGCGGTCCGGCTGCTTGGCAATGGCTTTGGGAGCTTGATCTTTGGAGAAAATGGGGTGTAGATACGGTTGTTGATGGTGAAGCTGAGAAAATAATAGTTGATCTTGTTGATAAAGCTTTGAATAATGAGCCTTTACCCCACTATATCTATGTCGGGCCTAGCGATTCCCCTAGTATAGATGAGATACCAATTATTAAGGGAGCAAGTGTCAATGGCCTTGTAGAGATTATGAGGGGATGTCCTAGGGGCTGTAAATTCTGTAGCGTTACACTTAGACCCTTGAGATATATTCCATTAGAAATTATTGAAAGGGAGATTAGAGTTAATTTGGAACACGGCGTTAAAGCAGCCATACTACATAGCGAGGATGTTTTATTATATGGAGCTGATGGTATAAAGCCAAGGCCTGATCCATTGATAAAGCTTCATGAAATGGTTCGAAAACTTGTACCCGGGCCACTCGCATGGAGCCATTCAAGTCTCGCGGCTATAAAATATGCTGAAGAAGAACATAAGTTAGTTTCAAAATTAATGAACGACATTATACTGACAAAACAGAGTTTCATGGGTGTTGAAGTAGGTATTGAGACGCTTAGTCCGCGGCTAGCAAAGATTATTATGCCGGGTAAATCGGCTCCATATTCTCCGGAAGTATGGCCTGACGTAGTTGAAGATGCCTTTAGGATAATGCATGAAAATTACATTATACCTGCAGCTACAATAATACTTGGTTTACCGGAGGAAACACCTGAAGACGTGGCATTTATGGCTGAAAACCTTGACAGGCTCAGGCCTTATCGTAGCATTATAGTACCTATGTTCTTTGTGCCAATGGGTGTACTTAAGAATAGAGACTGGTTTAGAAAAAGCCTAGTACAACCAGAACATATAGAGGTTATGAAGAAATGCCTGTTCCATACACTTTATTGGGCAAATGATATAATGAATAAGTTCTATCTCAAAGAACCCTATCTAGCACCTGTAAGATTAGGGATAAAGCTCTTCATAAAATACGTTAAATGGAAAGTAAATAAAATATTACCGGAACTCGAGGCAAGATTAAGAAAATAAATAATATTATTTTACAACAGTTTATCTCTAATTAGGGAAAAGCTAATTCTTAACGATTTGCTTATTAAATAATCTTAATTAAAAACTCGTATCAATATCATACATCCCTATAGCATTCCTTTCAAAGAAGTCTTTTCCTATTCTATATGGAGACTTTTATTGAATGATTGATTCAGTATAATTATTAGATCTTACAACCAGAATACCTTGTTAATGAAATAATAACATAGGATCTATTATATTAACCATGTATGAATTCGGGCATCTAGCTCCATAAATTTAAATATGAGCTTCCATGTATATACCTTGAATTGATCATTACTTATGTTTATCTATAAGTGTTAATATAGTTATTATTAGAGGATACTTTGGTATACTTTAGGTGTAATTGTTATGAAATTTTATAAAATTGTTTGGATAACGTCTATTATTCTTACCATACTTATAGTTTTGTACATCATATCAATTTCTTTAGTGCCTGAGCGAAGGGCTACTAGTAATGAGATTATTGTTGAAAGTCATGAGGTTTTCCTGCCTTTTCCAAGATTAATCACCAATATGAGTGTTGAAGAATCGATTCTCTATCGTAGAAGCCTCCGTGATTATACTAGTGAACCAATAACTTTAATGGAGCTTTCAATGATTCTTTGGGCTGCACAGGGCATAACTAATACACAATATGGATTTCGTGCATCGCCTAGTGCTGGAGCGACTTACCCCTTGGAATTATATGTCGTAATTGGTGAAGAAAAAGTCCTAATTGATAAGAACGGATTCCTAGATGCTGGAATATATAAGTACGATGTCTATAAACATAGCCTAGTACTAGTAAAATCTGGTGATTATAGGGAACAATTAAGTGATGTAGCTCTAGGACAAGAATGGGTTAAGAATGCTGCTGTAGATATTGTTATCTGCGCAGTATATGAGAGAACTGCTTCTAGATATGGTGATCGAGGTATTAGATATGTTCACATAGAGGTAGGTCATGTAGGCCAAAACATATACTTAATGGCTACTGCTTTAAACCTAGGTACTGTTGCTGTTGGAGCTTTTTATGATGAAAGGGTATCAGAGATCATTGATGTAGCCGAGAATGAGCATCCTTTATACATAATGCCTATAGGTAGGCCTATACAACTCTATAGGATAAGTTTTGGGGAAATAGAGGAATTCTATAAAGGCAATAGGTGAAAATACGTGAAAAGGTATCTTAAGTACATACTCCTTATTCTAGAAGCTTCTTCTATACCTTTACTACTACTTATTACAATATTGATCTTGAGTGGCTATGGAATTCTTTATCCTAGCCAAATAAAGTTGTTAACGGGAGAATTGATGACGGAGAAACTTGCTTATAGAATACATACAGATGGAGTTATAAGATTGCTGACATTAATACTAGCGTTTATACATGGTTATACTGGATTATTAATCCTTATTGAAAAATATGTCAGAACTAGGTTATTGAAGAACGTACTAATACTTATTACTACCATCATCATGGTATATTTCTATTCGCTAATGATTATATTGGATATTTTAAAATAACCAATTAGGGTCAAGTAATCCGCATAAGGCTATAATATTGGAATTATTATTCTCGTATCATCCTGCATGCTTCCATATAATTTATATTTTAAACCATGACTTAATTATATATGTGTATTATAGGGGTGAAGTTGTATGGCAGGCTATAGCATTATAGTTGATCGTAGGCTCTGTAAGGGATGCGGTATATGTGTTGAAGTTTGTCCAAGAAAAGCCTTGAAAATGAATGGTGTATGTAAGGAGACAGGATACCCCAATCCAGTATTGGTTGGTGAATGCGTAGGTTGCAGGCTATGTATGTGGTTCTGCCCCGATCAAGCTATTGCTTTGGTTAAGCAATGAATGGGCTTATTCTTCAATATTTAATTATATAATCGTAAAACTATTTATTCAACCTCATTCCATATTTTGTATTGAGAACTTAGTATGAAGATTTTTACGAAGGAGGTATATAGTAAAATTGGGAGTTACACGTCTACTTTTAACAGGTAATGAAGCAGTTGTTTATGGCGCTATTGATGCTGGATGCCGCTTCTATGCGGGTTATCCAATAACTCCATCAAGCGAGATCATGCATTTAATGGCTAAGGAACTGCCTCGTATCGGAGGAGTATTTATTCAAGCAGAGGACGAGCTTGCAGCTATAAATATGGTAGTTGGAGCTTCATGGGCTGGTGCAAAGGCGATGACAGCAACGAGTGGGCCTGGACTATCATTAATGCAGGAAGGTCTAGGCTATGCTGTAATGACAGAGACGCCACTAGTATTAGTAGATGTTATGAGAGCTGGTCCAGCGACCGGACAAGCAACAAAACCTGCACAAGGAGATGTTATGCCGGCCCGTTGGGGTAGACATGGAGACCAATACATTCCAGTTATAGCTCCAGCTACTCCCCAAGAAGCCTATGACTATACTATATGGGCATTCAATATTGCCGAGGAATTACGTACACCAGTTATTGTATTGACTGATGAATTTATTGGTCATGGAAGAGAGGTTGTTTTTAGGAGAACTGATATCGAGCTTATTGAAAGGAGAAAACCTAAGTCAAGAGACGAACCCCCATTCGGTTCAGACGATCCCCGGATAGCTCCTCCAATGCCAGTATTAGGAGAGGGCTTCTATGTAATGGTTACTGGATCTACTCATAAGCCAATGGGGTATCGTGATGTACATAGTTTTGAGACGCATTATAAACTAGTTATAAGACTTAAGGAAAAGATATGGGGTAATATGAATAAATTATTCAAGTACGAAGTGTATGGGGAACCCGATAGGGCTGAGAAAGCAATAGTGTGTTTTGGATCAGTGTATCGGTCAGCATTAGAGGCATGGAGAAAAGTGAATAAGGATACCGTTCTTATAAGGCTTAATACTTTATGGCCTTTGGACTATGACTTGTTAAAGAAGTTGTTAGCTAATGTATCTAGGGTCGTTGTACCGGAGCTAAATCTTGGCCAGATAATATATGATGTAATGGCATCAGTAGATGCCGATGTAGAAGTTAGAGGGGTAAATAAGGTCGGCGGAGGAATACCGATCTATCCATCTGAGATAATTGAAGCTTTAAAGAGGTGATCATATATGGTTAAGCATCCAAGCCTAAATTATATGAGAGAAGAAGTTCTTCCTACAGCATTCTGTCCCGGATGTTACAACGGTATTGTTATGAATGCATTATTTGAAGCATTTAGAGAACTAAATATAATGGATCTCAGGAAATTTGTTTTTGTTAGCGGTATTGGATGTTCGTCATGGATACCAAGCCCCTATATTAAGGCCGATTCTCTACATACACTTCATGGCCGGGCTATTGCGGTTGCTACTGGTGTAAAGACCTATAACCCTGATCTAGAGGTCATAGTTATTGGTGGCGATGGCGATATAGCTAGTATTGGTGGGAACCACTTAATTCATGCTGCACGTAGAAATATGGACCTAATAGTTGTCATGATCAATAATCAAGTATATGGGATGACGCGTGGACAAGCGGCACCTACAACGCCTCACGGCATGAGGACTCCTACAACACCATATGGAAACCCCGAGTATCCCTTAGATATAGTATCTATTCTGGTTAATACAAACGCGAATTATGTAGCTCGTTGGTGTGTATCGAACTATATACAGTTAAAGAATACATTCAAGGAAGTACTATCAAGTATTAATCGTGGTTTCCGCTTCATAGAAGTCTATGCTCCATGTGTAACATATGTTGTACGGCGGGAAGGAAAGTCGCCTGGACAGAAACTACGTGAATTAATGACAAAATGTATACCATATAAAAAGTATATGGAGCTTGAGCCAGCTGTGCGAGAGAAGTATGTTCCTGTAGGAGTATTTAAGGCTGAGGATAAGCCTGGATTTGTTGAAACATATAGGAATTATGCAAGAAAAGCCATGGAGAGGTGAGTTCCATGCCTATATCAATAGCTTTCTTAGGCCGTGGAGGCCAAGGTATTGTATTTGCAGGAACAATTCTCTCTGAAATAATGTTTAATGAGGGTTACTATGTATCGCAATTACAGAGTTACGGTGCTGAAGTTCGAGGCGGTACTGTTATAGCCTATGTAGTTGTTGATGAAAAGCCTATTGAGAACCCATTTATAGAATCGTTTGATATAGCAGTTGTAATCCACGAGGATGGTCTTAAGAGATGGGGGGAACACATTAAAAGATCAAGAATTGTTATAGTAGATAAGGATCTTGTCAAAACTCGTTATCCGAATATGATTGAAGCTCCATTGTCTGAAAAGGCATTAGAGAATAATGTCTATACATCACTTAATATGGTTGCTGTAGGACTTGTACTTGGCTCGGGAATTCTTAAGATTAGTGAAGATACAATAAGCAATGTTTTAAGAACTAGGAAAGGTTACGAACAAAATATTAAGGCAATAAAGCTCGGTCTAAACCTAGCTGAAAATCTAAAGGATGTTTTCAATCAAATTAAAAAATAACATATTTTTATAACTTGGATCTAGTTTTATTATTTGTTACGACCAATTCATGACAAGAAAATACTATTATTTAAAATAATCAATAACTATAATAGGTGCTTTAGTTTATGACTGTCAAAAACATTCTCTATGAATTAGAAGAATATCCGCCTAGATACGGTCCTGAATGGGGTAGCGGCGGCATATTTGGCCTAAAATATTACCACGGGATCCTCTATTATACATTAGCTTTTGAAGCCGAAAGTCACTTCATAGGCCGTGGAAGACATAGGACATATAGATTCGAATTAGTTGGCCCGAAACCAGTGTCTGGTGGCGATACATATAATGCTGTAGACGCTGTTGATGAAAAGATCTATTTCGGCGGATGGGTACATGCTCCAGCCGTGTATAAAGGTAGAAGTAGTAAAGGACTAGCAACGATCTCATTTCGCAATAAGTATAGTCATGTTCATGAATATGATGTTGAAAATGATGATATAAAGCTTCTATGGAAAGAAAGTATTCATGATGAGGAAAAATGGGTTGGCGAGATATCGGATATAATATACGATCCCTATGGAGATAGGTTACTGCTTGCCCGCGGAGATGGCCATGTAAATCTCGGAATATATAGTCTTGATAGAAGAAATGGAAGAATATCCATGATATCCAATAAACCAGTTCTACGCGGTTCATTATATCTTGATCATGCATGTTTTGGTGTCCACATTTTTCCTACTGGGACTTATGGAGTTGAATGTATAGATCTTATAGAAGATAGAATTAAGACGAGAATATTTAATCAAGAGGATAAAAAAGCTATAGACGGGGGTGAAGTAATTTATCCTGTTATGGGAGATGCTATATCGGCTTATGGAAGATTCTTCTTGTTTGTCAGAGGAGGCGTGTATGTAGGCAATCCTATTGATGAATCGCTTGAGCCATTAAAACTCATTAGATTAATGGATTTTGGCATGAATGCGTATGGACCTTTTAGGACAGTTGCTAGACCGCTGGGTGGAGGTATAGTTATCGCTTATAATGCATATACAAATAGTGTTCTCTATCACGACGATCCCAGTATTGTGCGTAGCATTAATACTATTGTGGGGCCTAGTGTATTATTGTATGTATCCCCTCCTACAGTTAGGATTATTGGCGCATATGGTGCCCGTATTACTGGTATTGAAAAAATTGGCAATAAACTGGTTCTTGCAACTAATACTATGGCTAATCTAGCACAATATGATGTATCACCATTTGACATGGGATATAGAGGATTCGTTATCGAATCAATAAGCGAATTATTGTCAAGATCTCCTCCAATAACATATATTATACCAAGTTATCTCGTAGGCAATAATATCTTCGGAGGACTACCATTAAGTGGCTATAAGTATCCAAGACTAGTTATTAACGCATCAATGGATAACGAATTAATAGTATATTCATATAATCTATCACTACCTGTATCTAGCGTGGATGCTGATAAGTTTAGCATACACGGAGGAATCAATATAATAGAATTAGATAAATATCGTGGCCTAATTGTATCATTTAGGCTTAAGAAATTTGATAGAAAACTTATAACCAAGATTATCTTGGAAAACTAGATCTATTTTTCACAGAACATTTGGATACACTACTCTAGTCTAAGTAATTCTAATACTTTTTTAGCCGCATCTTTACCTTTTTTGACATAGTATATTGGTGCTAGATATCTTGAATCAATAGTGTCTTTAAAAGCATGATATAGCCGATCTGTATCGTATCCGGTATCTTGTATTATGATAACTGGTTTCCCATAATCATATGCAAGCATTATTTCAATTATAGAGCCTACTCTGCCACCGAGAGCTACAAGTAGATCTGACGTTTTAGTTAATATAGTACTTCTTGTTGGGTAATCGAGTCCTGTACTTATGGGTATAAAATTCTTCTTTCTAGGTACTTCTTCTCTTGGATACGAGGGGAGTATAAATATAGTAAGGAATCCATGTTTATCTGCATAGTCCGCTACATACTTCATAAGGCCCCAGTAGCCTCCAACAACAATTCTTAATGCATCTATATAGTTACTAAGCTCGTCAAGGAAATCTCGAGCATTCTTTATTAGTTTAGCATTTGGTTCTTCACTGGATGCGGCTATTCCTACATAATATACCTCATTCATAGAATATGCACCATATTCTCAACATACATCTATAGTAAAGTAGATAATTGAGATATAATAATTTAAAGCTAATCAATCGGTGGAGGAGAGGGTCTAACAAGTTCAGTAGATGTCAGTCCCCATTTCTTCTTAGTCAAGTAGTCAAATGTTATAAGAGTTAAAGTACTCGTAACACCATCAATAGATCCAATATTATTAATAATTACTTGAAATAACACGGAAAGTAATTGCCTCTGCTTAATTGGTGATTCAATCTTTACAGACGCATATATATCATATTCTCCAAGAATGATTCCTGCCTCAAGAACTTCAGGTATATTAATGATCTTTTCTAGCACCTCTTTCTCCTTGCCAGGCTTTACCCTTATAAGTAGGAGTGCCTTTAACGCAGTCATGAAAATCTCCTCACTAATAACACTTACTATATTAATTACGGGTTTCCTAAATAAATTAAATGTTATTAAGAAAGTGCCATGTCCAGAGTAAAAGTCTAAAATTTCAATTATTATACACAGAATTAATAGCTATATTGAAGTTAATCTCCAATATATTCCTTAAAGTCTACTTCTTTACCGCGCTTAACAAATTTTATCCTAAGATCCGGCTTAACCGGGATCCCTAGTCTATGTAGTAAGATATATGTTGTATAGCCATCAAATTCCTTTACAACACCCTGTTTAATAAGTCTATAGAATATGTCTATGACATATGGATAAGCTTTTGGATAAAGTTGCTTAGCTTTACTCATGAGTTCTCTGGCCTTTTCATCGGATAATTTACTCCAAACAATTTCCTCCGGATTTTCATATTGGATACTTTTCTCCAAAGACTTCTTAGAAAGTCTCTCCATAAGCTTTTTCATCATCTTAGCCCTAATTGTCTCTGGCAATTCTTCCGACACTCTAATCACCTACAATCAAGTTATATAATAGGCAAATTATATACTTAATCATTATAATCAAATAAAATTGGGATATCTCTTAGAAATCTATATCATTCTATAATGAATTTTTAAAATATTATTTTTGTTTTATTACCATTTTAGCTATATCAACAATTTTCCTAGCAACTTCAGTGGCATCTCTACCAAATACAAACGTTAAGGGCTCTTTACCATGTTCACCATAATCAAATACAACATCCGGTATCCTACCGCCTATTTTCTCTATGGCTTTCTTAATACCCCAAGGCGTCGTAGCTCCCTCTACTTTCTTTACCTCTGGAGGTTCCTCTCTTCTATCAAAACTACTATAAACTAAGCCAAGCCTCATAATCGCCTCTTCAACACTCTTATTGTAGACTATATTGGCAGCAGATCTAATATCAGGATCAAATTCCATAATAGTTAATATAGCCTTTGCAATATGCTTTGAAACACCGAATTCAGGCTTAGCCTTAACAATTATTGTATCGTGGTATCTGCCTATACGGCCAGGTATTGCAGCTACATCAAGAGGTGTTTTAGCATAGGGCTTAGGTAATGCCATACCAATATTCATGAAGACCTCTGGAATAACTTTACTTACTAACTCTCCATGCTTCTTTAAATATTCAATAGCCTTTTCTAGATCCATGAGAACGCGGTATCTTTCAGCTGGTATCATAACCCAGGATACCGGGTTTACAGGTCCATGTCCTCTACCGATCTCTAATCCATACTCTATAGCCATAGTAATAAACTTCTTTGCTACTTCAACAGCTTCAGGTATACTCCTATTCTTAGCAAGGCCTGCTGCAATAGCTGCTGAGAAGGAGCATCCAGTGCCATGCGTCGTATCCTTCATGATTCTTTTAGAACGATATTCATAGAATCTTCCATTATAATATAGTATATCGATAGAGTATTCTCCCTCCATATGTCCTCCCTTTACAACTGCAGCCTTGGCCCCGTATTCTTCAACAATTAGTCTAGCTACTTCTCTAGCATCATTTAAGGATCTGATCTTCATGCCAGTAATTCTCTCAGCTTCAGACCTATTCGGTGTAACAACCCATGCTCTAGGTATTAGTTCTTTAATTAATGACTCAATAGCGTCATCCTGTAATAATTTAGCACCAGATTTAGCGATCATAACAGGGTCAACGACTAATGGGAAACCATATTGATCTGCTGTTTTAGCAACAGCCTTGATAATATATTTATTACTGAGCATACCAGTTTTAGCAGCATCAACACCAAGATCATCTGCAACAGCCTCGATCTGAGCAGCAACTATCTCGGGAGGAACATCATGTATAGCTCTAACTTCATATGTATTCTGTGCCGTTATACTAGTAATGGCCGATGTACCATGGACACCCATGGCGGCAAAAGTCTTTAGATCAGCCTGTATACCGGCTCCACCACCACTATCACTACCAGCTATAGTGAGTGCAATAGGTATAACCTTCTTCATTCATTTCCACCTCTACTTCTAAGAATATCTAATGTCTTAAAGAACAATAACCAGAACGGGTCTTGGCTTGGAAGAGGTACTTCAATTTCTTCACCATCCTTCTTAACCAATACAATATTGTCGTCCTCAGTAACCTCACCTATTATAGAGGCATTAATGCCTTTATCCTTCAATAGTTTAATGGCAAGATCTGACTTATCAGGCTTAACTGTAGCTATAAGTGTGCCCTCACTAATAGCTGCATAAGGATCAACTTCAATACCCGTGAATTTACTAAATGCATTAATAACCTTTAAAACATCATCTCGGATAAACAATTTATCCTCATATACCCTGATACCTACACCACTTGCCCTAGCAATATCGTATAATGCACCCCAAACACCATACTCAGTAGCATCATGCATAGCTGTAACACCTGTTCTTAATCCAATCTTTGCCAGAGTTAGTGCATCGGGTACAACAGTCTGTAGCCAGAATATATTCTGGGCCTTCTCAACAAATTCTTTTCCATAAGCTTCCGCAATTACCTTCGGAAACATTGTTGATAATATTCCTGCAGTCTCTATAGCAGGGCCCTTAGTCATTATAACGAGATCCCCTGGCTCCGCCATTTCAGGAGTTACATACCGATCCCTTGTTGTTACGCCAATCATTGTGGCACCACCGATCATTGGATAATCAACACCACCATATCTACCAGTATGTCCAGCAGCAATGGCTATACCTAGTTTCTCACACTCAGCATGTATTCTAGTCCATAGGGTTTTGAACTCCTCATCAGTCATCTTCAATGGAAGATTAAGATCAATAAACAAGTATCTAGGGGGCACGCCAGATACAGCTACATCACTAGCAAGTATATGTACTGCAAACCATGCACTTCTCTCCCAGCCATACTCTGGCACTACAAAGACTGGATCAACTTCAACAATGAGCACCTTCTCTCCAAGATCTATTACACTAAAGTCCACACCGAATTTTGGACCAACTATTATACTTGGATCCTTCTTACCGAGATTAGGTAGAATAACATTTTCAAATATTTCCCTATTCACCTTACCAATACTATATTTCTTCATAGACATGGATCTCACCTCCTATATAACACATAGATCGCGTACAATAGAGATACGATAATTAAGGTAGGTATAGAGCTTCCAAGCATGGAGCCTACTTCAGTAAATATAGGTATGTATAGTCCGGGGATTAGGCTTGGAGCAGCCAATAATATGTAGACAAGGAATCCTATGAACCATATGATTATCGATAATGGATCAATTCTTTTATTGGTGTTCAATATCTTATGGGGATCATAGTTTTTCCTATCGAATATGAAGTCCATGATCATTATTGATGTGAGGCTTACAAAGGCTCCCCCTATCAGTATTAAGAACCATTCGTATTCATGTACTGGAAATACTAATGCTAATACTGTTCCTATCAGGCCAGCATACAATATGTGTTTCCTAACATCAATATTCTCCCTTACATTCTTCAGGGTTATAGCAGCACTATAGACGTCTAGGAAGGTTGTAGTAGCTGTAGAGAATACTATTATCAGCATTGCTGGAATGCCGAGTCCATAAAATGCTATTACACTAATTGGGTCAAGCTGGTTTAGTGCTATATTACTAAATGCTCCCAGGGAATAGAAGAGTGAACTTGATATGAAATATCCTATGTAACTACCCCAGAAACCATCTCTAATACTATGAGAGAACCTAGTATAGTCAGCTATTAATGGAGCCCATGAAACAGGCATTGCAATCACTAGGTCTAGTGCAAGCCAGAATCTATAGTCCATATAGAGTGTTCCCTTGAAGAACTCCATTATATTGAATTGTTGAGCTATAGCGTATACTAGGAATAATGATAGTCCAAGTAATAGTATGGCTGAGAACTTCTCAATACTCCTCCATTTCTCCGGCCCAATAAAACTCCATAGTGTAACAATTAACCCTAGTATTATAATCCAGACATAATATAGCCTAACGTTTAATAATGTACTGAATACATTGTCCATGGCAAGTGCTCCTACGATAAGCATGACAGCTGTCCAGCCAATTAATTGGAGATAGTTAAGGATCGATACAAGACAAGACCCCTTGATTCCAAGAGGTTTCCTAGATATTGCCATTGTAGGTAATCCTGTTTCAACACCAATTACTCCAATCAATGACAGTAATAAATTGCCTATGATATGCCCTATTATTATAGCCAGTAAAGCCGTCTTTAGATTAAGCGATAATGGACTAGCAACTAGAATAGCTCCAGCCCAAAACTCAGCAATACTAATACCGGCGCCAAACCATATGGCAAAGACATCGCTAAAGCCATATTTTCGTTTATCAATAGATATAGGCTTTATGTCGTATCCATAGCTCAAGGACCATACCCAAGTATAGATTTCTTGATAAGAAACTAATAAAATTATTTTATCAAGAATTTATAACAAAATTATAGATCGCATTAAGTTTAATGCTAATCTTCTCTCCATTTAAATAGAGACAAAATAGGATAAGCGAATCAAAATAGATTTCACAATAAAAATATGAAGTTTAACTATGGATCAAGTATTTTACTTAGAATATTCTGGCTGTCTAAACATAGTAGTATGTCTATATGGCCCACTTTTCTCAAAATATAATATAACTTCTACACCTGTACCTGGCTTTGGCATGAACTCCGGAGGAAAACATCCGGAAACATGTAGCCAGCCTTTACTCAGGCCTGGTATCTCTGTTCCTTTATAGACATACGAATCATTAGGATAAAGTTGTTTATGCACTGGATTTACACCTTCGGGTAAAACGCCGATACCTGAACAAACATATGTTGTACCATTATATTTAACCTCGATCTTTACTATTCTATCACCTTCCTTGCCTCCATTACTAATATGGATCTCTAGCCAAACCTTATCATCATATACATATCCATAGGATAAAACTGATATCAAGGGTTTCTCAGGAGGCGTAATAATATTGGGTCTAGGTGGATAAAACCATAATAATACGAGTGCTATGGCAACTAGGAAAACAACAAGTATAATAGTAGTAGTTTTTTCCAAACATGATCCCCTCTGAACATATTATATTATGCGTATATAAAAAATAATTATATTTAATCAATGTATTATCGTCTGTGATTCAGCTTATACGCTACTAGCCCGATACCTAGGAGTAACGGAATTGACATGACTATATACATTAGTATATCATTATAGGTAAATGGGTTATTTGAACTAATATCTGATGTAGATAATAGCTTCTCAATATTTATAGAGTGATCATCTTTTCCTATGTTACTCGTTGCATATGTTGCTGCTGACAATAGCTCAACTCTATCCTCATAAAGCTGAATCCATACAACGT
>CAZHDB010000031.1:0-19525 GCA_964531225.1 uncultured Desulfurococcaceae archaeon
GGTATTATAGTTAGTAGGAGTACTAGGAAGACTATAACTATTATAATTGCTAGGAATATCCAGACCGAAGGTGGTATTGGTATCCTGAATACATACTCCATATCTACACCCTATTAAATACTGATTATTTATATGTATAAATGCCTCGGATTAGATATATTATTTGGGTGGTTGTATGAGCAGGTTGGCTCATGCTGTTAGGTGTAGGCTTCCTGTTGGTTTTGATAGTGTTGTACGGGCTGTTCTGGATACTAGTGGTGCTTCTAGTATATATTATGAACAGTTGCCTGTAAAGCCTAGGGTATTTGTTGCTGTTGGCGAGAAATACTATATTAGAGCGGGTAATGCTCTCATAGCTACCACGATCGTTATCGAGAGACCTGGTTATACAGAGGTAAAGGTATTAGCTGGAGGTGGTAAGAAGGGATTACTAGACCTATTCGATCTAGGCTCCTCAAAAGATTATGCACATGAAATCATAGAATCAATAAGCCGTAGAATAGGCATGAATCCAATAGACATAGTAGAAATAGACTACATGGACGCAGGTAAATCATCAAACCTATGGACGCAGTCATGACTTTTCATTACAACTATATTATGATGAATCTTCTAAGGATAAAATATTCAATTAGATATATGAATGCTTTTTAGAACAATAATTTACTGAAAACAGTACTTGATTCCCTCATAATATGTATAGAGATGTAGACCTGAATCCTTCTATGAATAATGGACTAAGTATATGTGAAGATTAGCTACATTAATCTATTAGTAATGGAAATGGATATACCGGATTCTTTATCTTTTTATTTTCTCGATCAATAGATTATGTTCCTCTAGAAGATAATATGTCTCTATGCCTACTTTGGCAGCATTATTTTTCATAGTTTTGTCATTAGTTACGAGTATAGCGTTTGAATATATTGCTGTAGCGATGTAATAGGCGTCTATAGCTCTACAGCCTGTATCGAGAGCTATCTTGGCAGCTAGGCTATGAATAACTGGTTCTTCGATAATATTCACATAACTTATAACCTCATTAACTAATCGCATAACCTTTTGAGGATTCATTTTTCTCACAAGTACTGCCATGAGCTCTATATCAAATAGGAATGGCTCGTATATGGTAAACTCTGGCTCAGAAATATAGCTTATGAAATCACGTGCTAACCTATGTCTTACTTCTTTATCACGTATTTTAATAAAATAGTCAAAGAAAATATCTTGTATCAATAACTAGATGATTAGTAGCCATATTATTCCTTTACCTCCTTTTCTGAATGAATTCTTCAATTATATCCTCATCGGATTTTAATACAATACTCTTAAATTTTTCATGGAAACCTCGAAAGCTCTTACGAATAATTATCTCTATTTCCTCTCCTTCTCTCAAATCGAGTTTCTCCAAAGGCTTTAAAACACCATTTTCATACCTTACACGTATAGCTTTAGCCATGACCTATTCCTCGATAAATATATTTTATTGATTACTGCAATAACTTTAACGGTTAAGTAGTTAATGTAGTTATATTGGATACGTAGTTTATGACAGGATGAGGCTTGGTTCCCATGGTTAATATTAAGGATTGGGTTCAAGGTATGTCCTCTACGGTGAAGCTTTACTTAGTTGATTCTTATTTGAGGAAGTGTTCTTCGTTTTTATTGGATTTTGTTTGTGAGAGGGGTAGTCGTTATTATATTGTTCTTGATCGTAGTATTTTTCATCCTCGTGGCGGTGGCCAGCCTTGTGATATTGGCTGGTTAGTTGGTGATGGTTTTAGGTTTTTTGTTAGGAAGGTTCTTGATGTTTATGGTGTTCTTGTTCATTATGGTAAGGTTGTTGATGGTGAGATGCCTAATAGGGGTTCCATGGTTAAATGTATTCTTGATTGGGATCGTCGTTATAGGGTTATGAGGCTACATACTGCTGGCCATATAATTGATTATGCTGTTAACCAGGTTTATGGACGTGTTGTTGAGACGCTTGATGCATTGCATGGTCCTCCAAAACCATATATCGTCTATAACGAGTCTCCTCCATCAGAGAATGATTTGAGACGTATAGAGGCTATAGCTAACCGGGTGGTTGAGGAGAGACGTCCTGTTGAAATATTTTTTGCCAGTAGAGAGGGGCTAGAGGATAGGGTTATTGGTGCACCAAATATTGATAGACTACCACGTGCTGATAAGTATAGGATTGTATCGATAAAAGGTGTTAACGCCATACCATGTACTGGAACTCATGTCAGAAATACCGGTGAAGTAGGTAGAATAATTATTGATAATGTAGAGATATTGGATAAGGGATTTAAGCTATTTTATAATGTATCTTGATTATTATGATTTTCATGATTGATTTTATTTAGACTATTCACTATTTAATTGATTTAATATATTGCTTGTATCCTTGATTATGGATAAATCTTTAATCCTAACTTTATGGCTATTTCTCGTTGTCTTTGATCAAAAGTTGCTAGAGCTGCTTTATAAAGCTGTGTTAGAGCTAGATATAGCGAGTCATAGATTGTTATATTATATTTTATCGATATATCTAGTGCTTTATAGACAACTTCAGCAGTAGGTATAATTGATAATTTATTCCATAGAGTCAATAGATCCTTTGAAGCCTCATTTAAAGTACTGCGATCTAGGTCTTTTAGTAGAGTATAGTGTTTCCATAAAGCATTAAATGATTCTGACGACGCTATATCCACTGTGACAATATCTTCTCCTCTTATAACCCAGTCTTTAAAAAGTTTCTCAGCAGTATCCGATCCCTTTTCCTCCAAGACAAGTTTAACGAGAAATGAAGCATCTATGACAATCATCTTCTCTCTCTATCCTCCCTAATCAATAATGTAGAATCTACCTTAACCCTTCTCTTCCTAGCCCTAGCCCTTATTTCTTCAAATGCTTCAAGTAACTCATACCTTTTAATCCTCTCCTCAATAAATCTCCTAATCTCCTCACTCCAATTAACATTAACCTTCTTCATCTTCTCCCTTAATTCCCTAGGAATCCTAATAGTGATAACGACGGAGCCCATAGAATACACCATGTAATACATATTGTATTACAGGATATATATGTAACTGACTAGCTTTATAATTCTGATAGGGAGTGAACATAGGGCTTCTTGTCAAAATATTTCGCTACTAATATGTAAGGGCATGCTTATTAAGAAGTTAGAAATAATAATCAACTAATTGAACTGCCTAAGTAGGTTATCGATTCACTAAGTTCTACAAATTATAAATGACTACTGTAATATATGTGGGAAAGATTATTCTTAGTGGGATTATATTATTATATGTTGGTGGGATATATTGTCTGCAGTTGTACGTGTTGATTCCAAGGGTAGAATTGTTTTGCCCAAGGATATTAGGGAGAAATGCGGTATTAAGCCTGGTTCTCGTGTATTGATTGAAGCTAGAAATAGTAATGAGGTTTTATTAAGAGTCATTGGGAGAGATCCTTCTGAAGAACTTGCTGAACTACTCGGTGATTTCAGGTTTATTCGTAAGGATCGGGTAAGAGCTGAAAAACTGTTATTGAGGGAAATAGGTTGAAGAAGAGACTATTAGTTGAAACAGATTTTTTGTTTGGTCTTAGTAGTAGAGATAGACTTTATCCCATTGCTATGGATTTGCTGAAAAAACACAGGAGTGGAGAAATAGAATTAGTATTATCTTCTGTTGCACCACTCGAAGCTTCACTTGTCTTATTATCTAGGGTTTTAAATTAAGTAAAATAGTAAGAATTCTTGAATTAATGAATACGAAGTTAGCAGAGTATAGGGTTAACAATTATATCCCTGTAAGACTTGAGATTATGGTAAAGGCTTTAGAGCTTAAGAATAAATATAGCGAACTTACCTTCTTTGATTCAATACATATAGCGGTAGCTGCAGTTACAGGTATTACATTAATAACAAATGATAAGACATTGATAGAGATAATGAAGGCTGAAGATATAAAATACCTTGATTACAGTGTTGTCGGATAAATTTTATTTCAGTTATTCATTTATAGGTTTCTCTATTTCATCCTGAAGTAATTATAACTATTAGAACCCCTAATCTAGACTGGCATGGACTATTTGTGCTTCACCTATGCATTTGGCTAGTCCTGCGTTTCTGCAGTGTTCATTGCTAGTTTAAGCTCTATTTTGCCGCTTCCTTCAGCTTCACTCCATGAGAGTACTATTGTTATGTTATATTTTCCCTTAGGAAGTTTCATAGGTTCATCATATCCTGGTATAACCATCATAACTCTATAGCACTCTTTATCCACACTTAAAAGACATGGCATGGAGATTTTATAGGAACGTGAGGCATTCGATATTATAGCCTCTCCGCTCAATATTAAAGATAAGTTCCCATGTACATTGCTCGATAGAGCCTTAAATATTATATTTGTATCCTGATCTAGCTCTATAGCCGTGATATTCTCAAATACAACTGTACCATTTGGTTTAGTAATGTCTAGATTTAAGGTAATCTCAGTTTTAGGTACTGATACATCACCTATTATATCAAATATTATTCCTTCTTTCAACATATAGTACCCCGTAATAATAGAGCCTATAATTAATATAGCAATGACCGATACTAGTATTAAGTTTTTACCCAGGTACACTATACAATACCTCCAGGTCTTAACTGCTACATTAGCACTCTATAAATAATCACATTTGAACAAACGTGTTAAAAAACCATGACACCCGCAGAAGACTATAATGGAACAATCATGCTCAATATATAGCTTAAAATTCTAGCTTTTCTAGACATTCTAAGTTCTCCTTATTTATGTATACATATTGCCACGGGCTAATCTGGATAATGGTAATCGTTTTTAATTGGTACACTTCATATTATAGTTTAGTGCACCAATAGGTGACTATCCAGCTATGGTAAGAATAGTATATGTAGGCTACGGCTTAAGAAAGTCAATGTATGATGCGATACATTATATAAGAGAGAACTACGTTCCTAGTCTTGACTTTAGATTCTATAATGTCGCAAGTATTGATAGAGGATTAATTGATCCCGAAAAATATATCGATGATCTGAAGACCAGTGACATTATATTACTTGATATAAGAGGCGGAGATAATATTTTCAAGTATACTGTTCAGGGTGTTATTGGCTCTAAAGCAAGAGCCATTATTGTACTTGTCGGCGGCTCTAGCGATTTAATGAAGCTTACACGACTCGGAAAATTCACTATAGGGTCATTTGAAGATAGTAGGTTTAAGAGATTCTTCAAATCTAAAACTATAGATTATGGCGCTATTGTCCGGATAAGGAATATGTTTGAGAAGATTGGTAAGTATCTTCCTATAGGTATCCTAAGAGATGCTCGTAACTATGTATTGATCCTCAAATATTATGAGAATATAACGTTTAAGAATATGGTAAATATGTTTATGTTATTGTTAAAGGAATATATTGATCCAGATATTGATTATAGAGTTGAAGAACCAGATACCATGCCTTCTATGGGTATATTGGATTTCCATACACAGACTATTTACAATTCGATAAGAGATTATCTAGATAACTATATGTATAATAGTAGAGAACTTATTGGAATATTGTTTTACGGAGGCCATCACTATGACCAGTCGGTTATTGCAGCAAAGGCATTAGCGGAGTACTTAGAGAATAAGGGATATGGTGTTGTACCAGTATTTTCAGGTGATCTAAGGTATTATAAGGCTATAAATGAATTCTTTATACTAGATAATAAGCCTATCATTAATGTTTTAATTGATCTACTTTGGTTTAGGTTTGCAGGCGGACCCTTAGGAGGTGATCATAGGCGTACATTTACAGTATTGAAAATGCTTAACATACCTATTATCCACGGTATACAAATGAGCACTTATACTATTGATGAATGGCTAGATAAAAATAGTATACCTCCAATTGAGACTATTACAACAGTTATACTGCCTGAACTAGATGGTAGAATCGAGCCTATAGTTACACATGGTAGGAAGATAATGGAGTTAAGTGATTATCTAGTAGATGAATATGTTATACTTGAAGATAGGATTAAGAAGATAGCTGAAAGAGCTATAAAATGGTCAGGTCTAAAGACAAAGCCTAATTCTGATAAGAAGATAGCAATAATTTTATATGCATATCCTCCTGGCGAAGAGAATCTAGGTAAGTGCGCCTATCTAGATGTCTTTGCTAGTCTTGAAAGACTTTTAGAGAGAATGAAGGAGAAGGGATACAATATACCATATATACTGAGCCAAGATGATCTAAAGTATACATTACTTAAAATGTATATGATCGCATATGGTAAGGCTAAAGAAATAAGTCATCATAATGCTATTAGAATAGATCTTGATAAGTACATAGAGATCTTTAACGAATTACCCATAGAGGCACGAAGAGAGATCATTAGGGAATGGGGTGATCCAGAGAGTATTGGAGAACATATAGTTATCCCTGGTATAGAGATAGGAAATATCTTCATAGGTATTCAGCCAGCAAGAGGATACCATGAGGATCCCAGTAAGATCTATCACAGCCGTAATCTACCGCCTACACACCATTATATCGCATTCTATAAGTGGATAGAGAAAATCTTTGGAGCTGATGCAGTAATTCATATGGGTACTCATGGAACTCTTGAATTTATGCCTGGCAAAGAAGTTGGATTAACAAGTAATTGTTATCCAGACATATTAATTGGCAATATGCCTAACATATATGTGTATCATGTAACAAATCCCTCTGAAGCAAGTATTGCTAAGAGGAGATCATATGCTTTAATAATAGATCATGCAAGTCCTCCTCTCATGCATGGTAAGGTACCTGATGAAATAAGTTATTTAGAGAATCTCCTAGCACAGTATTATGATACGTTACAATTTGATAAGGATAAGGCAAGTGAAATTGAAAAGAAAATTATTGAGAAAGCTATGGAGTATGGGCTTGGTAGATCAATTGATGAAATACATGATAGAATACAGGAGTATAAGGCTGCATTGATGCCTAAAGGCCTACATATTCTTGGAGATAAAATGTGTGGAGAAGACATAGTTAATTATCTACTCTATGTCTCAAGATACGATAGGGGAACGATTAAGAGCTTATATAGGCTAGTAGCTGAAGCAGAAGGAATTGATTATGATGACGTACTATCTAATAGGCAGCCTAATAAGTCTAAACTATATGAGTTTATAGAGTACAAGGCTAGGAAGATCATTGAAAAACATGTTTTCCAAGGCCAGGATGTATGGAAGATCATAAATGACTTAGATCTTAAGAGAATAGATAGAAGAGAATTAGAGAAGACACTTAAGTATCTTAAGAGGATAAGGGAGAATATAGAATCATCTGATGAAATAGGTTCTATTCTATCAGCACTTGAGGGAGAATACGTTCTGCCAGGTCCAGGAGGAGATCCTGTTAGGACGCCAGAGATCTATCCTACTGGTAGGAATATGTATCAATTAGATCCAACCAATATACCTACAGAAATTGCTTGGAGGAGAGGTGAGGAGATTGCTGAGAAAGTTATTAGAGAATACTATGAAAAATATGGTGTCTATCCACGTGTTGTTAGTGTAGTGCTATGGGCTTTTGAGACGATGAAAACTGGTGGAGAAACTATTGCAATGATATTCAGGCTTTTAGGAGTAAAGCCTATATGGAGATCACCGTATATCAGGGATATTGAGGTAATTCCATTAAAGGATCTTGGTAGGCCTAGGATAGATGTATCCATAAATATATGCGGAATATTTAGAGATACATTCTATAACCTAGTAGAGCTTATAGACAAGGCAGTTAAGACTGTTTCAAAGCTAGATGAGCCCTTGGAATATAATTACGTAAAGGCTAATACACAGTACTTATTTGAGAAAAACCCGAGAATAGATCCCACAATAAGGATCTTTGGTCCTCCACCAGATAGATATGCTACTAGCTTAACAACAATGATTGAGTCGAGTTCATGGAGAGATGAGAGTGAATTAGTTAGAGCATACATCGAGAGTATGAGATATGCCTATGGAGAAAATATTCATGGTATTAATGCCAAAGACTCTTTCATGGAATTATCAAGGCTTAGTGATATTGTTTTACAGATTAGAGATAGTATAGACTATGAGATAACCGATCTAGATCACTATTACGAGTTTTTGGGAGGACTAAGTAGGACGATCAAGGAATTGAAGAGTAGGAAGCCAGAGATATTTGTAGCTGATACAACGAGAGAGAGGATCAAGGTAGAGACTATTGAAGAATCTATTCGTAGAGGTGTAATTACAAGGTTATTAAATCCTGTATGGATTAATGAAATGCTGAAACATGATCACCATGGTGGCGAAAAAATAGCTAGTAGAGTAGAATACCTATTAGGATTTGCAGCAACAACTCATGCTGTAGATAACTGGATATGGGATAAAGTAGCTGAGAAACTTGTATTTAACGAAGAGATCATGAATAAAATCCTAAATAACAATCCATGGGCATTTAAGAAGATGATACATAGACTCATTGAGGCCTATGAAAGAGGGTATTGGAAGACAAATGATGAAACAATAAATAGATTAAGACAATTACTTGAAAAAACTGATGAATATATTGCCGATATTAAGTCATTAATATATAAGCATTAGTTCAACTCTAGAAACAGAAACATAAGAGAATGCACAGGATTAAAGGAAAATCTTGCGTCTTCAAAACAACTTCTAACACCACCTGATAATTATAGCAATAATATTATTCCTATTTAAGAATGAGATCTTAACGTTTTCCTTAAATACCATTTAATTTATATGTACATCTTCCTGTATACAAAATATATTTTAGCTAGTATACAGATATGTTTTTCCCGGCGTCTACAATTGAGTGCCGTAATTAGTATACGAATCCCCAAGAAGCTCAAGAGAGAACTTGATGAACTTAAGGATATGGTAGATTGGAAAAAAGAAATTATAAACTTTCTTGAAGAACGCATAAAGATGTATAAAAAGATCAAGGTATTAAATGAGGTCCATCGTATTCTAGAAAATCATCCCTTTGTCCCTGAAAACTATGGAAGCAGATCTGTGAGGGAAGATCGTGATAGTAATTGATGCATCAGCTCTGACTAAATATATTTTAAAAGAGCCTGAATGGGAGATTATTGAAAGGTATTTAGTGGAAGATGATGTTTATTCAATTGATCTTATTATGAAGGAGGTTTTAAATGCAATATGGAAGAATACTGTCATCTATAAAACTATACCTATTGATATATCTTTAGAAAAGTATCAATTAGTTAAGAAGATAATTGATAATGAAATAATAGTTCTTGAATATGAGGAAAAATATCTATATAAAGCCTTTAAAATAGCTATTGATAATAATATAACAATATATGATGCATTATACCTTGCTCAAGCAATGGATCATAAGGCAGGTCTTTTGACAAGTAATAAAATACAAGCAAGGACCGCTAAAAACCTAGGAATAAAAGTGTATTTAATTGCATGAAAAATGTATTTGAGATTAGGTAAAAATATTGTGATTAATAAACTATCTTATTTTGTTCATAATTTATTTTTAGCACTAGCTTTTCTTTCTCTGTATTAATTGAGAATATTAATGGGATCTCTAATTGTTCATACATGGGCTTTGCTCTACCAGAATCTATCTTAAAAGGTATGTCGTGGCCAGGTATAATGATGTTGGCTATTCTAGATATCTTTTCAATGCTTTGAAGCCATTCATTCATACTTGAAAAGACTAGGCTAGGCTCTCTCCTATTGTATTCATATGCATTCTTAACCGCGTCTCCAACAATAATTGTCTTTGCATCCTTTATCAAATAGCCCATGGACCCTGGTGTATGGCCGGGTAAACTAACCGATATGAGGCCTGGAACAACTTCTTCATTATCTTCTAGGAGCTTAACTCTTTTTTCTGATGAAACTTTCCAAAAAATAGTCTTAGCAACATAGAGGTCTCCACGTTTTTCCGGCTCGCTTGATAATGCATATTCGTATTCCTTTCTGCTCATATAGATCTTTGCTTTGGGAAATAATTCTATGTTTTCTACATGGTCAAAATGAGAATGAGTTAATAGTATTCCATCTATTGATGTCGGAGGTATACCGAGTTCTAATAGTCTTTCTAATAGTATTTTCCTTGTATTATATGCTCCCGTATCCACTAGGTATAGTCCTTTTTTGGATATTATTAGTACAGCTGTAGACCAGCCTAGAAACCCTATTGAAGACGATATAGGGTATCCCTGCAGTATTATGACGTACTGTATTTCAGACATTGGCTTTTCTACCTTCATTTAAAGCTTCTTAAAGAGGCCATGGAACTTATCTATACTTTCTTTTGGTGGTGGAGGAGCTATTAAGCCCAATATGACATATGTTATTCCACCTAATATTAGACCCCATAATACATTATATATTCCTAGAGGGAATGGTAGAATAATCCATGTGACTATAGCAGTTACTGCGGCTACTACGATACTTCCATAAGCTGCTACTTTACCTGCCCTAGGCCAATAAAGTGCTCCTATTAATGGGAAGAAATAGCTTGATATAGCTATTGCTGTGCCTGCAGTCGATATTGGAACTATTAGTCCAGGCCTACTTAATGCAAATATCATTATTATAATACCAAGTATTAGTACAAGTAATCTTGCATAGAACGTCTCTTTTTCAGGAGGTAACTTCTTCTTTAAAGGATTAACATATAAGTCTCTGAGAAGTAGTGAGCTAGAAGTCAATAACTGACTGTCAAGTGTAGACATGCCAGCTGCAAACGCGCCAGCTACAACAGTTGCTGCAAGCCATAATGGTAGGTATCTTGTTGCAAACTCTATAGTAGCTGCATCAGTAGCTTTACCCGTAAGTCCGGGGACGAGTATTGTTGCTGAAATACCTAGTAGGAAAACAGGTATGGTCTGTACCCATCCACTTAGTATAGATAATGATGCAGCACTCTTACCGAGTGTTTCAAGTCTCTTAGCAACTAATAGTCTCTGAAACATATGGGGTAGTAATATAGCATTACCCCATGTAAGTACATATCCAATCCATATTCCAAATCCTTGTTTACCAGGAGTTAGTAGATCAGGGTTTTCGGCAACGATTTTAGTAAATAATGATCCAAATCCTCCTACAAGATGTACTGCATATAGTGATAGTCCAAGCATTACTGTGAGAAAGAATATTCCCTGTAACACATCTGTCCATACAACAGATCTTAATCCACCGATCAAGACATAGATAACCATTACTATAAACATTAATGAAACTCCCCATATATACGGGATCCCGCCTTTTGTAAAGCTTTCAAGAGCTATGCCTGCACCCATTAACTGTACTGATATATATGGTACTAAAGCTATAACACCGATAACTGCAGCCAGTGCTCCTAGGAGACTTGTTCCATAATAATCGTTAATAAGCTCAGAATATGTTATGTATCCATACTTCTTACCTACAAGCCATACTCTAGGCCCGAATAACCATAGCATCATGGGCCATAAGAGGTTCCACATCATCATCATACTCGCAAATGTCAGGCCAAGCCTATAGTTACCACCAACAGCTCCAAGGAAAGTCCACATACTTGCATAAGTGGCTATAAATGTCATAGATAATGTTAGGATGCCTAGAGTCCTATTGGCTAGATAATAATCTTCTGGAGTAGCCTTGGTTTTCTTATAGCCCCAGTAACCAATAGCTAACATTATGGCTAAATAAGAGCCAATAACTATTAAGACTATAGATACCAGATCCATTATTACTCCTCCTCTAATAACTTATAGGCTCTCTCATAGAATCCTGGAGCCCATATGAAGTAGGCAAGCAATGAGTTAACGACACCCCATAAACCCATGATCAACGTGTATAGTACAGGCAATGGAATGCCTCCTACAAATACATGGGGATCACTAGCAACTAGTCCAGCGCCTTGTAAGGCGAAGGCTATGAACCATAGAATAGTTGATACTATTACAATAAGAGCCCTATTGTTCATAGAATCACCTCTATAAACATTGGATAAATATGTTTTCGAAATAGAAAAGGTTTTCCTCGACATAATAAGATATTTATAGACAAGAAATTTAATCTTTTACAAAATATAAATATTGATTGTAAAAATCATAACTATTATAAAATGTTAATTACACTTATCTAAGACATACTGTAGTGTGCTATTATAGTGATCAATATATCACCATAGACAACATTTATTAATTATCTGTGACAAATATGATCTCTAAATCCATTTCTTTATTTTAAAGTATAATAGTTCACCTATAGCAATAATTATCATGGCTGTTAATGTTATTGGATAAGCATATGGATGCTGGAGCTCGGGCATGTATCTAAAGTTCATTCCATATATACCGGCTATAAGACTTAATGGGAGGAATATAGCTGATATAATTGTTAGTTTAGTTACAACTCTATTAGTCTTTTCACTAATTAATGTATAGTATAGATTAAATGCTTGTGTAATCCTATCAATACTAGTACTATACATATTCTCCAACATAATAGCTTCATCACCAAGATCTTTTAGATCAGGATAGAATCTATCAAGGCATTGGAGAGAATAAATTATGCCATGAACTCCTCTATGTAGATGCGACGCTCTATTATAGAGGCGATATATGGGTTCATAAAGCAATTCTCCCCTCATAACACGGTTAATGAAGTTTTCAATAGAATTATCTAGATTAGATAATTCTCTATGATAGTAGCTTATTAATGCCTTGTATAGAAAAATAAGAATATCCTCAATACGTATCTTCTCCCTAGATCTTAGGCTCTCAATAACTTCATCTATTAGATCAGCTAGTTTTTCATGTGAATAGCTTAGAATACCGTCTTCTCTAATAATTAAGCAAAACTTGCGTAGACCTCCAGCATAATATATGGGAAATACTAGTTCAATGTATGGTTTAGCTGTAAAACTAAATAACGGCTTACACTCCTTCGGTATTGAATAAGTGTGTTTCCATATAAATTCTTGGCCACACTCAGTATTCCTAATAACTTCTCCACTAGACTTCATACAAACCTGTTTTACAACTTGTTTTTCTGACAAGACTATCACACTTTATAGATGGGTATCTATAAAACAAATAATTTTCCATAACATTATAATCTGATTATGAAGAGTATCTATCTAAATCCTTATGGATATATTCTTCTTCCAAATCCTTCTCTCGAATTAGAATTATCATATATTTCCTTGATCTTGAATATGTATGCAGGATAATTACTTTTCCTACCACTCCAATGGAATATGTCATGCATACTATTAAGATATTTCTTATAGGGATCGCCATCTTCTTCATGTATTTCTACACCACATCTAACTTCATAACTAGTATTTGGCGGTGTATAGAAGAGTAGTGTAGCTTTTCCAGTAGCTCTTATATTTTCCCAACTATGTCTAAAAGCCATTTCTAGGCCTCCGATAAGCATTGGATCTATTAATTCTATTCTATAAAACTCTTTAAGCAATAAACATGTTATGTCTCTCATATCCTTACCACGATCTATATATGCGTATCTATATGCTTTTTCAGCCATTTCATTAATAAATTCTTTCTTAGGCACAAAACCAACCATCTTAATACTACCACTTAAGCCTGCTGGTCCATAGGTTATTACTGCTGGAACTGCTCTAGTAAATCCGATAAGGAAGTTCTCTGGAGACTTACCTTCTAAACACATTTTCTTTAAAACCTCTATTCTATCGATGAAGAAGTATTTATTGAAGCTAGTAGGAATCTCCATAATGATCCCACCTAGTTATTGATCAATAATGAATTTACATATAGTACTAAATAAAAATTTATGTAGAGAAAAGGACTTTTACAATAAGCTGTATAGGATACACATTATTCCTAACATCTCATTTGCTAAGGGCAATAGCAGTCATCATAGGATCGCATGGAGTATTCTTATTCGGCGAAATACTTAGGCCCATGGGCTTAGTAGCGATCGCGGTATGTGTATCAGTCCAGGGAAGAAAATAGTCAACGGCTACGACTACTAAAGTCTAGATACAGGAGTCACAGGAATAGTCCATGATATACTTAATACTCTATATAATGAGGGAATGGCACCGTCGACAAAATTAATGTATGGTGTCAGGCTACCATATGATAGGTTAAAGAAGCTTCTTAACCAATTATTGGAAAAGGAGTTAATTGAGGAAGTAAAAAAGATGATCATACCTATTATAGGCTGACAAAGAAGGATGCTGAAGCTCTTGAGGAGCTTAGGAGAGTGAAGAAGTTACTTGAGCAAATAGGTATTCGTTTCTAAGAAGTGTATTTATAGATATGTATTTAACGGTGTATGGGAGAGTCTGTGTGTAAGAGGTACTGGATAGATATGTATTTAGTTTACATGTAGTGTGGGAGTTTATGGATAGTTCTCTTGTTATACGTATTGCTAGATGTCGAGATGCTAGAGCTATATTCGATATACATTTGAAGAGTCTTGGAGGACTTGATGAAGAAGATTATGAATGGTTTGCCGGTTTATTGAAGATTAGGTCTAGGGGGAGAAGGGTACTTGTAGCTGAAGTAGATGGAGTTGTTGCAGGCTTTATTATAGCTTATAAGTATAGGGATAGAGCCTATATAGACTCACTAGCCGTTGATCCAAGGTATAGGGGTATGGGTATTGGATCTAAGCTTTTACAGGCTATGGAGGATCTTTTGAGGAGTAATAGAGTTGAACTCATATCATTGAGTGTTAAGAAAGATAATTACTCTGCGCTAGGATTCTATATTAAGCACCGATATATTGTTGATGGAGTAGTGTTACTGTTGAGTGCCCATAGAGATAAGATATTGTCTAATGGGCTCCATGGATACCGGGTTATTGTTAGAAAGGGCTTCTCAACAGATCTAAGGACTAAGGTATTGCCATCTGCATGGTGGAGTAGCGTTACAGAATATGTTGATAAAAAGATCTATAGACTCTATGGAGAATACACCTTAGAGGTCTATCGTGGAGATAAACTACGTGGACTTGCTTCATACCAGCCTGAAAAAGATATGACAGTAGATTATCTGGCAGTATCCTATCATAAGCCTACGGAAGCATTATCAGCATTACTATCTGCTTTAAAGAAAGAGGCCTTTAACAAGAATATTGAATGGATCACAATACCAGTAGACGCTACTAAGAATGCATTGACAAGAAAGCTCATGGACCATGGGTTTAGGATTGAAAGTACAGAGTATAAGCTTGTTAAAGAGTTCTAAAACTAATTACGTTACTTACTACTCTTTCTCAATACACAGTCATCGACTATCCTAGGTACATAATGATTCGTTAATAAATGATTAATTGCTTTACCAAGGCTCCTCGTAACAATAAAACCAGCTCCAGATCTACATATATCAACCGTTATAAAATATGATCGTATATTCCTTAACCTCTTCATCAACGAGTAAAATACACATGTGTAAGGGGATCTTTTGGAAAAGAAGCCATATACATTTTTAGCTCTCCTATTACGGACATAATTAGCTAATAATTTATCAATACCCATTCGCATCCATATCCTTACATATTTCAAATCATTATCTACTCTATACAATTTGATCTTTTCAAATGCATGGACAACTCCATATATTGGAGAGAGTATTAGAAGATCTGCTTTATTAGTTGTAAATGACTCATAGACTAGTTCTTTATTAATGATACGGTAAAGTAGGCCACTATGTAATGATATAGCAGATACTTTATTCTTACCAACTATATTTTTCTTGAAATATTCTCTTGATTCTAATAATTTCCTCTGATACCCATTATCTAGGTATCCCATGATCGAGAAACTATAGTCTTTAAAGTAGTCAATAGTATCTTGCATAGTTCTGGAATACTGGATAATAATTACGTCAACCGTGATCTCCACCAATATATTATTTAACCCTTACTAAGATAATAAGCTTTGATACATAAACTATTAGAAATTATATAATGCTTATAGAAAAACTATCATTATTTAAACAATTATATAGTTGTTTTAAATAGATATATTTATAAAGAAAATATTAACAAGGAATGGAAAATTGTCATTAAGTATTAATATCTTTCTCAAACTCTTATAAGGACTACCGTAGGAACTAATGAAAATTTAACTAAGATAAATAATATAGGTATTAATGCAAAATAAATATACCGCCTTGTTCTAGTAAAATTTTTAATGTTATAAAATATTGATCTATGATAAAACTTCTTTCCTTATTCTTAATTCTTCTCTTATAACTATAATGATTGATGTAAGGACTATTGCCATGGGTATTACCTCATATAAGCCGATTACTTGGCCTAGTATCAGATAGGCTAGGATAGATGCTCCAATTGGCTCGGTAAGAGCTATTGAAGTTACTACGCTAGACTTCATATATTTCAGTATATAGTTCATTAATGTATGTCCTCCAAGCATAGGCACTATAGCTAATAATATAAAGAAGAAGTATGATCTTGGACTATATGCTAATATGTTTTTACCTATAACTAGTGAATATATGAGTACTCCTAATAGTGCATAGAGGTATGTAGGGAAAACGTACTCCATAAGATCCCTTCTAAGCCTAACATAGCGTCCAATACAGAAATAAGATGTTGCAGCAATAGACCCAAATAATGATAATAGTACACCATACAAGTTAATGTCGCCGACAAAGCCTCTATATAAGAACATTGTTAATCCAATGAATCCAAACAGTATGCCAAGATATTGTAGTACGGTAATTTTCTCACTATATATAAATCTATCAACAACAAGCGCGAATAATGGATAGGACACAACTATTGTAGTACTAATGGCAACGGGTATATGATAGAGAGACTCCATCCATAATAGGAAATGAGCTGCAAGAGATATTCCGGCAAAAAATCCATACTTATTAATGAATGGGTCGTTAAGAATTGTTTTTAATAATGATCTTCTAAATAATAAGCTGTAGACTAAGAATATAATTACTGTAAAACCTAATCTCCAAAAGGCACATCCAATAGAGTCTGCTTCCGATAATAGTATTAATATTGATGAAGCCGATATACTAAGGAATATTATGAATAGTAGTAAATATAGTAGTATTCTTGTCAAAATGAACTACACCATACCATATTTTTGCTCTAAACTAAGGTAAATAAACTATTTTAATAATTAAACATATTGCTTCTTACACATTATAACGCTAGTATAAATGACAAGGAATATTAATTCTTATAGTAGAATAAACAATTTGGTATCAACTACGGGGCAAAGAAGTATGAAGTTTTCACCGACAATACCTGACGACAAATTATTTGAATTAATATCGAGAGAACTGGATAAGGGTAAAACAGTTGCACTTGCAATAATTATAGAAAAGATTGGTAGTGGGCCTAGAGATGTTGGTGCTAAAATGGCGGTACTACCTGATGGTACTACGCTAAGCACTCTTGGAGGAGGACCTTTTGAAAAAAGAGTTATAGAAAAAGCCCTTGAAGCAATAAGGACTGGTAAACCCCGCATTATAAGATTTGATTTCACGGGTAAAGGTGTTAATGATGCAGTAGATACGGGTCTCATATGTGGAGGTGTTTTAACCGTGTATATTGATGTATTAAAGCCTTCTCCAAATATATTCATAGTCGGTGCGGGTCGAATCGGTAAGCCATTAGCCGATATTCTAGGCCGTGTATTAAAATACAAGGTTATAATACTTGATCCTCAGCAGGAACTTGTATCAAAAGATTTATTCCCATATGCGAGAGACCTGTTCATGGGATCACCGGATGAGATAGCAGACTACATATACGATAATGCTAGAGAAAACGACATAGTACTCGTAGTCCATGGAGAAATAGATGTTGACTACCCGGTATTGAAGAGGGCCTTGCAATCAAAGGCAAAATATATTGGATTACTAGGTAGTAAGAGGAAGGTAGTTGAATTCATTAAGAAACTTGTCAATGAAGGAGTAGATATTGAAAAGATAAAGACAAAATTATATGCGCCAATAGGCATAGACATAGGATCAGAAACACCTGAAGAAATAGCTGTAAGCATAGCCTCAAAAGTAATAACATATATCAGAGGACTAGATAACAGAGAATATAAAGATCTAGATATAATAAGGACAAAGATTATGAATAGCATAATTACAATGCAAAAGTAAGAATTAGCCGATGTTTGGCATTTTATAGGCCTCCGTCCATAAACTATTAACATACTTTCTCAAAAAACGGGAAAAGACTATAACAGATATAAAATCAGCTAATAAAGTTGACAATCTTGTTATATTAGTCAAAATATAGTTCCTAAGACCTGGGTGTGAAGGCATCCTATATACAGGATATAATGGAAAGTTAAAACTAAGGAAACTGAGAATATTACCTAAAAATATAGACAGTATAATGTCGGTGATTAAAAATATTATAAAACCAATAAAAACATATTTTAGAAATAATTCAAAGTTTAAGACTAAAATTCTGAATCTTTTCAATGAATTAACTATTCTAAAAGATATACTTGATTCTTTAAAAATAAAAGTATAAGAAATTGGAGATAAGCCATAATATAATATGAGAACCAAAATTGAGAAAATAAAAAGAAATATAGAGTATTTTATTATATAGTCAAGTACTACAAGAGGAATTTCTATTGATGACCATGGAAGAAATATGATATAGAATACAGATATAACAAGAATGATTAATAAAAGAGGTAAATAGTTGTAAAGCAATATCTTAAATAATTTTATCTTTTCTTTGATTTTCTCAGCAAAGAACTCAATTATTATGATATCCGCTATAAGTAGTAGAAAGGCTAATGATACAATAAAATCTAAAAGAGGATATGAGAGTAGATACCCAGCTATAAATGTTTGATCAAACGAATTAATGCACCAAAGAATAATATATGCTCTTAAAACGTCACAACATAGAATTAATATAAAGAGTGTAATGTAAAAAAACGAGATCTTTTTTCTAAACATTTTATCACCTATTTACAAGAAGCCTATTGCCTTCAACAACGTACTTCTCTGATCTATAGAGTGTCTGTCCACTTAAAACCTTTGCTTCAATATAGCAATAAGCTTCAGCATCAATCAAGACATATACCCCTCCTTTTATTACACCATCACTTTTAATACCTTCACTTCTAACTATAGGAATTATATATCTAAATCTACCATACTTTACAGGCTGTAACCCTCCATTCCATATTATCAAATATGTCCTATACAAGTCACTATCAATAATATCTACGCCAACACTTGCAACAGATTCCTGAAGAATATCGATGATTTTTCCCAAAACAAAAAGTATTCCGCCAAGTATAGGGTTTTCGCCACTACTTAATAATCCATATACATTGTACATAGCATCAGCAATCCAATAGGCATGCTTGGCAATCTCTTTGGTTGAATTGAGTTCACTATTAGCTTGTCCTTCCAAATATATGCTTTCTGCAGGACGTGTTGGAAGAGCAGATCCATAGACGTACTTA
>CAZHDB010000032.1:0-18721 GCA_964531225.1 uncultured Desulfurococcaceae archaeon
TAGTAATTAGTGCTCATGACCCTGATAAATTCATTGAAGTTGTTAAGTTCCTTGAGCCAAGTTTTGGAGCCATTAATTTAGAGGATATATCTAGTCCTAAGTGTTTCTACATACTTGAAAAACTTAATGAAATACTTGATATACCTGTATGGCATGATGATCAGCAAGGAACCGCATTAGTAGCACTTGCCGGACTTATAAATGCTTTGAAGATTGTTGGTAAAAAACTTGATCAGGTAAAGATTGCAATTGTTGGTGCAGGCGCCGCAAATACTGCTACCATAAAATATATAACAATCGCTGGAGCCGATCCGAAGAAGATGGTTGTAGTTGATAGTAAGGGTATACTACATCCAAATAGGCCAGATATCGAAGAGCTTAAGGTAAAGAACCCGTGGAAGTATAAAATAGCTATGACAACAAACGCCGAAGGAATAACCGGAGGAATACCAGAAGCACTGAAAGGTGCTGACGTTGTTATAGCGGCCTCTAAACCCGGCCCAGGCACTATTAAGAAAGAATGGATTAAACTAATGAATGATGACGCAATCGTATTTGCTATGGCTAATCCGGTACCAGAAATATGGCCTTGGGAGGCTAAAGAAGCTGGTGCAAGAATTGTAGCTACAGGCCGTAGTGACTTTCCTAATCAGATCAATAATAGTCTTGGATTCCCAGCAGTATTCCGCGGTGTATTGACGGTGCGTTCTCGCAAAATGACCGACTCTATGTTTCTTGCTGCAGCTTATGCCATTGCCGCTTATGCTGAAAAGAAGGGTATACATGAGGAATATATTGTACCTACAATGGATGATCCAGAGGTATTTGTTGAAGAAGCTATTGCTGTTGCCGAGAAAGCTATGGAGGAGGGTGTTGCCCGTAGAAAATTATCACGTTCAGAGCTTGAGGCAGAGATTAGAGAGCTTATCTACCGTCCTAAGAAGTATATGGATGTTGCCTTGAAGAATTATCTTATAAAGATCTATCCGCCCTATCCCGAAAAATAAATATTTTTTACTAATACCATTTTTAATTATAGGATCTTTAACTTTAATTCAACTCCTACATCTTTTCCTATACTAATTAATTCATTATAGACGTTCTTATGCAAGGGTATGCCTATTTTCTTCCTAGTTATCATCGTATACCATGCTTTTTCACCAGGTATCCATATCTTTTCAGCCTTTGGATGTTTTCTTGCAGACTTTATTTCATTAATATATTGTTGGAGTCTATTATAGAATTCATCAATCGACATAAAAGCGTTTATATCGATAGCCATAAATGCATGTCCTATATTAGATGGCTTCTCACCAACGGTATACCCTACATGTATTCCCCATGCTGCACCGGATAGTACGCCAGAAATAATATCGATTATAAATGCCAAGCCCGAGCCTTTATGGCCACCATGTTTTTCACCAAGGCCTCCTAAAGGTAATAAAGCAGCCTTTTTAGCCTTTATCATTTTTAGTACATAACTTGCATTTCCATGTAATATGTTTCCATTAGAGTCAATAACCCATCCAGAAGGTACTTCCTTGCCCTGTTTCGAGTAAAGTTCTATTTTTCCCACTGGTACGACAGATGTAGAAGCATCAAACAATATTGGTGGTGGTTCTGACTTGGGTATGCCAACTGCTATCGGATTTGTACCAATAACTCTGTCAACAGTGTGGGTATATGCAACCAAATTAACTGAATTGGTCATGGTAACTCCTATATAGCCTTTCTCAACAGCTTTCAACGAATAATATCCAGCTATTCCGAAATGATTACTATTACGTACAAGAACTAGCGAGACACCATAGCTCGCTGCCTTTTTAATAGCGAGTTCCATAGCCTTTATACTAACTGGTTGTCCAAGCCCATTGCATGCATCAATAATTGCTATTGCACCACGATCCATAATGATCTTGGGTTCTGAATAAATATCTATGTTTCCAATTTTTATTCCATCAACATATCTTCTAGTTCTTTGAACACCGTGGCTGGAAATGCCAAATAAATCAGCTGTTACAAGTACATCAGCTACTATTTCTGCTTCCCATTTGCGAACTCCCAGTTTTTCAAATATCCTAGCAACATAGTTTTTTAGTGAAACATGGTCTACCCTAATATAATCTTCAGGGGGAATAGGTTTTTCACGTTCGTATAGTTCGTGCTCCAAGACTTGCCCCTCAAATAAAATTTACTATATATAGTATATGCAATTGTAATAATAAATATCATCTATTAAAGTAATAAAGGAGTTTCTCCATAAAAACACGTATGTGAGAGCCATGGAAAATGATCCATTTATTTGGCTTGAAGAATTAAATAATCCAAAAACAAAGGAATTCATTAAAAGACATAATGAAAGATTTAAACGATACATTAATGATCTATCTAGAAAGTTCATTAATAAGATAAAGAAATATTATAGCTTACCCTACATTACTTATTTCAAAGCTTGTAGAAAAGGTATATATTTAATCGTTAGAGAGGAAAATCATTATAAAATAAAACTTCTCTACTGGAACGGAGATATTGAGAATATAATTTCCTCAGATGAACTAGGAAAACATGTAGTTATAAGCGTAGTTTATCCATCAATAAGTGGGGATAAGTTGGGATTTTTTTATACTGAGGCAGGAAGTGATGAGGGTGTAGTGAGAATCATTGATACCGTAAGTAATGAGGTATTAGATGAACTAAAAGGTAGTGTAGGAAACATTGTCTGGATCGATGAAGCTACATACTATTATACGAGGTTTTATCGTAAGGGAAAAACTCCCGATGGAGTAGAAGCTCCTGCAGAAAGAATATTTATGAGAAAACTAGGTAGGGAAATAGAAGAATTAGTCTTCGGCTATGAGATACTCACAAATCATATGATATGGATTATGGAAACATGGGAATATGATAGGGTATTTATCGTTGTACAATACGGTTGGAGTAAATCCATCATCTATGGAGGTTTAAGAAATGATCCTTCTAGCTGGAAGATATTGTATAAGAGAGATAATGTGCTAATGAAGCCAATTGGATATTATAATGGAACACCTTACTTGATCGTATATGATAGAAATGGTTTAGGTAGAATTATAAGAACCATTGAAGCAGGAATAGAAGAGGAAATATTAGGAGAAGATACGTATCCATTGAGGAAAGCTTTGATCGTAGGAGACAAGATTTATGCAGAGTATCTAGTTAACGCATCTAGTAGAATTAAGGTTTTTGGATTAAATGGTAAATTAATTAAAGAGATCTCCTTTAATGAGCCAGCCACCATCAAGATTATGGATCATTATGAAGATTTAGTACTAATGAGCGTTGAAAGCTTCAGTAGCCCGCCAAAAATATTATCATTAAAAAACATTCAAATGAAAGATCTCTATATTCCTACAATTAAATTGAATTTAGATATTAACGAAGAATGGACTTTATCAAGTGACGGTACGAGAATACATATGTTTATTATAAAACATAAGGAAAAACGTAATAGACACGCAATTGTCTATGGATATGGAGGTTTCGGGGTATCAATAACACCGTTCTTTGTAGGTGTTATGGCCCCATTTATTGAGGATGGAGGAATCTTTGTTGTGGCCAATCTACGTGGAGGAGGAGAATATGGTGAAAAGTGGCATAAAATGGGAATGAGAGAAAATAAACAAAATGTATTTGAGGATTACAAAGCTGTTCTAAGATATCTAAAGAATAAAGGTTTCAAGACAGTTGGCTGGGGAATTAGTAATGGAGGTTTACTAGTAGCTGCTACAATGATTCAGTCGCCTGAATTATTCGATGTTGCCCTGATCGGTTATCCTGTCATAGATATGTTGCGTTTTCACAAACTCTATATTGGTAGGTTATGGACTACTGAATACGGAGATCCAGATAATCCGAGAGATCGAGCTTTTCTCGTGAGATACTCTCCTTACCATAATATTAAAGGCGATAAACAGTATCCATATACCCTGGTATATACAGGTCTCTATGATGATCGCGTACATCCGGGACACGCATTAAAGTTTGTAGCCAGGTTAGAAGAAGTTGGGGCCCCCGTTTATCTAAGAGTTGAGACAAGCAGTGGTCATATGGGTTCATCGCCTATCATTAAGATAAAGGAATATAGCGATCTATATGCATTTATATATAAATCTCTTAATACCTACTAATGATATGAAATATCATTGTGTTTTTCAAGAACATCTGCTATATAGGTGTATCTAGTTATTTTGCGCTGAAACATCGTTTTATGAAGTAAATCTTCTCTTTCCACAATTTTTATTTTACCGTTTTCTACTAAGACTATTTCATCCGCTAATGTATACGCTAAGTAGATATCATGTGTAGCAATGGCTATTCCTATTCTTTCTCTAAGTCCAAATATTAAGTCTAGAACTATCTTCCTCTTTTCAATATCTATATGAGCTAGTGGTTCATCTAAGAATATCATTCTAGGCTCTAAGATTAATGCCCTAACTAAGGATACTAGCTGTGCTTCGCCAGCTGACAGCTCATCTATATTTTTATTTAATAGATACGTAAGTCCAAGCTCATTGATATAATCCCTTGCCTTTCTAAAGGCATCCTCTTTACCATATCCTCTTATAATTAATCCGTACGCCACATTATAGAGGACTGAACCATATAGAAAAACAGGTTTTTCATGGACATATACTATTTTTCTTCTAAGGGCGAGCGCTTCTTTATCTTTTAGCCTCCAGAAATCCCTATCCCAAGTAAATACAGAGCCTTTTAATGGTCTATAGATTAAAGAAGCTATTTTGAATAATGTCGTCTTGCCACTACCATTAGGTCCGATGATAACATAGATATTTCTCTCCTTAAATTCATAGCTAATATTCTCTAAAACCCATTTATCCATGCCCGGATATTTAAACCATATATTTTTAAGCCTTATACTCAAGTCCTATACATCCTCTTAAGAATTCTAAGACTAAACGATACAGCTACAACTAGTACTATAAGCACGACACCTAGAACAACCGCTGTTTCAAATTCTCCCTTTGAAACCTCCAATGCAATAGCAGTAGTTAATACCCGGGTAAAACCACGTATATTACCCCCAACCATCAATGCTATGCCTAGTTCACCTATAGCTCTAGAAAAACCCATTACAGAAGCAGCTATAACACCTGGTATTGATTCTCTCAGTACTATAGTCATTACTTGTTTTTCAGAAGCTCCTAATGTATAGGCGAGTTCACCAAATGTATTCCATGAATTACTAAATACCCGATAACATAACGATGTGATTAACGGTGTTACTAAAATAGCTTGTCCTAAAATAATCGCATACGGTGTATAGAGAAGTCTAAATACTCCTAATGGACCTCTACTGCTTAGAATCATGTAGAGAAGAAGTCCTATAAGTACTGTCGGTATACCTATTAATGCCTCAAAAAGGGGGATTACATATCTAGAGGCTCCTGATGACCTGGATAGTTTATATGCTAATAAAATACTCCATAGAGATGATATAATAGTGGCTGATCCAGATATCCATAGCGATCTTAAAGTTATATCTAAAATATCATTGAACATATACAACACCGGGCTATTTATGTTTTTGATAACTTTTCCCAAACCTCTTCAAGCCAATCAATATTATCTCTAGCTGGATTGAATAATCTCTGACCATATTCCTCAGTGCCATAGTTTGCTATCAGCTCCTGTCCTCCATTTATAACGAATTCTGCAAATTCTTGTGCAGCTTGTTTTTCAGCTCCAGTGCATAATGATACAATATAAACGCTATAGATATTTATTAACTCAGTATCATTGCTATATAGTATTTCTAGATCAGATAGTTTACCTTCCTTCTTAAGCTTTAGATAAGTACCTACATCACTTAATGCATAGGCTTTCTCCTCATTAGCTACAAGCAATGTATTTGCCATACCACTACCCGTTTCTAAGTACCATGGTCTACCATGTGGATCAAGATCTGCTTGAGACCATACGGATAGCTCTTTTATGTGTGTTCCAGAATAGTCCCCTCTACTAACAAATTTTGCCTTGCCTTCTTCTCCAGCCTCATAGATTTTCTTGAATGCATTAATTACGCTTTTTGAATCCCTTATATCTGCTGGATCCTCTATAGGTCCTACTATGATGAAGTAGTTGTATGCAAATATTTTCCTACTATTTATAACGCCTTTTTCAATATACCATTTCTCTAGACTAGGTGCGTGTACAAAAACCATGCATGCATCTCCATTCTCAGCCCTTCTTAAGGCCTCACCACTACCAACTGGTATGAAGTCAAAGAATGTATTCGAATGCTCTTTTCTAAATTCATCAGCTAAGTATTCAAGTAGACCAGTAGCATATAGACTAGTTGTAGTAGTTACTCTAACTCTTATTTCCTTAGGATTAGATGAGTATATAGCTAGGCTTATAGTTATTACTAAAATTATTAGTATGCCTACAATGACCGCTTTACTCAAGGTCTGTTCCCTTACCGTATTTCTCAATAATTTAGTATATATCGTTATCGGATAACGGTTAACGGATAATTATTATATATTATTTTAGTATTTACGATAATAGTAGGGATAGAGTTTGGATATCAATAAAGAAAGGATCAATGTTAAATATGAAATTGTTTTAGAATATGAAGGAATACCTATAGTTGATTCTAAACTTGCATCATTACTTAAATTAATAGATAGAAAGGGTTCCTTATTATCTGCTGCTCGTTCATTAGGCATACCATATTCTAGGGCTTGGGAAATGATAATGAAAGTTGAAAGAATACTTGGAAAACCATTAATAATAGCACATAGAGGGGGGCGTGGAGGGGGAGGTACAAAGTTAACAGAAACTAGCAAGAAGTTGTTAGAAATCTATGTTAAAGCGGAGAGTAAGTTATATAAATACACTGGTTATCGAGGTACTAGGAAATATATTTCATTAAAGGAGCCCGATGTAATAATAGCCTATAGTCATGATCCATTATTAGAGATTATACTGGGAAAACTTGAAAACAAAGGTTATAGTATAGACGGGCTTTGTATAGGTTCTGGAATGGCTTTAGCAACATTATCTTTGGGAGAAGCCGATATAGCTTGCATACATCTATTCGATCCTGAGAAGAGAACTTACAATAAACCATATATTGAAAAGTATTGGCTTACTAATAGGGTAATTCCACTAGGAGGATATATGAGGGAACTAGTATTTGCATTAAAGCCTGGATTAAAAATAAATTCTCTCGAAGAGCTTCTAATCAAACTTATCAATGGAGAACTTAAATTAGTTAATAGAAATAGAGGTTCAGGTACTAGAGTTTATCTGGATTATCTATTGAGTAGGACAGCTATGAAAATAGGTAAAGATCTTTCTAATATAAGAGGCTACGAAAATGAGGTATATACACATATTGAATCTGCTAAGCAGGTGGCTATGGGAAAAGCTGATACATCTCTTATGCTAAGGTATGCAGCCGATTTATATGGTCTAGAATATATACACGTGACCTGGGAAGTCTTTGAATGTATAGCACTAATTGACAGATTGTCTAAAGAGGCTGTAAGAGAATTTAGAATTTTATTGAATTCCGAAGAAGTCTTGAACCTTATCAATAAAATGCATGGTTATAGACACTTACCATAGACTACTCATTACACTATGCATCAAATATTTAGTTTACTTAGCAACAAGATATTATGTATAAGACAGGGGGATTAATCCTTGGATTATGATAAGTTCAAGCCTTATATACCCTTAACGGAGACAAAATATCCAAAAGTATACCTTGATGTACCGTCTTTTCTTGGTTCCAAGGTTGCTAGTAATAAACGAGATCTTGAAGGATGTGATGTAGCTGTTATAGGTGTTCCTTGGGAAGGAGAGCTTACATGGGGTTCTTGGAGTGGTTGCGAGCTTGCACCAATGTATGTTAGAAAAGCTTCTTTAAGATATAGTGGCTATATTCCTGAATTTAATATTGATGTTTTAGAACACTATAATCTATGTGATTATGGAGATGTATGTATTGAGAGGGGAGATACTACAAAGACGTTTAAGAATATATATGATAAGATCCTTGATGTTCTTGGAGCGAATGCTATTCCAATCACTATTGGAGGAGACCATTCAATAACTATACCTATAGTAAAAGCCATAGTTGATCATGGTTATAATCCTTTAATACTTCATCTAGATGCTCATTATGATTCACTGCCGTCATATAGGGGTAATAAATATGCGAGATGTTGCCCTATTAGAAGACTTGTTGATGAAGATGGTGTTAATCCTGAAAATATTTTTCAAGTTGGTATAAGAGGTCCTCGAAATGCAAAGATTCAGCATGATTTTGCTAAAGAGACAGGGATAAAGGTATATACAATATGGGATTTAAGGAGTAAGGGCTTGAAGACCTTGATTAATGATGTCATGGATAGAAGTAAAACCGTTGACGGTATATATATAACTTTATGTATGGATGTACTAGATTCTTCTGCAGCTCCAGCCGCCGCAGGCGATCCACTTGGATTATCGTCGTACGAACTAATAAATATGCTTGTAGAGATCGCTAGTAGGGTTAGACTTTTGGGAATGGACATAGTTGAACTTTATCCACCAATAGATGTAAGAGATATGACGAGTCACTTAGCCGTATGGATTATACTTTATACATTGGCGGCAACAGTACTACATAGATCTCTACGTTAATAGGTGTGTCTTAGTATATTACTACAACTAGATACCATAAACCATAAATCTAGTAATTAATACAATAATTAAAGATTAGATATTTTTATTCCCTTATACCATACAATATTTTACTTATATCACATATAGATGGTCTAGGGTAGAAACTATGGAAATAGCCTTGCTACTAGAGCTATTTATTAGGTTTCTCAAGATAGGTATAGCGGGTTTCGGTGGTGGTTGGGCTATACTACCTATTATTGAAAGAGAGGTTGTTGAAGAAGCTAAATGGATCACTAGAACAGAGTATTTGAACATGGTCGCAATTGCTGGTTCGACTCCAGGACCAGTTGCAGTTAATGCAGCTACATATATAGGTTTTAAACTTGCAGGCCCATTAGGTGCTTTTATAGCTACAACAGCTGTTGTATTGCCCCCATTTATTACAATATCACTTATAGTTTATGCGCTAACGAACTTTCTAAGCAATAAATACGTTCAAGCACTATTAAATGGATTAAAAGCAGCTGTTTTGGGATTAATAGTCCTTGCACTATATACTACAGTAAAACAAACATATGTATCATTACCTGGAATACTACAGATCATTGCCGCATTATTAATAGTAATCTTCATGGTAGTATCTATACTGATATTTAAGGTACATCCTCTTATATCACTACTGATATCTGCTTTAATAGGATTACTACTAGGTGTTCTAGGAATATGGTAATTAAAGTATTTAGCTTAAATAACACATTATTATTAAAGAACATTAATACAATACCATTTAATTAATCTCTATTTACTTAGCAAAGTTTTATCTAATGAAGCTATATACATACTAATCAATATTAATGAGGCCCCACATAATTGAATTATTTTCATTACTTCTCGTAGAAATAAGTATGCAAAGAAAGAGGCTGATACCGGTTCTAATAAAAATATGAGTGCAGCAATAGCGGGGTTAATAAATCGTTGCCCATAGACTTGTAGCGCGAAGGCCACATTACTACATATAAAAGCTAAATATGCTATCATTACTATATATAATGTTTCTATAGTCTTAAACGAGTTAGACAGTATATCGGGAATAATGAAAGATATTGCCGGAACCATTTCGAAAAAAAAAAGTAAATACGAGCGGATTAGACTTTGAAAATTTGTCTATAATAATGATTTGAGAAGCCCACATAAGAGATCCCATGAGAACAAGTATATCGCCAATATTAAGTCCGCCAGTAGGCATAGTTAGTAAGTATAGACCTAATAATGCAAGGGCTAGTGACAAAATAAGCTTGGAACCATATTTTCTGAGAATAAAATAGGAGTATAAGTGGACAAAAACCACACTTAATCCAGTTATGAATGCAGAATTACTAGCTGTAGTATACCGCGTACCAAGGCCTTGAAGCCATAGACCTAATGCATAAAATATACCGGCTAGTAATCCTCCTTTCATCCCAATTTTAAACGATATACAAGAAACTTTGTTTCTACATGTTTTAACCCAATAGTACAATACGTAAGGCAATAGACCGCATATTGCAATTAAACTCCTTAACCATACGTATGTATAATCACTTATATTTGTTACAACAATTTTTATTATTGGAAACGATGAGCCCCAAATCAGCGATGTGCCTATTAGCGCAATTAATCCTTTAGAAGCATTACGTTTCATAATATTCCCTCAGAGCGTAGCTAAGGATAGCCCTTTAGATTAAAATTACCGTGCATATTATGGTAATAAAGGCTAAAAATAATACAAATATAATTGCCTTGATCAAAATTCCTAGATTGAAAAGTAGATATTTATAGCTACAAAGACTAAGACTCATAGCTATAATTATGGAATAGAATACTAAATTAATTATTTATTATGAAATAAAATGTTAAGCGATCTATAAGTTCATTTACGTCGAAGAGATTTGAATATAGATATTAAAAGTAAGGGTATATTTATAGCAATTATTAATGGTAAGAAGAACATTAATCCCTCGCTAATCCAATAAGGTAGGTAATAAAAGTATAAGATCGTGCTTAAAATAACTAATGCTAATATATAAGTTGACAAAATGGCTATAAGTAATGAATCTAAGTTAATTTCTTTTCGATAAAGTAAATAGTAAGCTACTGCTAGAACTATAGAAGCTATAAGAGACATAAAATATATAAACATGATGTTTACACCTCATTTTATAATAACTATTAACATTCTCTATGTCTCGCAATTGATATTAATACTGGAAAAATAAAAGCTTTACCATCTTACTTTATATAAAAAGTTGAGAAACAGGGCCCCATGCATGGAGTAGGGAAGCATTTAGAAAGGTACGAAGGAGTTGCTCATATTTATTAGAGTAGGGCCAAGCTACAAAGAATGAAAATAACTTAATAAACTTCCATATAAACATAAAAATCCACTTGAAAAATATATCTGAGTCTTCTCCTACCCTCGTTCTCACTAGACAATTTCACTCAGTTTACCTTATGTATACGATGTGTATGAGGTATATAAATAGAGCATAGGAGTTCAGCGATGACATCTTACCCTTACTAAATTAAGTATAAGGAATTTGCATATGGTAGTGCAGTCTAAAGACGCTCCATATATCACTGGCAACGCCGAGTTACTAAATTAAATCAATACAGGTTTATTTTCTACTAGACTTATGTAAAATAAATAACGCCATTATAATGATGCCTTCTGCTATTAAGTAGTATAATAGAGTAAATAAATAATGTCTCAGATTATCTAAAAAGGATGGTACTACATTTATACCTAGAACTCCACCTAGATAAATAAATAATACTGATAATATAATACATGAGACGTAAAATATTGGAGAATATGTATTCTTGGTTATAACATAAGAAAATAAGATAAAAGTAAGAGGAGCAATAATCACCAATATAAAATAGGAAAACGCTGCCCCATACAATAATACTAAGGTAGCTCCTCCTGTTGCACCACTATAATAGAACTTAGTAATCTCTCCTTCATTAAGGATCTCTTGTTGTTGGCCTATGTATCTATATATGTAGCCTGTGCCGTTACATAGATATAAAGTCCCATTTAACCAACAATTAATGTTCCCAGATTTATATGGAGGCTTGTAAAATATTAATGGCGTAGATGAATTGAATTCTATTTTTTGATAGGCTTTACCTATTACAATCATTACAGGATGCAAATAAGGCGATGAAAAGTTTTCTATGGACAATCTAGAAGGTCTAGGCGAGACAAAATGCTGTAGCTCGATAGAATATCCTGAAGTAACTAAATATCCGAAGACAATACACACTAAAGAAAGGCCTATTAAAATTAATACTTGGAATAAAATATGTCTAATTTTATATCTTTTATATTTCAAATCAGATCACCAGGAGTATACATCCGATTTAATAATATGTCCAGAAACCCTCTTATTAATCTAATTATAATAGACAACTACAAGATAATATATGAAGGGTAGTATTATAGCTAAATTAAAACCTATATGAACAAAACCTGTACAATGAAGAACTTTATAGTTGATCAAAGGTTATCTAGAAGATTAAAAGGAAAAACATACAGTGTCAAAGTAAAACAAGTTTTCGTTTACCTCTTTCCAGTAGAGATTGACACCTATAGCTACAGCAAAAGATATAACTACAATGCCGACAATAATGGTTAACCTTAAAACTGTCATAGACCTATCATTCTGAGTTTATTTCGAAACGAAAATCATGGAAAACCAGTTCAAGTTAGCCGAGATATTCCTCAACATAGACATATTCATATCAATATTCTAGCTTATGATAAATTTTAGTATACATAAGAACTAGGCCAGCTTTGACCACACTCAAGAAACCACAGTTGTTTGCGTCTCTCATATCTAGATATTCATTAATTTTATTGTTTTATGATAGAGATTATCAATTAAAACGATTAATATTGTTCCTACCTAAAGCCTAATTGTCATATAATTAGATCTCGAATGCAATCCCTGGCTAGTAATATTCACGAGAATCAGACTATCTAGATTAGTAAAAATATTTGGTTTAGAAAAATTATATTTTTAAGTCTAGGTTTTGGATATAGAACCAGAACTGCTATCTTCTTCCTCGTTGTAGATAAAAATATCCTCTATTTTCATCCCGAATACTTTAGCTATTTTGAAGGCGAGTTTAAGTGATGGTAAATATTTGCCATTCTCGATAGCTATTATGGTCTGTCTTGTAACACCTACTTGTCTAGCTAGTTCCTCCTGAGACATTCTGTACTTAGCCCTTAGTTCCCTTAACCTGTTAGTTATCGTTATCTTCATCCCTCCAGCACCTTTTTAGACTTCAAGTAGTAAGTGTAGGCTGTTAGATAGGCTATTGCCATGATAGCGAAACTAAGACCTAGTCCAGGAAACAGCTTTTCAGCTACTTCAGGAGGTAGTATGCCAATATTGAAGAACTTAGGCCATACAGTAATGACGATTATAAGAGCTACAGTCAGCATTGATGCCCGTAGAGCAGTATAACCTGACCTAGTGGCTAATGCTAAGTGCATTTCATCATAGAGCACCATACCCTGTTTCTTAGCCTTTCTATTCTGAGCGTATTTCGTGGTAAGTATCGCAATAGCGCCTATTACGGCTATTATCGGGGCTACTATTGGTTCTCCTCCAGCAAGCACATATCCCATTACAACACCTAATACCGCGCCTAGAATGACAGGGGCCAAGTTCACTCTTCTTCACCTGATGTAAATAATTCTTTACAAGAAGTTAATAAACTTTTACATTTTGTAAAGGGTTCTTTACATGTAGCCACGTAGTTGACAAGAGCCATCACTTATTTTTAACATAATCTAGAGACACTATAACTAATGTAAGCAAACATATGATTTGGACAAAGTGGCTGAGATTTCGAGGAAAGGTTTGCTGTAAGTAAATTGAAAACGGAGCTAAGATGAGATTCTATAGCTACTTCATTGATTGATTATATGTAACCCTATCTTATCCATAAATTTCTTAAATATACCCTGCTCGAACACTATCTCTAGGCTATAGTGCAACATATCCCCCGCTATGAGTGGCTTTGTTAAATGCCAGGCTAGGGCTCTCAGACTAGATTTTTTATGAGCTACCACGAGTATAGGGGTGTCTGGAGCAAGCTTAGTTGCGAACCACGCTGTTTCACCACTTCTCAGAGTAGCCAATTTAATCTTCACCTGACGTGAAACTGGAAGTTCTATCTTCCTAGCAAAGAAGGCCTTTATCCAAGTCTCACGATACTCGGCAACCAGGTATACTGAGGCCCTTCCTCCTCCAGAAAGCCTAGCCTCTCCCTTAACACCGGGACCTCCCTGAATTCTAATTTCTATTCTCTGACCCCAGGGACTTTTAAGTATATGATAAAAAGGTTCAAGATGCGGTTGTTTAGAGGGGATGTAGAGAAGGATTATATCACGTAGCCCAGATTCATCAAACTCTATTCCAGGCAAGATCGCTCCTCCCGCACCATTCTTGTCCACCGCAATAGCATAGCTCAAGACACCGAACTCATGGCTACTCTTAACTTCAAAAACTCCTCTCGGCTCTATTCTTGTTGACCATACATAATTGGGTCCTCTATCCCATGATTTACTGGCTTCGACTCTAAAAATTATGGGTCTAAGCCTTAGAGGCTTACTGAACCTTAGCTCGCTTAAATTTTCTAAGCCTATAATCATGGCTTTTAGGATCTTTAGAGCTTTCTTGATCTTTGCTTGCTTTATATGTTCAAGCATAGGTACTGCTAGGAGTAAAATAAATAGAAAAGCAAATACTATAAGCAAAAAAGTAGGATAACCTACGATCAATCCAGCTAACAACCCAAGTCCAATAAAAGCGGCAAGGCCATAAAATACTGGATATATTGCCCTAGATACATTTAAACCAGCTCTAACCAATACGGGCTTTATCAAGTATTTGTCCCCAGTCAAAAATAGCTTTCAGATAGGATTTAAGATATTCTACACCAAAGGCATCGAAGTAATGTATCCAGTCAATACCAACATAGTTCGGAAGTAGTATTGAGAAACTATGCAAATCTAGACAATACTGAGCAGTACTATGTCTATACAAGCTGAGGTTACTAGGGCTATTAATGTTGCCCCAAATCCTAGGCATTGAATAGTGATAAAACTTGCAGCTATTCCTACAACCCAACTAATTAATCCGATTAAGCTAACTAACTTGTTTATTGAATGTTTATCCATGAAACTATAATGTATTACTAATATAGTCATTAGCGGTACGAATACTGTACCTATGTAGTATAGAAATTCTTCAAAGTATATGAAGAATACTGGAAACATAGCCAATAATGTTGAAATGACACCATAGATTAATACTACTACCTTATAATTTGCTCTGGGAAACACATTCATTGTTGATATAACAGCTGAATAGAGGTTCAGTAAATTAGTTGTTACTGCACTAATAGCGATAAATACAAACACTATTACGCTTAAGCCCAGACTTATCGCTACTTGGGTAGGATCACCTAAATATGCTCCCGTAACTATAGCGGCTAAAGCTCCAATAGTATAGAGTACATAGCTTGTTGAAGCATATCCCCACCAAGTCCCAAGCAAGGCTCCAAGACTTGATTTTGAGAACCTTGAATAATCTGCTACTAAGGGTGCCCAAGAAATTGCTGTTGCTAGTACCATGTCAAACCCCCATAGTAGGTCAGTATAATTAACAGGTGATGTTAACGCCATAGGTTTTGATAACATATATTTAAGTAGGATAGATGTTTCGTAACTTAATACAATAAGCAGTGTTGTTACAGCCACTCTCTGACATATAATCCATTTCTTCGGACCAATAATAGTATATATTGTCTCAAGTATACCTATTACTAATACCCAAAACAATATGTTTGAGGCAAGAGATTCACCAAACAATGCCTTCATAGCACTTGCAGCTGCTTCAGCACTTGCATAAAGTAATATTGAAGCCCATCCAATAAGCTGAATAGTATTAAGTAATGAAGCTATATACGATCCTTTTATTGTAACTACATGTCTACATAATACCATTGTTGGTAGGCCTTTTCGCTCACCAATTAATGCTATTAAGCCTAAGAAAAAACCTCCTATGGTTGATGCAATTAGTATTATTATGATAGAGTATAGCAAACCTAGCTTAGGACCAATGATACCTCCGGTAAATATTGTTGCTAAGCATGTATTTCCTCCAGCCCATAGTAAATAGAGATCTATACCCTTGTAAAATCTTTCACTCCTCGATATAGGTTTGAGGACACTATCTTTAGCACCCATTACCACAACACCATTGCTTTCGGTATTAACTATAGGCTACCCAAGAAGCTCTGCAGCACCCGTAATAGGATCAGAATGTATAACAAGAGCCTTGTCACTATCCAACTCTACTACTGCAGCATCTTCTCCAACCATAGACTTGACTACTGCAGGATCATGTACATCTAATCGAGAGAATATGTATTCCTCCAATAATAATGGAGGGGTTTTACCTACCATGATAAATACCCCTCTTATCTATGCCTCAAAGTTATATAAAGAATAAGCTTTATATAAAGCTTATTCTTTATATACGCCGCAAATAGATATAACAGAACGGTATTAATACAGTCACAACCACTTAGAGACTTAAGCCTTAAAGAAGATTGAAAGAGTACTAGATCCCTTTAGCTAATATACCTACATGACTATAAAAGCTTATTGCTTTTACAATATAGTTTTTAATACTGATCTTATTTCAATCAACATTTTCTCATCTATTCTTCCTTTCAAAAATATTCCTCTTAGTCTTCTATTTTGGTCTTTTAATAATACATACTTATTTCCTATGAGCTCATCTAGTCGAGAGATCAAGTATTCTCCTTCAACACTATCTAATGATAATGGCCTCGGTAAAGAGATCTTTATGCCATCAAGATCTTTTATTATGGTTAAACTATTTGTACCCGGATTTAAAGGGAAAGGATTAGATTCAAGTATTCTTAGCAAATACTCTATAATCTCTAATTCTCTACGTAACATCTGATGAGGTTTCTAGAGGTATTAACTCACTATTAAAGCTTAGCTTATTTAATGAGTTAGTTGAGAGGTTAGGATGTATCGTTTTAATGAAGAGCATATACATCGTTAACGTTGTTGGCTTTGTTGGTTCTATAGGTTGGTACGACTACTCCTTTGCTTCTGACTGGTTAGGTCTCAGGATCGATGATTTAGAGAGAAGACTTATGGTTTCCATATATGGGCTGATCGAGAGTTCATCAAGCTCCCATTTTCGGATGAGGAGTTCACGCTTATATTACTGAATAAGTTTGAGGAACATACTAAGCATGTACTTAGCTCTGTAGATAAGATTGTTGTCTTCCTCCACCACCCTTCCGCGAGCTAGTATACTATAAATTAAGGCCTGAATGGGACTACTTCTCAACGTTCATGGGTTCAGAAGCATTCGGATACGTGATTAGAAAATATGGTAAAGTAAGGTTAGTTCTCCACGGCCACCAGCATAATGGTGTTGAAACTATGGTGTGTAGAGAGGTACATGGAGTAAGGTGCTGTAACTGCGCTTCACCAGTACCTATGATTATTGAAGTCTAGTTTGAAGTCTAGTTTTGTATACACACCTATTATATACCTATTATATATTTAGTATGAGGGGTTTCCATGGTGTTGGTCACCCCTACTTGGTTCTCAAGTAAAATTGATGGAGCAGGTGGTGTGAGGGGGTAACTTTGACTAGTATATGGAGGATTAAATGTGTTAAGAAAAATTACTATCTGTATCATAAGAATGAATACATTGTCCCATTAGAGAAGATAGTTGGAGTATGGAAATGTTGGTGCGGCGGCCGGGATTTGAACCCGGGATCTCCGGCTTGGGGGACCAGAACAATATGAATGTATTCATATCACTCGATATGAAAGGTCTTCCAAGGTGATAATCAATACGTATAGCTATAGAAGCTATTACTCGATGGCCGATATGAAAGGTCATTGATTCACGTCTGTCCGCTAGTAATCCCTATTTCTCTTATCTTGCCTACACAGAACTCCATTCTAGATTTATCTTGCATAATATCTCAATTACCTTACCAGTGCTAATAGCAGTCACTATTATTCATCTCCTAATAGTACGGGTATAGCTAGCAATTAATGAATGATGGTTTAGATCCAGTTTTTAGTAGTGTGGAAACAATGATGTATTTAGTGTAGGAAGTGCTTGGTGTTGGCCTGCATCATAATTCGTCTTCGTGTACTGGCAGTAGATTAGTGTTGAAGATGTTGAGAGAGTGGTTCAGGAGTTTGAGGAGAAGGAGAGGTTAAGGGGCCTGTACAAGCTTTGACAGTATACGATACCAGCATAGTGATAGATAAGGCTGAGACGGATTGAATTACTGTAGTTTTGACATTAGCTCGTTGTATTCTCTAGCATCGTGGATGTAGTATGCATCTACCCCATACCTCCTCGCATTAGTAACCATCACCTTATCAGCGCTGATCAGTATTCCATCGACTATGCTGGCCGTGGCGATGTAGTATGTATCTATAGCTCTACAACCAGTCTGGAACGCCACGTCTAGGAGTAGGTCGTAGTCTATCTCCTCAACTACGATGATCCTCTCCATCACCTCATCGTATACTCTCTCAGCTATATTCCTAGGCTTCCTCCGGATAAGCTGGGAAGCTAGTTCAATACCGAATACCTGTGGCTCGAATATGTTGTAGCCTTTCTTGTCTACAATTCTAAACACGTTTCGTGCTCTATTGCTACGCTCCTCATCGTAGATGAATAGCCTATCTATGAAGACCGATACATCGATAACGAGGTTCAATGCCGTGGCTACCTCCTCTCACTAAGGAACTCCTCTAGCACATCCTTCTCTACCTTCTCAGAGTACTTCTCCAGAACCTCGTCAAGACCCATGGTTGGCCTAGGACTTGGTGCACCGAGAAGCTTCTTGAGGACCCTCCTAGAGATACGTAGTCTTACAGTACTACTCACCACAACTACTCCCCCACCATAGCT
>CAZHDB010000033.1:0-16817 GCA_964531225.1 uncultured Desulfurococcaceae archaeon
GTCTATACGCATTATGCCATTCATCGATAATATATAGCTTTCCAGGTTCCATAGGAACCTCCTTAATTTCCTTGAGATCTCTACTGAGAACAAGTATTATTTCACCTTGAATTAAATAAAATAGCTCGGGAACATTATGTTTTTCAAGAATGTCAATTTCCTCTCTAGATATATATTCTGGATAATATATACCGGCTTGCCAACTATCATTATCTCTAAAGACTATTTCCCATCTCTGCCTGGGAATAACATTAATAATTTTCATAGTTTCATCTCCTCATAGAATGTCTTATTCATATTATATGCCTATTATATTCGAATAAAGGTTATTATCAATATTAAGTATGTCTACTAATGATTAGATAAACTTTATCTTAGAAAATAAGAAGCATTACTTAAAAGAAATACGTTATCTAAGAGATAGTCTTGACTCAACGGCTCTAAGTATCTCTTCTCTCCTTAATATACCCTGTACTGATAATGCTACTATAATTACTAGACCGTGTATAAGCCTTATCCAGAAACCAGTTGCACCAGCAGCTATAACACCTGTCTCTATAAACTCTAGCATGATAGCACCTATTACTGTACCATAGATTGTACCAATACCTCCAGTTATAGGTGTACCTCCTACTACAACTGCTGCTATTGATTTAAGCATGTATATGTCTCCTAGTTGGGGCCAGAATGTAGCCATTTCCATAGTTGGTAGCATACCTGCAAAAGCTGCTATCATACCATGGATCATGAAGAGTATTATAAGTGTTCTATCAGTATTTATACCAAGCATTTTAGCCGCAAGCCTATTATCTCCTATATAGTATATACTGGCTCCAAATACATGTCTATTCAAGATTACCCAGAATAGTATAACAAACACAATAGCCCAGATAAACTGGGCTGGTATAACACCTCCAAGTCTGCCTACAAATAACTGGTATACAGGGTGATCTCTGAATTCAGCTAATGGTATACTGAAACCATTGGTTACGACAAGAACAACTCCTCTCCAGAAGAACATTGTTCCAATAGTAGCGATTAATGATGGTATGCCTATTTTTGTAATTAATACACCATTAAGTAATCCAGCGACTAGGCCGGCTATGAGACCAAGGATTATTCCTAGGACTAGGAAATTAGATCCAAGGGCTTTCCAAGTTAATGCCATTACAAGAGCTCCAACAGCCATTACAGATGAAAATGATAAGTCGATCTCACCACTTATTATAATAAGTGTTAATGTTATGGCCGGTATTAATGTAAATGGTATTATTGTCAACATAGAACGATATAGATATGGATTGCCAAAGGCTTTTGGATTAATCAATGTAAATATGATCCATAGTACAACCAGTATTCCCGTAATAGCTGTTTGAAGTCTATAGTGGCTAAAGATTTCACGTATAGATGATCTAGATTTCTTAGCTATCATTTCACACACCTAGGCATGACTTTATGATGCAGAGTATTTCTTGTATTCAGGAGGTAGAGATCCTGTTCTAGCTATCGCCTGCATGATGTGAGAAACTTCATCAACTGTTAAATCTTCTTTATAAAATTGTGCAACAACTTTTCCTCTGTCAAGAACAACAAATCTATCTGCAACTGGATAGACATGGTATATGTTATGGCTTATAAATACAGCTGATTTACCTCTATTCTTAAGCTCTTTAACGTACTCTAGAACTTTTCCAACCTCACTTATAGATAGCATGTTTGTTGGCTCGTCAAGCAATACTAGATCAGCTTCAAACAAGATAGCTCTAGATATCTGTACGCCTTGCTGATAACCACCAGAAAGAAACTTTACAGGTGTTTCAACAGGCATTTTCGTTAATCCGAGCTCTATAAGAGCTTTTTCGGCTAAGGCTTTCATCTTATTTATGTCTAGAAAACCGAATTTCTTAGTGATTTCTCTGCCTATGAATACATTTCTCCATATAGGATGATTAGGGCATAATGTTCTTTCTTGGTGTACCAGTACTATCCCTAACTCATATGCTTTCTTAGGAGTTAGCCTCCTAAACCTCATACCCTTAATAATGATCTCTCCTTCATTGGGTGCATGTACACCAAATATTATCTTTACCAAGGTAGACTTACCAGCACCATTATCTCCAACTAATCCAACAATCTCTTTTCTCTCAACGTGAAAGTTCACCTTATGCAGTGCTACTACTCTACCAAATCTCTTAGTAATATTCTTCAGCTCTACAATTACTTCCTGAGGCAAAGCAGAGACCACCTAGCCCCCATCATATGATTCCTATAACTCCTCAAGTATTATAAGTATTATAAATTCATGTGATGAATTGTAATAAAAAAGTTTGTGTTTACAAGAACTTGTCTAGTTAGTCTTGATCACCTATAGCCTTCTTCAACTAATTGCTCTACTTCGCCTATAGTATCCTTGTCAATAATTGCTCCGCCAGTATCTATATAGAGTCCCTGGAACATCCAGTTCTTACTTAATACTAGATTGAGTACTGTCATGAATCCTTGTAGATATGGCTGCTGGTCAATGACTAGTTGTATATAGCCATCCTTTATACCCTTAACAGAGCCAGGTGTAAGGTCGAATCCTATAACAATTATTTCTCCAGGGTTCTTACCAAGGTTCTTTAAATAGTCTTCTGCAGCAGCTGTTGTACCGCCGCCATCGAAACATATTAGGACAACGTCTGGATGAGCAGCTAAATATGCTTGTACATAGCTTAGTCCTTCAGATGGGTTGCCATAAACCTCTGGAGGATGAGATACTCTATCAACAACGAGGCCTGCCTCCTTAAGTGCATCTTCTACACCTATAGCTCTAAGTGCTCTAGCTGGTTGCTCCCAGCTTCCAGAGAATATAGCTGCTCTAGCACCCTCCTTTAACTTATCAGGATACCTCTTTACAGCCTCCTTACCAAGTATATATCCTGACTGGTAAAGATCCTGGCCGACATATCCTGTAAACCAATATTTCTCCCTAAGCTCAGATATATCTACATTAGCTAGTGTAACAAGTATGCCTTTCGAAGCAGCTGTTTCAAATAATGGAGCTAGGGCGTCATAGCCTGGGTGACCCATTACAACTATACCATCTGGATTCTGCTCAATAGCCTTACTAAATTCCTGAACCATCTTATCAGGATCCCAGGCTGTATGGACATAAACGAGATTAACACCTAGAAGCTTAGCTGCATCTGTTGCACCCTTATATAGTCTAGCATCAAATGGATCACCGGCTGCTCCTCCAATCCAATATATAGTCAAGCCCTCTCCAGGCTGATAGCATTCCGGACAAGTAGGTGGAGCTGCTGGAGCTAGGAGATAGCCAATTCCATAGCCTATGCCTATACCAATTATCAGCATTATTATAACTGCTATTATGAATAAGGTTTTAGAAGGAGCTGATGATGCTGACATGTAACTCACCATACGTATATAAGATGTTCTTCAATGTCTATCTTTTATAACCATAATAAATAAGGGTTTTGTGGAAACCCTTGTATAGAAATATAATAAATTAAGAACCTCTATAAAAGAAAAATAATATTTAAAACTATAACTTATAAAACTCCATATCCATTATCTTAGAAGCCGCTTTTAACTCTTCCACATAGTTTCCTCTAATCAAAACAGCGTGATGGCCGAATGCATTTCTACTAACATTTATAGCATCATCAACTCTTACACCAATGCTTATTCTACAATGAACAGTATCTTCTGTCCAAGCAACTTTTCCATTGGTCGCCCATAATTTATTGAAATTCCAATGCATACCAGCCAGAGTTACTTCAAGTCCCATGGGTAGCTCTACATAGGGTGTAGCGCCTTTGCCAGAGGCATGAAAATCTTTTACTCTATACTTACATCCAAGGCATCCATAAGATCTAGTAATTACATCATGATTAATAACAACTATATTGCTTTCTAGATCAGAATGTGTTACATTCTCATTCAAATTACCCATTGTAGCAGGTTCGCCAGAGATACCCATTAACAAAGCCATTGTCAGTAGAGTCGGTATATCAGCTTCACAACCACATGGAATGCCCTCATCTATAAGATGGGAGAATGCCAGACATGGAACATATTCTGTGTCTTTAAGCCCTGGACATTCTATAGTTAGAGAATTAGCATTATATTTTCTAAGAAGATCTTTTAGGCCTAGATAAAGCTTTGCATAGTGTACTATATTACTATCTCTACCATTCATAATCACATATTCTCTTAACCACTTATTCGCAATATCTCTTGCAGTATGTTCATCAGCATTTTCAACAGCATCATAGTATTCCTTAAAATCAAGCCTTATGATCTCTAGACCAAATATTTTAGAAATATCATCTAGACTAAGACCCTTTGGAACAGCCACACTTCTAGGAGGATATTCCCCTATGTATAGTATTTTCAGGTTTCTAAGAAATCTTATACCCCTTAAAGCCCTAATTAAAACAATTACTTCCCTACTATTCATTGGTATAAAGAACTTAGCATCTTTGAATCTATCAAATCTTAACTTAGAAAGTCTACCATGAATAGCTCTACCCCATCGATCCCATTCATAGATTATTGGTTTACCCCTATTAACAATGGCTTCAAGTATTTCTTCATCAACAAGCCAATCCTCCATATCACCCATTATAAGGGCATCGACATCATCAGATATCTTTGCAATATCTTCTGAGACATTTATTTTTAATGGTTCAAGAACATTAATGAGACCCCTATCCTTAAGAGCATCTATACTAACATCTTCCATGGGAAGCTGTGCTTTTCTAATCAGATCACGGGGTTTTCTAGGCCCATGAACCCATTCAAGTTTAGCAACTGGTAATTCATCAGTATCCCATAGTTCAAGAGCGCTCCTAATCTTTATTGGTTGAAGAACAGGCCTATATTTTTCAACAATGTTTTTAAGCATAATCAAGCACCTACTCAGAATATATCTTCTTCAATGACTCTTAATTTAAGAAGTCTAGCTAATTCCTTAAACTCTTTACGGTAATTGCCGTATACTATTACTCTATGCCAACCCGTTCTCCAAGGCCATTTCTTAACAATAGAGCTAACATTTGTTTTCCCAACTATTTTATTAGAACATGCATAATGCGAATGCTCTATATCAACTACTTTAGCCGTATGTATAGTAATGATCTTTTCGTCAGGACTAAAACCTAATACAGTTATCTCAATATCTCGAGGTAATTTAACATGTACAGAGGCCTTCTTTAAACCTAGATGTGCTGATGTAATAGTGTATGGATACTTAGATCCTGTTGAACCAGATAGTGTTAATGGGGCATAGCAGTGATAATATATGATCTCGTTACTTAACTCATCTACAGCTGGGTCGACTATAAAGCCGTTTATGTTAACTAGGTATTTAGCCATTAACAATAGTATAGCAGAGTATAGATCTGCCTCACATACGGGAACTATATTATCATACCATAGCTCTGTAAATCCTAGACAAGGCCAGGCATCAAGGAATCCTTCTTGATATAGAACAATACAATCAATAGCCACTGCATCGGCATTGTAGTCTTTGGCAATCATCTTTAAAGCTAGATAGAGTCTTGCAGACTTTTCTATGTCTTCACTACTTGTATCAACAACTTTTTCTGCTTGAGCAATCCATTTCTCAGCTACTCTCTTAGCTTCAGCTACATCTACTTTATCATAATATTTCTCCTTGAAAACCCTTACATCAACAACTATAGGTGTTAAACCTATTGAAGCTTGAACAGTCTTAAACACCGAATATACATCAATACTCAATGGGTATTCTAGACTAGCTAAGCGTCTTTCGGAAGGCGATAATATGAATACAATTCTTGAATTCTTCAGTCTATATATTACTTCAAGATATTTTATTTTAGACAACACCTTATGATCGGATACGTCTCTAGTGGCTATACCTATTACAGGATACCCTTCAGCCAAAGCTCTTGGATACTCTAGGACATAATCACCAGAGCCTCCATAAGTCTCAGCAATCAATATAATGGGCTTACCACTTTGAATAATGGGTCTAGCGAGACCGGATATACAGTTTAATATGAAGACAACATAACCTATTGCTCCAGATTCTTTCTTGAGGAACTCACTGACATCTCTGGAATTCCTAATTTCATATACATTGAATTTTATATGTGGATATAGTTCCTTAAGCTTTGTCAAAACATTTTCTTCTATATCCTTAAACCATTCCTCTGAAGCAGGCGGACCGCCTATAGCTCCTTCAGAAGGTTTAACGAAGACCACGGGTATAGATATCTCCATATAAAGGACCTCCCATAGACGAAGGTTATTACATTATTAAACTGCATCATCCATATAAATAAGAATTTCTATGATGAGATATCCCTTTTTAAACAACTATTTAAAAACGATTAGAGTATTTAAAATAAGGTATCAAACTAGATGTTGTAAAATATTTTAAAGCCATTCTATGGAATAAGTTATCTTGATGCTCTAACTAATGCCTAGTTTATCTAGACTGAGGTGATTTAATGCAACTCAATGAGGTTCGCTGGAATCCCTTATTAAGACAATGGATAATAATAGCTGGTCATAGGGGTAAAAGGCCTTGGAGACCTGATGAACGTGGGGAAAGATTTTGTCCATTCTGCCCTGGTGCTCCCGAGACAAAGGATCTTGGAGAATGGGATGTAATTGTCTTGCCTAATAAATATCCTGCTTTATCTCCTACTCCTCCAAAGCCCATGGAGCCTGGTAGTCCTTTATTCAAGGCTATAGAGGCTAAAGGTATTTGTGAAGTACTTGTTGAAACTCCTGAGCATGAGGGTGATCTATGTGATTTGTCTCTAGAGCATATGTCTAAAGTAATTAACATGTTTAAGAGAGAGTATGAAAGACTATCAAGTTTGCCTTTTATCGAATATGTTGCAGAATTTAGGAATAAGGGTAAGGAAATAGGTGTTTCACTAACTCATCCACACTCACAAATATATGCACTTCCATTTATTCCTCCAAGAGTAGCAGCTGAAATAGAATCCTTTAAAGAATATTATGAGAAAACAGGTAATTGTCTCTTATGCGATATATTGTCTGAAGAACGTAGAATAGGAAAAAGGATCATATATGAAAATAAATTATTCACTATACTCTTACCATACTATGCTATGTGGCCTTATGAAGTCCATGTATATCCTAGGAAACATCTTGGCTCCTTAGCAGACTTTAGTGATGAAGATTCATTATATCTAGGCGATGCCCTGAGAGTTGTAACAGCAACGTATAATATGCTTTTTGAAAGAGACATGCCATATATCATGGTATTTCATCAGAGCCCCTCAAAGAAAAAACTTGACTATTATCACATGCATGTAGAATTCTATCAACCATATAGAGATAGAGATAAACTAAAGTATGCTGCAGGAATTGAATGGGGTTTTGGAGTATTTACATACGATGGAGTGCCTGAAGTAAAGGCTAAAGAGTTAAGAGATGCATGTAAAAAAGCAGTTGATAAACGCTTAGATAAGGTATTGGGTGAATGTATTGAGTAGTGGGGAATTAACTAAATACATTGTATCCGAGTTTGAAAAATTCTTTAACTCCAAGCCAGAGGCAATATCATCTGCTCCTGGACGCATAGATTTCCTAAATACTCATCAAGACTATAAGGGTTTGCCAGTTGTATCTATAGGTATTAATTTAAGAACATATGTAGCCATCTCAAGAATATCTGGGAAAAAGTCAAAGATCATATCAATTAATCTTTTAAGGGAAGGAAGGAATTACACGGATTCATTTAATGTAGATAATATTGTTCTTAAAAGTGGTAAATGGTTTGGAAACTATATTAGGTCCTCTGTTAAGGCATTAAAGGAAATACATAGAGATATTGATGGATTTAATGCATTAATATATAGTGATGTACCAGTCGCTGCAGGACTAGCTAGTAGTGCTGCATTACTTGTATCATTTATTGGAGCGATGAATGAAGTTTATGGATTTAATTTAAGCAAGAAGGATATTGCTGAACTAGCGTTTCATGCAGAACATGATATAATGGGTATTCCATGTGGTAGACTGGATCAGTATGGTTCATCATTTGGAGGGGTATTGAAGATAGAGACAAGGCCTCCATATAATGTAGAGGAACTTCCAATACTTGATGGAGTCTTTGTAGTTCTTGATTCGGGCATAAGACATAGTACAGCTGATATACATCCTAGGAGACAAGCTGAGATAGATGAAGGTTTAAGAGCTCTTCTTCAAATGAATGATCTTGAAGAGAGTATTATGGAGAAACTTAGTGATAAATACTATGCTGTTAAATGGGATGAAATAAAGTATGAGGAATTATTGCCATACTTAATGAGGCTTCCAGATACTCCAAGGAGGAGAATAGAGTTTACATTTAAGATGCATGAGTCAACTATATTGGCTCTAAACATAATTAGAGGGAACACCCCCGATCCTGGTAAGATAGTTACTATACTAGGTAGTGAATGGAGAGATGAAATAGAGAAGGCATTAAATTCAGATAATCCAAGCCTAGCTCTTATAGGGGTTATTATGAATTGCCAACACGTATTATTAAGAGATCTATATGATGTAAGTCTTCCAGAGCTAGAAAGGATAAGGAATGCAGCATTAACTGCAGGTGCTTTAGGAGTAAAATTGTCTGGAGCAGGGCTTGGAGGCTCATTAACTGCATTAGCTAAGGATTTGAAAGATGCTGAAAATATTCTAAGAAAAGGATTAGAGAATGGGGCTAAGCGTGGATGGATAGTTAAAGTAGATACGGGTTTAAGGAGAGAATTATAGCTTTTCTACAATAATAGCATTATACCTTATAAAGATCTACTTGTATATTTATGTTCTAGTATTAGATCAAGTATTACAAAGTATATAACTAGACTCTACCAATATCTTACACATGTCTAGGTGATTGTTATTGTTAATCCAAGTTATGCGGAGAAATCTAGTAAATGGATTTCTTTTAATAACTCTAATAATGTTATTCATGGCATATATTATGGCCTATATAACTGTAGTTCCTATCTATAGTCAGGATAGTAATGAAGATTGGATTATAGATAAGAATACAGTTATTGAAAATGTTAAGAAACATGTTAGTGAAAACATCATTGTAAAGCCTAACGTTACACTTGTTATAGCAAATTCCATTATCTACATGGATAGCGAGTATAATGGTGAATTAAGTATAGTCGTTAATAAAGGTAGTACTCTAGAAATAGTAAATTCTACAATAAGATCTGGAACTAATAAAACATATCTATTTAATGTTTATGGAACCCTCATTATGAGAGAGAGTACATTAAGAGACTGCGGTATACAACATGATAAACCTGGACTTGTCATTGAAGGTTCCGACTATACTGTTATAAAGAATAGTCTTATAATGGGTAACTATGCTGGAATAACAATACGTAGATCCGAAAATATAGAGATCACAAATAATAAGATATATGCTAATGTATATGGAGTATCTATTGCTAATTCAAGAAATATACTTATTAGCAATAACAGATTTACTGCTAATTCCTATGATCTATATTCCTACAACAGTACATGTATAACTATCTCAAATAATTACTTCGAGGGAGGCGGATTATATATAGATAGGAGTTCAAATAATATGATCATTAATAATGAATTCAAAAATACGGGCGTATCCCTTAGTGGAGACAAGATCGTCTATTACAGGCATGAGTTTAAAAACAATATAGTCAATGGCAAACCCTTACTATACATATTAAATAAGAGTGAAACTATAACTGGAGATATAGGCATGGCAATTATTGTTTCATCGAAGAATGTTTTGATACATAATGTATCAGTATATAATACCATTGTTGGTATCGGACTATACTTCTCAAACAATATCGTCATAAATAGCTCTATTACTAAGAACAATAGAATAGGTATTGAAATAAAGTTTTCCAGAAAAATTACTTTAGTAAATAATAAACTTGAAGAGAATAGGATGTATGGTTTAAAACTATATAGTTCTCAGGATATTACTGCCCAATACAATAATATAGTACATAATACCTTATCTGGAGTATTAGTGATGGATTCATCGAATATACACATAAATTATAATAATTTAACTGAAAACGATGGTTATGGAATATATGTACAAGATTCTAATGATATTAGTGCTGAATATAATTGGTGGGGATCAATACAAGGTCCTGAGTATAAGGAACAAAGTGATGCTGATGAACCAGAGGAAATCTATAGTTCTAATACAAATGGCTTCTCCTATGAACCATGGCTTCAAAAGCCAGTTGTAGGTAAGAATATAGAAGTATACTATAGAGGATGGATATCAAATCTACTTCTCTACATAGTTGCTATGTCCGTGGTTATTATAATTCTAGCTATCGTAAGATACTACCTAAGGCATATGAGATCCAGAAAATAGGTACTTTATATTTCTTCATCAACAAATATTGAATATTGCATGGATCATTTGAATAAAACAGATATATTTCTTTAATAAAATCCAAATTATAACGGAGTTATGATATGCTGACGTCAGAAATTATAGAAAGATATTCAAGAGAAATACTTGTCAGAGAAATAGGTGTTAAAGGACTCTATAAGTTAAAGAAGACAAGAGTATTAATAATTGGCTGTGGAGCTACAGGGACTTTTCAGGCAGAGCTACTGGCAAGACCTGGTATAGGCTTTATCCGTATAGTCGATAAAGACTTTTATAATTATAGTGATTCTGCTAATGCTTTACCTAAACCTATGGCTTGTGCTAATGGGCTAAAGGAAATTGAGCCTTCTATAGGAGTAGAGCCTATTACAGCAAGGGTTACTAATAAGAACATACTAGATTTAATGAAGGAACATAGAGACATTATCATTGAAACTGCTATGAAATTGAGACATGTCCTTATTGTATAACTAAGCATTTTGCTGAATACATAATACTTGAAGCATTTAGATATTCATTAGGAGAAGTTATGGAAGACCTGGATATTAAGCAAGAATTAAATAAATTTAAGGTAGTAGAAGAAGAATACTAATAAGATGCTACTTGATCAAAAACTGCAAATATACTTTAAATTAGAGGAACGGCTACTATTTTATTTCTATGGTATATTTATTGGATTATTCCATCGATTAAGAAATACTACATCTTTAAGTAATAGCCTCTTCTCCTTTACTTTTTCTTCAGCTGGTTTACCTACGGGAATAATTACTTCTAATTTGTAGTCATCAGGTACTCCAAGTATTCTTAAAACTTCTTTAGGCTCTGAAGGAGTATATGTTAATGAAGAAAGACCTTTCTCTTCAAGAGCCAGTAATAGATAGCCTATTGCGAGCCATGTACTTTCTTTTGAATATGGAGCTTTCTTATTAGATAACACTATTATAAGGTATGGAGCATCTGTTAAGAATGGTTTATCCAAGCTAATCCCTCTTTCACTAGCCCATTTCCTAAACCATTCTGGAACGTTATTACTCTTATAGAATTTCTCTTCTCCTATTTCACATGTCCTTCTTATCCGCCTCTTCAGATCAGGATCATCTACTAGAATAAATCTCCAAGGTTGCCTATTGGCTCCAGATGGAGCTTGTATAGCAGTAGATATAGCGTATAATACATCACCTAGATCTATTGGATCGCTTCTATATTTTCTAATACTTCTCCTTTTTCTAGCTAAACTATATACATAACCCTTAAACTCCATAACACTCCTACCAAGACATTAGAAGAAATATATGAAATATATAAGTTGGTCTAGAGAGGCTGGAAGAAGATTTCTATTACCTTAGCTAAACAATAAGAGTTAAACATAGATGCTACTATAGGGACAAGTATTTACTTGAAATCACAAGTAGTTGGATACAATTATTCCCTAGTCCAAAACAGGTTTCCTACCAATTATATATGCATAGCCTATATAGTCCTTGTATTTTTTAAAGATATTCCAATACTCTTTCATAGCTTTACGTATATCGGGCCTTAATAGGAGCCTACACAACATTATTATTAAACCCTTTAAACCAAGTTCCTTTATAAACGCTTTTTCCATATTAGATAATTCATCAGAGAAATCAACAGCTTTTTATCTCGATAAGTCCCTGTTTTCTGAAGAATTCTTCCCATTCACTAAGAGTCATTGTTTCAAATCCATTCCAAATCTCACGTGTTTTTCTAACAAGTTCTTCTGGAGGTTTCTTCCTCCATATCATTTCCAGATCTCCTATATATCCTCCAGGTTTTAATACGCGAATAAACCTTGAAATGCACGATTCTTATTTAGAAGAACGGTTGTACATTCTGCTATGACTATATCGAACTTCTCATCTTCAAACGGTAGATTATGGGCATCAGCTACTCTAAAACTTACTCTTTCCTCTAATCCTTTTCTCCTAGCTAATTCCTTAGCATACTGTATCATTCTCTCAGATACATCGATTCCTATAACCATACAATCATATTTCTCAGCCAAATAACAGGCTGATACGCCTTTACCGCAGCCAATATCGAGGACTAGTTTATCCTTACTTACCCTACACATTCTAGCCATTTCATCAGTCTTTTTTAATCCACCGGGATGAAGAATCTCTAAACCACAAGAGTAAAGAAATTCATCTATGTCTACTATCTTATTAGACAATTCTTTTACCTCATATTCAAACTTGTTTCCTCAATACAATGTAGATATAATAAATTAGCCCAATAAGACCTAATACCGTGCATATCATATAGATCGTTGAATTAAATTCCGGATAATAAATAGGGTTCACGGTAAATGGGTAAAAAGGCTTTATGTCGTAATAGAGAGGAGCATCTAAAAGTACATGTAGCGCTGTTCCTGAAATTCCTGCTATAAGAAATTGTCTTAAACAAATATTTGATCCTGATGCAAGAAGTAGTTTCTTCCATACAACTTTAAACACTACGTCAAATAAGTACATTATATAGCCCAAAGCTAGTCCAATGGTAATGGCGCCAATAAACGTATGTAAATATCCATGTAAAGGATAATTTAGGTCTAGAAGAATGACCATGAGAGGCTCAATATCAATTATTACATTAGCTATGATGAAAGTTGGGGCATGGATATATTTTCTAGTAGGTAAGCCTAGAGCCAATGCGGGGCCCAAATGAAAAGGTGTAAATGGCAAATATATCCCCTAACCCATATTATGTTTAATACAGTATAAAATTATTAAAGGGAAAAATTAACTGTATGTATCATAAAAATGTATTATGTTAAGTTAATGAAAACTCTCTTCTATAGCCTCTACTACGCTACCAATGTTTATAGAGAAACCAAGATCTCTTAAAGCTCTAGCTAGTGCTGTAAATCCTAGTATTAAGTAATTCCTAGATGCTTGTACACCCATATGGCCTATTCTAACTACTTTCCCCTTTAATCTACCCCAGCTACCTGCTATCATTACTCCATATTTCTTCCATGTAATCTCCCTAAGCTTTGCCTCATCTATTCCCGTGGGCACTTCTATTGCCGTAACTGTAGGAGATGAATATTCTATCTTCATTGGATAGGGAGTTAGACCAGCTGCTTCTACTGCACTCCAAGCTGCTTGTTTAGCTTTTCTATGTCTCTCATAAACGTTTTCAACACCTTCTTCAAAGATCATATTTATGGACTCGTCTAAGGCCCTAATCAACGGATCTGATACAGTATATGGAAATATACCTTCCTTATCTAATTGTTCTTTCCAAATTCTAAGATTTAGATAGAACCCATTATACTTAACACGTTCCATCTCATCCCATGCATATTGACTGACAGTAATAATTGTTAAGCCTGGAGGAACATTAAGCACTTTTTGGCTGCCCCCGATCAAAATATCTATACCTGATGCATCAACATCTATGGGTACACCGCCAATACTTGATACAGCATCTACTACTGATGTAACTCCAAAGCTCCTAGCTATTTTCGCGATTTCTTCAACAGGATTCAATATAGCTGAAGGTGTATCACAATGTACTACTGTAAGAAGCTTTATATCACGATTCTTCTCTAAGCTACGTTCTACATCTGAAGGATCTATAGCCCTCCTCCAATTACTTTCGAGAAGTACAGGCTCGCCACCATACATCCTAACTAAATCAGCAAAACCTTCGCCAAAGACACCGTTAGCAATTACTAATACCTTATCATTTTTCTTAACAAGATTGGCTATAGCAGCTTCAAGGCCAAGCATTCCTTCGCCAATCATAATATATAGATCGCTTTTCTCAGCCTTTATTAGCCTTTTCAATTTTTTAACAACTCCTTTATATAGCTCTAGGAAATCCGGATCTAGATCGGGGTTTGTGAATTCCCTAATCAATGCAAGTCTTATCCTATTAGGAATCTCTGTAGGACCTGGCGTAAGAATGAATTTATCAGTAAATAGATGGGACACAATAAACACCTCTACAGCCTCTATAACTAAGTAAATACTATATTATCCCAGTATTTTAATAATTAAAGATCGTGAGAATATAGTAAACGCATATAAAATGAATTCTCTATGTTCTAAGCAAGTAAATTAATGGTAAACTAAAAAAGTAAGGTTATTCGTATAGATCTATAATTTCAAAAGAATCCAATGATTATAGATATGCATTAAGGAACCAATCAGTAGACAAAAGAATCCAATTAAGCCGAATATTATAATCATGAGCTTGTGTTCAACGCCATAATAGACTCTTTTCTTCACGGGAATTTCCGTCCTGCTTTATCAAGATTAATAGTCTAAATATACCTTCTAAGTCTTATTTATAATGATGATTATTCTAGTTTAATGACTAAGTACTGAATTATTTAAAATATATTAAGCTTTGTCTTCATCGTGATAATCCTTAATTATTACTATTATCCTTAATTACTTGTAATGAAAGACAGAAATAGTGTCTAGCAATGATATTTGTCAAGGAATCTAATAATAAATGGCTCTTCTGATAAGAAGTGTAATAGATGTGTTCTTTATTAACTAGATACATCATTGTATTATTCAGAAATATAAACCAGCTTATTTTAGGCCTTAATAAGAAATTATATCTAGTATAGAAGGTGATAGTTTCCATGGCTAGAATAGATTATTATGATTTTGGAGAAATAGTTGTTGATGGAAGGATGTACAATAGAGATCTAATAATTACTCCTAAAAGGATCATTAGTAATTGGTGGAGAATAGAAGGCCATAAATTGTTTTTAGATGATCTAAAGGAGGTTCTTGACGAAGATTTTGAATATATAGTAATTGGTACGGGCTATTATGGATATATGGTTGTTATGGAAGAGGTGTCTAAGTATATGGAGCAAAGAGGTGTAAAAATTATAATAAAACCAACAAAGGATGCTGTCAAGGAATATAATAGTTTAGTTGCTAAAGGTGCTAAAGTAGTAGGAGCATTTCATTTGACATGCTAAACTCATTTTATTATTATGTTGATACGATTATTAGAATTAGATCTAAGAATTCATATGATTTACCATACCAAACCTATTATAACCTTGGGAGTAAGTATCTACTTGTTTAATGAGGTTTACAACATGATCCTCCATAAGACTTCAATAGAATTACGTGAAGAACTAATTGGAGCATGTGGAATTTATTGTGGCTGGTGCCCATACTACATAATTGGAACTAAAGAGTTTAAGTGTGGAGGATGTTGGACAAGGGAGAAATGCGAAATTAGGGATTGCGCAGCCAGTAAGGGTATGATGCAGTTTCCGGCTTATAGGTCTTTTAAGGTCTCTGTAGGTTCTGGTATATCTCTTTGGGTTTTAGTCCTAGGTATTCTAGTGCTAGGATGTATGCTGAAGTGGTATGCCTGTCTAACCCAAGTTCCTTGGCTATTACTTCTGCTAGCTTACTCGTATATGCCGGGTTTGCGAAGAATGGTTTTAGCCCATACCTTAATGCTTTGAGTATGAACATCTGTGATGCTTCACGCTTAGTCCATCTAGTTATTTTACGATTAGCGGTAGCGTTTTTAGTATATCTCCTAGTCTTTATGGTATCTGGGTCTTCGAAGACGACTACACTACATCCATGATGATAACAGTAGTCCATAATCTCAGATAGTATTTGCGATTGTTTTGTTCTCCTAGCGGTTCTTGGGTAACCGTGGCTTGTAGTTTCTGGGAACCACCATGTCTTATGATCTAGTAGCTCTCCCTTAGGTGAGACAACAGCTAGATTTGCTCTATCACTATTCCAGTCAATACCACCAATATTAAGTCCTCTAGGTTTATCATATAGTCTCCTATACTTTAGATATAGTTCTAGTGGTACTATGAATTGGAACTCAACTAGAGCTTTATCCCTTGAATAATCCCTTATAATACATCTAGCGTTGTAACCAAGAAGCTTACTAGACCCAAGTTCATACAGCTCCTCTATGATTTCAGTATGTGTCTTTAATGGCTTTATAGGTACTCTTACCCTCTCTATGCTATAGTTCTTCGTAAAGACCACTACCTCTACTTCATTTGGTGATGAAAGCCTTATGTTTCGATTTCCTCTGTCTAGCCTATCACCTATGGATTCAAACATAAGCCACTGCCTTAGCTGTTTGACTTTCTTCCCTTTCCTCTTTGCTGATTTATACATTTCTCTAGCTCTCTCATAACATGCGTGAGCGTATTTCTGGTTAGGAACAAAGCGTTTAATCTTAAACATACAGTCCTTCATAGGTATATTCTTTTCTAGATATTCTAGTGCTATTGTAACACCAAGTCGGTACATTCTTGCAGTAAACAATAGTTTAGCTACATCGTCTCTATTACTTATCCTACTAAATGCTCTAACAGTAACGTGATTAATTATAGCTT
>CAZHDB010000034.1:0-16387 GCA_964531225.1 uncultured Desulfurococcaceae archaeon
TCAACAGTACTCTCAATTACTACACCATGTACTTTATACTAACATCTACTCAAAATAAAGGTAATCATAGAAATACTCTAATAATTCTTAACGGAGTCTTGTAAAGGAACAAGCATTCATAATCGAATTATAAGATCTAATACATATTAATTATGGTCTAATATTTTCATAAAATAGGTGATAGCTTAAATAGTTCTTAAATATTGTATAGTACTAATGGGAGAATTAGTTGTAGATCACTATTACCTGTTTTCGAAGCACTTAATACTTTATCATAGAGTTCTATATCACGTTTCCATAGTTCTACATAACTTTTCAAAGCCTTCGTAAACTCGTTTATAATCCTTGGGCTTTTAGATCGGATAAATATAATATTTTAGCAACATTCAAACGTGCAATATTATTCTCAACTCTACCTTACATATAAATATGCAATGCATAAGAATATGGTGTTTTAACACAGTTCCCAGGTTTTCTACAGTCCATTTCATCTTATGGTATCAGCATTCTACCAGAAACTTTTGTGATTCTTTTCTATAATTAATCTCTAGTCTTTGATTATATAACCTAGTCTTTCTTTAACTCCGACAACTATTCTCCCTATTCCCTGATATGGATTATATTGTATTATTCCATCAATGATCCTCCATCCTTCTTCAATTAAAGCTGGCATGAAAAATGTTTCATAAGATAAAGCTATGGAAATGTCTACATTCCTAGTTACTGTTTGTTCTATGACACTATATTTTTCTATATGTGATTCTATGGGATAGTCTAAAGAATGTAATGATGGGGTCACATAGGCCTTTATCCTTCCAGAGCCGATCGTTAACCACTTGTCTCCACAGAAGCTTTTGGGCTTATCACTAGAATATGCTATGGAAAATTCTCTTCCTGTATAAAGAACACCTCTTCTCCATAGCCTGTATAATGCTATTACATGCCTTACTGGTATACCATAGCGTCTGGATAATCTATTACTCCATTCGATCAGCTTATAGCTATCGAGTTTCTTCACAACTTTATCTTCATAATTAATTGCTTCAATAACTTTCCACCCACATATGCTTCCATAGACAATTAAATCAATATCACTTATCAATGTATTATGTATTTTTGGTAAAATAGAGCCAGTAACTCCAATACATCTCCATGGTATATTAGCTTGGCTCCTAATCCATTTAGCTAATTCAACTACCTCTTCTTCGAGAATATCCCGTGGCTTATTTATGATATCATGCAGTCTATTAATTGGATCATAAATCTTACTAATAATTGATTTAGGAGTAAACGGTACTAGGGAGTCCGACCAAGGATCAGGAATTTTATAAATGTATGACTTATGGACTTCCTCCGGAAAGTAATGTTTCACTACTCTTCGATAATAAATACCATTCTTGTACCATACACTCTTTTTATTAGATGGGGCATATTTGATGTACGATAGGTATCCACATATAGGATGCCTATTACCTATAACTACATGTATATTTCCAAAGGTATCTTCTAGATAGTACTTATCAAGTACTATTATGAACACCTCTAATCTATATCGGTTATATACCAGTATATTGTTATCCATATTAAACAATTGATAAATCCATTATTAATCTATTATAGTACATATTATATAGATGCATATAATACTTAGAATAATTAGGTGTTAATAATGCCTAGATTCCATCTATACATAGCATTAGTTGTTTTGATAGCAATTATAGTATCTGTAGCATACTATGGTATTGTATATTGGGGATCTCTAGGATCAGGAGAATCGGAGGCAACGGAAACGCCATTAGAAACTACTCCAACAACAAGCTTGCCATCTACTTCTTCACCAGTAGTTGAGAAAAAAGTAGTAGTTTATACATATGATAGCTTGTTGACATGGGGTGAAGATCCCGAGGCCGTATATGATATGGTATTTAATGAATTTGAGAGAAGGTATGGTATAGAGGTAGAAGTTGTAAGATTTGGTAGTGCTGGTGAAGCAGTTGCCAAGGTTATTGAGGAATATGAATCCGGTAATGTAAGAGCTGACGTAATTATAGGCATTGATGCTATTAATTTAATTAAGGCGAAGGAGAGAGGAGTTCTTGAGCCATATACTCCATCAAATATTGATGAGATTCCATCATGGCTTATAGAATCCTTTGATCCACAGCATTATGCTATTCCATTTGACTATGGCTTAATAGCGTTTGTATATGATAGAGAGTATATTAGTGATGATGTTATGGAGAACATTACATTCGAGTCATTTTATAATCCTGACTTAGCATCAACACTTATAGTTGAAGATCCAAGAACTAGTAGTACGGGGCTTAACTTCCTATTGTATGAGATAACAGTCTATACTAAGATTCTTGGAAAAGATTGGAGGGAATGGTGGAGTACTGTTAAGCCTAAGGTTGAGAAAGGATGGAGTGAAGCCTATGATAGATTCTTTGAAGAGGAATACCATATCGTTGTAAGCTATGGTACTGATCCGGCATACTCTGTGTATTTCTACAATAGTACTAGATATGGTGCAGCTTTGGTTAAATACAATGGTAAACAATATGGATGGCTCCAAATAGAAGGCATAGCATTAGTTAAAAACGCTCCCCACAAAGAAGCCGCTAAGAAGTTCATAGACTGGTTCTTAAGTGTTGAAGTACAACAATATATTCCGCTAAACAACTGGATGTACCCAGCCAATGAGAATGTTGAACTCCCGGAGGCATATAATTATGCCATCAATATGAGTAATGTAGAAATCGTTAATAGGTATATCAGCATTGACGAAATAGCAGCTAATTTAGAGAGCTGGCTTGATGAGTGGGTAGATATAATGGTTACTGATTAAGTAATTAATATGAAAATAACGTAAGCTTTCAACAACATTAAGAAAAATATTTTAGGATGGAAAACTTCTCCTGACTAATTAAGTTCTAGCATTAATAAGCCTTTACTAAACTTTCTGATATAGTAAAATTTTTTCATTAGATAAATAATGTTCGGGCATTTCTTGAAAGCTAAAATGGCTTTATGGCATTGTGGTTATTATCCTTGTAAGTGATTATAGTTACTCTAGATATATGGTTTGATAAATACTCATGTATGTTTTTATGTATCTATATATGTAAGAATACCTTGTAAATAGTTCATAGTGAATATCCAGTGAGGAAAAATGATCACAGGTTTACGAGTGAGATCTAAGTATCTATTGATCCTAATATTAATAACGGCAATGCTTTATTATCCAGTATTATTGGGTTTATGTGATGCATTCATAAGTGGAGAAGGAGGTTTTACTCTATCCAATATACAATATGTTCTTAGTAGGAAGAGTATACAGTATGCCATAAGATTTACATTTGTTCAAGCATTTACAAGTTCTGTGTTATCAGTATTACTTGGATTCATAGCGGCATTTTCTCTCTTAGTACTTGGATTCCGTGGAGCAAATATCTATCGCGCGTTAACTATTATACCATTCATGGCTCCTCCAATGGTTGTTGTCATGGGATTTACGGCTTTATATGGGTCAAGAGGTATACTAACATCTATTTATCCCGGTTTCATAGTATTTGGTGAAGGTTTTTGGGCTGTTATTGCAGCTCATGTATTCTATAATATTCCTTTGTCACTAAATATGGCGTATGCTGCCCTTGTATCTATTCCTAAGGATTTAATTGATTCTATTACAGTATTTTCTCGTGGCAAGCTACTCTTTGTCTTTAGGAAAATAATTATACCCTATATCTTACCTGCTCTATTCTCTTCATTTATTCTAACATTCATATATTGCTTTACAAGTTTTGCAATACCCCTTAGCCTTGGAGGCGTGAAATATTCTACTTTAGAAGTTTACATATATTACTATTACAAGATATTTATCGATAAACATAGAGCTGCTGCAATAGCATTTATCCAATACTTATTCTTACTTGTATTTGTGGCTTTATTTATCATATTACATGGTAAAACATTTACAGCTCCAATTGGTTATAGGCACTATAGACTTAGAGTATCGAGCCGGTTTAAAATAATATTAAGTATTTATCTCGCATTAATTACGTTTTACTTATACTCGCCATTAGTGTCCATAGCATATTATTCATTTTATAATCCGTTAACAAAAACTTATGGCTTGGAAGGCTTCAACAGGATCTTTAGTATGGCATATGATCAAGCACTTGGTATTCCTACTTATCTTATTTATGTAAATACATTTTATTACGCATTTATGGTTGCATTGTTATCTATGGCTATATCGACAATCATAGTAGTATCGGGTTCTAAGATAACTGATATATTGTATGTATCAATACTTGCAATAAGTCCTTTAACTATTGCCTTAGGCCTAGTCAGAGCCTATGGAAGTATTTTACCAAACTATATGTTAATAATAATAGCTCATACAATAGCCTCCTTACCATTAACAACAAGGGTCCTTAGACTAGGATTCTCAAGAATTTCTAGAAGCATCATTGATGTTGCAAAAGTACTTGGCTGTAAAGGAGCCTCACTCTACCTTAGAGTACTAATTCCTCTTTCCAAACCATCATATCTAGTAGCGATATCATTAGCACTTGTAGTTAGCCTTGGAGAATTTAGTTCAACATTCTTCATACATGTGCCAGAGACAACTACATTAGGCGTTGCAATCTATAAATACCGTGCATTAAGAGATTGGCAGGCATCTGCAGCATCAGCATTAATACTCCTAATATTAACTGGCTCAATACTGGCTCTACTTTCAAGAAAAATGGAGAGGTGGCTATAATGATTAGTTTAAAGAATGTAGTTAAGAAATACGGTGACTTAATAGCTCTTAATAACGTATCAATAGACATACCATTAGGTAAAATAACAGTAATTTTAGGTCCAAGTGGCAGTGGTAAAACAACATTACTCAGACTAATAGCTGGACTCGAGAGCCCTGATCAAGGAAGAATATATATTAACGACACAGATGTTACTGAGCTACCACCATGGGATCGTGGTGTATCAATGGTTTTCCAGACACCAAGTCTTTTCCCCCATTTAACAGTTGAGGAAAATATAGGCTTTGGATTAGAAGCTCTTGGATATAGTTCTGCGGAAATAAGGAAGAGAATCGAATGGGCTATGGAGCTTCTACATATAAGTCATTTAAGAGGCAAGTATCCCGATCAATTAAGTGGTGGCGAGCAACAAAGGGTCTCACTAGCTAGAGCCTTAGTACTGGAGCCTAAAATATTGTTGCTTGATGAGCCTTTAAGTAATCTCGATCTAGCTCTTCGCGAAGAGCTAAGAATAGAGTTAAAGGCTTTGCAGAGAAGACTTGGTATAACGTTCATATATGTAACTCATGATCAGGATGAAGCTCTAGAGCTTGCTGATTATTTAGCTATACTCTATAATGGCAAGATCATAGAATATGGTGATCCATTAACAATTTATGAAAAGCCGAAACAAATTACTTCTGCACTCGTATTTGGACATAATATAGTTGATGTATGTATAGTTAACGAAGAATATGTTTTTCCATGGGACTATACTGGGATACACTGTAATTATAAGGCCAAGGCAATCCTTCCTATGCATAAAATAACTGTAGGCAAAGACGGTAATCACTGTCTTGTCATAGATAAATTGCTTAGAAGAAATTATGGAATACTAGTTATTAAATGTAAGGATTATTTCTTAAGAGTCGCCATTAGCTTTAAAGAATTAAGTAATTATGATCTAGGTGAGTCTGTTAGCATTGTTATTGATAAAGATTTTTCTATAATTAGATAAGACATAGTTTGCCGGAAACAGTTAATATCTTTTTAAACCTCTATATATTTACTTGGTAGTTGAGTATGATTAGATATTCATTTAACTGTATAGCACTTGTTATTTTTGCAACTTTAATAATTATAAGTGCTATTACTGCCAATGGAACTAATACTGTTTCTTCAAACAATATTGACTCACGTTACCTAACCTTCTGGTCATTAGATGTTCATGGAATTGAGAGAGTTGCATCGTTGATAGATTATAGTTCTGATGGAATAAATGATGTTGTAGGCATTGGTAATTATACAGTTATATTTATTAATGGACTAAATGGATCACTGATCTATAATTATACTGTAGAAAAAGGATTTAGAATATATACTATGACTCCATTAGTTGATATAAATGATAATGGATTTAACGAGATAGCAATTATTTCAATTAATACAGCTAATAGATCAATTAAAATGAACTTAGTTGAACCTGCTACTTCAAGTATTTTATTAACACAGAATTATACACTTCCAGATCCTAATGAATACAATTTAATACCAGTGATTCAAAATGGTATAATGGATAATGGTATATTATCAGTTATTGTATCGGGTATTAAGATTATTCAAAGCTTTCCGCCTCAAATAATTGCTAAGACGTGGGTATATAAGTTCGATCTAATTAATGGCATAGAACAACCCATAGAAGTCATTGATGGCAAGGCATATACTTTATGGTCTAATCAAATACCTTCTGATGATGATGGAGATGGCTTAATAGAGATTTTGTCTTCAATAACTATTAGAGGCTATATTAGGTTTGAAGAGGGTATAATGGGCATAACATTATATGGAGGAATAGAGGTTAAGGAACCTATTTATCAATGGAGTAAAGAGGACATAAATAGAATACCATTAACAATGTTTAAGCCCTATAGTATAGTGGGAAGACTAGTAGTTGGATATGTTACTGTATCATTTACTGATGAATCAATAACAGTTGATAATATTATGTTCATCGGCTATCAGTTAGGTACAGGTTCTCAGAAGTACACGATCAATCTTGGTTATGATACGTATTCGCTACATGGATTATCTATTTCAAGAAATAACATAGTCATAGTTATTATTAATAGGACGGATAATAATGGATTATGTAGATTTTATAATGGAGACTCTGGACACTTATTGAGGGAAATAGATCTTGGAAGCAATGATGAAGGATCATTAACTACTATGTCTATTGGTGACATAGATAATGATAACATTATTGAGATCTTAATAGCGTTCAACAATAAGATTTACCTAGCATCTATTAGCGAAGATCTGGATTACCTTGGTAATTTCTCATATCCAATATATATTAATGACGGATCAATAATATTTAATGGTAATGAAACGTACTGTGCACTATTAATGAAGGCCGAAGATCTTCAAAGAATTTATACAATCGCTATCATAGGAAACGATACAACACCTCCATACATCAAGATACTGTATCCAGCTAATAATACAGTTGTTTCAACACCATTTAATGTAATTACGCAAGTAGAAGAAGATCAAAGTAGTATAGTTAACATATCTCTTAGAATATATTTCAATAATACACTAGTAACCCAGACTCCCATGAATTATGATCCTAGTACTAGTATAGCTTACGCTCAAGTAAATGACCTTAGTGACGGAAAGTATGAACTAATTATTGATGCCCTAAACTCTAATGGATTGAGAGGATCGAATAGAACATTTGTAATTATAGATAATACAAATCCAATAATATATGCACGTTCAAGTCCACCAAACGGATCTAGAGTACTCAATGAGTTATTTCTTTCAATAACTATAGATGATCCCTCATTTAATAATATTACCATTCTCATAAATAATAAAATCTACAGCATAATCCATAATAGTTCAGTAAATATTACTTTAGATCTAAGCTCTTACCCTGATGGATATGTAAACATTATAGTATATGCTTCTGACGGAGTAGGACATGTAGCATTTAAGGAATTAATATATTGGAAGGACACGGCTCCACCAGTAATTACTATCACGGGGATAAGTAACCATACAATAGCGTATGGTATTCTTGGAATAAATCTTACGATTATCGATAATACTTCAGCATATACGCTAGTTTACCTCGACGATGAATTATTGAGCGAGATTGACGATATAGGATCATATAATATTTTCATTAATACAACATTATTACCTGACGGCAATCATAGTATAAAGATAATATCATTAGACTATTTGGGTCTAAATACTTCTCTTCAGACCATGGTAATATATTTATTTATCATAGATAATAATCCACCCTTAATTTCAATATCTAATTTATCAAAATATACTCCGTTAGGAGAATGTAAGGCATATGCCATTCCATTAATTGAATATAGTCTAAATGCAACCTTCAACATCAGTATTGAAGATATAACGTTGAGGCGTGTTATAATAGACGTCGTATATATCGACGGTAATAAGACCACTATATTATTAGAAGCAAATAAAACATTAAACTATCAACTTATAATACCCATATCACTAAATAGGTATATAGCTAGAATTACTATTGAAGCTAAAGATCTATTAAACAGATCTAGTGTAAATCATTTAACAATTATCGGGCATCATATGAAACCATTAGCTAAATTGGAATGGTCCCCAGATCTAAATACAATAGATGGCACTTTTAGAAACAATTACACCTTAGTATTTAATGAGCAGTCTGTTGAATTAACTTTATACCTTTCAGCATATAAATATAACATTGAGTATTTTGGGGAAGTATTTATTCCAATAAGAGATTCTAATATAATTATATATAGGTATTTAGCTAATGATACTATCATTATTAGAAATATACATGTAACAATAGATAATTGGACTATTCCCATAGTAATAGAATTGGATAAAGGCCTCTACATGATAAATATATCAATAATAGATGTTCTAGGTATAAGAAATAACATAAAGTACCTTATAGCAATAGATACAGAGCCTCCATCCATTGATAAATTTGATATAAGTATACAGGGAGCATCCATAAATATTGTATGGGACGTAAGTGATGATTTATGGGTAGATAGAGTACTGTTAGAAATAAACAATACATCCTATGAAGTTCAGGCCGAAGGCTCAATGAATATAGAATTAATGCCAGGCATATACAACATAAAGATCATCGCGTATGACCCAGTAAACCGAACAAATGTATTAACTAGGAGCATAGAAATATACCCCCCTACTATAACATCTATCCCAACATTGCTAAGTACTATCCCATCTTCATCTACTCAGTTTGTAGAAAAACCATTAACTACCTCAAATACTTCTTCTTTGTTAAATAAAGATCAGTTAATTAGTACAGCCATTATTATACTAATAGCATTAATGATAATAATATACTACGTTTATATGGTTAAGAAGTAGGCCGTAAATATATTGTTACTCAAATTAAATTAATTGGTTTTACAGAAAAGTGATCAGGTATTAGGTAATAATTCTTGTTATTCGAATGTTTTTCAATTCTAAATACTCCATGTAATAATGTCCCGGCCTCTAATTCTGTATATCTTATTCGAAAACTCATCATATATGCTAGGTCTTTGTCTAATGGTGAATTAATTATTTTAACCTTATATAGAGCTGGTGTAGTGTATGGTTTAATAGGTTCTATTACCTTAATAGTTAGGGTTTTATAATCACTCCATATAACGCGATCAATACATCCACTATAGCCGCGTTCATATGGCACTAGCCTAATGGTATACCTATATTTCTTCATGTAATAGCCTTGTAACAAACTATTTTTTCTAAGCATGAAGTATTGATCTAGAGACAGATCCTTATGCTTACTATACTCAATGAGTAAACCAGATGGGCCTAGAGATGATGTTACTCCAGCCTCACGTAAATATCTTAGAATCCCATATACTCTGTCAACAATGTTTTCTCCATAAAAGACGAGATCGATATCTGAATAAATAGGATCGCATCCTATTAAGAGACTACCTGTCAATAATACATTTTCGTATTCAATACCAGATAAACCAATTATCAGATTCATAAACTCAAGAACCTTATTTCTCGGCTTGACAACAAAGGGTTTTACATCCTTCTTTGGTATAACAGGAATTTCAACGCCTATGCAATCCCATTTATGACGCCTTATTACACGAAGAGCTTCCATCCTAAATAGCTTCCTTGGAGGATTGCATTCAATACAATATCTAGGGTAGGCGATTACGTACTCGTCTGGATGCTGTATTCCCTTGACAATCCATATATAACCATTATACAGTAGGGCCTCGCCTTCAAGAAATCTAGGCAAAATAATTAATCACCCAATAACTCGTTTTCAACAATTTTCTTTAAAATCTCAATGAGATATCCCTCTTCTCCAGGCAATCCCTCAAAAACGATCCGATCTCTGTACATTATAACCGGATAATCCTCATTAGAATCAATGATCTTAAGCTCAAGCCTAATATTATACTCGTCTTCAACAATACCCTTAATCTCCATAAACCACTGTATAAGGGTCCATCTTAAGTAATTGTTTCTACCTCTTATGGTAATTATAATCACTTTTTCTTTATTATTCTCTGGCAGGCCCTTTTCCAAAACATATTCACCGTAGGAACTATACCTAATAGCTAAGGTATTAAGTAAAGCTCTAGGTTATATTAATGATCTATTAATCATGGCGTAAAAGTTAATTATATTGAGGGTGATCTGTCTCCGGCATTCATCACCTATAGTTATAATCAGAGACTCCCTTTCTCTTCATCTAGTTATTGAATTGACCCCGTAGAAAATATAAGAATTATCATGAGGCACTGTAATTTTAATTCAGCAGGGCGCTTCCGGCCATGAATTTCTAAAGATTTAGCCCCCTACTAAGCCTCATCATCAATATTCTAGTTTCGCTACATAGTCTAAATAAGTTTTATGATTACCTATTACCTAATATTATTGGTTGGTGAAGAGTATTGTATAGACTTGGATACTATGCTGTATTATTGTCATCTGGCATTGGATTAGAAGTTTCGGCTTACCCTAAGCCTGGTAACGTACATAGGTTGGTTGATCATGGGGATACTTGGTTCGAAGACTTCATATTAACAAGTAATGTTATTACTTATTGGCTATATCGTGGAGCCATTAGAGGATACTATAAACGCTACAATAGGTACACAATTGGCGATTTAATATACCGTATCGTCAGAGATTCAATGCAGATAACTGGTGGAGGAAATACTTGCCTAGGCTCATCACTATTATTAACACCTTTATCGCTTTCGATTGGAGAGTTACTTAGGGAAAGAAATAATATCGATATAAATGACCTTGTTAGAAAAGCTTGTAATATAATTCAAAAATACTCGACAGCACATGATACTGTAATGTTCTATAAAGCAATTAGAAAAGCATCGCCAAGTTATCTTAGAAAAACTGACGAGACTCACGGTTATCCCAATGTATGGAGTCCAAGCTATCAAGAGGAAATAATAGGGAGAAACATTAGTTTATGGAGGATCTTACAGTATAGTTCAAAGACTGATGTAGTAGCTAAAGAGATAGTAAGTTCTTATAAGGAATCAATAGATGCTATGAAGTTTCTTAATAATAGATTAGCTAATCATGGAATATGGAATAGAGCGGTTGTTGAGACTTACCTATACCTATTATCAAAGATCAGGGATACAGTCATTGCTAGAAAATATGGCCTAGACCTAGCAGAGAATGTTATGGAATTTGCTAGACACATTCTAGATAGAGTTACTGGGGCGAATAGGGAATGGATAAATATAGTTATGGATTTTGATAAAAAACTACAGTCAATGAAATGTAATCCAGGCTCTATAGCGGACATTACTGCCTCAGCTATTTCATTATATAGTTTATGGAAGAAAAGAAGTATACTAAGAGTCTAAACAAATTATTTTATCACTAACGTACAGGCATGAATAGCGCTTCTTCACCTGGTTTAAATTTATATCTACCTTTACTAGAGATCATCTTAAATGCTGCTACGAGGAAACCAGGTATTGTTGCTATAAAACCGCCAATAAAACCGAGTAATGGTTCTTTAAGTATATACCACGTAATTAATGAGCCTATGCCTCCAGCTAATATTATTGATGTTATTCCTCCTCCTAGGCTGAAAAGTCTACCAGACATACTTAATGGGTATTCTAGGTATACTATTGTACCATCAGCTGCATCGACTAATGCATTATATGTCTTGCCACGATAACTATATTTGATCCACCAAAATGGGTAGTGTGCTATGCCATGGTATTTAGAATTATCAATCACGTGATATCCACGGTCGCACGAGATCTTGGCTTCTTCTATGGCTTGTTCTAAACTAGGTCTTTTAACACTATTGAAAATTTCCATAGGATCTCTATTAGGCTGTAAGTATTTTCCATCTTTTAAAATGGTTGGTTTAAAGTACATTCTAGCTCTAGCAGGAAAACCATAGTCATCAGGCAAAGGTATAGGTACTTTATCAACCGCCTTGACAAGCTCATAACTAACTTCTTCACCCCCATGAACTGCTATTTCAACTTCCCCGCTTTCAGAGGTCTCTTCTTTCTCACTCTTGCATAACGCCTTGATATTTATCTCATATATGTATAATGGCACATAATACAATGTAGCTGATTCAAACGATGAATTTTCATAGAGATCCTCAACTACACCTACTTGATGTGTAGCAAAATCCCTAGCCAATTTATATGCAGAGTTCTTGTCAAAAACCATTTTAAATAGAAAATGCTCAATCTTAGCATCTGGCTTATCGAGTCTAAAAGTCGTACCACAATACGGGCATGTAGCATATTTTATGGTCTCTGGTACCCTATATTCTGCCGTACAGTATGGGCATTTAATTAATACGAAACCTTTTTCTCTTCGAAGCTCGACATTGCTCATAAAATATCACCTACTATTCCCTTGATAAAAGCTCATGAATAGCCTCTTTACCAACAACTTGTACAAGACCTTCGAAGGATCCAACAACACTTAATATCTTACCGACTTTTTCTCCAAGTTCCTTAATTGCTTTAAATTTTTCACCAACAATTTCTACTCTAACAGGTCGTGTAGCCATTTTGAAAGAATACCACGAACTATATCCTCCAATAGCTAGTGCTATGCCTCCAATAATAATGCCCGCTAGTTCCATGGTTTTGAAAAGCGTGATTGCAGTTCCTCCTAGTAAGCCGGCTATTAGGGCTCCTCCGCTACCCCACAATATTCTATTGCTTAATTTCATTGGCTCTTCTGCCACAATTGTCTCTCCATCCCATCCGCTAAGGAATAGTCTATATACACCTCTTCTATAGCTATAGGGTACAATATATAATGGAAGCATTATTATAGATGATGAACGAATCCTTATATTTTTAGGAGTAATTTTCTTCCGAATAATAGTAGGACCTACAACAGTTCCTCTCCATCTAACTTTGCTTTCAGCTTCCCTCTTAATCTCCTTAGTAACTCTATCTCGTAATGTATCAAGATGATCATCTAATGCTATATCCATAGCTGTCTTCCGATCTATTTCAACAGCTAAAATCCTTCTAGCAGTTTTGGCCTCAAAATTAATTTCTGATATATACTTGGGCTTAACTGGGTTTCTTAAGTAATATGCTCCGAGCGCATTTGCTGAAAAAGCCTTTACTCCTCTCCTACATATAATTGGATATGATGCTGAGAACGGGCCGTAACTACCATCTACATGGACAATATATGTTGTTGTCCAACATTTTCTTTCTTTACCTGAACCAGTGCATTTACGGACACGCACATTAACAACACCGCTATAATCAGCTTCCGCCTTAACATCTACGAAATAGAATGGAATGTATACTATGTATGGTCTTCCGATGCTAATATACTTAGCAATAGATCTTAAATCCTTATCAGTCTCAATCCTATTACGGACTTTACCAAGTATTTCATGATCCTTCAAAGATTCGACTATCAATATATTTTCTTTTAGATCTTCTTTAATCCAATTTGCATACCCACAATAATTACATATAGCGACAATAGTCTCTGGACTTACATCTAATGGAGCTCCACAATTTCTACATCTAAATATAGTTTCAGAAGATACTTCTTCATTACCAGATATAGCCAATCCTCGGCCCCTTACTATTGTATTATTGAGTATAACATATCTCTTAATGTTAATAAATATAGTTTCAATGAGTTAATAATGTTCAATTATTTATTATTGGGTGAAACTATTGTATAAGATAGATACGTTGATTCATTAGACCATATATAGGTATTCAGTAAAAGCAAAATTCTCTACTTTAATAAGAATATGTAGCATGATATTGAGTAGGATTAATGATAAAATAATTGCTATAGGATTATACTATCTAGTTAACCACCTACTTTACTACCACATACTGGACAGAAGTTAGCCTCAACCGGAACTACATGTCCATTAGGACACCATTTAATTTGGTGTCCACATACTGGACAGAAATTAGCTCCTGCAGGTATTGGTCCTTTACCGCAATATGGGCATCTAGCAACATATCCTTGGGGCTGTTGAGTAGATACTGCGCCCACAGTTGCCTGGGATTGTTGAGGTTGTTGCTGCTGTTGCTGATATGCTTGTTGAGGAGGAGGCTGTAAAGCCCATGGTATAGCCACTAGTCCAGCACCAAATGCTGCACCCTCAGCTTCTGTCTCCTTAATAGCTTCTGCAAATTTTCGAGCTGTCTCTTGCTGTACTAGATAAGGTGCTGCAGTACCTTGTAGTATCCAGAACATCCTCTCACGATATTCTGGAGGCACATCTATACCCTCAAACATTACATCTTCAAGCATAAGACCTAATTCCTCAAATGACTTTCTTAAAACCATAGTAGCTCTCTTACCTGCTTCAGCAGCTTTCTGATATAAATCGCGGATACTACTCTGACTTATGAAAGCCATCAGCTTTGTTAAGAAGTAACTTCGAATATACTCATCAAGTTCCTCCCTAGTAAATCTCTCATCAGGACCAACAACCTTATTGATAAATAAGGCTGGATCAGCTACACGATAATAATACGCGCCGTGGAACATTACAGGGATAAGTTCAATTGTCTGGCTTTTACCGCCAAATTTACCCTGCATACGATTAATGTTTACAAAAATAACTATTGCTCGGAAAATACTCTCGCCATACAATCCCTCAACAAGGCCCTTTAGGAAAGGAACGTTTTGTGTATCAAGTACATGTCTGCCGGGACCAAGAACACCATAGACCTTACCATCACGATAAAAGACTACACGCTCCCACTCCTTAACAACAACTACGGAACCCCAAGGAATAACTTCATCGGGATATCTCCATACAATATCCTCTGGAGAAGCATCTTTCCACTCTATAAGCTTTGGTTCAAGGCCACCAACCTTACGGGTTACCTTACCAATACCCTTACCAATCTTATTCAAAACCATTTTTTACACCCTTAACAAATACTATTTATTCCCTTATTCATAAACTTATATGGAAAACAACATTTTATAGGAAACTATTTCTCTTCTCCAGCACTTATCCAGCCTCTAACGATCTTTTCTCTCTCAAGAAATCTCTTTTTGATACTATTAATAAGTTGTAATGCATCCCTTATCTTATCACGAACAGGATTGCCAAGCATTGTATCATTCTTAAGACTAGCTATAAATTCACGGAGCTTCTCAACATCATCAACAAGGCCGGCATCAACTTCTCTAATCTTATCTAGATCCTCCTCCTGGATTTTAACAATATTATAATGAGGAGCATACCCATGTTCTGCCCAACGAATCTTATCAGTTATAAGTCTAAGTTCTCTTAAAACAGAATCAAACCGTTCAGCCGTATTGAAGTCATATTCAGCTAGATAAGCAATAGCTTCTTCAAGATCCCTTATGGCATCTGTCAATATACGGACCATATACTCTCTAATTAATTTATCATCTTCACGGATATACTCCTTTTTCTTATATCCATGAAAACCGGGTATTATATTGAGTAACTTTTCAAGTATAGCTTTCTTCTTAACCAAGACATACACCTAGACTGTATTGATATATGATTTTATTATTTTCTGGAGCTAGATAAATCTGTTACTAGGTAATTAATGGTTTACATAAGGCTAAGACAAATACCTAAAATATATTGAAGGAAGTAGTATAGGATTCACTTCTGTGAAAAACTAACATAAATAACTAATCCACCAATACCAGCCAATAGAATAGCTAATGCAAGGATTCCATCACTAGTAATATTCCATGTAGCTATTGATATAGATAATATTAGAAAGAACAAACCCCATAGGCGATAGTATAACTTCTCACTTTTATCAAGTTGTAAATAAGCATAAAAGATAAGTAATAAACCTATTATGGCAAAATTAATTGAAACTAGTAAGAGTAAAGGTAATAGTGTTCTTGTCAATACAATTATGTCAATGGCAATCAATATAATTATAAGGCCAGTGAGAAATCCATATATACTTGTTTTAATCATAGACAAAATAATCCCACCTAACAAATTCTATAGTTAATTCTCTATATCAATTCTTTGCTAACTATTTTATTATGGGAAAATACTAAAAATAGTTACTTTTATC
>CAZHDB010000035.1:0-15101 GCA_964531225.1 uncultured Desulfurococcaceae archaeon
TGGAAACGTCATAGTAATAGCCGCAACCAATAGGCCTAATGCAGTAGATCCTGCACTAAGAAGGCCCGGAAGATTTGATCGTGAGATTGAAGTACCGTTACCTGATAAGCAAGGTAGACTTGAAATTCTACAAATACATACACGCGGCGTACCTTTAGCCGAAGACGTCGATCTTGAGAAACTCGCTGAAATAACACACGGATATACGGGCGCCGATCTGGCTGCTATCGTTAAGGAAGCCGCTCTCCATGCATTACGCCGTTATCTACCTGAAATAGATCTTGAATCTGAGACCATACCCGCCGAAATTCTTGAGAAGATGGAGGTACGAATGGAAGATTTCCTAGCCGCTTTCCGCGAGATCGTGCCAAGTGGTCTACGTGAGATTTATGTTGAAGTACCAGAGGTTCACTGGAACGATGTTGGTGGCCTCCATGATATAAAGCAAGAACTTAAAATGGCTGTTGAATGGCCCTTAAAGTATCCCGATGCCTTTAAGAGACTTGGAATAAGGCCTCCAAAGGGTATACTTCTCTACGGCCCACCCGGTACTGGTAAGACATTACTTGCTAAGGCAGTCGCTACTGAAAGCGGATCAAACTTTATAGCAATTAGAGGACCGGAAATCCTTAGTAAATGGGTTGGCGAAAGCGAAAAGATGGTGCGCGAAATATTTAGAAAGGCACGTATGTATGCCCCAGCTATAATATTCTTTGACGAACTAGATGCTATAGCTCCAGCACGTGGATATGCTTTTGACTCCCGTGTTACCGAGAGAATAGTTAGCCAGCTAATTACCGAGATGGATGGTATTGCTAGTCTTGAGAATGTAGTAGTTATAGCAGCAACTAATAGGCCTGATATGATTGATCCGGCTCTACTTAGGCCCGGTCGCTTTGACAAGTTAATATATGTACCGCCACCGGACAAAAAGGCCAGACTTGAAATTCTAAAAATTCACACACGTAATATGCCCTTAGCAGAAGATGTTGACCTAGAAGAAATTGCTGAAAAAACCGATGGCTATAGTGGCGCTGATCTAGAGGCTTTAGTTAGAGAAGCAGCTTTACAAGCATTAAAGGAGGACATTAAGATTGATAGAGTATATATGAAGCACTTCCTAACAGCCCTCGACATAGTTAAGCCATCTATATCACCTGATATGGGGCGTATGTATAAGGAATGGAGTGAAAAGTTTAGGCAAAAACTACCTAGATCACATATTAAGCCTAGCCTATATACATAAATTAGTGTTTAATTATATCTATTAATGTATAATGGTTTCTAAAAACAAGACATAGCTCTAGAGGCGATCTATATGGTAATACTTAGCGAATTATGGAGAAATAGACCATTATTCAAAATAATTATTGATGAATTAGCTAGGCATGGAGGTACTATAACTGATTCAGAGTTACTTCAAAGTATAAAATCGAACTATGGATTTGAAGTTTCTAGTGCCGAGTTACTAAAAGCTCTTTTGACTCTAGAAATTAGGGGTTATATAGTTGTAAATAAAATTAGGAAGGAATATCAAATATCATTTAGTAGATCATTTGTATCGGGGAAAATATGAATAAATTCTTGGATAAGAAATATTTCCCTTTAAACAACATATATTTAATGGTGTAGTAAATGGGTGTTAATCTAAAGGATCTTATACCAGATGATGTTAAGACAATAATAGACGATCTCAGAAGTTTAAGGGGGAAAGTGATATCGATAGATGCATATAACGCGCTATATCAATTCCTAACAGCTATTAGGCAACCAGATGGCACACCATTAATGGATAGCCGTGGAAGAATAACTAGCCATCTAAATGGACTGTTTTACCGCACTATAAACTTCGTTGAGGCAGGAATAAAGCCAGTCTATGTATTCGATGGTCAGCCACCAGAGATCAAATATATGGAAATAGAACGTAGAAGGAAAATTAAGGAAGAGTCTGTAAAGAAATATGAAGAGGCGTTAAAGAAAGGAGATCTTGAAGCTGCTAAAAGATATGCGCAAATGAGTGCCAAGCTTACAGAAGATATGGTTACTGGTGCTAAGAAACTCTTAGACGCGATGGGTATTCCATGGGTACAAGCTCCGGCAGAAGGCGAGGCCCAAGCTGCATATATGACTGCCAAAGGGGATTGTTGGGCTACAGGTAGCCAGGATTACGATTCCCTGCTTTTCGGTTCTCCAAGGCTTATTCGAAACCTAACGATCTCTGGCAGGAGGAAGCTTCCACGTAAAGATATCTACATAGAGATTAAGCCTGAAGTTATAGAGCTTGCGAAGCTTTTGAAAAAACTAGGTCTTACTAGAGAGCAACTTATAGCTATTGGTATACTTGTTGGTACAGACTACAATCCTGATGGCGTTAAAGGTATTGGGCCTAAGAAGGCTTTACAACTAGTTAGAGCCTATAGGGATATTGATAAATTGTTCAAGGCAATACCGCGCCACGAATTCCCGGTTGACCCATTAAAAATCTTTGAGTACTTCATGAATCCCCCGCATACAGATGATTATAAACTTGAATGGAAGGAACCTGACGAAAAAGCTGTTATAGAGATACTTGTTGAAGAACATGACTTTTCTATGCAACGTGTTAAGAACGCCCTAGAGAGACTTAAGAAAGCATATAGGGAACATATAAAGGGTGTTCAGAAAGGACTAGATCTTTGGTTTACCTAGTAATAATAGTAGTCTTTCCAGCCATATTCGCCAATTAACGGTACAAATAAACACCATGTATCTTCCTTAATATCTAATTTCCCATTCAAGGACTTACGAACTATTAATAGTCTTTGAAGCCCTAGATCACCTACCGGTATAACCATTATTCCCCCAGGCCTCAATTGTTCGATTAAAGGCTTTGGTATTGTCGGAGCAGCTGCCGTAACTATTATCCTATCATACGGGGATTTTTCAGGATACCCCTTTGTTCCATCACCGACAATAACAGTTACACATTCACTGTATCCCGTTCTTTTTAGATTATCTATTGCAAATTTTGCCAGTTCAGGAATTCTCTCAATAGTATATACATGGCCTTTCTTCATAGGATCTTGTTTGCAGACAATTTCTGCTAATACAGCTGCTTGATAACCGGAACCAGTACCTATCTCTAATACTATGTGTCCGGGCTCAGGATCAAGTAATTCGGTCATTATTGCCACCATATGAGGAGCACTAATTGTTTGTCCATGTCCAATAGGCAATGGATGATCTACATATGCCCATCTTTTTTGATGAGTAGGTACAAACTCTTCTCTAGGTACATTAAGCATTGCCTTTTTTACTTTCTCACTCTTTATAATTTCTTCCATGACTAGTTTCTCCACCAAGCGTTTCCTTTCAAGAAGGTAGTCAACCAATATACCCCCCACAAGTTATTATTATATGGGGACGGTAATTAAAGAGGTGGTTACAATAAGCAAAGCCAATGTCTTCATAGTATCGTTCGAAAGAATTATTGCAAAAGGACATAAAAATATACAAGGTCTACATCCCACAACTATAGAAATTACTAAGGAAAAAACCTTAACGCCAAGAGGCGATTGTATTATCGGGATCATGGCAGACAAGGCCGTAAATGATCTTTCGCCTGAATTCAAGAAGTTATTAAAAGATCGAAATACTGTTCTAATAGGTCAATTCTATGTTAACAATAAACTCTATGATACAGTTATTGGACAAGGCGATCCTAGTCTAATATTAACTAATGATAAGAAAATGATATTTAGAAAAAGTACTTATGTAGATGATTCAACGATATCCATTAGAACTAATAAGGCCGCGCGGGATCTAAATAGAGACATGATAAAACTACTTAAAAAACCAGAGACTATCCTTACGACAATTCTGATAGCCCTAAAGCCTCTTGAGATCAATCCTAAAAATATATGTATAGGGAGAATAATCAAGTACTCTCCTATACCCAATAAATAACCATTCATTCTGTATTAAATCACTAATATTATTCAATACTGCTTCAACATTGTTGCTCACTACATACAAATGTAGTATCGTATCTTTATGAGACAAGTGATTATATGTTTTAAAAAATTCTATACTTTTATGCGGTAAATTAGCAATTATACGATCTGCTATTGAACTCTTAAAGTATTTAGGAATATCCCTTGCATCAAATACCGATGCTACAATTCTACCTCTTAATCTCCTCCTATTTAATACGATGCTTTTTAATAAACAATAGATCGCATATGGATTAATGTCATTAGCATAAATGAGTGCTTCTTTAAGATGGGCAATATGTATGGAAAACCCTCCAAATCCCGAAAAAAGATCAAAAACTATTTCCCCATCCTTAACATTTTCAGCTAATAATCTATGTTCCGTAGATAGTCTCGGATTAAAGTATACTCTATACAAGTCTACGAAAAACTCCAATCCATATTCTTTATAAACAACGTATTTAACTTCTTTACCCCATATCAATCGTAACTTACCTAGCCGATAATCATGCTCAGTACCATGTTTAACATAAATTGCCTCAATCCAAGGATATATTGATCTAAGGACATTGATAATTCTAGATTCCCCGTACTCTCTAACAACTTTTTCCCTAACAATAACTATATTACCCACAATATCATGAGAAGGGATTTTATGCTTGGTCATTCTTGTAATCTTCTTTTGTGATGGATTGCATTCAACTATCTCAAACTTTATATTATACTTCCTTAGAAGATCCTCGCATTTAACTTGGTTAATTATAGGTAAAAGTAAATATTCATTTACAGATAGTACCTTATATTCACTATTCATTAAATTATGTTTTACCAGTAATCTTCTTACTTTCTCGCCATATCCTTTATATATTTTGACGCATTTTATCAATAGCCTATGGCCTCCGAGCCAGAGCTAGACTATTTATTTCTAAAGATATATTCTATACTTGAGGTTAATGAAAGATATTAGTATGTGATTGGTGTCGATGAAATTGATGCCAATAAGAAGAGTTGTGATAGTATACAAGCCAGCTAAAAAATGTAGTGATTTAATAAAAGATTATGTAAGTGAATTTGAAAGAAGAAATATTAGAGTACATACGGTATGGGTTGATGAGATTAGGAAGGGTGATCTTGATAATTATGATCTCATTTTATCCATAGGTGGTGACGGTACATTATTGAGGATTTCTTGGAGTTTATATGAGAGACTTCCACTTATATTACCTATTCCCTGTGGTAGAAGGACTGTTTTATACGAGGATCTAAGTAATGTTGATGCTGATACTATTGTTGAACGAGTCCTAACAGGCAGATTCTATATTGAGCGAGTACATAGAGTAAAGGCTATTTATGCAGGAGTCCAGGAATATGGATTAAACGAGGTAGCTGTTATAACTCATGATTTTGGTAAGGCGCTACTCATGGACGTTGATATTAGAACACCATATATTAGTACATCATTTGTCTTAGAAGGTGATGGAGTAATTATTGCATCGCCTACTGGTTCATCGGCATATGCACTATCAGCTAATGGACCAATTGTTGAACCAGGAGCTAATGGAATGCTCTTTATACCCTTAAATCCCGTAACGCTTAATATAGCTCCGATATTTATTCATCCGTTTTCTACGATTGTGGTAATGCCAAAGGGTTATAGCGATCTATATATTGATGGTGTGCGTCTAGACACATTACCATCTAATTCAAAGGTTACCATTAGGATGGACAATAATGAATTACGTATAATTAGGATTAATGAAAAACGTAATTTGGTGAAAAGAGTTCTTGAAGGAAGAACAACTAGGTTCACGTAAGAAGAGTTATATCATTCTAGATACAACTGCGTTTCTAGCAAAATATCCCCTCCAACATTATAGTTCACATGAACTGCTAACAACGGCTTATGTACTTTCGGAGCTCAGAGATCATGAGAGCAAAGAAGCGTTTGAAATAGCATCGAATATTGGTAGAGTAAAAGTTGTTCAACCTGATAAAAAATTTATTGATAAAGCTATTAATGTAGCCAAGTCTATTGGTGAACATACGTCTCTATCTAAAACCGATATTAGCATTTTAGCTTTAGCTCTTCAATACAGTCTATATGGTCATGTAATCGTTATTACAGACGACTATGCATTACAAAACACATTATTATATGTAGGGATACCATTTAAACCACTACGAACAACCGGTATTAAACAATTCAGAAGATACACAGTAATATGTCCTACATGCGGATATGTATCAAGTAATATAGGTGAAAAAACTTGTCCACTATGTAATAGCAAACTTATTAAGAAAAAATTTTCTTAAAAACCGCTATAAAATAACCATTCATATCGTGTCCAAGGGGAGAAAACCTGTAGAATACCATATTGTCCAAGTAAACTTTATCAGCATATGGAACCTCTACATCTAGTGTTTCAAAGCCAAGATCCCTTATATAGAGACAATTACCCTCGTTTTCATGAAAAGTTATTGTACAAGTACTATAAACTAGGATGCCGTTAATCTTTAGAATATTATATGCTGGTTTAAAGAATTGTCTTTGGTAGGCTACACTGTTCAAGAGATCTTTATATGTCTTAGTGAATAGTAATTTAGGTCTAATACCAAGAGCTGTGCATGGAGGATCTAAGAGTACCTTATCAGCTTTAATCGTCGGAAGATCACTATCTAGGTATCTAGAATCACCAAGATAAAGGAAATAGTTTTTAGGCAACTTGAGCCTTTTAATAGTTTCAACGATCCTATTTATCTTTGGAACAGATCTATCTACACTTATTAACCTAGCTAATCCTCGGCTGTATTGTATAATATGACTAGTCTTGCCTCCGGGTGCAGCACAGCAATCAATGATAGTTTCGCCTGCTTCTGGATTAAGTATATGTGTAACAGCTATTGATGGAAGACTTTGAGGATAGAACAGTCCAGCTTTATATTCGTACATTTCTCTAATAGGAGGTAATCTATACCTAGAGACTATGGTTTTTGCCACTAATCCCTTGCGAACCTGTTTAACCTTCTTAGAATCCATAGTAGTTCTGGCCAAAGCTACTATAAACCCGTTAGGAGTAACTATATTAACTTCTTCTCCAGGCCTAAATGTATCAAATTTTACAATCCCGGGCCTATAGACAGGGGCTCCAAGCATTATGCTTTCTGCCGCAATATAATCAACCACTATTCTTTTATCAACAATAGGTATTTTATAAGGGCCTTTAACAATAATATAGATCGCATCATCGTAATACGGATCGGGTTTAAATGAATATTCAGTATACTTATTGCGTAAAAGATCAAGTAATTCCTCACGATCAATGATCATAGTATTTACACGAAGATAGTGTCTACTACAAGGCGTCATTAGTTTATCTAGAACGGATTTAGTTGAGCTACCGAAAACCATTGAAATACTTTTAAATAGTTCCGTTTCTATTTGCACGTTTTTATAATCACCCTTATAGAATTACTTCTATTGTGACTTTAGATTATAATATTTAACTTTTATAAGATGCCACCTAATTTACCTAGATTGTGTATGCATATATTAATCCTATACTTTGACACTAGTCTTAATATATTATGGTAAGTGTAAAATAGTTACTAATTACTTGATAATTTTATAGAAAACTTTAATAGGTTTTAATTCGCATTAACACTGTATACAAAGTTAGTAAGGGGCTATGGTTGGATAATAGGATCATTTTATCTCTAGTTCTCATATTATTAATTTCATCAATGATAACTTATGCAGTATCCCCTCGTATTATTATGCAGCAAAGGACATGGACTATTATGATCTATGTAGCTGCTGACAATAATCTTGAAGGAGATGCATTAGTAGATATTGATGAAATGGAGAGAGCTCATCCTGGAGGACAGATCGAGGTCATAGTGTTCATTGACAGATCGGAGAAAGATTATGAATACACTAATGTTCCTACGTATATAAGCCAAGTTTCACATAGTACTCCTGACTGGGGCGATGCTAAGATCATTAGAATTATGCCTGACGATAATATCGGCGTAAGACCTATGGAACTACTAGACTTGGGAGAAGTAAATACGGGAGATCCGGCGACATTAACTCGATTTATTACATATACTGTTAATAATTATCCAGCAAACAATTATGCATTGATAATATGGGATCATGGAGGTGGGCCAGGAGGAGTTGCATGGGACGTTTCAAATAATAAGGATTATCTTACACTTAAAGAGGTAAGGCAAGGAGTAGAAAATGCAGGGATACATTTATCCATTATTGGATTCGACGCCTGCTTAATGGCAACAATAGATGCTGCATATGAGTTTAGATATTTAGCGGACTATTTAATTGCCTCGGAAGAAACGGAACCTGGAAGAGGTTGGCCCTATGACTATTGGTTGAGTAACCTTATTAATAATCCAATGATGGATCCTATTGATCTATCTATTAACATAGTTGACGAATATATTCGATATTATTATGAGGAAAATATTGAGGGAGTAACCCTTTCAGTTATTGATTTAAGTCCTCTTAGAGAACAAGTGAATACTAATAAAGTATTGAATTTCGTAGATACTGCAATTAATAATCCTGAAGTACTACGAGAAGCAAGGTCTAATGTTCAGGACTTTGGTGGAGGCAACAATCCTACTAACGGCGCAAACCAAGTTGATCTACTAGATCTCTTAAATAGAGTGGAAAATAGACTAGGAGCTTCTGCTTCATCTTTAATTAATTTAATTGATTCATTGATAATTAAGAATAAAGTATTTGGAAATAGTGTTTCAAGAGCTTATGGGATCTCGGCTCATTATCCATTAAGGTATGATAGACAGGTATACACATACGAAACATCCTTCTCAACAGAAATGAAATGGGCTGAACTACTTGATATAGTTGTTAATATTTCTCCAGAAATAAGCACTGAGACTTTAGAAAATATTGTAAATGAAAAGATCAAGATCTATCAAGATTATAATTTGATTACAGCACAATTCGGTGCAGCAGGGCCCATGGATTTCGATGGAGATAATATTGATGAATTCGTTGTTTTCTCAGAAGGAGTCGACCAGAGTAATAAGTACCTTGTAATGCTTTCATTAACAAAATACTTCTCTGATGAAGGATTATATGAAGTGTTTAGTGATGTTATAGATAGTAAAGATGGAGTTAATGGGGAATCTCCATTTGTATTTGCCAATGTTATGGGAGAAGATGTTGATGGTGACGGGGCTGGCGAGTTCTTCGATACCTATTCATACATTAATCTTGCAGATGAAGAGATTTATACAAGCATAGATCGATATGAATATGTCGGAAACTATACAGTGAGTAGCAGTTATGAATTAATATATGATCTTACGGCAGTCACTGCTGCTTTAGGCGACTATAACAGTGATGGTTCCTTCGAACTCGCGATAGGCGGCTATGATATAGACTTTTCTTCAGATACTATCAATGGTTCTCTATACTTTGTAGATGCAAATACTCTTCAGACAATAGTATCTTTCTATTTTCAGACTGACGTAGGCAATTTTATAGAGGTTTCTGAACTTGCTTCAGGTGATATAGACTCAGATGGATGAACAGAGCTAGTGATCGGATATAATATAGAAAACATGTACTCTGATGGAAGTATGGAGCCCATAGTAGGCAAATTACTAGTTGCCTATATGAGGGGAACCGATTTATATTCTATGGATATGATTGAGATAGATAACGCACGGATAATATCTACTGCGACAGGAGATATCGATTCTGATGGGGCATATGAAATCGTCTTCATAACCCAATATGCTGATGGGACTTTAGCTTTAGAAGTATGGAAATGGAAAGATGATCATCTAGCCCAAATGGGTGAATGGAGTATATCATCACAGAATGCTTTAGCCTTTGTCCAAACTTACGACTTAGATGGTGATGGTATTCTTGAAGTTCTCCTCACAATTATAGAGTATGATTACTATGGAGACCCGTTATCAACAACACTTTATATATACTCATACATTCCTTCACAGAACGACTTTGAGTATGAAGGAGCAATAGATATGACTGGTGAGTATACTATTCCTATACCTATTGATGTAAATGGGAATATGGTTTTAGACGTGATTTTCTTAGAACAAAAGGGAGATGGCATCTATCTCTCAATAGGACGAATTAGTAATTATGTCAATCCATTAGGAACACTTAAGGGATACTTATATGACGCTTCTGGGAATCCTGTACCTAATGCTTATGTTGAAGTAGCATTACCTAGAGCAACTTATTATGCAAATACGACAACTAATGAAAATGGCTATTTCGAATTCAATAACGTTCCAGCAGGGACTTATCAGATAAATGCTTTCTGGACTAAAGGCCAGAATGAACTAGGCTATGCAACTAAATTAGTCAATATACAAGCTGGTGACGAGACACAAGTAGTCCTAAATGAAGAAACACCATATGGACAGTCAATAACCACTGAAATACCAACAACTACACCAGGAACTGGCCAAACATCCCAACAGGTATCTATACATACAAATCACGACACAAGTATAGATATAACGTTCCTTGGAATCATATTCTTCATAGCTATAATAATCCTTATACCAATAGTTGTAATTGTATTAGCAGTATCGAGGAAATAAATATAAATAGTTTTTTCTCATTAAATAAGACCTTAATTTATTAGATAGAGTAATTTAGAAAAGCAATTTATAACTTGTGGGCCTACAGAGATCTAAACTAGGTCTTCAATTTAGGAGCCCGGAAATATAGAAGTAATTTCCAACTTGAAACCATTAATTATGAACATCAACTTACTTAAAAACAAATTATATTCTTTCCATGTTCATATATTGGATTTGTAAAATACTTCATTATTCATTGTTTAATGATTGTCTTTCTGTTATCCATCTTTTAAGACTAGTAAAACAAGTAAAGCATAGCCTAGAGAAGGGACTCCATTACCAGGGTATTAATTGTTAATCTATGGTTTACTTAGTTAGGTTGCAAGTAGAATAGATTATGAATAATTAAGTTTTATATTACGAGTAGGAGATTATGTGAATAAAAATTTATTTTTTATTTCTCTTAATGTTATCCTTACCCATAACCAGGCTGTCTAGCTCTTCCTATGCGGTGTAATAAGATAATACACAAGGTGATCCCGATCAACAGTACTGCGATGAGAGGTAGAAGAGGCTTTACCAGGTTCATGGACTCTGCCACCAAAACCCCGCCGACAGGGAAGGTAGGGGGCAGGACACTAGGAACTATGATCTCTGTAGCGGCTATGTCAAAGTCTGATCCGTTTGGATACATGACGAGGGCATCGTTGATAACTATAGTTCCATTGATGGCAGTAGGGTCTACGACTACAGATACATTAAAGGTTTTTTCCTCTCCGCTTCCCAACTCATTTATACTCCATACAACGGTCTTGTTGCTAGCAAAATAGCTTCCAGTTGGACTCGAAGAATTGTAGCTCATTATAAGTGGGACAAAGTACACTAGCTTAATATTGTTTAGATCCGAGAGCGTTGGATTGCGCAATGTTATTGTATAGGTAACAGTTGAGCCGTTATAGGCGATGGCGGGGCCGGTTATATTCACCACGGCATAGGGTCTAGCGAAGAGCCTTATTGGATGTATATCTGTTACTGGTCCGTAGGACACTCCGGAGTAGGTCCAATTTGCATATACATTGTTGAATACCCATATACCGTCAATGCTAACCCAGTCGACTCTAGCATTGTATGCTATAGTAATGCTTGTTCCAGGGTCAATGATTGGTATATTGCATTGAATTCTCCTTCCATAGATACTGCACTCAGGCGGTAGAGCAGATGTTATGGATAGGTTATAGGGTAGGTCGTCCCATATTACCACGTTTTGTGCAGGACTACCACCTATGTTAGAAACCGTTATAACAAAGTGAAGTTCCTCGCCCAAACTCCCTATGGTGTCGCCTGCCTTGTCTATGGTTAGTAATGGTAGGCTACAGACCCTCGTTGTATAGATATCCCAGCTACGTTTGATAGCTCCCTTGGGGTCTGCCCATGATACCGAGACATTATTTATCAGATCTATACATGTATCTCCTACGCTATCAGGTGTTCTGATCGTCAGTCTTATGACTACATTTTGCCCTGGTAGTAGCTCTGCTATAGTCCAGTTGACATAGGCACTGCCGATTGCTGAGGGTGTAGGGGATGCTGATACATATGATGTGCCTGGTGGAAGTATATCGCTAACATTTATGTTGTACGCAGGTGTCCCTCCGAGGTTTGTAATAGATATTGTATACTCGATCTCCTGGCCCGGTGAAGCACTTGATGGCCCGATCTTTGTTATGTCTATGACTGGTAGGGTGTATACTGTGGTTATCCAGGTGCTAGAGTTAGTGTATAGACCTCCATCCTCGTCTTCCCATATTGCTACTGCCGTATTTACTAGTCGGGTACCGTTCGGAACACCGTCTTTCACCTTAGCTGTTACGAATACGGTGAAGACCTCGTCTTTGCTTAGTGTTCCAAGGCTCCACACGATCTTTCCATCGGATTGATTTCCGGAAGGAGTTGTGCTAACCAGGATCAAATTTGGATCTAAGTTATCTTCAAGAGTAATATTATAGGCTGTCTCATTGCCTATGTTAGTAATCTTTATAGTATATATAATGATGTCGCCGGAATAACTCTTGGTTGGACCTAGCTTCTCTACGACTAGACTGGGGCCAGCAATTACATCTGTATTCCAAGATGCTTCAACGCTATTGCCATCCCATTCAACTATAACAGTATTGACCATAGTATCACCTGGAGAAACGTCTTTAAATACTACTTCTAGTGTTATAGCAACAAAGCTTCCGGGAGCAATATAATCGATTATTCACTCAACCTCGTTGCTGTCTTCGTAGTAAGTTCCCGCTGGCTCTCCAGGTACGGTCTTGTTGATAGGTTCAACTCCATTGGGTAGAAAATCTGTGATATTAACATTTTGTGCGGTGCCGTTACCTATGTTTGTTACTGTTATTGTATATAGATATGTGCCATTAGGGTAGGCGACTAGCGGACCTGTTTTAACTACAGTTAGAACTGGCTCTGGCGGTGGCTGCTCAATTATTGTGTAATTGAAGTATCCTTTAAACGTGAGGCCATAGGCAGACCCTATATGGACGTCTTCTTGGTAGATTGTCGCATGGGCCATAAGATAGATTGTCTGGTTTGGCTTGGCACCACCAGGTACGCTTGACAAGGGAATCACATATAGATCTGATGTGACGGTTGGTACATGGGTTCTCTGGTAAGTCCATTGGCCTGGAGGACCCCACGATGGTATGGTTTCGGATATGTTCAAGTGAGTCTGGTATATGGTATAGTCCGGGTAACTCTCTAAGTCAATCTCAAATAGCACGTACAAGTTGGAGGCATCGTTCCATACTTTGACGAATCCTATCGGTATATTTGTTACGCCCAGCACCAGATGTACTATGAAGGGTGTTGTAGCGGTATATCCATTGCTACTGCTTACAGGCAGGCTTGGCATAATTATCAACTGTATCGCTATAAGAAAGATAGCGAGAACAGTCAATATCCCGCGACTCAAATATATACACCTAATTAATAATTAAGAATTATCTTGTATATAGTCTTTCGGGGGGACGCTTATTCCCTAGGATTAAAAATTAATTATTTACCTTAATATGGTCCTGAGTATTATTTCCTAGCTTTCTCCTAATAATTTAAGATAGCCCCTGATAAATTTAGTTTATGGGACTGTAAAGAAGTGCTTATATAAATTAGGTATTTTATGTGCGGGCCCGCGGGGATTTGAACCCCGGACTACCGGCTTAGGAGGCCGGCGCCCTATCCTGGCTAGGCCACGGGCCCTGGCCTCGTAATATTTTGGTTGTTTATGCTGGTCAATAAATCTTTTTCCCATGTATTACTCGGACTGGTGTGTATGGGAATGTATGGGTTTTTGGTTTTATACCTATTTGTTTTAATGTATTGTATATCTTTGATACTACTGCTGTTTTTCTTCCCGCAAATACTGATATTGAACCTCCTGGCTCTAGTAGTTTTACTAGTTTTTCTAGGAATTCTCTTGTGTATAGCCGCGGGTTTTTACTTGGATTTGGGCCTCCATCATGTATTATATGGTTAAACCTCATATCTATTCTATGAAGTAGATCTATTATTTCCACGGCATCACCATGTATAATATTTACCCTATGATCCCATAACCTGTTTTGAAAGAATGGATATGGATTTCTATATAGAGCAATTGATAGTATCTCCGATGATATATCTATAGTTAATATACTTAGTGGATTAGCAGATTCTAATACACAGTATATTGTTCTACCAAGACCAGTACCTATTTCTAATACCATGTTACCATTACCTATTGTTTCAGGCCACGCGATTACACATCCCGCCATTATTACTCGGACAAAATCCCTGTCTTCTCTCGTATATCCTAGTCCACCAGTCACCTTATCAATTAAGTCCCATAATTCATCTATCGAGAGCCTTGATGTATAGTCGATATATGTTTTTAAAGCTATTGAACGAGATATACGATCAGCTTTCGATAAATCCTTGGTTAAAACACTTGATATTATACATGGCGGGGTATAGTTTTTATGCTCCACGTGTACGCACAATAAGCCTCCTACCTAATACAACCCAGTACTCTACTTCGACGCCTGGCTTTAGTTTCTCTGCAAGATCTGGATCACTTGGTTTCTCGACCTCAAATGTCTCAAAAGTCTCCATATCCATTAATTGAACTAAGTCACCCATATCAGCTATTACTTGTGCAATCCTCTTATCAACAATAGGAACCTCAACCCTCTGATCAACTGGTGCTACAAGTGTCTTTTTAGAGCCAGTAAACAAGCTAATAGCCACTACATGGGCCTTAGCACTACCATGTTTACCAGTCTTAGCTCTACTCATCTCAACAATCTTACAAGGCTCACCATCAATAACTATGAAATTACCGGGTTTCAGTTCCCCAAGAGTAGCATATGTTTTACTCATACCCTCTATCACCCCATGTAATTTTCTAGTAAAGGGAATATACATGGAATAGAATATATAGTTTCCCTAAAATAATAGTAGATATGAAAAATAATAGAAAGC
>CAZHDB010000036.1:0-14835 GCA_964531225.1 uncultured Desulfurococcaceae archaeon
CAATAAGACAAACATACGTAGTTGAGGAAAATGGTAGAAAATATGTTATTAAATATTATTCTGTCGAGCCCGGCTTAGTTAAATGGTTTATAATAAAAAGCCTATCTACTCCATTGCAAATATATCCATATGTGACAAATCCAAAGGATCGTATGAATAGAGAGATCAGCTTCTTTAATATAAAGCCTGGAGAAATTAATGCACCAAAAATTATAGAGATCGACTGGAATAATTTGTTCATGAAAAGAGAATATATCGATGGAGAAATATTTCGCCCTGATATGTCCCATTTAAAGTATGTTGAACTAGCTGATACATTATCAAAAATCCATAGAGCTGAATATGCTTTAGGAGATTCAAAATATACTAACTTTATCGTTACTGATCATAGAGGTATATTTGTAGTTGATGCAGAACAAGCTATAGAAACGAATAACAAGACTCATTATTCATGGGATCTAGTAATATTTACAGTAACAATATTATACTCCTATGGATTTCTAAAGGATATAGAAGATCTATATAGCAAACTACGTTCATTCTATAGCTCATATGCTGATTATTATAGTATTGATCCATTAATTAATATTATTGATAGTGTTAGGTTAAGGACTGTTTTCTCAATATTAATTCCCTTACCGTATAATATCCAATTAATCAACATAATAAAAGAGATAACTTCTAAATGAAGTACTCATATATACTCAATGTCTAGGTTATTTTCAAGGACAAATTTTTCAATAAGTTCTCTATGTTCCTTTCTTGTACCCTTCTTTTCAACGATTATGGATCTAGGCATAGGAATCGACCGATCTATCGCTTTTGCTAGTATATATCTATTTAAGTAGGGCAAAGCATACTTAGCAAATATATGGCCATAACAATAGCCTTTCTCAAACGCTCTTTTAGTATGCTTCCTTGGATAATGTCCTCCACCTATTCCAAGAACAGGTTTACATTCCATTTCACCATTAGATAGGAATTCAATGATTGCCTCTGCAAGGACTGCATGATTTACTTTGTCAACCCATTCGTCTAACGTACTACCTATTTCAATAAATGTCAGTGGTTTATTAACTTCGGTTGGTCCATGATGCGTGGCCTCATAACTAACTTCATATTCTTCCAGTCTATCATATTCTCTAGCGTATTTTCTTAGAAGTAATAATAATGTATATGTCACTGGCGGGCTTGCTACAGCAAATGATCTAGGCTTGCCTCCATAAGGAGCTTCATTACCAGGATTACCTGTATGATGAACTGTATAGCTTTTAATCTTTTTAGCACTTCTATGCCTCGATAAAACAATGTATTTATTGACACTTGAGGGAAGTCTTTGGTCTAGGAAATCAAAATAAATAACATCTTCTCTAAAACCAGCTAATATGAATTTTTCACTGCAAAAACAAGTCTTAGAATCAATGCATATATTACAGGGCTTAGGATCAAGAAATTCTATAATCTTGCTAGCAATTCCCATGCCAGCAGGATCATTTACTGAATAAACAATACCATATAGTGCCATGGCCTCTAATCACCCACACAAAAATACATGTAATTGGACAAGGGAATATAATATATTACTCTAAGGGAAGATAGTTATTAAATAGATGTTGAAGCTCGCCGCTAATGAGCCAGATAGGCAATGATTGATAGACGAACCCCTGTCTGAATCACTTCTATAATCTGTAGCCTATTTCCTGTAGAAATTGATTAAGTGATCTTTTTGTCCATTCAAGAAGCAGGAGACTCCTTTGTCTAGAGTATCGATAATGCATTAATTCATGTAGCTTAAATATTTTTTCATAAAAATGATTAATTGTTTCCTCTAAAGTTCTACCATTCTCCCAGCTATAATGGAATACTCTTAGAAAACCAACAACTCCTAATGCATCTAATTTATCTGCATCACTAAGTACTTTTGCTTCTTCACAAATAGGTTTTACACTATGTTTCCTAGCATATGAGAAGCTATGATATAGGATAGCATTAGTAACTTTTTCTATGATATCAGTATTTATATCATATTCCAATAAATATGATCTCGCAAATATAGCTGAATAATAGGCATGCGGTTCTCCCAATACACGACCAATATCGTGTAGATATATTGATAAATCCAACACCAATGGATCTACATCTAATCTTTCATGTTCAACAATATTCCATGCAATTCCATAAACACGTTCAACATGTGGATAGCCGTGAGCAAAATTATTTCCCAGAACCTTCTTCACTAGAACCTTTACGTTCTTCACCAGATCCCTTTTCACTCCTATACACCCTTGTTAAGGACCATGTACGTATGAGTGTTACTCCTCCACTAAGAGTTACAAATCCTATAAGTATAGATAATAAGCTTGAAGCAACATCACGGTATAAGCTCATCAATACAATTCCATTATAGAACATATATAAGCTAAAGAACAGAAGTATTAATCCAGATACGGGTGTAATATAGTCTCTTGTAGGCATATCTAACCCCATAGTACATTAATTATTGATTTAATTACTTCAATTAACCAGTTAAACTCCATTTCAACAAAATCTATATACCTATCCATTAAATAAGGTAACTGCTTAGAAAGACTAAGGAAACCCTTATCCATTATCATAATATATCTATATAATTCGAAATCATACTTAGGAGAATCAAGTCCTATCAGTAAGTACAGTGCATGGATTATCTTACTAGGATAAAATATTGCGAATACAATAATATATAATGCTAGAATGCTTATTGATACTATTAATGATTTATAAGAGTGCTTTAATTCACCTCTTTCAAGTTCTATAGGTTTCGGAGTGAAAATAAACTGTACTAACTTAATTAATCTTCTACGTAGTAAACTATAGATTAGAAATGCCATTGTTAATGATAATAAAAAGCTTAAGCCGTATCTTGTAGCTTTGTAAGGTACTAACCAATTAAAGAAATTCATTATAGTTAATATAATAGGTGATATTAGAGCCCAAGTAAAGAATACTATCATTATAAGAAATGATCTTGTAAATAAGCGTTGATGCCATAGTCTTCCCTCATGAAACCTGCTTATAACCTCTCTGAAATAGCTTTTTAAACGATCGGCCACATATTCTCTCGACAATAATATCGTGTCAGACAAAAGACCATTTATGTAGTTATAAAGTACATAATAGACAGCCAAGGCTACCAAAGTAAAAACGATTATACTGCCAATTCTTGTCTCTAGAAAGTAGCCAATAACCATCTTAGCTATTATATTGCCTGTACTTGCATAATTTGTTAATTCTATAAACACGTTTGCCAAACAATATGAGATCATTAAATATGTACCCAATATTATGAATACTAAAGAAACCGAAAATATTATACCTAAAAGACTAGCACGTATACGTCTAATACCTATACCCATGGTTAATAACTTAGTAAGAGCGTCACCATGAAGAATCAATAATGTATAGACAAGCATCTCATAGAGAGATGGAGCACCAGGTGTTCCGAGAACCTGGTATACTGTACCAGATACTATATACGATAATATAATGACTTCTGGGAGAAATAGGTAAATACCTATAACAATTAAAGCTATTGAAGAGTATATTATTAGTTGGAAAACAATGTCCAATGCTTGAGCTGATAAAAGGATCTTATACAGTGGATAAGCTATTAATATACAGTATATTATTGAGTACCTGAGCCTATACCTGCCCATAACCCCTGCTCTTAAACTCTTCATTCTAGGCCACCAGCGACCTATATGTCTCAATAAATCCTATGAGCCTAGGTAGTAGACTTGATGGCCCGACCTGTATGACTCTCACACCATTCCTCTGTAATTCATAGGCATAAGATCTAGCTTTTTCGAGTGCTTTATAGGATGTAGCAAGGTATAGGGCTGCTTCGAAACCTGTTAAATGCCTTATCTCATACAATTCAGGTAAAGGTGAAACAATAACCATGCTATGATTCAATGAGGCGAGTCTATAGTAGATCTTTATAAGTTCATTAACTTCCTGTTCTAATTTATCCTTTGGATAAACTGTTGGATCTAAGGATAAGAATACAAAGAATATGTTCTTTGCCCTACGAGATATGAGTGCAAGAGATTGTCTTATGAGCTCTGCCATCGTTATATCAGGATATGTTCTACTCCATTCGATCATAGATAGTTGCCTCAATAATCTACCATAATGTACTCTACCCCTGCCCTGTCTAAGTAATAATGGTCTTACACCACGTACTGCTAAACCAACCCAGTCTCCACGCTCAAGTGTGACAGATGCTATACCAGATATTACTCTAATAGATTCTTCAAGCATAGTCTTACCAATAACTCCATAAAGCATTGCAGGTGATGCATCAAGTATTAGCATGAGGTTCAGACTCGCCTCTCTCTCAAACATCTTTACATATAGCTTCTGTAGCCTTGCATATGACTTCCAATCAATAAATCGATAGTCATCACCATAGACATATTCTCGTAAGGTTATAAACTCTGTACCAATCCCTTTTAACTTAGACTTTGTTAATCCAAGGCTTGTAGAAATCCATCTAGATAATAGCCTCTTCGGTATAGGATAAGGTTTTGGATGAACATAAGCTTTATACCTACTCCCAGGAACTATAGCCTTATATGCAAATAATCCCATAGGATCTCTAACTATAACCTCTACGCCACGAAACACATGAGACCCTATTCTAGGTTCAACAATATATTCTAATTCAACAAAGCCTTTGCCAGGTAATGTTGCCACAATATAATTTGATCCTCCAACCAGTTTGAATAGACTTGGATATAGATCGTTTATTTCAAGAAATAGTATTGGAAGTAGGGAATTATTAACTAGTTTAACTTTAACCTTAGAATATTTGCCCTCAACTAAGGGTTTGTCGAGAACTCTATATGTCTTTAACCTGTAAATAAGTCTACTTGATAATTCAATTAATAGATATATTGAAGATATGTATCCTAGGACTATAGCCATTATGATATATAATTGAAATGGTATGACTGGCTGATAAAGTATAGTCATTGCCACAGTAAAGCCTATGATAAGTAGTAAACCCATAAATCTATTAGTAAAAATAAGCTGTCCATATTCTTTTCCATCTTTAGTAGACATAATTATCTCCTAATCCTCGACTCCTGGTGTAGGGACTTTAACGGTCTTTAAGATTTCACTTATAACTTGGTCAGTTGTTATACCTTCAAGTTCTGCTTCGGGCTTTAATATTATTCTATGCCTAAGAACAGGATATGCTACATATTTTACATCATCAGGTATAACATAATCTCTACCTTCAATTAATGCTCTAGCCTTACTACATAGATATATTGCTATACCAGCTCGTGGGGAACCGCCTAAACGAACAAGTGGATGTTTCCTAGACTCCTCAACAATTGATACAATATAATCCATTACTTCTCTACTAACCCTTACATAAGGAAGCATTTCACGGATCTTTAGTACATCAGACGCGTCTGCCACAATATTGACTCGGAATTCTTCAATAAAATGTATTCTACGGAGGATTTCAATACTCTCCTCATGACTAGGGTAATCAACAACTACCTTTAGTAAGAATCTATCTAACTGAGCTTCTGGCAATGGGAATGTCCCTTCCATTTCAATAGGGTTTTGAGTAGCTATTACCATGAAAGGTTCTGGTAATTTGAACGTTACACCTTCAATAGTTACCTGTTTCTCCTGCATAGCTTCAAGTAGTGCTGATTGAGTCCTTGGGCTTGCTCTGTTTATTTCATCAAATAAAACAATATTTGCAAATATAGGGCCTTTACGCGGCCTAAACTCTCCTGTCTTAGGATCATATATAAATGTACCAATTATATCACTTGGCAGGAGATCTGGAGTTGCCTGTACTCTAGAATATGTCATATTAAATGTACGTGCTATAGTCTTAGCCATTAAGGTCTTAGCTACTCCCGGAACCCCCTCTAATAGAACATGACCTCCAGAATATAGTGCTATAAGTATATAGTTTATAATATTTAGTTTACCAACTATAATCTTAGATACTTCGTCCACGATAGATTTAGTAACTTTGTATACAAAGCTAGGATCTAGGTTAATGGAGGATCTCCTCGATTCCACGGTAACCAGCCCTTCTAGTTATAGAATAACCCATTAACTCAAGTATATGTTCGACTCGATTAATATATTTTGACAATGTTCTACCCCAAGATAAAACAATTGGCAGCTTTCTCCTACCTACAGCCTTTAAATAAATGCCATAGAGCCATCTTAATAATGAACGAAGTTCCTCGTTCTCGATGCCTAAAATCCTTGAGGTTTTCTCAAGTAATTCATGATCACTATAGATCTCTTCTATACTTGATCCTATAACTTTATAAAAGACATAGTTAAGTAACTTCCACAGATCAGCTATAGTCTCTTTAGGCTTTATAATTCCCTTTTCTTTCCTAAGCAAACTTCTTCTAATTCTTGTTTCAGCCAAGAAAGCTACTTCATCAATAGATGTAGGAGAAATACTTTTTAAAGCCTTGAAGCCTAGCGCATACTGTAGTATTATTACCATTATTAGTATAATACCGGTACTTATTATGAATGCAATTAACTGATTATTTAATACAAGATATGTTAATACAGTGTCGAATCTATGAAGACCCTCTGCGAGAAAATACATGATCATTGCAGGGTGAAATGGTATACCTATTTTAGTGATAGATGAATAATAATGAGTGTTATCTATAATTATTCTACCGTTATTTACATGAGAAAGAATATTCTTTATAATATTAATATATGTATTATTCATATCCTTCAGTAAAAGAGCTTGGTTTGTAAAGATAAAGCTATCACTTAAAATAATGATGTCTCCTCCAATCGTATCAACTATTAATCCAACTATTACATAAGGCATACTAGAGCCATAGAATATATACTCATCATTAACGAGTAGATCATTTGATTCATAAGACAATATTGTAGCATATGCAACATTAAATACTTCATCGATCTTCGAATTATCATTGTAGTCAACATAGCCTACCCCTAAAAGAAACACTGTATAGCTATTGATAATATTAAGATCTATAAGTGTATCAGTCTTTGATGAGATAGTCTTAATATTTGATGCCCAGTTTAGTCTAAGGACAAGTGTAGGGCTTCTATAGTCCAAAGGATAAGTAAATATTAGGTTATTATTTAGCCTAGTTTCTTTGAATAATAAATTATTGTCTATATCAAAATATAATGCTGGAGGATAAGGTGACTCATATCCATGTAAGCCATAGAGTATTGCATGTCCAGTAATACTTATTCCAAGTAATCTTAGGAAATTATTAGAGGTAATGTTTTCATCGGCTATTACTATGTCTACTTTTTTCTTTATAACAAGATCATATAATTGATATGATTGTTCCATTGACAAGGGTTTATCTGGAGCTATAATGAAAATAGTCGTATTACTGTCAGCCTTATTAACTATATTACTCCATTCACTAGCAACAGTAACTGTGTAATTATTCTGTTTGAGAAATCCATAGAAACGGCTTGTGCCCATGTAATCAATGTTATATGGACTTGCAGTTCCACTATATATTTTAATCGCCATTTCATATACTCTAGCCGGTAAATAAAGTGACGCAATAATACCTATGATTAAAAGGATGATGAGAAAGGCCTTAAATCTAGGTTCATCATATGGCATTTACTAAGTCCCTCTAAATATCTTATTAATAAATGTTCGTAGCTCCCTTAACTTTCTCTCCTCAATAGATCTATTGCCATAGATTCTCTCTTCATAGGCTTCCGTAGCCTTAAATACTATATCCCTAATTTTCCTCTCTCTTATTTTAGTAGAGAACTCCCTTAATGTCTCATAGTGTTTCCTCTTATATCCATGTAATCTAAGGTAAAACAATAATCTCCTATATATGTGAATAATAGGATCATCGATTTTAGTACCTAGAACAAGATCGAGATAGTCTTTAGATTTAAATAATATTTTCTTAAAGCTCTTAGATAAAAGATTACACACTTGTTGCCTATAACGTATCAATAGGAATATCATAGCTGCAACTAGTGAAAGAGCTAGGAATTGAAAGAAGGTCCATGATGAAATAGGCTGTGCTAATGTTGGAGCCAGTAATGGTGAGCCAAACATAGGAGCTTCAGGTAGTGCAGGTAGTTCCGATATAGGTGGTAATTCTAGGCCGCTCAAGCCTTGGCTAATATTTTCTGGTATCTCAGGTAATTCAAAAGTTCCCTGTGTTTCACCCTGTAGAGAAGATATAAGTTCATATATTCTCTGAAGATCATTGCTAGAAAGTTCTGCAGGATTATATTTGATCTTCGCTGCAAGATCAATTAGTGAAGTGCTATTCAACAATTTTCCATACTTTTCAATAAAGTCAACAATGTCGATGGACACACCAGTATCTGTTATATTCTTTGTACTCATTATTAAAGAAATATTTCCTGCTAGGTCTGGGTTATTGGTAAATAGTTCATCGCCATATTTTTCTTTAAGATAGCCTTGAAGTTGTTTAAGAAGTTCATTAGCTATTTCATAATCTCCTGCACTAATAGCTTTTTCTATAGCTGAAATATATGCATCAACTATGGAATCATTTAATGCCTTTAAAGCTTCTAAATTATTGATAAATTTTTCAAGATCTATATTTAATGTTTCTCCAACATCCATATTTGGATCCTGTCTTTTTGGTAAAGTTGTCTTGGCCGGATAAGGCATAATAAGAACTATAAGAACCATAACAATAATGAATGCTATGCATATCTTTTTATCGGTTTGCATTTTCTGCAACCTACTTTACTTAATAATTAATTACTCTAGACCATATATATTTAAGTAGGTGTACAGTCTTTGAAGAGAGCAATAGACTTGTATGCTCCAAGACAAATTGAGATATTCAATATTGTTAAGCCTGTCATAGGAATGATCCATTTAAAACCGTTGCCAGGGACTCCTAAGTGGGAAAATGATCTTGAAGATATTATTGATTATGCTTTAGGAGATTTTGAAGCATTAATAGCTGGTGGAGTAGATGGAATTATTCTTGAGAACTTTATGGATAGACCATTTAAACAGAGAATAAGGGATCCTGAGACAATAGCTGCGTTTTCTATTATTGTCTGGGAAATTAGGAAGAGAGCTACAGTTCCTGTTGGTATTAATCTACTCCGTAATAGTGGAATTGAAGCTATGGCTATTGCATGTATCGTCGGTGCAGATTTTATACGTGTTAATGCCTACTCGGAACCTCTATGGAGTTCAGAGGGTCTATTGCAGCCTATAGCCCGCGACATACAGAGTCTTAAGAGCAAACTCAATTGTAAAGTTAAGATATTCGCTGATGTAAACTGTAAACATTCTAAGCCTATAATGGACCTTATAGAGGCTTCAATTGAAGCCCATAGGAGAGGATCGGCAGACGCATTAATCGTATCTGGATCTCGTACAGGTGAACCAGTTAATCCCATCGATCTTTATCTAGTTAGAAAGTATACTTCAATACCAATTGTACTCGGTAGCGGTGCTAGACCAGGAAACCTTGGTATGTATTGGAAGCTTGTCGATGCATTTATTGTTGGAACATACTTTAAACGTCATGGAAATGTATTCGAGCCCGTAGATACTGATCGTGTTAAGAGGTTCATGGAGAAGGTAAAATGGTTTAGGAAAAAATATGGATATTCTACATAGTAGGTGTTACACCAAGACCCCTAGTCTTATCGGACTTTATACCTATATTTCTAAGAAATTCTTCGGCTTCCTCCTTCTTCATACCAACAATATCTACTAGGTAATCAATTAGTTTATCTCGACTCCATCCCTCCTCGAAATGGCGGGCAACAAGCTTTGCAAGTTCCTCAGCCATTTCCATATAGATAGCCTCCTCGACACCAAATTCCTTAGTTACAGTTACCAAGCCAGATATAAGGAATGCTAGTGCATCATTGAATTCCTTCTTACCTAGCGTAAAGGTACTAAGGTCAACAGCTACACCTATGGAATCTTCATCTCCATACAACAAGTACTTTGCAAGAGGCATATTGTTCAGTCTTAATAGCTTACGATAAAGCTTTACACGACTAGCATTGTCGAGATTAATTGTTTCAAGAGGAGTAAGTACTGTAGCACGTATACTTTTAGCTTCATCACTACACAATATATCTATTTCAACAGGAAACCTTGGGTGAACAGCTTTGAGAGTATTTTTATCTATAGCTTCAACCTCCCATGGAAAATCAACGAGATTTTGTGCATCAGGTGTGCCTTGTGTAAGCCATTCTTTAATCATTTTAAGTGCTTCATTACATGATGCCAAATCTATATACACCCTCGTAGAGAATATAGTGTCTTTAATATATAAAAGAATTTCTTGATAAGATAAAACATATTTCTACATATTATTACACACTTCATCAATAAGCTTTTCTAAAGCTTCCAATGGTTCATAGCCTTCATTAAATACGAGATCATACATCCTCCTATAATGATTAGAAACTTCTTTATAGTATTGTTCAAGTTCACTCCATGGAGGCTCTACTAAAGGACCTTTACCAACACCTGGACAATATCTATCAACATAAACTATATCACGTTTGCTAGGACTAACGGGTAAGAATGGATACAATCTACATCTCAATGGACGGACAGGATATATTGAACAAGTTGGAAGACCATTTTTAAATTCTAGAAAGGCACACTTACCATCACCCATCCCCCTTAATGCTGGTACAGCAATCATATCGGCAATAATAGCAATAACATATTTTCCACGTAACTCCCTCCAGTCTACACCAAGGTATCGTGCTATGCGGCATATATCATAAGCTGTCAAAGCTACGTTAGGTCCACTACTACAACAACGACCACTGCGGGTGCAACCATAATGTATCTTATCACCACGTTTAAGCGTGATGTATTTTCCAGTCATTTCCATAAAACACCGTCTACATATACACTGTATCCATGAACTTTATCAATGAACCTTTATTAATTTATATCCTTATATAGAGTATGGATTTCAATAAATTATTACAATATCGAATAATTTATTTTATAAATAGTAAAGATATTTAGGGAGAGCTAATGATAGAATCCTACTGAATACCTATGTACCGAGGAAAAGATCTGTATGAGAAACCCTATAGTTATAGCAGTAATGCTAATCACGTTAATACTCGTTACGCACTCTATTACTCTACACGCTTTTAACAACGTAGAGCCTAGAGTTATTGTATATGGTATTGAATATTGCCATAGTTGTATAAGCTTTAAGAATTTTCTAGACAGCAATGGATTTGACTATGAATACCGTGATCTAACTAATGAAACATATTCAAGAGAATATCTCGAAATCACTATGTTGATAACAAATAGTTCTGAATTAAGCATAAATGATATAGTTGTACCATTAACGATAATATATGATTTAAATGGATATCCGGTGGCTATAATTATAGGTGATATTGAAGATCGCGGTCTTATTGAAGATCTTATGTCAAAAATTTATAATGGAATTATCCTCATAGTAACTGAGACAAAGGTTTTTGAGTTAAGATCATATAGTCTTGTAGATAAGCTTCGGCAATTAATAGGTCTACATGGGTCAAATGATGTTGTTTCCCCATTAAACTTTATACCATTAATGCTAGGCTTGGCTTTAGCTGATTCAATAAATCCTTGTGCAATATCTACAACTGTACTCCTAGTTATTACATCAGCAGCCATAGGTTTTATTGGTAAAAAGAAATACCTCCCAGTAACTTCATTCGTAATTGGAGTATATCTTGGATATTTACTTCTTGGTTTTCTAGTATCATATATTATATCATTATTTAATATTCTCTTGTTCATTGTCTTAGGCTTAGCATTGGCTATTATATTAAAAGATGTAATAGAGTTAGCTAGAGGAAAATACAGGGGAATAGAGTGTACTGATAGAGATTGCCTTCCCTCCTTTATATCTAAACTACCTATGCAAATAATACCAATAGCATTAGCTGGATTTGGAATGATTATTTCATGGACATTTATGTCGTGTTCAGCTGCTCCATATTTTATCTTTCTCTCATATATAACAATATATGTAAACAATGTTTTTAGTAGGATGTTATATTTAATGATATACTGTTTAATCATAATATTACCATTAATAATTGTTGCAGTTATGCCTATTGAAAAAGTTTTAGGATTAAGAAAAATCGGTAGAATAATACTCATTAAGGATATCTTATTAACTATTATTGTAATATACATAATTTACAACATTCTTCTTTCAATGGGGATTATATGAATATATCATATTTATTTAAATCATGTGATCTCTGATCACATTACATTGTTTAAGTAATATTTAGACTAATTCTATAAAAACTCATCATGAATTCATTATATTTTCAGGTGTAGAATATAGATGACAGATGTAGTTATGGACACATCCTTATTATGTGAAATCGCTTATAAAGAGGCTAAAGAACTTGGCAAACTCTTAAGAGTTGATGCTGATCTTATTGATGAAGTTGGCAGAAAAAGTTGCGAAATACTTCAAAAGTATTCTGAAACCGATCCACGTGATATTGTTAGAGCTATATACCATATTCTACTAAAAAGGAATTCACAACTTACTATGAGAAGAAGAACTATATTGTCTAATCCAAGTTTATCTTGGCTAGAATTAGTTCCTATAGTCTATAGATATATTTAGTGGTTGCCCGTGCATGATATTTAGGTTATTTTTAATATTTTGGTAATTTGCACGGGCTTCTCCCTCATCCACCTCATCTTTATCGGTGGTTCATTGGGAGCTACATTGACCGCCACCACTTGGGCGGCCTTACGAGTTATGAGAACTAGCCTCCCGCTCCTGATAGCTACTACGCCGTCATTGGAGCGGGAGAAGAGATTTAGACAAGCAACATATTGAGCATTAAAAATAAAACCACATCTCCTACACCTAAATCCTTCTTTACCGATTCTATTCTTCTTATCCACGTAACCACATACTGGGCAGGTAATGGATGACCTCTTTGCATTAGCTTCTAATATATTCAAGCCTCGCTCATAGAATTTATAGTCAAGGTACTCTATGAACCTACGATACGGGAAAGTAGATAACCTATAGTTCAGTTGTTTACTCCTCTTCTTACCATTGAGTCTTAAGTCCTTGAGATTCTCCCTAACCAAGTCAGCGTTATGTTCCCTAGCAATCTCTGCTAGTAATGAAGTTATCTTCTTTAACCTATCCTCTACACGCTTCCTCTCACGGAAGCCATATTTAGCGAGAAGCTTATCCCTTAACCTAGAATTTTCAACTTTCTCTTGGATGCTTTTCCTAATTCTTCTATAATTTGTACGTATTTTCCTGGTATCATGCATTATTGAGAACAATATGGCTTCATTCCTATCGTAATTAACCAGTAGGCAGTCAACACTATCCTCGTTAATGTCCACGATAAGCTTATTCCTATGCTCATTAACCTCAACACCCCTACGTATGGTTAGGAGCAGGTAGATACAGTTGTCATCAATCAGTATCCTAGAGTTCCCTAGCTTAGCACTCTCAAGCTCCTTCTTAGCATAATCGTACTCTATTACCAAGAATTTCAGATAAACACCTCCACCCTTTGACACGGTCAGTACTAGGAATCCATGTCTCCTATCAAGCTTGTAGGTATCAACATGAAGTTCAATAACCCTATTATCTTCCACCTTAGGTAGCGAGGGTGGCGATATTCTCTTTCTTTTCTTCTTTGGTAATCGTTTCCATTTGTTTAGTAGTTTCCTGTAGCTACGGTACATCGCTAAAGCTCTCTTGTAAGCCTCCTGAACGAACTTATTGTGGAGATGAGGATATTTTTCTCTTAAAACTCTATAACACAGCTCGTGGGCTCTCTTCCTACTACGAACATCATTCTTAATGATGACATCTAATGCATCTTTTACCATTGACGTGTAGTCGTTTAGGAGAGAAACTAATTGACTCTTAACGCTTCTTGTTAGTGGTATGAGCTTAAACTTAATTGTTTTCTCAATAGTTTTAGTCGTCATCGCTAGTCACCTCTTCTATGACCTTTTTTATCTTTCTGAACTTCTGTGAACGCTTACCATAGATTCTACCAGCAAAGCTAATCACTATCGACACAAAATCCTCGATAAGTTCTTCCATGTAGCCCTTCTCAGTTTCCTCAATAACTTCTATCTTAACTCCATGTGACTCGAAGTATCTCTTAAGGTATTCAAATCCAAATCTCGTTAACCTATCCTTAAACTCTACCACTACAACGTCTACTTGGTGTTTTCCAACCATGTTGAAGAGCTTCTGCAAGCCACTCCTATTTTCCTTCAAACCACTAGCAACATCTGTTATCACGTCAACTATTTTGTATCCTTTAGCGGAGCAGTAACCCCTCAGTCTCTCAACCTGTCTATCAAGGTTACCGTCCTTTTTCTGTTTGTGGGAGCTTACACGTGCATAGATTACCGCCCTTACTTCTCTCGGTTTCTCTCCAAGGAATCGCTTAAGCTCACTTTCAGGTATCATCCATAGCTTACCAACCCTTATAGCTCTTAACTTACCAACTTTAATCCACTTCCTAACAGCTACAGTAGAGACATTAAGCATCTTGGCAACTTCAGAGACCTTGTAAAGCCGCTCCATTTCTCCTCAACAGTAAGCATAGTTTCTGAAGTATTTAAAAGTTACCCTAATTTTCAAAATGTCCTGAATACTCAAATAAGTAGGTAATCTCTCCAATGAACTTTGCGAATACTATTCTTGCATTATCCAGAATGCCCCTTCTCTCGTATTTGTCTAGGACTACAGCTACTTCGCCTATGTT
>CAZHDB010000037.1:0-14306 GCA_964531225.1 uncultured Desulfurococcaceae archaeon
AACGCTAGTTGTAACGGAGATTTCTTTCTCAGTTACTGGTCTAACGCTAAGCCATGTCAATTTATTATAAATACCCAGTACACCCATTGGCATCGGGATCCAGCCTGTATATCTATCCACTCTATAAGCTTCTATAACATACGCGCTCCATATAGGAATTATAGGTAGTTCTTCTGCCAAGATCTCTTGAAGCTTATAAATTATATTTCTTCTTTCCTCTATATCCATAATTGATTTCTGTTGCTCTAGTAACTCGTTATATGTTTCATTTACCCATTCACCCATGCTCCAGTAAGGAGGCGGGTTATTAGTAAATAGTGATAGGAACTGAGTAGGCTCTGGTGCAACAGTATAGCCCCATACGGCTACATCATAATCTCTTTCATGTAACCTTCTTGATTCCTCGCCCCATTCTACTGCTGTTATACTTACCTTTAATCCAATATCTGACCAATACCTAGATATCATGTTTGCTAATCTTACATAGGGAGGCCATGTAGATAGTGTTAATATCTCTATTTCTATATCGGAGCCATCAGGTGTTTCTCTTATTCCATCACCATCAATATCTACTAACCCCAGCTCATCTAGTATAGCCTTAGCCTTTTCAAGATCATATTCGTACTTTGTTACATTAGGATTATGCCAGAACTTATATGCAGGTGGTATAACACTATATAGAGGCTCTCCGTATCCTAATAATACTCTATCTATGATCTCTTGCTTATTTATGGCATAAGATAGAGCATGTCTAAATTCTTTAATACTCAATGGATATCTTTGAGTATTTAATACAATGTAATCAAAGTAAACATCCTCTGTAAGGATCACTTTAAGATTGGGATCCATTTCAGCCTCCTTTACGTATTCCGGCGTCAATACCATAATGTCTAATTCTCCCTTCTTTAGCTCTAGGAAGGCAGTATCAGTTGAAAGCCCGATCTTCGCAATTATTTCATCTATATGCGGTTTACCTTTCCAATAGTTCTCATTGGCTACGAATCTAAGGTATTCACCGGGCTTGTATTCAACAAGCTTAAATGGACCGTTTCCAACAGGATTTTCATTTGGATATGTTTCTGGATCAGTTACATCTTTCCATATATGCTCGGGTAATATAGGTAATCTTGGCAGTACATATGTGGGCATATAAGCCATTGGCCTTGATGTCCTTATTATAACGGTATAATCATCTGGTGTTTCTACGCTCTCAATATCTCCTACTTCATCAATCCATAGCGCAATCTCATGTTCCTTTATATACTCTATAGTGAATTTCACATCCTTCGCCGTAAAAGGCTGGCCATCATGCCATGTTGCATTCCTTACTAAATGAATAGTCCATGTAGTTCCATCAGCACTTGCTTCCCAGCTTTCAGCAAGCCATGGATGCGGCTTTAATTCTGTATCATATATCGCTAATTTGTCGTATATTAAGTTAAATATGAACCAATCCACTAGAGAATTACCAACCATAGGATTCAACGATGAAATCTCTTCACTTACAGTAATTCTTAATACATTCTTATCTTCAGCGCTAACGATCGTTGTTATTAAAGGTATCTCCGATATAACTAAGGCTAATATTAGAAAAATTACAATATATCTATAGAACATGTTAGACATTTTACCACCAACGATTTTCTGAAACATAATATTTTTCTATTTCCGGGTAAAAAAATTTTAATGCTGGACAACACATTTGATAGTGGTGAAAGATTGTCTAGATGTATTGCAATTGTTAACGGAATAGTATATACTGCAAGTTCTAATAATATTGCAGAAGCTATAATAATCAACAAAGGAAAAATAACATACGTCGGCTCCTCATCGAATGCTATTTGTAAAGCGAAGAATTGTAAAATTATTGATGCAGAGGGATGCCTTATTACTCCTGGGTTTATTGATTCGCATTGCCACTTGGCCCAGGCGGGATTCCTTGAAAAATATGGAATTAATCTTCTACAAGTTAGATCTATAAATCAAATTATTGATATTTTGTCTGAAAGGGCTCGAAAAGCTAAACCCAGAAACTGGATTTATGGTTATGGCTTAGATGAAAATCTGTTAAAAGAAGGAAGGCCCCCATTAAGATACGATCTAGATGAGGCTACAACAAAGCACCCGGTTTTTCTCGAACATATTAGTGGCCATATGGCTGTTGTAAATTCATATGCTCTTAAAATTGCTGGAATTACAAAAGACACTCCAGATCCTCCAGGAGGAATTATTGAAAGAGATACGAGAGGCGAACCAATAGGCATACTTAAGGATTCAGCTATGAGTCTAGTCACTAGGTTTATGCCTGAACCATCAATAGATATGTGGATGAAATGTATTGAAGTAGCTCAATACATGTGGATTAGCAAAGGTATTACAGCTATCGAAGACGTGGGGCTATCAGGTCAAGGCTATAGTATATTAGAAGCTTATAGCCGCTTAGCACATAGTAACCGTCTTATAATAAGAACTAGATTCTCATATCCTATATCATCATCTAAGGAATTAAATCAGGAACTAATTAAAAAATTGAAAGGTATAAACAGTCAGTTCCTACGTGCATCAGCGGTTAAGGTCTTTTACGATGGTTCAGGACTAGCTAGAACTGCATTGATGTATGATAATTGGTGTAGAGATTATAAAGTTGATAAGAATAGTAGAGGACTTCGATTAATTCCGCAGGATGACTTGATAAACACTATTCGTCTAGCTAATAAAGAAGATCTTAGAGTTAGTATTCATGCTATAGGTGATAAAGCAATAGATGAGGTCGTTGAGGCCATATCAATTGCTAAAATGTCCTATAAGGGACAACATTCCATCATTCATTGTATAGTTCCTACGAAAGAATCTATAAAAACTATGTCAAAGCTTGGTATAGGTGTTAAGACACAGACATCCTTTATATATTCATATGGTCACGTATATGCTGCAAACCTATGTCTACATAGAGCTAAAAGAGCTTTTCCTATAAAGACGCTTCTAAGACACGGCATCATAGTAGGTAATGGCTCTGATGCTCCATTTCTCAATCCACCCGATCCTGGTTATGGACTTTACGGTGCTGTTATTAGAAAACCTAGAATTAAAACACCCTATGATGATCCCTTTGGATCCGAAGAAAAAATATCATTTATAGATGCCATTAAAACATATACACATTTAGCATCTATAACAATTGGTTGGAACGACGAGATTGGAAGCATAGATATAGGCAAAAAAGCAGATCTGGTTATCTGGAATATAAAAACGTTAGATCCTACACCTCAAGATCTACTCAATTTGAAGCCTCTAGCAACTTTTATAGAGGGTAATGCAATCTATGTTGACGAATGCTGGAAAGAAAAATTAAATTTATGAACTTTTATTCAATAACGTCCAAACCTTATAAGTGGGGCGATATTTACGAAAAGGATCCATTTAGATGATAAAGACATCGAAATACTTAGACTGCTTCAAAGAAATGGTAGAATGTCTCTAGATAAGATTGCAAAAGCTCTTAATATGTCTAAGTCAACCATACATTATCGGATCAAGCGTCTTGAGAGATCAGGTATTATTGAAGCTTATTATGCGAAACTAAATGTAGAGAGCTTGGGCAAAGACTATATAACTGCTACGTTTGTTAGAGCTAAGTATGGACCCAGGTATCACGAAATTGTTGGGCGGAAACTAGCTTCTATACCGGGTGTTTGGGCAGTCTACTTTGTTCTCGGAGACATTGATTTCATAGTCCTATCTAGAGCTAATGATCGAGACGATTTTATGAGGATATTGAATCAAATGATGAGAATAGAAGGAATAGAGAGAACTTCAACTCATGTAATAATAAAGGTAATTAAGGAGGATCCTAGAGTAGATCTTTAATAAACCGTAAGTGCCAGAAACTATAGTTGATAACCGGAGACTAATTAATTGTCTGTGTCATAGTTATTTAGTATTATAAACTTTCTTGTAATAATGAATTATATTTTAAGACATTATTAAATATTATTGTTATTTTATGAGTTTTGAAAAATCTTATTTCAATCTAGTGTATAAGTAAGGATATTTCAAGATTACCTCATTATATATTCTAATTTAATGCCATTGCTACCTTTAATTTCAAGGGCTTGTAATCAATGGGCTCTATTGAATATTATTTCTATTTACTTTTTTCTATTTTTAATCTTAATTTAAATTATCTAACTCCTTTATGTTGTAATAAAATTTATAAATCTTTGAAGGTATACTTTTATTTGACTACAGAGGTGTATACTATGAGTGTAGTCTTTAGTGTGAGGATTTCTAAAAAGCTTAAGAAGTTAATGGATGAATGTAAAGATGTTGATTGGGCTGAGGAAGTTAGGACATACATTAATAGAAGGGCTAGAGAATTGTTAATGGAGAAGTATCTCAGAATTGCTAGGGAGGCGCGTAAGCAGTTAGATAAGGTTTCTGTACCTGTTGACGAATTAATTCGTGAGGATAGAGAACGTGAATACTAGAAGTATTATTATCGATAGTTCTACTCTCTTTTCACTATTCTTTCCAGAAGAGTATAGTGAATGGTCTGAAAAGGCAATTAAGGAGTATGATGAGCTCCATGTGCCAGAATTAGTATTTTTAGAAACCAGTAATGCGGCTTGGAAGAGAATAATAATATTTAAACAACCAATTAGCATTGTATTAAAAAATCTAAGACTATTACACAAATTCGTAGAAGATACTTGCATAATTCATAGAAATATAGACTATCTTCAAAGAACAATAGAACTCTCTATAAAACTAGGGACAACAATTTATGACTCATTATTCCTAGCTATAGCAGAAAAATACAAAGCAAAAGTATTAACTATTGATAAGAAACTTGTAGAAACCTTGAAGCGTAGAAAAGAGGAATATAGAGTAGTAAGCCCATGGAATATTAGTTAGTGGATATTAGTTTTACTTGGAGTCCTAGTACACTAGAATTCTATCTTTATGTAGGAATAGATGGTATATGAGAAGCTGTCTGAATAAGGATTAGTATCGAGTAATGATTATATCTATTAGCACAAAGAGGATTGCTGAAAGAGCATTATATACTGTAAACGGGTCATGATATTTAATTGGAAATTAGCATATTAGTTAGTGGATGTAACTTTAGGTAAACTTAATAATTGGTTTTACCCGGTCATATCATGGGTGGGCCTGTTTTGCCTCTTAGGATAGGTTGGAAGAAAAGGATATATAATCTTGCCGAAGGCTATTCGGGAAGCTGTTGGTATCGATGAAGGTGATGAAGTTATTGTTGAAGTTAATGGGGATGGAATTATACTTAAGCCAGCCAAAATGAGGTTGATATAGAGATGCTTAGAGAGTCTCCAAGAAAGCATGTTGAGTCTCTAAAAAGATACCTGGTAGAATGGAGCCTAAACCGGGTGAATTAACTCAAGTATCTCTTGAAGAGGAGTTTGAGCAATGAAGATATTCATAGATGTGCCTCTCCTCATTTATCTTAATGCACTAACGGATTCTGGAGATAGGATCTTATATGAGAATTTTTACATCGAGATCCTGACTAAATATAAAACCGTATACTGATGTACTTGTACTTGACGAATTAATTTACATTTCCAAGAGGAAATACGGTATTCCATATAAAATCTCAATAGAATTTATACAATCAAATATATTTCCTTATACAACTATACTCAGTCTAAGTGAAGATAAATATAGTCAGGTAGCAAAAATACTAATGGAATACGATATCAAGCCTTCAGATGCTTTACACTTAGGAGCAATGATTAATAATGGCATAACCCTAATATCTAGTGAAGACAAAGAATACGACAAAATACCTACAATAAAAAGGCCATGGATTAGATGAACCAGCGACTAGATGGACTAATTTCTTCTAATCTTATCTGCGAAGTCCTTCTTTATTTGATCAAAGAACTCTGTCATTCTATTATACATATCATAGAGGTTTTAGCATGGGAATTCAGAGCAGAAAGTACATATCTTTATATCCTTACTGGCTGCACAATCCCTAATCTTGCATTTCTCTCTTGTCCAACATCCCCCGCACTTGAATTCTTTAGTTCCTAATATGTAGTATGGACACCAACCGCAATAGATTCCACATGCTCCAATTAATTCTCCGCGTAGCTCTATTGAAGTCTTATGAAGGATCATGTTGAAACCCCGTTAACAAGTAAGTAATTATTTCTAAGGTTATAATATATTAGGTATTTATAGGTCATATTGGATTCATAGATATATTTCAACTAATGTATCAGTAATTAAAATAGATAAGTATTATCTAGGTATGTTAAATGATCATATATGTCTATTATTTTGATAAAATGAGCTTAACATGTTAAATGAAATGCTCCAACTACTTTGGTTCCTTTAGTAACCAAGTTATTATACTCCTTGACAGCATCTCTTGTTGGTTTCACTATAATTTTTATGCCTTTTTCCTCCATATATTTAATCACCTCTTCCATAACAACCATATACCCGTAATAGCCCGTACCAATTACTAAGAATTCAAAATCCTCATTGAGAACCTCCTTTAGATCATCTAAAAATAATTTATGTCCCTCTTTTCTCCACCAGTCACTAATGATCCTTTTTGGAGTAATTATCAAGTCTCTATAGTATGTTCTTCCATCAACAACTATTTCTCCAAAATCATAATGTTCTATTTTAGCCATGGATACATCACCTTTTACACTAGATAAAAATTTCTTATTAACACCTATAATAAGCTAGTTTACATTTCTGAATAATATTGAATACATTATTGAGTTCCTTAACGACACGTCGTTGCCATGCACTATTTTTATCCTCTACTGCAAGTAATTATGTATGATTAGACGTGACCGAAATAGTGTACCATAATTTACTTGCTTAGAGCATAGAGAGTACTCTTATATGTGTCTACTTTATCTCGCTGTCTTTAACTCTTAAAATATCGGAGATAATATACTATTTTAATTAGTTACTGGGTGCAGGGGGTCTATTATGCTCCGTCTATTTACTGATAGATTCATTCTTACTCCGGGACCTACAGAGATTCCTAATAGGATAAGACTTGCATTGATTAGGGAATTCACGAATCCTGATCTAGATCCGGATTTCCTTGAGCTGTATAAGGGAGTTGTTAAGAAATTAAAAAGGCTAGTAAACGCTGAGAAAAGCGATCTATATATTATGATTGGCGAAGGAATGCTTGGCCTTGAAGCTGCTATAGCCAATCTTGTTAAGAAAAATGATAAGGTATTAGTAATTGCTAACGGTGTCTTTGGCGAAGGTTTTGCTGATTTAGTTAGGATGTATGGTGGCGAGCCTGTACTTCTCGAAAGTAATTGGAGGAGGGCTATAGATCCTTCAGATGTAGAACGTAGCTTAGAGAAGAATCGTGATATAAAGCTTCTTACAGTAGTACATTGTGATACACCTTCAGCTATATTGAATCCTGTTGAAGAAATTGCGAAAATAGCTAGAGGCTTCGGAGTTTTATCGGTAGTAGATGCTGTATCAAGTATTGGAGGTGTACCCATAAATGTTGATACATCAGGAATAGATATTTTGATCGGTGGTAGCCAAAAAGTGCTTAATGCTCCTCCGGGCTTAACAATTATTACTATAAGTCAGTATGCATGGGATGAAACAGAACGTGTTAAGTATAATGGCTTCTACCTAAATCTTAGAATTTGGAAAGAAGAATTAGATAAGGAAGGCATATTTCCATATACAGTATCAGATCCATTGATTAGGGCCCTAGACGAGTCTTTAAACATGATCTTTGAAGAGGGTATTGAAAACGTTTATGAGAGACATAGAAAAGCTAGACAAGCAGCATGGAGTGCAGTAGAAGCAGCTGGTCTCACTCCCTATCCAATGAAGATAGAGGATTCATCTCCTACAGTTACTGCAATAGAAGTGCCTACGGGAATAGATGAGGCAAAACTTAGGGAAACTACATGGAAGAAATATGGAGTAATGATAGCAGGTAGCTGGGGCAAATTAAAGGGTAAAGTAGTTAGAATAGGCCATATGGGTGTACAAGCATCTAGGAATTACTTAATACTAGGATTTACAGCACTAGCTAGAGCTTTAAGAGATCTAGGCTTCCCCATAAACATTGGAAAAGTAGTAGAGGCTATAGAAGAGAGCTTTCATTAAATTAACATGAAATATTTTTATGATACATACAGTTATTTTTCCCATTTAAAATTTTTAACTATAATAAACATGATATGGATTAAGGGATATGCTTGCCATTTACACCTTTTCATTTGGGTCCTGCATTGGCTATAGGTTTACCTATTAGAAAATATATCCATGCCCCAACCTTCATCATAGCTAATGTAATAATCGATATAGAGCCTCTCTTAGTTATTCTTCTAGACCTAAATTATCCTTTACACGGATATTTACATACATTTATAGGCGCTATTATTGTTGGACTATCTCTAGGCTATATAGTGTACTTGCTTGACGCAATGTTTAATAATGTATGGAATAAGCTACTTCTTACACCAGGATCAAGTACTTGCTTAAGACAATTTCTTATAGCAGGGATCTCAGGAACGGCACTACATGTGCTTTTAGATGCTCCTCTCTACTACGACATAAAGCCCTTTTACCCACTAGCTACGAATCCTATTTACTATTCAGAATCGAATTCAATGATCTATATAACATGTATAATACTAGGCATCATTGGACTAATATACTACGTCCACATTATACTCAATAAACAACCTAGGATGTGATAGATACCATGTCTAATAAAATAGTAAATATAGATGAATTTCTTTATTACTATGGCTTAAATATTCTTCATCTTGACGGAGTCCTCCATAATACTTCTAGGCTAATTTATATATTTCATAGTTTTCTTCTAATGACTTGGTAGTTGTGCTATGGAGTTAAAGGATTATGTATATAGTTTAGCTAGGAAAAGGAGGAGTATTAGAAAATATAGGAGCGATCCAATAGATCTTGGCGACGTATTATATACAATATCTACTGCGATACAAGCCCGTCTGGAGCTAATAAGCAGCCTTGGAGATTTATTCTAGTAAATGATCCCCATGTAAAGAAGCAGATAAGGAAAATATGTGAAGTAGGTGAAGAAAGATTCTATAAGAGTAATAAAGCCCCGGAGTGGTTTAGAAAATGGGCTAGTGAGAGAGGAATTAGCTGGAGTAAACCATTCTTAACCGATGCTCCATATCTTATAATTGTATTATCTAATAAGAAAGCTCCATATTCAAAAGAAAGTACATGGCTAGCAATAGGCTATTTATTACTTGCTCTTGAAGAGAAAAGTCTTTCTTCATTAACATATACTCCTTCAGAGTCTAAAGGGGTCTTAAAGTTACTTGGAGTACCTGATGATTATGAATTAGAAGTAATTATTCCCGTAGGTAAATCAGCTGAAGAAAAGGTAAAGGAGAAGAGACTATTACTTAAAGACGTAGTTTTTCTAAATCGGTGGGATAATCCAATAAACGTGACATAGATCTTCTAAATAGAAACTATATTTGTAGTCTTGTGTAAGAGCTATTTTACTAGTATTCTTCTTCCTCTACTACTTTTTATTTAATTCTTATTTAATAATGGGGTCTTCCATGACTTTTCCTAATGAATATCTAAATGCTTCAAGTTTTATGTATTCTGCGAAATGCTTAGTTATTCAGTAGTGGCACGGTTTTAGTTTTCTAGTAGTTTTAATAGTAATATCTTAATTGAAGATGCTTTAATGAATGTATAATAAAATTAATTACTTTTTAATAGGATTAATCTCTTTATAATACTAATCTCTCATGTTGTTTTAAGTTCGGGATCTCTTTTGCCTCAGATAGTATCTTGTTAGGACTAAAATTATGATGGCTATCGAGATGGCTAATATGTAGGGGAATATATTTGATAAGCCTCCTGTATGATATACTTCTATATTCTTGTCCACGACTGGTTTTTGAAGCCTTGGTTCATAGGAGAAATCATTTGTATTAACACTATAGATCTCATCTGGTTCATTGGTATCGCTTTGTTCCTTGTATTCAGGGCCTTGAACCGATCCCCACCAGTTATATTCCGCATTAACATCATTAGAATCTTGTACATATACTCCATAACCATCATTTTTAGTCAGATTATTATAGTTTATATCTATATTTAATGAATCCATTACTAATACGCCCGCCAAAGTATTACTCACTATGTTATTATATTGGGCATTGATATCTTGAGATCTATATAGTTTTAAACCATACATACTATTCTCTTCAAGCCTATTATTTAATAGAGTAACATTTTTAGAGAACTTTATCTCTATGCCTATTCTATTTTCACTAATAATAGAGCTATTTATGACAATATTACTAGAAAAATAAAGCCCTATTCCAAACAATGGTATTATATACTGATACGTCATGTATTAAGACATTCTTTGATGAAACAATGACTGCCATACCTATATCTCCGGTTATGGTCCCGTTTTTATTGAATAAGTATAGTAAGGGTTTGCCATTAACTGTATTATTTTTAAATTCATGTTTATAATAAAGGAGTTTATCTCCACTAATTGATATACTTGTATTTTTAAACTGATTATTTATGATCACATTATTTATATTTTTATCTATATATAATCCTCCTCCTTCAAAATAATTATTTGAAATGGTTAAAGACGTGCTATTGTAAGCGTATAAGTCATATGAATTGGCTATGAATTTATTATCGCTAATGAGTATACCTCTTGAATTAGCAATAGATAATCCATAAACATTAGCATATATCTTGTTGTTTATTATTTCTATATTCTTGGATCTGCGTATTGTTATTCCAGCGTAATTACCCGTTATAAGATTATTCCTTAAAATAGTGTAGTCAGAGCCTTCAATGACAAGTCCAGGCTTATCGTATTGTATTCCGCAGTCTCTTAGTATACTTTCTCTCATAATGAGGGTTCCATGAAATTCGAATAAGTATGTCTTATTAGTTCCAGATCTTATTGTAGAATTTATTATTTCTAATGTAGCTCCTTTATTAACAATTATACTTAGTTCACCGTTATAATCACTATCCATGTAAATAATGGAATTCGCTATAACGAGTGTAACATTAGGCTTTATAATGATGTTACCACTAACGTGTTTCCTAATATTTTCAATAACTGTATTTTCATTTATAATCCAATCTTCATTATTATTCTGGCTATGTGTGCGAACTATAGCTACCTGGCCCATAATATATGTCATGAACAACATTATTAGAGTTATTAAAAGAAATCCTTTTACCAGGGTTCTCTGTGCTCTAAGGATTAGCAACAAAACCACCTAGACGTGTATAAAATATCTAGTAATATCTAAGTTATATACCTTGTAATACATTAGATCTAATACTAATTCTTAAATCTACGTGTAGAGCATTTTTATAAAGTGCTATAATTCTCTTCTTAATCCAGTATCTATTTTGACTATCCATCCACGCCTAGCCCCATATTCTAATCCTTTTCTTAGAACGTTTTCGGCATCCTTTAAGTCCTTGGCTAAAGCAGTTAATGAACCTCCAAGCCCTGCTCCTGACAATTTTACTCCTAAAGCTCCAGCCGCTAATGCTGCATTCCTTATCCTTTCTAGTTCTGGAAGACTCACATCATATAGATCTCTTAATAATGTGTGCTGGTAATTCATGATAACCCCTATAAGGGCTAGATCCGGACTATCTGAGTTCAATGCCTTCTCTACTTCATCTCTCCATTCATTACCTAGTACGGCAACTATCTTATCGAGATCGGGTATGCCTCCTCTAATTATGTTCAAAGCCAATAGTGTTGATTCATGCATTTTAAATGTAAATTCTATTCTCCTCCTTGGAGTATCTGGAAGCCTATTTATATATGGCAGTAATTCCTCATACTTTATCTCATCCCATTTAACATCATAATATTTATCACTAAGTTTCTCCAGAATATTATCTTTAAGATCATTCATCTGGAGAAGAATTCTTAAACCTTCATTGATCTCAGCTTGTCTCTTAGGATGTATATCTGCTGTACTATGCCTAATGCCAGAGTCAAGAACTATAAAGACTCCATTAAGTATCGGAAGCTCCTCTACATTATATGGAGGCCTTGTCTCTATCTTCAATATTCCTCCAAACGTTGAACCATACTGATCTAGTCTACCGCAAGGAATGCCCATTATATCGTGTTCTGCATGAAAAGCTAGTTCAGCGATATCCTTCTTACTTAAATTGTATCCATAAACTTCATTTATTGCACCAATAAATGATACGAGTAATGCAGCACTACTAGCTAGTCCTGCAGCAACCGGCACATCACTATATATCAATGCATTAAATCCGCCGACATCCTTATGTATTTCCTTTAATGCCTTTACAGACGACCTAATATAGTTTCCAAACCACTTGCCGCCTCTGAGAACAATATCTTCTACATTAAATGAATCTATGTACTCCATTCCTTCCCTTAAAAGATTAATTGATATGATCCTTGTCGTTCTTCCATAAATTCTTGAAACAGCAATATATGTTCTTAAATTAATACCTATAGATACAACTGGTAAGCCCTTATAGTCTTGATGAGTATTTAAGAAGTCTATGCGTCCAGGTGCAGATGATATTACTTCTGGCTCGGAGTTGAAGAATCTTTTAAATTCAGATACTACGTATTTAACTAATTCTCTGCTACTCAATACATTCACCCAATACCTTGTCTAGGCGTTTATCAACCGCTTTTTTACATGCTTCTCTTAATTCTTTAGCCTTTACTTCAGGTACTCCATCATATGTAAATACTCCGAAGCCCCATTCAATGCCAGCGGCGTACTTTAGTCTATCTCTATCCCTATATGGTTGATAGAATTCTACATGCATATGATAATAATCTAGTCTTTTCTTTGAGGGATTCTGATGAAATACCATGATATATGGCATGTCTCTTTCAAAAAGCATGTTATATGTTGCTGTCACAACTCTCAAGGCATCACCGAGATATAAGGAGTCTTCATTACTATACTCTGCTAAGGAGCCAAGATGTTTCTTAGGATATACATGGACTTCATAAGGCCACATAGCATAATATGGCAAAAGTATGGTGAATAGTTTATTCTCATATATGATCCTTTTTCCTATTCTACGCTCTTCAGACAATATATCACATAAGAGACAATTGCCTGTTTTCTCATAATATTCTTTAAAGGATTCTATTTCAGCCGCTACTCTTGGAGGAATAAATGGAAGAGCATATATTTGTGAATGTGGATGGGTTAATGAAACACCTATCTCCTTACCTTTATTCCTAAATTCTGCAACATATTCGATGAATGGTAAGCTTGATAGTTTTTCATATTCTCTCTTAAACATATTAATTACTTTAGACATATGTTCTAGAGACAGATCACATAGATCCCCTTCATGCTCAGGTGTTTCAACAAGTACTTCGCAGACTCCCTTAGCATCTATAGCTCTAAATAGGGGACTGCCGGGCTCCATAGGCTTTGGAGGATTAGGTGATAGAGCAGGATACTTATTAGGCAATACAATTACATCCCATTTCCCCAGATCCTTTGTTTCGGGAGCACCAGGACAGAATGGACAAAATCTTTCTCCATGCTCATCGGGTCTCCAAGGCCTTTTACCCCTATGACCAGCTATAATTATCCATTGTTTTAATAAAGGATGCCAACGGGCCTCATTAAGTTGCATTAAATCACCTCATTCTAGACAAACTAAGCATTAGTATCAATATTAAGATAACTTACTCCATAGACTAGTTTAAACATTTTACAACATCCAATTTAATAAATCTTTTAAATACCCTATATTTTCAAAATTATTTTAAACACAATTCTAAATTAGTGAGTTAAAGTTTATTTAGCTACTTATTGTGTTTCGGGGGAGGAATGATATAAGTAAGTCTTCTTTTATAAACGTCCATTATAATTGATACATCATAGTTTTTAACTCCTTCTATTTTACCTAGTTTCATTGTTAGAAAGTTCTTGAGTTCATCTAGATCTCTAACTATAACGTCCACTAGTACATCGTGTGTTCCAGTAGAGAGAGCTATCAGGTATACTTCATCTAATTCCTTTAAATCCTCTATAAGAGATTGAATTTTATTAACATCTGCGTCAATACCTATTCTAGCCATAACCCCATATCCTAGCTTAGAAGGATCTACTATTATAGTGAAGCCCTCAATATATCCTCTTTCAATCAATGATTTTATTCTAGCTCTAATTGTAGCTTCAGAAACTCCTAGTTCCCTAGCTAATTGAGTATATTTATATCTAGAA
>CAZHDB010000038.1:0-13528 GCA_964531225.1 uncultured Desulfurococcaceae archaeon
CCTCTAGAGATCTACATCAATAACGTAGTGGTACCTTATCAAAATGATACGCCACCTGTAAATCTCAAGGTATGTTTTGGTGCAATTCTCTGTCCACCAGGGGAGGGTGATTCTAGTATGCAATACTCGGTATGTACGGCGTTTCCAATTCCGGTGAGACCTGGTTGAAGGAGGAAAATATGCAATCTATTAAAAGAATACTGATTAGGAACGTACATACTATTTTTCTCTTAGTAATTTTGTTACTAACTATAATACTTTGTAACTGTTATCCATTTTTCTTGATTGAGCCATATTCCAAACATATACTTTATCCTAATGCTTATGCAGCAAAACTAGGCTTGATTATTAATGGTTTAGTCATTATTATTGTAGGCCTAACTCCATATCTTTATACAATACTTTCTTTAAGGGATTCATGGAATAGATTTGATAGAAAGGCATTTATTATATTTGGAATTTTTATTCTTTGGACCATGGTTCCTGGCTTAATAGTTATATCGGCTCTGCTATTGTATGTTATACCATGTGAAAGCCTTGATTTAGTAGGAGGTTACAGTGTATACTATGGATATTTATCTACTACCGTCCTAGGACTTATTCACTTGTTCATCGATCCCTTAGTTTTTATCCTAATTATTATGTTTCTAGCTAAGAAATATAAGGGATTATTTGGCTCGAAGAGCAGAATATTCATATATATCTTTCTTTATTGGTTTATAGTATCTGTTGTAATAACGACTTTTGTGTCAGCCGTTGGAGCTATTATTGACTATATACTTGGAGTTATTAGCCCAACTGCGCCATCGATCTATCTACGTGGGTGGCATCCAAAAGCTGTGGAGAATTTAGTTGAAATAGCAAAATCCGAGGGGCTTACAGCTGCTAATGCTTATCGTTCTAGTACTGCACTTCCTACTTGGGGAACCTTAATTAGTGTTATGATAATGTCTGTATTAATAGCGAGAACTACAAGATGGATATTAGGCAAACTTGGGATCAAGATTGAGATAATTAGTCAGGATTAGGTTTTTCCCCTTAATACGTAAGTGATTGCCTTAGCTAATACAAGAATTATGATAACGGTTATGGCTGCCAAAACAAGGTCATAGGTTGTGTCAGAGTGGTTTTCATTTTCCTGTAAATTCTGTGATATATTTTCTAAGCTATTATAAGCTGTATATGAAGGTAGGATGTGAGATGTCTCGGCTTCATTATTGATTAAAGACGGAGTTCTAAGTATACCTGTATTTGTAATGGATTCTTCGGTCTCATTTATTTCTATGAAATTACCTATTAAGGAACTTTCATTGTGTGAAGCCTCTTCATTAATTTCTTCGGGAACGGTATCAGTATCATTTACTAGGATAGATATGTATGAGTCGTTTGTATTAAGGGTTGAAGATTGTACTATTATTACTGACCCCGTCTTTATCGTTAGCATATCGATATAGACTATATAGACAGTGTTGCCTCCAATAATAAGGCTTGTTACATTATCTGTATAAATTCCATATTTGAACACTTTATATATTCCTGAAAATATTTCTAATGTAATATTCCTATTAATTAGAATAGATGCATTATATAGTGTAATTATCTCATGTGGACTAAGATAAAATGAAGAATTAGAAATAATTAACGTCTGGCGAACGACTGGTACATTATTATAATATATTTCCATACTAGGGTATTCGATAATATTTATATTTAGTGGACGGTCTACAAGATTATAAATAATTATGGAAATAAGTATGTATGTTTGATTATCATGATCAATTTCATTAACAATAATCCTAACATCGGCATATAACGGTTCATCTAAATTATTTTGTTTAGGAGATAATGACGAAGCTGATACATAAGAACTACTAAGCAGAATTAAAATTAATCCAAAAATAAGTAAAGAATTGTTTATATTTTTAAACACTCAATTCACCATTTCTAAAGTATAATAATGTACCTTATAATCCTTTGGATTAGGAGGTTTCAGAATTGACTGTATATATTTTTTGTACAGTCTAGACGGGATTAGGTCTAACATATGGTTTAACATCTACTTCTATTGATTTCGAATCTACTAGGAATCCATCTATAGTTAAAGCTGCTGATATAATGACCTTGCCCCATTGTATGAATTTTATCCGAATATCTCTAGTATACTTATTCTTAGCTTTTATCACCAATGGCTTTATAGATCCCGAGCCAAGAATTTCTATACCTAGCCCCCCGATCCTTACAGCTATCCGAATATCTTTTTCAAAGTCATTAATTATTTCTATGGATGCTTTAGCTTCAAGACCTTCTATTGTTTCTCCTATTACTCCAATATTATTGATCCTTATTTTCTCTAGTACAGGCTCAATAGCTGAGTCAAATTCCCGTAGCCAGGTTGTTATAATCATTGGTGACCAGAACTCGGCCCACCAATAATCGCTATCGAGTGCATGCCATAGTGCCCATCTAGCCTTTTTACTTCTATTATCTCTTCCACTAATCATTCTTTCATAAGCACGGATCATTCTATATCTTTTGGCTACTTCGATCCAGTATCTCTCATGATCTTCTTTTTCTCCTCTCCACTTCCTAAATGTCCCTAGCCATGTATTGGTAGGTATATATTTTAGAATTCTCCTTGCAGGAACTTTCTCATAAATTTCTCTTAAATGGCTTAATTTGATAAAACCGTATCTTGACATATTAATGAGATAGTCTGTTAACTTATCTAGAAATACGGCAGTATATGGCGGATTTCTAGGAAATACCATCCAGTTCTCTCCATCAAGCGCCAGAACTAATGTTTGAATATTTCTATTAAACCATTTCCTTGCAATCATTAATGAAAATTCATATGCATTTCTCCATGCATTATATTCGTTAGGGAAATTGTTTTGAAAACTCATTATATTACTTAGTTCCTGGTCTCTGAAAAATATCGTTATATAGTCCCCCATAGCCGTATTAATTGCTAAGTATGGTTCATAGGGAGTATTCTTATCGCCTTCAGCATGATAGAAATGATGTTTATCGTCTAGCACAGTATACTCTATCCCATTAGCTTTATAGATAGGTATTAGTCCCATTGAAAAGGCCATTTCAGGTGTCCATAGCCCTAATGCTTCATAGTTATTACCCATTGCCTTCTTAGTCAAGGTTTTACCATATGATAATTCTTCATCAACTATATCGCCAGCATCCAATACATCAACTAGGAACCCAGCTATAGTATGAGCATATAAACTTGTAAGTACATCTATCTGTCCTCTATGCAATGCATCTCTATAATTCTCAAGTGCTTCCTTAACCTTCATTACTTCAAAACTACTTGAATCGTATTTTTCTCCACTAATAGTCTCTATACCCTTTTCTATAGCCATTAGCCATTGAGCCAAGAGGCTTGGACTTAAATTGTATGTTGCCTTAAATTCTCTTTTTCTGTCAAGGAGTAATGCATGGTAATGATATGGTCCATAACCATATGGTGCTAAATAACCTCCCCATACGTATACATATGCCCATGGACTATGGATTTTTCCATCAGGCATGTAATTCGGTGCCTGATGATGATGCCATACAATTGTAAAGTAAAAAGGTTCTCTTATAGATGAATCGGCTACGATAAATGTTGATTTATCAACTTTTTTATCGTCAACATATAGTTCTACAAAATACTCACCAGGATCTTCTTCAATATCTAGTCTAATAGGCTCGTTTGGCAGTATCTTCTTTTCCTTATCCAATAATTCATAAGATGATTCAAAAGTTAGTTTCTTTTCATTCTTTGGATTGATTATGAATACTTTTATTGAAATATTCTTTCTATATCCTTGATTTATTACGAGGATATTGGCTTCTTGATTTTTATTCCTCGGAACAATAGGAGATCTTAAGACTAGATATGCTTCGATCCCATTCACGATATTTGGTGATATGAGTCCAGAATACCCTTCATCGGACATTAGTGTCAACACCATAATCAATAACTAGCCATTATTGATTTTTTCTGCAGCTAAGGTATATATCCCTTAATGAAGTAATTCCAGCTTTTAACTACTTATTTAAATAGTGTCTTCAACTTATAAATTTAAATAACACTAATCCTACATAGTATTTTGAAAAGAATTGGTCAATGGTGTCCTATTGATGGTTCTAAAAAAGATCCTATGTATATTACTTATATCTTTTATCACGATACAATTAACCATGGTATCTGTTCATGTAAGATCAGAGAGTTCAGAGCCTCTTTATGTAATGTTTATATGGCATTATCATCAGCCATGGTATTATTCTGCCAATGAATCATATTTTATATTGCCATGGGTAAGGATGCATAGTGTAGGTAATTACTATAAAATGGCATATATACTGTCTAAATATCCTAGTATCAAGGTAACATTTACTTTTTCAGGTTCCTTGATAACTCAATTGAAAGATTATGTTGAAAGAGGAGTCATGGATGTTAGACAGATAATATCATGGAAAATTGCTAATGGGGAAGAATTAACGGCTGCGGATATCTATAATATGCTGAGAATCCCCGGAGGCTTCTTTGATGTAAACTGGGCAAGAATAGTAGAGCAAATACCTAGGTACATGGATCTAAGAGATCGAGCTCAAGCCGCATTTGAGGTATGCGTTGCTTTGCCATTAAGCGAAGACGAATTCATAGAATGTGTAGCTAATAGATTTACTGATGGCAATTTTTCAAGTCAGAGAATAATTGATCTTGCTGTAATGTTTAATCTATTTTGGATGGATCCAGAAGTTACCAGGGAAGAATATCCCGAGATTTATCAATTAATGGAGAGAGCTAAATCCCGGTCCTTGCCTGAATTTACACGTGATGAACTGAGGCAAGTACTTGAAGCACATATTGATATAATGAGTAAGATTCTTCCCAAGTATAGGCAATTAGTGAGTAACGGGCAGATAGAGTTAATACCAGTTCCATACAGTCATCCATTAGCCCCATTAATAGTTGATTTTGGCTGGATGGAGGATCTTGCTATGCATGTGGAGAAAAGTATAGAGCTGTTTGAAGAAGTATTTAATTATACACCAGTTGGTATGTGGCCAGCTGAGCAAGCAATTAATGAATATGTTGCTAGAATTATGGCTGATCAGGGTATACAATGGATAGCGTCTGATCAAAGCATTCTCCAGAAGACAGGTATTAATGCTGATTTACTAGATAACTATGGGGTTCCATGGTATTTTGATTATGATAATAAAAGAGTATATTTATTCTTCCGTAATACATTACTCAGCAACCTCATAAGCTTTGACTATGCTAATTATGAATCAGCTGATGCTGCTGTAGCGGATCTAATTAATAGACTAGAGAGTATAGCTAGTCAAGCTACTGGGCCAAGATTCGTTGTTATAGCACTAGATGGAGAGAATCCTTGGGAACATTACGAGGAGTTCGGTGATACATTCCTTAATAAACTGTATCAAGAATTAGCGGAGCTACAAGATCAAGGAATAATAATGACTACTACACCTAGAGAATTCCTACAACAACATAGTGATTTAGCTAAAGAACTTCCGCTAAGAAATTACGAATACCTGGATCTGATCGGTAAGGATATAGCTGATATTCCACTCGACAGTTATGGAGATGCCTATGATCAGTTGCCAAGGAGAACTGTATCGGCACGACTACCAGAGGGTTCATGGGGTGGAGGAGAACTAGCTATATGGATTGGAGATAGGCAGGAGAATAGTGCATGGATGTGGCTTGCTAAGGCGAGAGAAGAAGTACTAGATGCTCTTGGTGTTGATTCCATGCTTGATGCATATGATGTTAATCCGGATGTTGTTGAATACCTGTTGAGGGCTGAAGCTAGTGATTGGTTCTGGTGGTATGGTTTTGATGGCGGGGGCTCTCCGGAGACATTTGATCCATTATTTAAAGCGTTTATGAGAAGAGCTTATGAATTAGCCGGTTTAACGCCCCCCGATTACCTTAATGCTTATTTTTATCCAGATGCTACTGCTAAGGCATGGTTTAATCCTGATGTACCAAAGCCTATTACTCAAAGAATAGATATTGATGGTATACTCGATCCTGTTTGGACTACAGCCATAGAGTCTAAGGAGGCATTAAATATATCTATTGGGTCAACCTACATATCAAATGCCTACATGGCTGTTGATAGCGAGGGCCTAATGCTTACATTTATTCCATGGCAAGGAGCAGACCTAACGAGCGTAGAGATCGCAGTGTATACGACTACACCTAGGAGGAGTCTGAGTCCCTATAATCCAGGATACAATGTCTATCCAAGGTATAGCAATAAGGATCTAGGCATAGGATTAGCTTATGAAGTACTAATTAAGCCAAGTGGGAATATAGCGTATGTCAATGCAGCCGATGGTATGGGAGGCTTCTTCCAACTATATAAATTGAGTGTAGGTATTGAAGAGGTTGTAGAGATTAAAATACCTTGGAACTATATAGGCCTAGTATCTGGAGATTATTCTTTCTTAACAATAGCGGTCTATTCTGGAAATGAATTAGTCGAAACTGCTACAAGGCTAGGACTAGTATATAGGTTCCAAGTGCCACGTGGCGGAGCAGCAGCGGCTGCTGCAGGTAACGTTATTATTGAAATAGAGGATCCGGTAGGTGATGATGATGGTGCTGGTGGATATCAATATCCATTAAATCCCGTATTTAAGCCCGGTGTATTTGATATGATTAAGTTCCGTGTAAGTGATGCTGGCGATAAGCTTGTATTTGAGGTACAAGTAGCTGATCTCGGAGGTAATCCTTGGGGAGGCCCTAATGGCTGGTCACTACAATATGTACACATATACATACATACGACACTTCCTACACCTGGAAGGACAGATACTTTTGGATTAAACATTAATGTGTCTCAAAATGATGCATGGCACATAGCATTATTGCTAGCACCGGGATGGGAATCACTTCCTGTACCTGAGGGCCAAAGGGCAGCCCTATATTACTACAATAATACAGTTATTGTGCAGGATAGTCTGTTTAAGGTATATGCAGATTCAGCTACAAACACTATTGTTGCGGAAGTAAGTAAATCCTTATTGTTCGACTTAGACCATATTGATAACTGGAGCTACGTAGTTGCATTAACAAGTTATGATGGCTACGGAGACATGAGGATAAGATCGTTTAGTACAGAAGCTCAGGACTGGGTTGTTGGAGCACCGGATTATGCACAAGCAATACTGGCTAATGTAATACCACGTGTAATGGATCTATTGGCGCCTACAGCAGAGGATCAATATAGAATGCTAAATACATTTACAGTAGAACTAGTTGATAATGTTTTTACTGGAGAATATGCTATAGTAAATGGAATCAATAAGTCAGTAGTAGAAGCGCCTAAAGTAATTATTAAAGAAGTAACATTAACAGAGACCGAAACAATTACTGAAACAACTACAGAGACTATAGTAACTACTACAACAACTACGACCACAGTACCTGAAGTTATTGAGACAATGAATGTTCCATTAACGATAACATTTACATTATTAGCATTGGTTATAGGAATTGCTATCGGATACGTACTTCCATTCAGGAAAAGATTTTAACACAAGCCTTTTTATATAAAATACCTTCTCAAACCTATGCTAGATTATATTACTTACACAATAGAGACTAAATAGTCTGAGAGACAAAATTAAGGCAAGAAATGCCATACATTGATCATGACTGTATCTAGGCCGCTGAATAGGCGCTTTAAAGATTAAATACGTTTATTAACGTTTTCTAATCCCTTATGATATATCTTAATTGCTTGTTCAGCCGATCTATCCCATGAAAATTCGGATGCTCTCCTAATACATGAATCCCTTATTTTCCATGGTGCCTCTGGATTCTTAACTAATAGTGTCGAAAGTTCTTCATCTTCTATGCTTGATACTATTCTATTCCATTTACTACTAAATGGTTTATAATACCCGCTTTCCATGAACAGCAGTAGATCAGATAGAGCACTACTTAACTCTTTAACACTTCCCGTCCTAACATGCAATCCTGTTCCCAAAACACCATATTCCCGTATATCGAGTATTGTTTCAGCTAATCCTCCTACCTTAGAAGCTACAACTGGTGTACCAGAAGCCATGGCCTCTAAAACCATTATACCAAAAGGCTCGTATCTACTTGGGGCAACATATACATCAGCGGCTAGATGTGCTAATTTATATAGATAACTAGAGTATCCCGGTACTACACGTAGATTTTCATGGTATAAGATACTTGATTTCGTTAGTAATTCAAGCAGTGGCCATGATCCACTAATGGGTATAGGGAACAGTATTATCTTTGCATTATGCACTTTAAACAATAGATCATCCAATGATCTAATAAGCAGATCATATCCTTTCTGACCAGTAGCTCTACCGCTCATAATTGCCAAGGGACCTGTATCTTTAAATCCATATACTCTTCCTGATCCCCTAAACGGATATGTCTTGATATTTTTAATCCTATTCTTAATTTCTTCGTCAGGTATAATTGGCTCATTATCGGGAATATTATCCAGGGCAACTGTTTCGAAGTATTTTCTTAGAAAATATCTATTGCTCTTAAGATCAGTCTTCAATAGACCCTTGAGGCCTGGGTGTTTTCTAATAACCTCCTCTAGAGTCTCCTGATAAGTCCAATCAGTCGCATTATATATTACCCCCGCTTTATCCTCTAGATCCCATCCAACATATCCTAGTACATCGAATAAATAGTGTTTACTTACGGTAACTAGATAATCAGAAACTAGACCGGCAAATCTCTCTAGTAATCCATTAGATAACGATATTATATCTGATATAGGAGTCTCATACTTTGAACCATTATAGTATATTTTAATCTTCTTATCAACTGGTATGCCCATTCTAGATAGAAATACCTGATCTATTTTAAGCTTACTTAACAAATGTATATGATATATAAAAACAGGATATACATTCTCCGTCTCGTAAAAGAGCTTAAGTAAAACCATTGATGGTATAGAATGCCAATCATTACAATGAATTATATCCGGGAAAATACTTTCTTCCTTCATCTTCTTAGCGTATGCTTCAATACCCTTCGTAAATAATATTATTTTATCTATAAGACTATCACTATAAATTAATTGTTCTTCTAATAAGTCTCCGGAAACAACAATATGTGGCGGCTCAATACTATCAACCTCATAGACAGTGATCTTTTTTTCATTAAAGGTAGCTGAAACAATAGGTTTTGCAAGGCCTTCTCTAATAAAGTACGATATTTTACCATGCGAAGGCGTTATCACCACTGCTTTAATACCATTTTTGATCAATGCCTTCGATAAATTAGGAGGTACTTCACCTAATCCTCCGAACTTCCTTATATTTCTAGATTCAAATGTAATCATCCATACCCGTTCTATGTCCATGGCCTTATTACACCACATTATACTGTCCATATTATATCTGCTTGACTATAGATTATAGGCGTTATTAAATAAATAGTTGAATAAATTGAAATACTAAGAGCACTTTAAAAGCTTCAAGTAGATAACCATTACTGCCCATAAACTTCCAGGTAAAGCTATCATGGTTTCTGGAACACTAATTCCTAGTCCATGAATTACATCCTTTTCGATAAGTATATATGTTAATACGCCTAGGATGCCAATGGCTATGAATAGTATTGATAAATACCTAGTTTTTCCTTTAGATTCAACAATAGCGTATATGATCATTGTTATAAGGAGTAGTAGGAAGAACGTTACAGAGAATATGTAATGATGTGGTCTATATCTTTCAGGGAAAACACCTATAAAGGACAGGGATACAGCTGTAGCGATTAATGTGTAAGGGTATATTCTTCCCTTACCCACTAAGCCTATTGCTGTCAGTGTTAGTAATATTCCTGAAAAGATTAGTCCATAATTAAAAATGGGTTCACTGAGCCTATTACAAGAATCGATACATTGCTTTATCCCACCGCATGCAGTCACCCAGTCTCCAAGATCGCTTAAGGCGTTTTCTCGCCAATCAAAACAATTTGAAACTCCTATCGCTAATCCTATACAGAGCCAGGCTATTAGGGGTGCTGTTATTCCTATAAAGCCTAGAGTTCTTGCTAAATCCATTCCTTACCTCCTTATATACAGTTTTATACGTTGTTGAAATTCCTCCCTTGGCTTAAGCCTAACATTATATATAGGCATGATCCCTAGTCCTTCGAAATTCTGTACAATTCCCTTTTCAGTACGAGCAGGCATATTCACTGGAGAGATCCAATATGTAGTCTTACTACTTGTCTCAATAACTGTATCGGGGAATATAGGGCTCTTTATAACTACATGATCTGTTTCACCAGTCCATGTATCATTAATACTATGATCAACATTATTTACAGTATAACCAGTAAATCCTGCCTTATCCCTATTCCTTGGTAATTTAGGAGCTATTGTATACTCTAAACCAAGTAGACCCTCTATAATAGAATTGCCCTGATTCTCGAACCTATATTCTATTATCATACACGGATCTTCGGCTGATATGGATACTCTTTTTTCTACAAATAATTCTACTGGTTTAGAACCTAATTGATAGTAATGCGCTATCCTCCTCATAATGAGGACTCCGTTTTTATCAACTTTACTAATATACTTTCCAAGAGCTAGATCGCTCCAATCAATGAACGGTGTATTATTTATCCAATCATTTAATGATGTATGTGGAGCCCATAGATGTTCTCTAGCACTTACTCTTCTATACCAATCCGGCATGAACCCCATTCCCTCTAAATACGGCTCATAGTATCTTGTCATGGTATTTAGTAAGTTGTGTTCATATCCTTTCTCCTTGTAATCCAGCTCAAATAATGTTCCACCGTCACTAGGCTTAAAATATGCATTGAGTAATGGTGTTTCTATAAGGACTTCATTTTCACCGTCAAAGTCAAAATCTATTCTTCTAATAATAATTTTTGATTCCCTATAGTAATCAATAATTTCCTCAGCTATTCTCTCAGCTTTAATATAATTCTCGTAAAGTGCTTGTCTTAGATGAGTAAGATAAATCCCGCCAAATAATCCATGCCAATAAGCATCATTGCATTGTCCTAAATGATAATATCTCCATACATCTCCTCCCACATTAGCCTCCTTAAGCTTAGACCTAACAATAAGCATTTTTTTATGAAGATTATTACTCTCACGGTATTTAACCAAGAAATTCCTAAAGTATCCTCCACTCCATTCAAGCATCTTATCATAGCTACCATGAGGGAGATAGATAAGGCCTTTTACACCGTAAAGTTCTAAATATTCACTAGGATGAATAGGGTTTATTTCATGTTTTCTCTCTCTAAGCTTAGTAAAGAAGTCATTAAGCCACCAACTAGCCCATTCACGATCTCTCCATTCACCAAACTTTTCAGCATCACTCCCCCATAAAAGATATCTTGATCCTGTTTCGTCTGCCTTACTAAGCATATAGTTGAATACATCCTCAGAGCTCCTCCACGGGAGTATATACCGTAGCTGAGTATCTATGAAGAAAAGCTTTAATCCATAGCCGCTATCCTCTGTCATCCATGCATAAAGTGATTCATCTCCTCCACGTCCCCCATGATACAATGTACTATCATCAAGGAGGACATACTCGATCCCGTTTCTCGCTAAAGCTTCAACAATATTAGGTTCCCAGACACGTTCAGGTAGCCACATACCCTTTGGCTTAAAGCCAAAGTATTTATCAAAAACCTTTATGTATTCACGAACCTGCCAATAACGGTCCTCTGGAGGGAGTATAGGCAATATTGCTTCACCAATGCTTCCGGCAAGAAACTCTATGGATCCATGATCACCTAGTTTAGCTATCTCGGATAACCAATCAGGATATCGATCGATCATTTCCAGAAGCATGGGGCCGCTAATGTGAACAGTTATTTTGATATCAGGGTATCTCTTAAACACATCAAGTAACAGTTTATAGCAATTCTCATATATTCTCTCAAATACCCAATCAAGCTGTCCAACGGGTTGATGAAAATGAATTACAAAGATAAAATTTATCCTTGGCAATTAACCACCTCTATAGATACCACTACATTCTATGAAAATATAATTCTTACTATAGCCACATACTGTATGAGTAAAAGCGTATAATACTAAATTAAGAATATATTGACTAATATAATTACCTTGGGCATATATTGGAAAGCAATTATATCTTTAAGAGCCAAAATACTCCTTTAAGATCTTGATTAGAGCCCTTCTCTTACTCTCAACGTCCATGGTCTCTCTAGCTAATTTATTAAGTTCATCGGCAAGATCTCTTAAGCCAAAAATATTTATGAACCATGCCTGTAGGTCTCCCCTATGTAAATGGAAAATAACTGATTCAACAGGTACTTCCTCCAGTCTGCGTATTAATTCCTTTACATTATGGGCCTTAATACCGAGATATACATTCTCTTTTAAGTGGAAGTGAAATGCTTTATCCTCAGGTAATACTATGTTATAGGCGACTTTTCTTGTGTTTTCACGTATTTCCTCAACTATTCTTTTAGCTAATATGCTAAGTGCTTGTACTAGTATAGCATAGGCATCTGGGGCATTCTTGTACGGGCTAAAATAGCTATGGACTTGCTCGATACTACCGAATTTTGTAGCTATATAATAGTAATGGTCGCTTATAGTTAGGAGTTTCCACAATCTAGTTAGCTCGGGCTTATCAATAGCCTTAACAAAAGGCCTTAGGTCAATAAGCATTTTAAAGGCATTATGCTGCATATGGTTACCAAGCCACGCACTAAGATCCCTTTCATCAGCCCAGCTAATAGTGCTCCATGGAGGCACATCGTATACATCGCGAACTGGATATTTGAATGCAGCCTCACTAGGAGTTGATATAGCTAGATGCTGCCATTTAAGGATCTCTCCGGGAAGCCATTTAAGGAACTCATAAATCCCTGTTTCCGGCCAATGATGCTCTCCGAACGTCTCATAGTCTATTGCAATGAATATTATATCTCCAGGCGTTGCAGCAAGCCATGAAGCATACTTGTCCGCAGTTAACGGATACTGATCCCAATTACGATCACTAAAACGGTATCCGATATCATCACTAAGCCTATAGTTACGGGTTAATACTCTCATATCACATAAATAGCTTCTATATACGTAATTAGGGGATCTCCATCCAAGTACCCAATCAACACCTTCAGTCAACATAACCTTATAGCCAAGACTATGGAAGAAACAAGCTATATCATTATTATATGTAAACTCTGTATTCTCAATACTAATAGGTTCAACGCCGAATTCTTCATTCATAAGCTTATGATGCTCCATGATTTGCTCTCGAAGCTCATCAAAATTTGGAGGTATAAAGGCTGCAAGACTATGATAATACGTCTGTTCTATAAACTCTGCCATACCAGTAGAAGCCAGTTCATGGAATAGATCAAGTACTTTCGGAGACCATCTCCGTACTTGCTCTATAAATACTCCACTAATACTATAACTGACTTTAAAGGGCTTCCACGAATCCCTAT
>CAZHDB010000039.1:0-12687 GCA_964531225.1 uncultured Desulfurococcaceae archaeon
CCGAGGCAGAATATCTTGAGCGAATATAGTGATGAAGAACTTGTAAAAGTATATGATGTAGAGGCAACAATAACATTTATTGAAGCTATAATAGATGGAACTCCCTATCCTGTACCCCAAAGAACACTAATTACTTGCAAACTTGAGGATGGGCGTGAATTTAGACTCTATTCAGTGCCTATAGACATTGTTGAGATGATAAGAAAGATCAAGGGCTATGATACTTACATAGAGGAGGAATTCAATGACGATCGAGAAACGTTATATGATATCATACTTACAACACCCAATGCAATAGATGCTCTCGGCAAACACTTGAGAAGAGTAGTTATAGATTCTATAAATCCGGAAACTTACACGTATTCCGCTACGGCAGAATATGGAGAAGATAAAATGATTATACGTAGGAAAATGATCCCTAGTCATGCAATACTTCTTGCTCTTATAACACACAAGCCAATCTATGTTAGGAAAGTATTAGTTGATCAGCAAGAAGAATTTAGAGAAGAATCAGAAGAAGATCTAGATATATTCTAAAATATTTTATCTTATAGGTTTCTGTTTCTTACCAAGCCATAAAGCCTTTAACGATACACCATTAACCTTTATAACCTTATAGCGTACACCAGGTATATCGCCCATTGATCGGCCACGTGGCCCGCCTATACCCTCTATTACAACCTCATCATGTTCGTCAATATAGTTTATACCTCCATCCCATGGAACAAAGGCCGTTACAACCTTACCGTTTTTAGCAAGCTGGACACGTACACATTTACGGACTGCAGAATTTGGCTGCCTAGCCTCAACAGCTACTTTTTCTAGAACAATACCGCGGGCCATAGGAGCTCCTTCAAGTGGATCTACTTTCTTCTTAAGGCCAAGCATCTTGATCTTGAATTCTCGCTGACTCCATCTAAACTTTAGCCTCTTCTTACGAAGCTTTCTAGCAGCATATAGTCCGTTAGGCGATTTCTTTCCAGTCATATTATTCTCTCCCCAGCTACATCCAATCTATATGGGTGTTGTATAGAGGTCTTTAAATATTTGTCTAATCCCTAAGCTATGATCACATTATCTACTCCAAAATATCTCTTAAGCAGTAGTCTTGCACGAGCAACATTTTTACCATTCTTGCCAATAGCTATACCCTTATCACTAGGATCTACACTAACATATATAGTTTTCTTACCTCCACGTTGTACAACTCTAACATCACGTACCCTAGCTGGTATTAGTGCATATCTAGCCATTTCTTCAAGTTTATCGCTATACCCTACAACCTCAATATTACGTCCTATGATCTTCCGTAGCTTCTGTATATGTAAACCTCTAGGTCCTATGGCTTGGCTTATTTCATGAGGGCTTACAATAAATATTATGCGATTAAATTCATCATCAATAATACAATCTATAACATGAACACCTGTTAATTCATGTAATAGAGCCATATATCTTAGTTCTTCAGGTGTTAGTTTAACACCAATACCCACGTCTATGTCTTCACCTCACCGTGTTCCTTAATCAGCTCAATAATATTTGACTGGCCCGGATCAATTATAGCCAACGCAGCAATACTAAAAGGTTTTCCACAGACAGCTCCAAGCTCCATATTTGTGCCGGGAAACTCGTACACAGGTATTTTAGCTAATTTTGCATAGTACAATATATCTTTTTTCACCTCAGGAGGAGCATTTCTAGCCAATACTATAAGCTTTGTCTTACCAAGCTTAGCTAATTTAATAGTCTTCTTTGTACCAATAACTACACTACCAGTTTTAAAAACCATTTGAAGTTCACGGGCGAAATCTGTTACGCTAAGACTCATTCTTTTTCACCTTTCTCCTCTTCACTAACAAGCCTCATATACAATTCAACTATGCCAGTACCTAAAGGTATGGGTTGGCCTATTATTACGTTTTCCGTTACTCCAGCGAGAGGATCCATTTCGCCTGCAATAGCGGCTTCAGCAAGTTTTTGTACAGTCATTTCAAAGGCTGCTTTAGCAAGCACGCTTGGCTTCTCACCAGCTACTCCATGGCGTCCAACCTGTTTAACTGTACCACTCCATGTCATTGTATCAGCTACAAGCATTACATGCCTAATATCAACATCTAAACCTTGATCCTCAAGTACATTCATGATCTCTCTTATGATTGCTGTACGAGCAGCTTCTATACCAAGCACTTCTTCTACTTCCTTAATATTATTAGTAAAAACCTTTCTATAATCAACACCTGGTACCTTCATAACATCAAGTAAATTACTTCCCTCAGCAATCAACACATATTCTTCCTTCTCAGTACCATCAGGCTGTGGAACAGCCCTCTTCTGAATAATTACCTTATTAATTCCCTTGACACCCTTAATCCTTACGTTAAATATTTTCCTCCTAATTCTCTCGATCTTTGTATAATCAGGTATGGTTTTCCACTGTATGTATACTATACCATTATACTCATCAACATCTATATCTCCAAGCTTCAGCTTCTCAAGAGCCTTATGTACATCCTCTATAGATACGCCCTTATCCTCCATCATAGACTTATCAAGCTCTACAGTAACACCCATTAGCGGATCAACATCTATTCTTTTAGCAATATTCTCAATAGTCGTTGTCTCAATACGTCTCTGGACTTCACGAGCCTTCTCCTCACTATATTTATGCTCCTCATCAAGATAGATCTCCATAATAGGCGTACCAGGCTTCTTACGTGCATCAACGATCTCTATAAGCCTTGGAAGGCCTAGAGTTACGTTAAACTCACGTACACCAGCATAGTGAAATGTACGGAGAGTCATTTGTGTAGATGGCTCGCCTATACTTTGTGCTGCAACCGTTCCGACAGCTTCCCCAGGTTCAACAAGAGATTTCTTATACCTATCAATAATCTCCTTAATAATTTCATCAAGTTCTTCATAAGTTAACCCATATCTCTCCCAAGTCTTAATTAATTGATCCATTGTATCATTATATATAGCTTCACTAACAAATCCTTTTAAATTCTTTTCAAGATAAGATATTAGTTCATCTTTTGATTCTATAGGCCTATCCTTCGAATTCATGTTCTCCACCCAATAACCTTTTCAATAACACGTTCAACCTTTACGGCCTTACCATGATCACTCCACATAGGATCCACGCCATCCTCACCATAGCGGAACTGTACAATTTCTCCAGTAGGCATACGCACAGTACCATCATATTCCACCCTTAGATCCTGTAGAGCATTAATAAGCCTACGCTGCATGTAGCCACTTTGACTAGTACGTACGGCAGTATCAACTAGTCCTTCGCGACCAGCCGCTGCATGGAAGAACATTTCAACAGGTGTTAATCCCTCTGCAAAACCATGAGCCACGAAACCACGTGCCTCCGGACCAAGATCTCCTGGTTTGAAGTGTGGTAATGTACGATTATAGTATCCACGTACTATGCGGTGTCCACGCACAGTCTGTTGTCCAAGCAATGCAGCCATTTGTGTAAGGTTTACTGGATTACCACGCGCACCAGTACGAGCCATTACTATTACTGGATTACGTAGGTTGAAATATGGTGTAATAGCTTCAGCAACATCATCAAGCAATCTCTTAGACAGTAAGTCAATTATTTCTTCCTCAAGAGTTTCTTCAAGAGTTCTACCAGGCCTAGGCTCTAGTTCTCCACGCTTATACTTTTCAATTAACTCAAATACCTCCCTACGCTTCTCTTCAATAATCTCCTTAACTTTTTTCATAGCTTCAGGAGGTAATACTACATGATCATATGAAAGTGTTAGTCCATGCTTCTCGGCATAGCGTATAAACATCCTATATGCATTATCCATAAACTTTCTAGCTACGTCTTCACCGTATTCTTTAACAAGCCAATGCAATAAACTCTCAGGCTCCTCTCTACCGATACTGGCTTTATCAAGTACGCCTTCTAATAATATACCCTTCTTAATAATAACTATACTATCATGTGGACAGTCTTCATCAATACATGCTAGTGTGGCAGCCTTACCAATAGTAGCCCTTCTCTTATAGTTTAGATCTTTTGGAAGGAATAAGCTGACAAGTTGTTTACCAGTCCAATAGGGGCCAGGCTTTAATATAGCTGGTTCCGGTAATGGACCACGATATCCGGCTACACCGAGTAAGTCTATAACGTCATCCCTTGTAAGCAATGTAGACTTGGCCGTTAATAAATAAGCACCACTAATATAATCCTGCAAACCACCAATAATAGGCCCGCCATATCTAGGACTTAAAATATGTTTCTCTACAAGCATTAGTATACGTGCTTCAGCACGAGCTTCTTCACTCTGTGGTACATGGAGATTCATTTCATCTCCATCGAAATCGGCATTATATGGTGGACAGACAAGTAAGTTTAATCTAAAGGTCTTATAAGGAAGAACCTTAACCACATGAGCCATGACAGAAATACGGTGTAGACTTGGCTGACGGTTAAACAATACTATGTCTCCATCCATGAGGTGTCTTTCAACAATATATCCAGGCGTTAATGCTTCAGCCTGAGCCTTCCTATCGACAAACCTAAGATCTATACGCCTACCATCAGGCTTTATGATATAGTTTGCACCAGGCCATTTCTCAGGTCCATTGAGTATTAGTTTTCTAAGGAAATCAATATTCCATGGAGTGACTTTTTCTGGCACTGTCAATATCTTAGCAACATCTACTGGCACACCTACTTCATCGATACTCAAGTTAGGATCAGGACTAATGACTGTACGTGCAGAAAAGTCTACACGTTTACCGCTAAGACTACCACGGAAACGTCCTTCCTTACCCTTAAGTCTCTGAGCAATACCTTTCAATATCTTACCACTACGATGTCTTGCAGGACTAATGCCTGGAACTTCATTGTCAAAATACGTTGCTATGTGATACTGTAATAGCTCCCACTCCTCTTCAATAATTGCATTCGGGGCACCGCTTTCAATGTGTTCACGTAATCTATTATTCACACGAACTATATCAACTAGCTTATGAGTTAGATCATCTTCACTACGTATACCCGTTTCTAGCAGAATTGATGGACGCACCGCCTTGGGAGGTATCGGCAAAACAGTTAAAACCATCCATTCAGGCCTTGCCTCTAAAGGATCTCCTCCGAGAAGTCTGACATCATCGTTAATGATCTTTTCAAGACGTTTACGTATATCTGCGGGAGTTAATCTTACAACTCCTTCTTCACGTTCTTCATAGAAAATATATGGTTTTTCAAGCCTGATTCTATATTGTTTAGCACCGCAGTGGGGACACTCCATCTGCTTAGAGGCTTTTCTACGGATATATTCTATGAGTCTCTTCCTTAAAGGATCGGCGCCTATTTTCTCAAGACGTGTTAGTAGATCCAGATATCTCTGGGTTTCTCCTGGCTCAAGAAGAATTCTGCCGCAAAGTCTACATGTTGATTTTAGGTAAATAAGTATGTGTTTCACAAAACTTACATGTATAACTGGTCTTGCAAGTTCTATATGGGCAAAATGTCCTGGACAACTATCTCTTGTATTACCACATATAGGGCATACTTCACGAGGCTCTATGGCTCCTAGTCTACGATCCGTTATTCCTCCATCAATTGGCATTCCATCGTTATCGTAGACCTCTGGAGTAAATATGGTTGTAACACTTATTTTTCTAATCTCATCTGGACTTAAGATGCCAAACTTTATAGCTCCAATTCTACGGGCCCTAAACATTTTGATTACCTCTTCCTACCACTAACTATATCTTCCAGCTTAAGCCTAGGCATAATACACATGCTCATAAGTTCTTGTAGAAGAAGCTTAAATGCGTATGATACTTCAACTGGATAAAGCTTACCCTTATCTCCGTGGACAGGACATATATACTTGCCCTTATTCCTATCATACCATCCAATATGACCGCATAATTCACATACATAGACTATTGTACGATCACTTTTGTCAAGCAATTGCTCCTTAAGAAGTAATGCGGCTCCATGGCCAACTAAACAGTCTCTCTCCATCTCACCCCAACGTAGACCGCCCATACGAGCCCTGCCTTCAACAGGCTGTCTTGTAAGAATTTGTACTGGCCCACGTGCTCTAGCATGTATCTTATCAGCTACCATGTGGTGTAATTTCTGGTAATAGACTATGCCTATGAATACTGGGTTCTGTAATAGCTCACCAGTACGTCCATCATACATAGCTTCTTCACCGGTATCAGAATAGCCTAGTCTTCTCAATGTAAGCTTAATGTTCTCAATAGATTCCTTATAGAATGGTGTGGCATCAATTAATCTCCCCTCAAGAGCAGCTACTTTGCCAGCAATGCTCTCAATAAGTTGTCCAACAGTCATACGGCTTGGAAATGCATGTGGATTAATAATTAGATCCGGTACGATGCCCTCCTCTGTAAATGGCATATCCTCTTGTGGTACAAGTAGACCAATAACGCCTTTCTGTCCATGGCGGCTTGCAAACTTGTCTCCAAGCTCGGGTATTCTTAAATCACGTACACGGACTTTTACGAGCTTATTGCCTTCAGAATCAGTCGTTATTAGTACAGTATCTACAATGCCTTTCTCGCCATGTCTTGTAACAATGCTTGTATCTTGTCTAACAAACCCTGTGCCCACACCATATTCTTGTACAGTTAGAAATCTAGGTGGGCTAGTCTTACCTATAAGTACATCACCGCCTTTAACAGGGGTTTCAGGAACTACAATGCCATCTTCCTCAAGTTTCTCATAAGCTTTAGGACCACGATACCCTTTGACATGTGGTGGTGGCATTTCTACACGATCTTCTTGTCCGCCTGGATACTTATATTCCACAGTGCTATATAGTCTAAAGAATGTACTCCTTCCAAGACCGCGGTCAACACTACTTTTATTCATTATTAAGGCATCCTCTATGTTATAACCTGTAAAGCTCATTACTGCTACAACCATGTTTTGGCCAGCTGGACGAGTATTAAATCCTATAATATCCATTACACGTGTCTGGACAAGCGGTTTTTGTGGATAATGAAGGAAGTGGCCACGTGTATCCATACGGCGCTGGTAATTTGCTGCATAAAGTCCTAGAGCCTGCTTAGCCATTGCTGCTTCATAAGTATTACGTGGACTCTGGTTATGCTCCGGATAAGGTATCAATGAAGCCGTTATACCTAGAATAGCTGGTGTCCATACCTCCATATGGGTATGCTCCGGAGTGATCTCTTCCGGATCCAATGATATATAAGCGTTCTCTTCTTCATCAGCATCTAGGAATTCAACAATACCATTCTCAACAAGATCTGTAAATGTCCATTTACCCTCCTTGAGTTTCTTTATGTGTTCAGGCTTTAGCTTAAGCTCTCCATCCTCTACAACAAATAATAGTCTCCTAATACGCCCTGGATCAGTATTTACAAATACTTCATTTGTATGTTTAGTAACTATATGGGCAATATTTACTTCGGGGCTAACTTCTCCACGGCGCCTAAGCCTGCGGACATCATTAGCAAGTTTTGCACCATCAGGATGATATCCTATAAGTTTACCATTAAGATAGACACGGCTCCAAGTGAGAAACGCCTCTGGACCCTTCTTCTTAGCCTCCTCAATAATCTTATCAATAGGTATAACACCGAGATTTCTAAGAATAGGTTCAACTGTTGACTCTGGTATTCCAACACTTACACTAGCCATTAACGCTAGATTCTTAACTAGTCCAATATTCTGGCCCTCTGGAGACTCAAATGGACATATACGGCCCCATTGTGTAGGATGAAGTTCACGAGCTTCAAAGTGCGGCTGACTACGAGCTAATGGTGATACTACACGTCTTAAATGACTAAGTGTACTCATAAGATTAGTACGATCTAGTAACTGGCTTACACCAGTCTTACCGCCCGGCCAATTACCAGTAGCCATTGCATGAAGTATTCTATCGGTTAATATACCTGGTTTTAACGCACTTCTAAGATCGGCTTTACGGTGCCTGCTAAATGTTTTCTCAATAGTATTCTTTAACTCACGTACAAAATAATTTGTAAGATGATATCTTAATAGCTGGGCCAGGAGTTCTCCAGCTAATTTAAGCCTCTTATTTCTATAATGATCTTTGTCATCGGGTTTCCTCCATCCCTTTACAAGTTCAAGTAATTTACACGCCATTTGCCCTATAAAGTACGCTTTTTTCTTACGATCTTCAGGCCTATTACCTATATGTGGTAGTAAGTGTTCGTCAAGCATTAATTTAGCACGTTCAATACGGGCCGCCCTAGGCTGACCTATAGCTATACGGGAACCTATATAGTCTAGTGCATCCTCTACAGTCTCTATATCACGTGCCTTCATGAGGCTTGGAAGCATCTCTTTTTGTATTTCTGGATCAAGGCTTACAGCATAGACTATATCTTCGTCACGCTGAAGACCTAATGCCCTCATAAGGATCGTTATAGGTATTCTTAAACCCTGTAAATTAGCGTAGAGAATACCATCTTTCCTCCTCTCAATAACTAATTGGCTTCTACGGCCACGTGCTACACTAATAACCTTTGCAATATGCGTTGCAGCACTACCCTCAGCAGCTTTATCGACAAGAACATTATTACTAGCTAGGTCCTCTTGAGCTATGAGTACACGTTCACTACCATTAATTATAAAGTAACCACCAGGATCCTTAGGATCCTCTCCAGCCTCAACAAGTTCCTCTGGCGACATTTGACTAAGTGGATCAATTTTTGACTTAAGCATTACTGGGAGATTCATGAGCAATATTTCGTATGGACCATAATAGTCTCCTTCAATCTCTACATGAAACTTAAGATAGACTGGAGAAGCATATGTCAGGTTTCTAAGACGACATTCTATAGGCTTTACTTCCTCCTCATAACCCTCTACTTCCTTAACCTTTGGTCTATCAATTCTTATGTCATCAATTACTATTTTACCACGTATTTGAGGTACTGGTATTTCACTATACTCTCTAATAATCTCGTGTATTCCTCTCTCTATGAAATCATTATAACTATCGAGATGCTGTCTCACGAGACCTTTCTCACGAAAATAAGCTTCTAAAACAACCCATCTATCATCTGGTGTAGGAAAAACCTTTTGGGACAAACTATTATTCAATTAAAATATCACCCTCCAAACCTAATCAACAACTACGTATCTATACACAATAATCTCTCCAGCCGTAGGACTCTTACGGCGAATACGAATAATATCACCTACATGAGCACCAATGGCTTTAACTACGGGATCATTTATACTGATCCAGGGAAATTGTATAGGCTTCACGCCAAGTTCTTTTAAAACCTTAGCAGCTTCTTCAGGGCTTAAAACCTCATGTTCTGGAACCCATTCATGATCTAGAATATTAACTCCCTTTTTCTTAGACCTGGGCATAGTCATTCAACCCTAATCTATATACTTACCTCCAAATTATAGTTTATCCCTATGTCATATACACATGTATAAACTAGACTCCCGTATTTCTATACGAGTTCTTAAGTCTTACCGTTTTCGTGTAGAGAAAAATAATGGGGGTACCAACATTATATGAGTACTTTTATGTATAGAATGATTCTGGAGAAAATAATTTAGAGAAAAAGTAATAAAAAGCCTAACTACTTCATTCATATCTGGAAGAATAGTTGTGTATGAAATTAGATGGGCCCGTAGCTCAGCCTGGTAGAGCGGCGGGCTTTTAACCCGTAGGTCCCGGGTTCAAATCCCGGCGGGCCCGCTCATACCTTACCATAAGTTTTCTTGATGCTTTAGAGGATAATATATCAGCTATTCTTATTGGTTCGGGCTCAGGAGAATAGTACTGGAGATTTTCAAGTAGCTTCTTTGCTTCTAAAGGTTCGATTTCTACAGGTGTATATTCGTATATACCCCATTCCGTACTCATCTTATACCTATGCATCAATACTCTTTTGATTACGTTTAATCTTATCTCATAGTCTTGAAAATGTTTAACCAGAGCGTCTGATATCCTCTTTAAAGATAATGGATGCCTGTAGAATACTATACCTGGAATATTAGTAATGGAATGAACTTTAAAAGGATCAATTACATTAAACCCTGCATAGGTTACTCCATCATATAATATAACATCTCCTCCCAAAAACTCTATTAATCTTAGAGCTTTTTCAGTAGCATCTAATCCATCGACAAGAACAAGCGTATATGCAATACCTTCAATTACCTTCTTCGTAAGTGAATATTTAACACCTAGTAATATCGTATATCCTTTTCCACCCTTATAATGGGGTGGAAAATAGCCATCATCTAAACCTATGATCCACTTTATTTTCAACTAATCACCTATCTTCTATGGATAATAATTGTTCTATAACAGGTAATACTGATTCACTAATCCTTATCATCTTTGTCTTTCCATAACGTCCACGATTAACAACTAATGCATTAACTATACCTAGCATATCGAGTTCATTAATTATCTCGCTAACTCTTCGTTGAGTCAGTGGCTCATAACCTAAACTAGTAACTATGTTCTTATATTTGTCATATGTTTCTCCAGTTGTTGAATACCCCTTACCTCTTATACTAAATAGTATTGCCTTTAAGACAAGTTTTGCATGAAGAGGTAACGTAGAGACTATCTGTTGTATACGGCCATGCTCGATTTCTAGCGAGGCCTGTTTAACATGTGCTATAGTTACGCGTTCAGCATCTTCTCTCTCAGCAATCTCTCCAGCTACACGAAGTAGATCAAGGGCTCTCCTAGCATCACCATGTTCACGGGCAGCTAATGCAGCACAATACTTTATAACATCAAGTCCTATAACTCCAGGTACAAATGCATCTCTAGCACGATCCCATAGTATATCCTCTAATTGTGTAGCGTTATAGGGTGGAAAAACTATTTCGATCTCGCCAAGACTGCTACGGACCCGTGGATCAAGATTTTCGACAAAATTTATATCATTTGTAATCCCTATGATAGATACCTTTCCACGGGTAAGTTCCTCGTTTATTCTCGTGAGTTTATATAAAAGATCATCTCCATGTTTACGAACATAATAATCTATTTCATCAAGAACTATAACATGTACTCCTCCCCAGCTATTAAGTGCTTCAATATATCTACGATAAACCTCTGCAATGGCTAATCCCGTGTATGGTATTCTAAGTCCAAGGCTTCGGGCAATTCCAGCTAAAACACGATAAGCAGTATCGGTTTTACGTGTATTAATGTAGGCATACCTAAACCTTATTCCCCCAACCTTAGCCCGATCTTCTAATCCACGAAGAACAAATAATATAACAGCTGTTTTACCAGTTCCGGTTAAACCATAGATCAGTATATTGCTAGGCCTAATACCCTCAAGCCCCGGTACAAGTATAGATGCTATTCTCTTAATCTGATCTTCACGGTGAGGAAGCTTCTCGGGAATATAATCAGGATGAAGTTTTTCCTTGTCAAGGAATATCCTATGTTTCTTCTTAAGCCTAGACTCTATTATTTCATCAAGTATGTCTCTACTCAAAACCTGTTGCCCCACAGTAGTACCAGTTTATCTACTGGAGATATAATTGTAAGCTATAGAATAAAAACTAGAGGCTCTATAAAGAAATATTGTTAATCCATGGTGAATGAGAATGGAGATAAGTGAGCGTGTCTATGGAGCAGTATTAGGACATATACTTGGAGACATTATTGGTATACCATATGAGGGCTCTATAAGGGGAAATGTAAATATCAATGATATAATGAAGTTTAAGTGTTTAAAATACCGTGGGGAATGTGTATGGAGTGATGATACAGCATTAACATTAGCCACAATAGATGCTCTAGTAAGCCATGGATATTGTTTAGAGGCTATAGCAAATAATTTCATCCAATGGTATGTAAATGGCAAATACAGCTCGCATGGAAGGCCTTTCGGCATCGGCCGTACAATTAGAAGAGCTTTAAATAACTTGCTTAAGGGAAAACCACCTACATTATCTGGTTTAAAAGATGAGTTTAGTAATGGTAATGGGTCATTAATGAGAATTATGCCCATACCTCTATACTTTTACTGTAAGGATCTGAAGATAGTTATAGAGAAAGTACATGAAGTGTCGGCAATAACACATGCCCACCCAAGATCGCTTGTTGGATGTGGACTCTATTCAATCATTGTATACTACATTATTAGAGGATATGATAAGTATAAGGCCTATGATAGAATGGTTGAAGAAGCAATTAGGATCTATGGTTCATGGGAGCCGTTTAATAGTGAGTTGTATGGGTACTATAATAGAATAATTAACAAGGAACTACCACATCTTAGTAGAAGAGAAATCAAAAGTACAGGCTATGTAGTGTATACACTAGAAGCAGTGCTATGGCTATTCTTAAACAGTAGAGACTATGTAGAAACAATAGCCAATGCAATAAGTCTAGGCCACGATACAGATACAATAGCGGCAATAGCAGGCTCATTAACGGGCTTATACCATGGAATAAGAGGCATACCAAAAGAATGGATAACACATATACCAAGGCTAGAATGGATAATGGAGTTAATAAACAAGTATATAGATGCCATAAAGAGTCATTGTAGTCTATAAGACTCGAGGTAAAAAATTTCATAAACTCTTATAATCCCTAAATAATAATCTACTATAGAGACTTAGGGTTTGGTGGGCCGGTAGCTCAGCCTGGAAGAGCGCTCGGTTGGCATCCGAGAGGTCCC
>CAZHDB010000040.1:0-10315 GCA_964531225.1 uncultured Desulfurococcaceae archaeon
ATAGATCTCTAAAGAGAATAGAAAGTCGCCGTGTGAGGACGAGATAATATACATGAATTCATATAATTGATATGCATGTAATCCAAAATGATAACCACGATAGATATTCATCCTGATATTCTGAACCATAGGATATGCATGGTGGATTGGTACGGTCTAGGACAGTATTAGAAGAGGTTTTCATCTTAAGCTGAAAATATCCTTTAGCTCCCTCTTAACTCTGGCTAGGGCTTCCGCAGCGAGTCTGCCAATAATCTTTACTACTAGTTTCTTCTCTACAGTAAAAATACTTGAGCAATCTATGTAACTAGGTTTCTTCTTTAAACGGCCAATGACTAGGTCTGATTGTGCTATTGGTACCCTATGCCGTCCGGGAGAGCTAGTTATTTTTGCTACCATTATATCATCGCTCAAGTCTACTGCATTTAGCACTAAAACTGGCCTTAGCTTAGAGCCAAGCAAATCTGTGAATGGGAGTTCCAGGATAATAATATCTCCTTGTTTATATTTCGAAGAGTTCTTCAGCATCCTCGCCTTCCCTTAAGAGTCTAATGTACGAATAGAGTTTCTCTACCTCAACATCTTCAACACTTATAATTTTTATTTTAACCTTCTTACCCTCTAACTCTGTCAATGGTTTAAGTGGAATAATCACGCCACCCTTAACAATACCCTCTATCTCAGACATCTGCGAAGCACCAAGTGTTAAATATTGTTGCGGAGGCTAATCAACTTAGCTCATAACTCTCTATTCTTAGATAGTCACAGAAATCTTCTATAGTATAAATTTGGTGGGCCAATTGGAATTTGAACCACGGGCATCCACCGTATCCCCAGCATATAGTTGTGTGAGGGCAGTGTCCTAACCAAGCTAGATGATGATAGATCTCTAAAGAGAGTTGAAGGAATAACCATTATTGTTTTTAGAAATTGTCCCCTCGGCCTAAGTTTTGGGACAAATATTAGATCTCTCTATGGACTCTCTATGTGAACTATTAATTATAATTGTCTTTAATCTACAATGCTCTAGAACCTGAAAAATCCATGCATTATATGGATCAATGCTTAATTGATGAGTGCTGATCCAATAATAGCTTGCCAGATCTAATCAACAATAAACATGGGTTAAACAAGTACTGGTAGCTAAAGATACGATACAGCCATAGCAAAAACCGCATAAGCCCATATAAACACTAGTCCCAACTTCTCACTCAATAGCCTCCCTATACTAATATGCAAAAAAGCTTAAACAGTAGCAGAACAAAGAAATATATTGCTAAGGAGAGCGGTAGCCTCTACTATGAGGCTGGCTCTTTCCATGGGCGGGATCGCTTCCAGATGTGCATTTATTATGTTTCTCAAAGAGATGACTTTTTCCACGGCATCATAGTGGTTTTTTAATGGTGAATTTATTGTTTATAATTGGAGAGCTTACTGAGGAGATGTGTTCCGGCTTAGCCGGGAAAATCCTCGTAGGCGAATGATCCTTTGTCTCCGATTCTAATGTTTCTAAGGAATCAGCGTATAGCGATGGAGGACTATAATTGTTAAGTATGTTTTATGCTATATGATATTGTTTTAATAGTTATTTTATAAGATCAATGTATCTAAGTATTTTGGTATTGTACTGTTTTTCTATTTTGTCTTTAACGCTATGTATTATGGTGTCTTCAGTTACTAGATGTTCATCTAACGTTATTGCTGTAGCTAATATTATGCTGTCTATATAGTCATGTAGTTCTTTATATAGTTCATGGGAAACCTCTATAATATTTTCTCTATAGTATGGTATTACATTAAATACTTTGAAAATAGTATTTACTGCTTCACATACATATTTCGGCGGAATACCTAGTTTAGACGCTTTTGCCTGTAATTCAAATATTGAGATCAGACTTATCTTTAAATCACTAAAATCAATCTTTTCTCTAAGCCTATCCTCTGCAATTGCTCTTAAAAGATCTGTTTTCACCTTTATACGTGCAAGTGGTAATAGATAAGTAGTATCAATTATCATCTCTCTACAAGCCTCTTGCTAAGCTCCCTACGGAACTCACTAAACTCTTCAATAGACACTTCAGCTATCTTTTCAGAATATATTAGTCTAATCAACTCTCTTCTACCACTAAGACTATCCCTAAGTATTTCATTTAATACCTTGGATATAGCTCTAGTTGTACCATATCTTCTAATGCTTTCCCTAACAAGATTCTCATATACGTCGTCATCTAGTATGACGGTTGTACGCTTAGGCATAAAACCACCTAAGCATATATATTATTAGAAAATATATAAGCCTTATTACATAAACTTTCGTCGATTATCTCCTTATGCCCTCAAGTTATTATTTGGTACTATGGTTTTAAAATAGGCTCATTCGTTATTGGAGAATCTCTTTAACACTAGTCTTTATTACTCCAAACCCTAGAGATCTATTTCTCCCTACACCAACTATTTCGCCAAGCCATAGTAATTGCTTCAGTAACTTATACTCATATTCTTTAAGATAAATACCATACAGTGCTTCTCCTACAAATCCATAAGCATACTTATTCTCGCCAATCTTTATTTTTAAAACCTTAGTCTTATCCTCTAAGAGCTCCATACCACGAGTAATAATTCTCTCTATAAGCATTCGTAGACTAAGCCTTGTAATCCTATAAAGTGTACGGCCAAGACTATACAATAGCCTCTTATGACTAGGATAAAGAATATCCCAAGAACGAAACATATAATGAGTAGGCGTCTCATAAACTATCTTGACAAGAGCCTTAACACGATCAGTAGACAACTTCTTAAGCCTAGGCCTAACCTTAATAGAATTATAGCTAAGCTCGAGAACATTAACTAACTTATTATAACTTGATAATCCATCAATAAATTTCATAACTAAGGATCTATCGAGAAAAATTATTCTAATTGAGTAATTATATCTAGGATCAAGAACAACGGTACTACAGTTATTACCCTTACAAACACCACTCCAAACAATACTCCATACGCCATCCCTATAGACATAAAGAGGAGACAACATAAACGGCTTAACATACTCTCTCCTAATAGAAACACCAGCCTCCCCAAGAACCTCATAGAGAATCTTAGCAGAAAAACTACCACTCCAACTAACCAATGGAACCTTACCGGAAGGTCTAAAAACAATTTTTACTAAGCCTATATCACGGGAAACCATAAGCTAGCCACCAATCTGCTCGTCAAATCTAGATATGCATCTACAACTAATAACCTCCTCCCTATCGCATACGATCATGTAATGACTTGTCTCCCGTGAAAGCCTCTCCATAAGAATAAAGGCAAGATACCTAGCCATATCATCATCTGTGACAACAACTATATCGCAACAATCATATAGTTTCTTAATTACTCCTAGAGCTAAATGAGCATCCTTATCCACAACCTCTCTACTATTATAAATATTGTTGAGATGATACACCTTAGCAATCAATTCTCTATATGTCTTATTAAGTCTTCTAACAATATCTTCTACCCTTATTATCTTAAATAATCTCGCAAGTATACCAAGACGCTTAGCCAAGATCTTGTATTCCCTCTTCTTGCTAGAAATCACTAAATAATTCATTACCCTCATCCTATACTTTATTATAAAGTCATCTAGTTCTTTCTCAATATTCTTTAGACTACATGTATCCCATATAATACATATTTGTCTAACCATACTCCATAATCACCTATATTATATTTCAAGCAATAGATCTTCAAGTCTCTTAATACCATACTTCTCAAGAGCTTTATCGAACTTTCTTTTCTCCAGAGAGGCTTTTCCAAGATCTTTCCACACGATTTCATAGACACAGATACTATCAGGCTCCACTATATTTCTTGAGATCGTTAGTTCCAGCTTATGGAGAATCTCCTCGCGATGTGGTGAAATTATGATGGCATAGGGAACATTAAGGTCATTAATTAAGCTAAGATATAGATCCAAGAGATTATATACAATATAGGTATCAAGACTTACCTCTGGCTCATCTAAATATACAATAGGACTTACTTCATACTTACTCATCAACTCATACATTGCAGAAATATAAACAGCATGTGAGAATAGCACTCTTAATCCTTTACTGAAAAAGTGTTCTTCAACAATATTTTTACCGATCCTAATCTTTGTTGGAGAAAGTGCAGTAGGTAATGAAGGTTGTATCTTGATCTCTTCTTCTCTCTCTATAGGTAGACCAGATAATGATAAAGTTTTAGCTAGTAATGATCGAATTTCTCTCACTAGTTTACCTTGTATATTAGATCCGTTGGCAGTAATCCTTGCAACAATTTCCTCGGAGGGTGATCTGGATTTATCTGGATATACTATTCTTTTATATGAGTTATATGGTTCCAGTAATGCTAGGCCAAGATACTTTTCTTCACAATTATATTCTACTCTTACATATTGATCTAGTAGATCCTTCATAGGATCTATAATAGGTATTCTGAGAGATACATCTATTTTTAGACAATTCTCTATCTCTAAATAATACTTTATGTCATATCTTTTCCTTTTTCTCTTATCTCCGGGGCTTACATCAAATACTAGATTGAGTTCTGATAATAATACACATGTATATAGATATCTATACAAGATCTTAACAGGATCATCTCCATATACATCTTTAATGACATCAAGTAATTCATCATGGCTAACATATTCCTTTAACCCTAACGGATCGTATCTTGATATCATTTGAAGTAATAGATCAACTCCAGGCAGTTCCTCTTCCTCATAAGTTTCAAATCCCAATGCCTCAACCAGTTCTCTATAATAGTTAATTGTAAGTAGTAGTGTTGAGGAGGCCATTATACCTGCTAATGTTTTCCCAGATATATTTGATCCTATGAATAATGTTATACCTGGTAATGGTATTTCATAAGATTGATTCTTTAATGGTCCGGCTTCCTCAACATACACTCTAATTTTCCTTCTCTCCATAATCTCTTCACCAATCTCTCTACTGATAAATAATATGGGTTTTTCAAAGTCTTATCCTTACCCTCTTCATGTTCATTTCTCTTCTCTCTACAAACTACTGAGACATATTTATCAGCAACCATTAATACTCCAGATAATATCCTTGACCTATGGATCAACACTAGATACTTGAAGTAGTTTGTTCCCGATAGCTCCTCTAAGATGCTATTGTACTCTCCAAATAACTCTGTAATAATGTCTATACTGGGCTCATACCTACTAGAGAATCTCCTAGACCATATAGATATGCTCTCCAATAGATCCTGTTCTACCTCTTTTAAAGTTCTCTCTATACAGTTAAACCCGGTATCTAGTATTGGTATCTTGTATTTAGTGAATAGCCTATGGATCAACTTGGTCAGCGGATCTGGGAAAAGCTCTTTCCCTCTATGTAAGCGTTTAATCTTCATTAGTCTCCTAGATAAACTAGATATTCTAGTCGGTAACGGCTTCTGTCTTTGATGGTGTACGAGGATAGCATATACTATTGGTACAAGATCCTCTCTGCATAAGTTAATACACCTATTTAGGAGCAACTTATAGGCTATAAGGGCTGATATGAGCTCATGCCCTCCAAAACTAGTCATCTCCTCTTGATAAAGTGTTAATCCTTTACCAATGTCATGTAGCAAACCAGTGACTAGTGCTAGCTTTTCAAATTCAGTGCCTAGTGCTCCATACAGTGTTCCTGCTATGTATTTTGAAATAATAGCTACGTCACTGAGATGAGTATCTAAAGATTCAACACATTTTCTATCCCCATAAAATGCACAGAGATTAAGGTAGACCGTATTCTCGATCATAATTATCACCCTTAATAACAAGTCCCTGTAAATAACTATCTTTAAACTTGTCATATAGTCTCTTTTGCAAACGATAGACTGTGATCAAGGGATGCCTATGAAGTGATTCAATGAGTTTATTAAGATCATGATATCCCAGGTCAATGCATTCAACAACCCCCTTGCATTTACCATCACTACATCTAGTGATGTAATAACATGGTACTCCATCCCTCGTCTCAATATATTTACTGCCCTTATGTAGAAGCCATCTTAGGGGGACTGTGACCCGATCTATTTCTTTAGAATTCTCATCGACAATGACAAGTTTTAGTAGTGATGACGATCGTATAATGCTGCCTCCAAATGTCTTTTCTAAATTCTCTAGGATATTATACATATTAGTGTATGATATAGTGTTCCTTATGGCTGGCTCTATAAGTTTGGTAATAATATCTTCATAGCCTAGATATGTATAGTCAATCTCTCTTGTATCTCTACTTATTACATGCCCTAATCCAGCTTCTAGTAGCAGATCATATATTGACGGCTCTATACCGATCTTCCAGTCAAGACTGATGACCTCATTACATCTAAACCTACTAGTGAGTTTTTTAACAATATACTCTATAAGGTCTCCATAAATACTTTTAGCATCTTTTATTGATTGCTTCGAGATCGATATTATTACTAGGCATGGGCCATCAATACACTCATTCACAGGATTATCTCTAGCAACTCTTCCAATCCTCTGAATAAGAGATTCTATGATTGATACCTCAGTAATCATTGTACGGAAGCTAATGTTAACACCAGCCTCTATAACTTGTGTTGATACAACAACTATATTCCTACCCTTCCTTATGTCCTCCCTTATACTCTCTAGTCTACGGATCTTCTCATTTTCGCCAATCCTACTATGTAGTAGATACACCTTATAATCAAGATTCTTTCTCTCAATAAACTCCTTAAGACACCTATAGACCTCTATAGCCCTATTAACAGTATTAACGATTACTGCCACACGATCACGTGTATACCTTGATAAGCCGTTAATGGCTTCTCCACTAATGACACTAAGAGCTATATCCAATACATTATCTCCAGATATAACTGTCTTAACATACTTGGGATAGCTAAGGAGCTTATCACATAGTTCCTTATCAGATACACATACATCTGATCCCGGATACACTTCATAGGCTTCTATGAGCTCCCGGAATACGGTCTTTGCTAACCACTCCCTATACCTTTTTATAAGCTGATCACTACCTACAATAACAATATATGGCTTCCTATGAGAACCTCTCCCCCTAAATGGTTTTAATAGAACCTCTATAAGTCCTGGATGAACTGTAGCACTCATATAGACCAGTCTTGACCCTACTAGTGATAAATAATATGTTACACCTTGTAAGAAATATAGTCCCTTATAGTCCTCATGGGTATCAAGTAGCACATGGACTTCATCAAATAGGTTTATGGCTGATGTTAAAGCCATATAGCCTAGATCATAGTGTCCATAAGGCCCTGAAAGTTCTGGTACTGGAGATACTAGTAGTGTTAATGAATAGCTATCATATGTTGTCACATTATATGTACTAAGCATATATGGATCCTTATCAACACACTTACCATAGAGAAGCACCCTATCTAGACCAGCTTGATAGCCCATATAATCTCTATAATTAACTTCCACTCTATCAAAATAATCTATTAATCTCTCAAGTGTATCGACAACTATTGATCTAAGTGGTAGTACATGGATAACCCTTTTACCAGACCTAATAAGCTCCTTTAAAACATCCTTCTCCATATATAATGTGGTTTTACCAAAACCAGTTGGCGCAATATAAAAAACTGGAGTGTATTTTTCAGATAACTCTCTAACCCTATGCTTCACATGATCAACTATACCGTACTGAGCCATATCCTCTCCCGCAAGGGATCTAGTGTATATATCCTAGGAGTTCACTAAATACATAGTCTAGATACTCCCTAGCCTTACCCGTATCTATACCCATAACACCTGCTAGCTTACCCAATACCCTTGTTCTAACGATCTGGTCACTCAATAGCCTATTGAGATCATATATTTGGTCAAGTAATGCCTTAGAAGATAATCCCATAATACCCAATGCTATATTCCTAGTATAACAAGCTATTCTCTGATAAGTACTTGACCCGGTATCTATTGCTAGTAGATGTGTTGAGATAAGTAGGTATGCAAGGACCCTAGCTAGATCAATTCTATCTACTCTCTTAAGCCCTAGCCTCTTAAGCCCAAGATCAGTTGTTCTGAGCAGGCTATTATCTATGTAGACATAGTGTTTCTTCTGAAACCTCCTCCTACCCTCGCTAAAAACGTGAATACCAAGTCTAAAACCTATATTAGCTAATGCACCATCCCTATCAATAACGTATAACCAGTAGCTAAGTGCTAATGTGAAAACATCTGGTTCACCATAGAGTCTAGCGGCATGTGTATCCCTAATCCACTTAATGATGTTCTCAAAAACCTGCTCAAGATATGCTGCCCTATGCCTATTTAATCTTGTTCTTATGGGGACAAGTGATAGGTAAACACGATCAATGCCCTGCTGAGTACGTACAGCATAGACCTCATAAGCCATGGCTAGTGCTGTAAGGTACATATATAGCTCTGGAGAAACCCTTATCTCTACACGACCTATACTAGGTCTACCAATAGTATAGTCTCTCAAACCACCAAAACGGCCAAGCTCATAGAGTATCTCGTGCTTATAGATCGAGGGTGCCGGATACTGTGCACGAGAACCACCATACATATGTACAAGATTCCCATCTACCCTAGCTAAGTAGTTCTCAATTGAGAGGCTATAGGCTAATCCCCCAAGATCCCTTCTTAGATACTCGATTACACTATCATAGAACCTCCCCCTATACTCAGATCTCTTGGTAGGTCTAACTCCAAGTATTTTATAAACATGATCAGCATCTGTACCCGGTCCCCCAACTATCAATGGTATTGAAGCCCTTAAACTACCTACTTGTTCCCTCATACCATATAGTACTTTAATAGACTTCTCAATGATCTTGTTAATCGATACACCCTGCAATCCTATATAATACGTATTCTTTTCATTATCATACTCTATGGAGAGTTCTCCACCAACACCTATTGCTAGTGCTCTAACATACGTTGTATACATTAGATCGTGTCCTAAGGGAGTATTTAGTAATACTAGTCCATCCATTACCTAAGCACTTCCTTAGGAATAATTACATGATCGTTATTGACCGGGTTAAGTATAGCTATAGCATCCTCTGCTAACCTAACATCGATCCTACCCACGGGATCTCTTGGAATAACGTATTCCTCTATAAACCTACGTGGATCGGTTATATGGGCTAACCTATAGAATTCACTAGTTAGTGTAGGCATGTGTGTAACCATGTAGTTTCCACTGATCTCTCTTGCAAGTCTCCTTGGGAAATAATATGATGTAGACACAAACTCCTGCCTAGACACATTAGCATCTACTACCTCAACCCTATCTACTGATACAAGGCTCTCCCTACACCCAAGCCTAACGATCGAGTATGCTAGCCTAGCGATCCCATTAACTCTTTCCTTCTCTGGAAGGATCATGATCTCTAGCTTCCATGACGGTGAATAGATCTTTCCTATAGGCTGTACCCCCCATAAAAACCTTGATCCAGGATATATGTGTGCTCTACGTATTCCAAGGACTAGTATTAGCCTATTAATATCCATTGTCTCGATCGGTCCTAGTGGAGCCATTGTATTTCTTATGCTAACCCATCTAATCATAGAGGCTAGACGTACTGTTGTAGAATATAGTTTATCTCCATCAACAATGTTCTCCGGAAGCCTATTGATATAGGCGTAGGGATAGGCTAGTGCACCAACAACCGTTGTCTGTGGAGGAAGCCTATATGTTGGCTGTGAAGCCGTGTAGAGAGGCTCCTTTATACTATAGCCCCAGTGAAGCTCCACCTCTACATGAACAATCCTAACCATAACTATGCTACCCAATAATGGCTTCTTTAACAGCCTTTAATAGCTCAGAGATCGTGTTATACTCCTCAATACCCTTAACACCAGCCCTATATCCATAGAGTATCACATTCGATCCTGTTGCTTCAAAGAACGCCTTAGCACGTGATAGTGTAGTTGATGCATAGTCCTTATTGGCTGGAGCTGATACATTGAATGGATACTTGTCACTAACGGCTACAACCAAGCTCTCGTAATCCATGACAGGCATGTACCTAGACTGTTTAGCACCAAACAATCTAGACTCAAGCATTAGTAGGAGAGCATCAACTGCAGCCTCAATCCTCCTTAAACGCTCCCCCCTATCAACAGCATCCTCTACACGTATGAAGCTCGTGCGACCAATACCATCCAGGTCTATAGACATACTCCACGAGTATATGGCTGAGCCAACCTCCACATAATAGATCATTTGGCCACTAACCTCCTCACCACCAGCTACCCGTGTAGAGCTACGAGTATGCATCTGTG
>CAZHDB010000041.1:0-10066 GCA_964531225.1 uncultured Desulfurococcaceae archaeon
CCATTCAACTAGATTATTGATAATATCTTGGTAGGGGTTATATTGGTTACGGATAAACATTTGAAATATTTAATCCCACTCCAAGACATTGATACCGCTAGTTTATATATACATATTATTTAGAGTGGGATTAAATAGGAAATCTTTAAATTTACAGTAATCATATAAGGCTTTGAGAATGTATATTTAGAATTTAGTCCATAGATATTTACTTAGCGTAGTTCATGGTGTATAATACATGGGGTTACAATATAGTTTAAATCTTACTAAGAACGCTGGAGAGGTCGCTTTTACACTCCCCGATATAAAGAGCGGGGAGGAATTAGTATCGATTACACAAAGTGTATGTCCCTACTGCTACCGTATACTACCAGCAACAATTATTGAAAGAGAAGGAAAGCTCTATATTAGACGTGTTTGCCCTGAACACGGAGTTATAGAAGAACTCTACTATGGAGATGTCGAACTATATAAGAAGTTCAGTAAATGGGATATGGAAGGACGTGGACCTAGACACATATATACTCCATTAAAGAATATTTGCCCGTTTAACTGTGGATTATGTCCATTACATAAAAACCATACTGCGTTAATGAACCTAGTTCTGACAAATAGATGTAACCTTAGTTGCTGGTATTGCTTCTTCTATGCCGAAGCATCAGGCTATGTATATGAGCCTACACTTGAACAAATAGTTGAAATGATTCGTGCAGCTAAAAAACAAGCAGTAGCAGTCAACGTACAACTTACTGGCGGCGAGCCAACACTTAGAGAGGATTTAATCGATATTGTTAGAGCTATAAAAGCCGAAGGAGTAAGGCATTTGCAGCTAAATACTAATGGTATAAAGTTTGCAGAACTATACTTTGAAGACCCTGCTAAGGCTATAGAATACGCGAGAGCCCTTAGAGTAAATGGTGTAAATACGATATACTTAAGCTTTGATGGCGTAACACCAGTAACAAATTGGAAAAACCACTGGGAAGTACCGTATATACTAGAAGTATTCCGTAGATCAGGAATGACGAGTACAGTATTGGTACCAACTATTATACGTGGAATAAACGATCACGAGGCTGGGGCCATAATAAAATTTGCTGCAAAACATATAGATGTAATACGTGGAGTTAATTACCAGCCAGTAAGTCTCACGGGACTTATGAAAAAACATGAAAGAGAAAAGTACCGTATAACGATACCCGAGGTAATAAAGAAAATCGAAGAACAGACAGACGGAGAAATAGATAAGGAGGCATGGTTTCCAGTACCTGTAAGCGCTATATTTTCTAGATTCATTGAAGGATTTAGCGGCGAATTCAAGTTTGAAATGGATAATCATCCAGTATGTGGAGCAGCAACGTATGTTTACGTAGATAGGGAAGGCAAAAAAGTTAGGAAATTAATACCTATAACACACTTTGTAGATGTCGAAGGCCTACTAGAATATCTTAAAGAAAAATGGGAAGACTTAATCATAGGATCTAGTAGAATAGTAACAGGACTTAAACTATTATATAATATGAGGAAATTCATAGATAATAAGAAAGCTCCTAAAGAATTCGACCTATTTAAAATACTATTAAATATAGTTATAAAAAGGAATTATGAGGCACTGGGCGAATTACACTATAAAATGCTATTCATAGGCCTTATGCACTTCATGGACCTCTACAACTATGATATACAACGTGTAATGAGATGCAATATACACTATGGAGTACCTGATGGAAGACTAATACCATTCTGTGCATTCAATATATTTGAAGACATATACCGAGAATCAATCCAAAGACAATACGGCATTCCATTGCATGAATGGTCAAGGAAACATGGATTACCAGAAAACATAACCGTAAAGAAATACATTAGAAATAGAAGAGCACTTGAATCAAACCCAATATATAAAGAAGCATATGAAGGAATAATGGAACAGATCCTAAAGAAATAGAATAAAGCATTTAAAACACCCGAAACAACAACAATATACCGAGAAAGCCGGGTCGTCTAGCGGCCAAGGATGCGGGGCTCTGGCCCACCCCAAAGGGGAGACCCCCCGTGACCGGGGTTCGAATCCCCGCCCGGCTACCAATTATCCTCATTAAAGATTACTAGTTAATCTTATAATCCCTTAATCACAGCCTAAATATATATTGAAGCCGCCGTAGCTCAGCCCGGTAGAGCGCCGGCCTTGTACGGCGTACCAATCCAGCGTCCGAGGTCGTCCTAGAAAGCCGGTGGTCGCGGGTTCAAATCCCGCCGGCGGCTTAAGCATTATTGCTGAGAGATGTAGTATTTTGATATGGATACTATTTATTGATCTCGATAGAACTGTCTGGAATCACCATGATGTATCAATACTGCATAGACCATTTAAACTCGTTAGCAAGGATTGTATTGTTGACCATTATGGTGAAAAATTTTGTCTTTATGACAAGGTACGTGAATTTCTAGATTTCTGCAAAAGAAACAACTTTATATTATCGACTCTAAGTTGGAATAAGTATAGCATTACTAAAGAGATCATGGATTTACTTGGAATAACAAGATATTTTGATTATCTATTCAATAAATTTTATCCTCTGAAGAACGAAACACTTATACAAGCTATAGAAATTATCAAGAAAAACTATGCATTAAACCATTATCCTAAGATAATTTACATAGATGATCAAAGAAAATATTATGATCTAATAAAGGATGCTCTTGAAGAAATATATTTTATCCATATGTGGATAGACGTTAATAGTTACGAAGAACTAATAGAGTATATTGGGAACCTTGTTAACTAATCTAGACAATCACTTTATATCCGAAGATAATAACGTAGTTTACATAGGGGAATATGTAGCTTGGATAAACTTGCTATAGTACTTGCCGGTGGAAAAGGTACACGGTTAAGACCACTAACTTATGTAAAGCCAAAGCCACTTATACCCATAGCTGGTAAACCTATTATAGATTACATTATAGAATGGCTTAGATTTAATGGATTTAAAAAGTTCAAAGTATTAGCAAAATACTTAGGTGAACAAATAAAAGAGCATTTCACTAATGTCGATGATGTTGAGGTAGAAATACTTGATTCCAAAGACACTGCAGACGCAGTTAGGCTAATTTCTGATCAAATAAAGACAGAGAACTTCCTTGTATCAATGGGAGATGTACTCTGTAATGCAAGGTTCGATTTATTTTATGAAGAACACGTAAGAATGGGAGGTATAGCTACTATCGCATTAAAAGAAGTTGATAATCCCTTACACTATGGCCTCGTATTCATAGATTCGAAGCGGAGAATAAGATTATTTGTTGAAAAACCTTTATCTATCGAAATATATGCTTTAAGTATGGCCCATGCACATGTTTTTGGCGAAAGTGTATACTCTAACTATGTAAACACAGGGTTTTACATGATAAGATATGAAGTATTAAATATTCTACGGGAAAACCCTGCCCTAATGGATTGGGGTAAACATGTATTTCCATATCTGTTAGAGAACGGCTATGACGTATATAGTTGGATAATGCCGCATAATACATACTGGGAAGACATCGGTAGGATAGAGAATTACAAGAAAGCAACATGGGATATGCTAAAAGGTGCTGTAAAAGGATTTAAGCCTAGAGGTAAACATATCGAGCCTGGGGTTTATGTAGAAGAAAACACAGATATAAGAGGAAACATAATTCCTCCCGTCTCCATAGGCTCTGACACTATAATAGAAGAAGGAGCTACTATAGGACCCTACGTCTCTATAGGAGAAGGAGTACATATAGGCCGGGATACAAAGGTGTCATACTCAATAGTGTGGGAATCAACATACATATCAAGTAATACAGATATACATGACTCTATTATAATGGACCATGTACTAATAGGAGATAATACAAAGATATTTTCCTCAATAATCGGATCATACAATAATGTTGGATTAAATGAAGTAGTAGAAAGAAAAATCATTCCACCTAAAATAAGGTGATAATATTGGTATATAAATTCATTAGGGGACGCATAGTTGGTAAACCTAATCTTGAGATAACGCCAGAAGATGCTGCAGAATTAGGAGCTATTCTCGGAAGCTGGTATGGCGAGAAATCCATTGTTGTTAGTGGTCGTGACTACAATCCGTCATCTAGAATGCTTAAGAGAGCATTTGTAGCTGGACTTATGAGCGCTGGTGTTGACGTAATGGATTTCCATGAATCATTATCAGGAGAAGTCTCTTATAGTATTAAGCGCTTCGGAGCGCGTGGAGGAGTCAATGTATCAACTTACCCATTAATGGAAAGCCATGTACAATTTAGAATATTTACTACTCCAGGATACGAAGTTGTTGGTGATGAACTAGCCAATATTATAAAGGATAAGTATATTCGTAGAACAGAGCCAGGGAGAACTGGATGGGTTACTTATGCTGAATACATACATAAGCTATATGTTTCAGCATTAACAGCATTCATAAATAGTGATATCATTGCTAATAAGAAATTTAATATAGTTGTTAGCACTAGTTATGGTCCAAGTGATCTTGTTTTACCTGATCTATTTGCATCACTCAATGTAGAATACATATTGTTAAGTAGCGGTAAGAGAATTACCAAAGGATTTAGATACCCCTTAATTAGTGAAATAAAAAAAGTAGCCGATATAGTTAGATCTACTGGAATGGATCTAGGCATTATTCTAAATAATGATGCTTCATCACTTATTATAATAGATGATAATGGTAATCCTTTGCTTCCAGAAGAAACGGCTTTGATTCTACTCCATATGATCCCTAAAGGATCAAATATTGTTATTTCCGAAGATACGTTTCTATTCATAGATAGAGCCTTTAGTTACAACAACATAGTTGTCGATAGAGTTGATCCCTCAGAAACATCTATTATGAAGAGATGTTATAAGCTTAGACCCATTCTAGGATTTAATAACGTTGGCGAATACATACATCCACTCTTTAGCCTAGGATACGATGCAATATTAACATTGACTAAAGTCCTCGAATCACTAGCATCAACTGGCAAGAAATTATCAAGTGTCATACGAAGCTACATACATCCCAGATACTATACTATAGAGACATCGTTACCGCTAGAAGATGTAGCTGTAAAGATTTGTGGGCAAAAAACAGCATATTGTAGACAATATATTGGAGGATATAGAGTTAGATTAATGAACCAGAACATAGCCATAACATATGATCCATTAACAGATAATACAAGGATACTGATAGATGCCCATGCACAATCAATAGATAAAATAGTTCAAAAGGTACAAGACACCCTAACAAAAGAAGAGGTCCAATAAAATTTATCTCCTCCCATAAAACAATTATAAAACGGAGCCCTCGCCCTCTAGAGACTCCCGCGTAAACGGGGGCCTATGAAAGAGGGTTCCGTCGGGCGGCACTCATTCTCCATAAATTATAGTAATTAATTGATTAGCGCTTCTCTATCTTCATAAAGGATATTTGATGTTGGGGATTTGAACCCACGCAGGCCTACGCTATCGTGTTCTCAGTCCAACGCCCCATGGAACCAGGCTCGGGTTTTTCTACGTGGAGTTAGCTACGACTATAGGTATGGGTTAGGGATAACTGGGTTTTGGATAGATTTCTGGAGTGGTGTATGGAGAAGGAAACCTCTGATTCCACTTGCAAACAGTATGTTCGCTATCTTATGAAGCTGTTGATTAGGGATAATAAGTGGAGCCGTCTGGCGTGAAAATTGTTTTTCAAGTTTTTGGGAGAGGATCTTTGGATGTATATTGATATTAATGGATGTGTTAATAGATATTCCTGGGGTGTGGAGTATAAGTTCTTGGATTATTAATTATATTGTGAAAGCTGGTGGATATGATTTTTTGTTGGGGGTAGTAATTGCCTAGTCACGTGGTTCATAGGTTGCTTGCTTCGAAGTATCTGGATGTATCTGAACATGTGGTAGCGAAAGTGGATAGGATAATTGATCTTGGTTCTATACATGATATTGGTAGGAGGAAACCTAGACGTTTACCAGCTTATCTGGATATAATCGAGTCCGGTAATGATGTAAAGAACAGGTATTATGCTAGACTAAGGAGACTCAAAAAATGAATTAATTGAGATTTGTAGAAGCGATGAAAAAGTTAAGGCTTTCTACTATCATCATGGACTAGATATATTGGCTAATCGGCTTGGATCAGCACTCATGCTGGATCTAAAACCTGAGAAGATATGTGGCAGTCTCGTTAAGGGCACACTATATGATCTTGTGAGTGTAGATCATAATTTAGTGGAATTGAAAGTTGGGTGTTTCAGTTATTTGGGAAGATTTAGGGAAGAGTTAACGAATGCGTTATACTTGTCTTGTGTTGATAAGATGCTGGTGGATTGGGTAAAGGACAATATAGTCCCGAAGTATAGGAAATATAAGTCTCTCAACTATGTCAAGGAGAGGCTTCGTGATATAATTTCCCGTCTTGAGAAGAGTGATTCTAGGTATAGGGTTGGGTATACTTTAGGTCTTATGAAGCATATCAATGACTTGAGTAAGATGGGGCATCGAGTAAGGGCTGAGTTTATGATTAATGGGAAGAAATATGTTGTTCCTAGTGATGAACTAGTTGATGAAGAAAGTATTGAGAGAGAACTGAAGTCCTATCGTGGTTTATCATCTTACGGTTATGGTAGGTTTTTGAAGACTGTAGTTATTTTGGCTTCGCTCTACTCGGATATCTATCATTTACCCTTTATAGAACCTTTGCCTCTGAAGACGGCATTTGATATGCTTTTATCTGTAAGAAAGAAGAGATACACAATGGCTCGTAATGTACTAAGATGTTATGAGGATAATTCGAAATCGCGTTCTGAAGCAAGGGAATGTACATTACGTGAGATGGAGCGCGTGTTAAGGGATTATGTTGGAATTGTTGGAAAGCGTAAGCTCGATGATATGAAGAAGAGGTTTTTAGAAGCATTTGAGGAGCTGATGGATTCATTAGAGGACTTGGTGTAGCCGTTGTGAGCAAAAATGCTGGTTGGTTTGGTGTATTAGTAGGCGAGATTGTTTCAGCAGGGTTGAGAATATAGTGTGCGAAAGAATGTATTTGCGTATGATGCGTAAATTTTAGTTGTGTTTTTGGTGTGTGGTGTGTGGGGTTGTTTGTTGGTTATTTGGGTTGGTCTGAGGAGGATGTGAGGAGTAAGGTTGTTGTTCCTTTATTGAGGGAGTATGTTTATCCGTGTGCTGTGGTGTGGGTTGTTGGGACTATACTTGTGCGAATGCTGGGAGTACGTGATGACGGGAATTTGGTGAGGTATTATGGCTGGAAATGAGCTGGCGCGTGTGCTGGGGGAGCTGGGCGGAATACCCTTAATCACTAGGGTGGCACAGATGACTAACGACAGATACGTGATCTATTTGCCGAAGAAACTGAACCCCCTATGGAGAAAACTGAGAGACAAAGCAATAGAGATAGAGGTGATTGTGAGACCCCTCGCAACAGGAAAAAACAAATAACATATACCTCCTTTTTTTCACTACTATTTTAAAGACAAGGAAACGTGATGAGCAGAAATATAGGCTAGAACATATTCTATAATTATTGGGGGACAAAGGTGTATCCGAGTTCTTCTGATGGAGCTGGAAAGTAGAAGAGATACACCGTAATTGTTGCTATAGGTACTCTTATAGTAGGGCTACTTATTGGAGGTCTTGTAGGTTACTCTTATGGATTATCTCAAGCTAGACACATGGTTATAGATTATGGTATGTTTTCACGGAATCTGCAGAACATGGTTATAGTGGAGTATTCTTGTGTACATGCAGTTGAGTTAGCTCGGACATCTGCTCGACTTTTAGAAACTCATTATCATAATTATATAGGGTTTAGGATAATTTCTCGGAAGACCTTAGGAAAGCTTATCATATAAGACAGGAACTCATCATAAGTCTCATAGCGGATTACATCAATGAGGCATATAATAGGACAAATGAAATAATTGTACAAGACAAACACATTACTACAATACTAGATACACTAAAGGAGATAATACAGGATTTGAAAAACGATACAACCTTATTAAAACAAATAGTCTCTAAAGAGAATATAACACTGAATGATGTAAAAAGGCATTTGACATTGTAAGAATTATGGAAGAACATGTTGAAGATGTTCATGTACTTGTAGAGTTCCTATTGGATGAAATGGCTTGAAAAATAAGTTATGCGTGATGGTGTTTCGCGAGCTATTGTATTGAGAGATTCTTTACGAGTTTTAATGGTTATGTTATAGTACTTGTAGTGTGTGCGAAGTTATGGGAATATTACTGAATCGGTGAAGGATAGATGATGCGTGTATTCGTATACAACTACGTGAAGTAGGGAAGTAAGTAGAAAGTATATGGGATAACGCGTTTAGTACGAGGTGTTGTTGAGTCATTGGAGTAGTGTATTATTAGAAATGTAGTATGTGTACCCGGGGTTGTGTGATAATTATATAATGAGAAAGAACTGCTTTAGCAGTGTTTGCCGCATCGGAGTATAGGAGCGGAACTTGTTAATGTTTGGGATCAACGTATCTAAGAAAGTAGGTGTCTTAGACGATTCTCCTCGTAGACATTGAAATTTAACTACTTTATTGCATCGTTTACATATTATTGGGTGTAATAGTTTGACTCTTGTGGTTAAGCGTATTAGAGGAAAGCTGTACGTTTATGAGCAATATCGCTTAGGTAGTAGAGTTATTACTAAGTATATTGGTCCCCTAGAAGAAATAGTCCGTATCTATCAGATCTTCAAGCTCAAAAACATGGTTAACTACAAACTCAGTAAACGAGACATTAAACGGATAACAGAATATCTTGTCGAGGAAGTAGTTAACTTCTTCGAGAAAAACTGAATTCATGGTGCGGGGGGTGGGATTTGAACCCACGCAGGCCTACGCCATCGGGTCCTGAGCCCGACCCCTTTGACCAGGCTCGGGCACCCCCGCTTTTTCTAGGCTATTTTATAAGTTTCTAGTCCTCTATTTTTTATATTGTTTAGTTTATTGAAGCTAAGATGCACAGCAAGTTTTGAGGAGGTAATTGATACAGACCTTACAGTTCTAGCTTAACTAATTAGTTATTCAAGGAGTATTTTAATGCCTGCTAAAGTAGCTACTCCAAGATCCTTAAACATAGTGTCTGTAAACATTCTCTATACTCTATGAATTCAAATTAGCTATTAAATCATTTTCATAAGCTCTAAAACATTAATGGAACGCAGATACTGATAGTCTTTCCCCACTTAAAGCACTTGATTACTATATATCGCTGGACTTCGCCTTCCTCTATACTAATTCTACTTAAGGAAGTAGGAGATAAAGCAGAAAAAGGAGCGCCGGGGGCGGGATTCGAACCCGCGCGCCCCGCAGAGGAGGCAGTGGGTCTCCCGTATATGCCGGAATATGGTCTCGAGCCCACCCCCTTAGACCGCTCGGGCACCCCGGCTCAAACTATTTTTTGTCTATAAGGGATATTATTTTTGATTCATAAAAGATTGATGCGGCGGCCGGGATTTGAACCCGGGATCTCCGGCGTTCTGTGACTCTGGAAATCAGCCTTGGCAGGCCGGCGTCCTAGTCCAGGCTAGACGACCGCCGCCTTTCTCATTGTAGATTTTGGTTATATATCGGGTTTAATATTTTTCTATTATTGTAAAGAAGTTATTTTGCCTTCATTTTTCTTTTCTGTTCTTTTCACTTTTTCAATTTCTATCTTGGCTAACCTCTCAGCTCTTCTAGATAATTCTCTTAATACATCATTCTTAGATACTACACTCACTATCTCTCCATCCATGCTTACTACGGGTATACCGTTAAGTCTTGCTTCTTCCATAATATCTAACGCTCTAGTTACACTTGTATCGGGAGGAATGTATTTCCTATAAGGCACCATTGCATCTATGGCCAGTAGAGGAGTGATCTTAACATATCTACCCTTTTTAGCAGCTCCTCTAACAAGTTTTCTAACCCATATTAAACGCCGGCTTTTAATACCTGTCTTAGCATCTTCGAAAGCTATGAAAGGAAGTCTATTAGTAGATA
>CAZHDB010000042.1:0-8703 GCA_964531225.1 uncultured Desulfurococcaceae archaeon
ATTTAAGAGGGTATATTTGAAGAAGTTTCAAAATTAAAAGATTTTATTGGATCTAGAAACCAATAAAGTCGCTTGGTTTAGGAGGCTCTGGCTTTAATCCCTTTCTTTCTCTAATCTTTCTCACAAGATCAAGTAGCATGCTATCAGGTACCGGAGCCCATCTACTAAACTCCTGTCCCCAAAGTGCCTTACCAGCTGTTGCACTACGTAATGCCTCAGCTAGATCAAATGTCTCGGCTACAGGTATTTCTGCAATAATCCTTGTTATTGGCCCCTGCTGTAGTACCTGTAGTATTCTACCACGTCTCTTTGTTATAACAGATGATACGTTGCCCATAAACTCCATTGGAACTCTTATATCGAGCTTCATTATAGGCTCAAGGAGTGTTGGCCTCGCAGTAAGCATTCCAGCATATACTGCATTACGGACAGCAGGATACAACTGTCCAGGTCCACGATGAGCCGGATCCTCATGAATGATGGCATCGTGAAGTACAACCTTTACTCCGCGAACAGGCTCCATGGCTAATGGTCCTTCTCTCATTGCCAGGCGGAAGCCTTGTATAATTGTATCCTTTACTTCTCTTAGATGCTGTACACCAGTTGTCTTATCAACGAACACGTTTATGTTCTCGTCAATAGCCCATATCCTCCTAGCTTCATCATAGTCCCATCCAGCCTCATTACGAAGGATCTTTGCTCTCTCCCTAGCATCCATATCTTCAACAATAATGCCTTGTGCTATGAGTTCTATTGTCTTCTGATCAAGTGGTTCAACATGTATATATAGCTTATTATGCTTGTTCGGTGACTTGCCCTCAAATACTTTACTCGATTCACGTATGCTTTCTCTATAAACAATAACCGGTTGTGATACATCAACTATTAATCCATAATTCTCCTTAAGAAGTGTAAGAGCAATCTCGATATGAAGTGTGCCCATACCACTTAATAGATATTCACCGGTCTCCTCATTGATCTTGACGACAAGACTTGGATCCTCAATACTAATCTTATGAAGCGCATCTATAAGCTTTGGAAGCTCTGCTGGATTCTTAGGCTCAATGGCAACAGTAACAACTGGTTCACTAAGCATACGTAGCCTCTCAAAGGGTACCATAACATCTTTAAACTTTATATCAACTATAGTCTCGCCAGCACGAGCCTTACCAAGACCTAGTACAGCAGCTATATTTCCAGCAACAATTTTATCAGCAATTTCTCGGTAGGGACCCATATAAAGGCTTACTTGTAGAACTTTCTGCTTCATCCTAGCGTTTACAAGCCATACCTCTACACCTGGCTTTAATGTACCTGAGAATATACGTCCAGTAGCTACTAATCCAGCATGAGGATCAAACTTTATGTCATGAGCTAGCATGACAACAGGTCCATCGGGATCTGCTTCGATCATAGCCTTACCGATCTCGCTATTAAGGTCTCCACGCCATATCTTTGGAATCCTGTACTTCTGTGCATCTCTTGGGTTTGGTACGAATTTCACTACCATGTCAAGTATTGCTTCATGCAATACAGCGATTTTCTGTATTTCCTCAATGGCCTCTCTAGTACCTTTTTGATAAGCAGCTATTATATCACTGAACTTAATGCCTCTCTTCTGGGCCATTGGTACAGTAAAGCCCCATCTATCCTTAGCACTACCAAATGCTACATGGCCTTTAGCAGGGTCTAGCTGCCATAGCGACTTGAATGGCTTATCAGCGTACATTGCTATAAGGCTATTAACTTCCTTAATTATCTGGACAAATCTCTGCTGGATCTCACTAGGAGTTAGCTTAAGCTCTTTAATTAAGCGATCAACCTTGTTGATGAATAAAAGTGGTCTAACACGTTCCTCAAGAGCCATACGTAGATACATTTCTGTCTGAGTCATAACACCCTCAACAGCATCTACAACAAGTATAGCTCCATCAAGTACACGTAAGCTACGTGTTGTTCTTGATGAGAAGTCTACATGTCCTGGAGTATCAATTAAGTTAATAACGTATGGTTTACCATGGTATTCGTGGTAAAGGCTGATGTTCGCTGACTTAACAGTTATACCACGTTTCTGCTCAACATCAAGATAGTCTAGAGCAAGAGCTTCACCAGCTACTTTCTCGGATATTATACCTGCAGCTGCTAATAGTGAGTCAGATAGTGTTGTCTTACCATGGTCTACATGGGCTGTTATACCTATATTACGGACTTGCTCTAGGTTTTTCATTATCCTAAGTATATCAGCAACCTGCTTGTACCTAACCATTTCATTAACACCATGATCTTTTTCTAGCCCAAACCTTCTATCAAAACCCTATAACCGTATATTGGTGGTTATAAACCTATTTCATATCCTTTATCTTCTCCTTTATCATCCTAGTTATAAGTGATACAGTATATTCTAGGGCTATGCCAATGTCTCCCGTACCAGATGCTACGGCTGCTGTATCATGTCCCCCACCACTACCCTTTAGATATTCTCCGATCTTAGGCATTATATCTCTACCAAGACTTATTCCAAGTTCTTCATAGAAGCTCTGCTTAGCCCTAGCCACAATCCTTACCTCTTTATTGGATGATGCAACAATTGCTATATCAGCTCCTAAGTCAATTATTGATCTGGCTACACTAGACTCAAAAGCACCAACATGAGTATATGCAATAATGTACTTACCTATTCTTTTAAAATTAAGTCTCTGTGCAGCCTTTAATCTAGCTATTCTCTCACTAATATCCATTTCAACACGAAGCAGATTTAAAACAAACCCATAATCCACACCCTCAATCCTTAAAAGATCTCCTGCAACCCAAAGAGTACTAGGTGAAGCAAGTAAGAATCTCCTAGTATCATATAAGATGCCAGTTAACAGTAGTATAGCATCTAGTGCTTCAAATGTATAATACTTGTGTATAATATTATACACTAATTCAGAAGTAGACCTTATACAAGGATTTATAAAAGAAATAGACGCCCAATCTACAAGATCGCCAGGACGATGATGATCTATTAATATATATCTAGAATTTATCACATGATTTTTTAAAATACCTAATTGTTCGGAGTTACTTGTATCTACAATAATGTACAATGGATCGCTATGACTTAAAATAGTCTTTAATAAAAAGCATGGGTTATGAACATAATTTGCTAAACCAAGTTCTTTAATAATTTTCTTAGAAACCTCATTGACTCCTTCTGGAAAAATTATGTATGCTTTCCTATGCGTTATAGTCTGTATAAATCTAGATAAAACTATTGCAGATGAAACTGCGTCAGGATCAGCATTCTTATGCGATGTTATTATAATATCCTTACTGTAAAATATTTCATTAATCAGTTTTGTAACTATATTCTCTAAGTAATTCTTCAAGGTATCTTCTAGATTCCTTGACAATATATTGTAATATTGAGTCATAGTCAATAACATCTTCAAGTTCACCTAATAAACCTATGTCTATGTAGACCTCTATTCTATCTCCCTTATTTTCAAGTGAAACAATGATGTCTGCATCATAACTCTTAGATATTGGTATCTCTTTCTTAAGTAGATCAAGAATTTTCTCTTGGACTTTTAGGGCAATGGATTCTAATTCATTAATGCCTATCCTACCCAAATCTAATCCAATAACTATTGGTTCACGTTTTTTAGCCAATCCTTATCCCATACTTAGCAAGTAGATCTCTAACTTTCTGCTCACTATCAGATACCTGTCTCCTCAATATCTCTAATTGTTTCTTATACTTTTGTTGCTTAACGAGAAGTAGTTCCTTACGCTCTTCAAGCTCTTTAATAACACTTTCACGATCCTTCTTTAAGAGAATATGACCTATAGACTTATAGAGTTCTACATCCTCCGGTAATTCCTTAATATTATCAAGTATCTCATTAATCTCAGCAATTTCATTTTCAGTAATTCTTAATTCAGCCTCTATCTTTACAAGCATATTACGTAGATTCTCGTACTCTATAAGTGCCTGTTGAACCTCTGGAGGAAGCCTTTGCTCACTCAACATTCATACCCTCTAAACTCTCTAGTAGGCTTGATATTACGCCTAAATAGCTATTCGTAACAGCTCTTAAAAGATTTATTCTATCACATTCAATAAGGATCAGTAGTTTACCATGTATAATTTCTTGGCTAATCCTACATTCTGTTGATGGAGGCTGGATCGTTTCAGGATATAATGCATTGTATATTGCTTCTAGTAAACGATAATTACTTGATTCAAGAACTATCTTTAGCCTTCCCTCCAATGATCTTCACTCTCCTTACACCTATGATAGGCCCTACAATAGAGCCGAGCCTATTCTTAAATGATATTGTCGTATGATCCTTCTCACTAATAACTATCCATAGATCTGGTTTAATAAGATCTAGTTTAACCTCAAAGATCTTAATGAATAAATCAGCTAGCTGAAAACATGTATTGGATATGCATTGTGTAGAATCGACTCCTACTGTTTCAATGTTGTAGGCTTTAGAGCTAATAGAAAGTTCTCTTGAAAGCTTAACACCACTTATAACAATGGATGCTATGTGATCCATTAAACTTGTCCTGACTAGAAACGCCTTTACTTGATATATGCGTATTAAACTCGGATTGCCTTTTCTTTCACCAACTACCATTACATACTTAGCGCCATATCTTCTAGCTTCTAAAGCTAATTGTAGAAGAGTCTTTTTCCCTCTATGCACTCTAATTATACCAGGTAAACATCCTGCTAAATCCTTTACAAAACTCCTTGTCCTATAACTTGGATTATGGGATGTTGTTAAAAGAACTATATATTTCATCCCAGTAGGACTCCAAAAAGAACCTCTGCTTACTAATCTTCTCTAACAACTATTTTAGGAAAGTACTTACTAAGCTCCGTCCTAGGCACATAAGCTCCTCCAGCCCATTTAGCACCACACTTACGACATATCCATATGCCAGTACTAATTCTATAAACTGTACCCTTTGCAGCACAAAATGGGCATACGTGCTTAGCATATCTTCTGCGAAGTATATCACGTACTTTCTTTCTAAGCGTAGCACCATACCTAGGGCCATAACGCCCAGCTATACCTACTACTCTCGTTCTTCTACCCATCTCTATCTATCCCCCATACACTAGACTATTGGTTTACTAGCTGTTTCAGGATTTTTTAATACTTTCTCTAGTAGTTCATGGAGTTCCTTGGCTTTCTTAAAAGCTAAATCAATTGCATAATCAAGTTCCGATCTTGTGAATCCACTCATACCCATTTTCTGTAAACCAACTATTCTACCAAGACTATCAAATCCTATTGTTAGCCTTGCATCAGCTATGAGTTCTTCGTCAAGATTAGGATCTACAATTATATAGCCGCCAATCTTGGCTAATGTAACTGTTACAACATTAAGGCTCAATGGTAAGGGTGTTTCTCTCACACCTCTATCAATAACTACATTATCGCCTTCGATACCAATTATCTTAGGTAATTTAGTCGTATTAAGAGCAGCCATTGTAGCAAGAGCTCCTGCATCCACAACATTTCCATCATGATCTATAAGATAAATATCATTAAATATTACCCAGACTTTCCTACCAGGTATAATGACTAACTCGTCCAATTTAATAGCCTTGGGCTCCCGTAGACAGCGGTCAATAACACGTGCAGCCTCAATAGCATTTTCATCAGGTGGTCCGGGTTCGAAAGATGGTGATGCCAGTGGTACATATTCAGCATGAACTTGTAGTACTCCTTCAAATGGTCTATCACGGAATGGTTCTCCAATCTCTGTCTTAACGCCAGTCATTACCATTGTATCTCCTATTTTAACAAGAGCTGAACCTTCCGCTTTAGGTATAGGATTTAATTGTATAGTTATTGGCCTATAATCCTCTGGAGCTCTACCATCTATACGATTACCTTTTTTAAGTAATGATATTAGAGTATCGCGTTTAAGCCTAGGCATAATAGGCTGAGATGTAGGTGTTAAGGACACTCATACTCACCTCCTACTCTTCTGGATACATAAGATACTTCTTGGTTAAGGACTCCTTCTGTAATCTATAGATCTCCATAATACCCTTCTTCGCAAGTTCCAAAGCATTTCTAAACTCCTCACGAGTCAATACACCATTAAGTTGTAGAAGAACGATCCTATCAAGCGAAGGCATCATGGCGACAGGCATATCTGCTTCTCCAAATTCATCCTCAATTTCATCGATATCAAGTACAAGTACACCATCAACCTTTCCAACGGCTACAGCAGCAACAAGATCCTTCATAGGAATTCCAGCATCAACTACAGCTAAAGATGCGGCAGTTAAACCCGCAGTACGTGTCCCACCATCAGCTTGTAAAACCTCGATAAACACATCAATAGTTGTTCTAGGAAAATACTCCGTAAAAATAGTTGCTTCTAAAGCCTCTCGAATAACTTTTGAAAGCTCAATCTCCCTACGTGATGGAGCCGGGCTTTTTCTTTCACTAGTTGAAAACGGTGCCATGTGGTAACGACATCTAATTAGTGCTCGATCAGGAAGGGTTAGGTGTTTTGGATGGATCTCTCTAGGTCCATAGACTGCTGCAATAACCTTTGTCTTACCAAATTGTACTAATGCTGACCCATCAGCATTCTTAAGTATGCCTACTTCCATACGGATAGGCCTTAATTCATCAGGCCTGCGCCCGTCATGACGCAGGCCATCTTCCCTTATGAGTACAGGTTTTTCCATCATGCTATACCAAGCCTCCTTTTTTCCTCCTCTATGAATCTCTTAACACGTTCAGTTAAACCAGGTATATGGGCTTCAGCCTCTATTTTCCTAATAGCCCTAACCAATATATCCTCTAACTCTTCATTAGGGCATCTTATCCATATACGTCCATTCTGCCCAACTATTATAGTGCACTTTGTTTGTTCTATAAGTATGTTTAGCATAGCTTTCTTCTTACCAATAATCCTTGGAACTCTACTAGGCTTTACATCAATAACCTTACCCTCTGTTATCTTGCCTAAACCCTTACCCTTTATTGTAAGTAATGGATTCCTTGTTCTATCAAATACAATTATTTTAGCGATTATATAATCTCCGACATCGAGATACTTCCTTAAATCATCAGTTATAGGATTGAATGACTCAAGTGCCTCATTCGCATTTAATACAGCTTTATATGGGCCTCTTATATCAACAATCCAATTAGTTATGCCAACGCTCGTAACTAACCCTATAACCACATCTCCTTCTTTAGGCATATTCATACCTTCAAGCGGTATAACTGATACAACTCCGTCATCCACATTAGCTAGTCCAAGAACAGATGCGTAGATCTTATTACCGATCCTATATGTATAATCCCCTCCCTTAACATCATCACCTTCGGCAAGCAGGTCTCCTGGCCTAACTATCTGCCTATTAGCCACATATATTTTCGGCATACCATACTACCTCACATGCAGTATCTTTATAGATGCAGTTCCTCTTGTAAACTTATTGATCTTATTGATTACTTCATCCTGCATGCCAGCAGGGATCTCAAGCTCTACCTGTAAAGCCCCACTACTTAACCAATTACTACGTTTAATCTTCCCTAATCCAGCCAGTTGCTTATAAATCCTACTAGCATATTGTGGAGGTATATTGACTAAGAGTATTGCCCGTGCAATCTTAATCGGAATAATTCTAGATATTTTAGAAATGATCTCTTGAGCTTGAGACTCAACACTGCGATAAGGATCTATTGAAACACGGGCCTGTTCTATAGCAAGTTCAATCCTTTTAGGGGGAATCGGGAGCTTCGTCTTTGGATCAATAGCATTACGGGCTATAAAGTTTATGATCTGTTTTTTCTTAGCTTCTAGAATAGCTCTTCTCTGCTCAGCAGTAAGTTGTAATTCTCCTTTCCTAACGATTTCTATAGCCACTTTCTTAATATCATCTGTACCAAATACCTCTCGTAGAGATTCTGGAGACGCCTTTAAGCCTTTTCTAGCATCTTTATATACTATATCGCCTATTAAAAGATCGTCTATGTTTACATCTTTACCCTCTTTAACCATTAACGCTAGATCAGGATTAACCAGGATCTCAAACCTATGTCCACGGGCTTCATAACGCGCTATAACATACTTAGTAGTTGTCACTATGCATCCCCTCGAACACTATTAATACAACTACGTATCTAAATATGGATACAACTATATTTAACACTATATCATATCTTCTAAGAGGAATTAGAGAACAATTATTTGTAATAAAATATTTAACTTAGAAGCCGAGATATTTCCTCCATAGATAATATCTTAAATTTCTTTTCCTCAATATCTATATATCCTATTTCTAAATTCTCAGGTTTTACCTCTTCTTCTAAAGCAGCAGATAATGCTTTTACTCCCAGTAGAATCGTATCTTTTATTGACAAATCATATCTATAGTTCTTCTCTAGATACTCAGTAGCAGCTTGGCTTCGTTCACCAAGAGCTACTGCATAGTAACTCATATACCTACCACTCGGCTCGGTCATGAATAATTCCGGACCCTTAAAGTCAACGCCAACGAATATCATTGCAACACCAAACGGTCTAACACCAGCATGTTGCGTATATGCCTGTTTAACATTACATACTTGTTTAGCAAGATACTCAAGTGATATAGGCTCGTCATAAAGGAACTTATGCTGTATCGCAATAATTCTTGCATAGTCAATAAGTACTCTACCATCACCAGC
>CAZHDB010000043.1:0-3213 GCA_964531225.1 uncultured Desulfurococcaceae archaeon
ACTGGCTTCTCATCTAATCTATAAATCCTTCCGCAACGACTACATTTTAGATATTTTACAAACGGCATTCCACAGCATCACCTATACTCCTAAGTTATGTTTAGTTAATGTTAAAGCAGAATATAATAATATACTATTATTAAGGATGTATGATCTATATAATAAATTAGGGAGAGATAATGGATAATGCGAAGTCCCAGTTTCTAAAGAGAAGGGCCATGGGCTTTCTAGAAGATGCTAAGTCGGATTATTCTAGGGGATATTATGATCTAGTTTTGTTTCATGTTGAACAATTTATACAACTATATTCAAAATACTTATTTTACAGAAAAATTGGCGATTATCCCAAAACTCATTCATTAACAAGGTTAATAAGAGATCTGATTAAAGTATATGAAGATTGTAAATTAAGAGAATTTTATGAAAAGAATTTAGAAATGCTATATCTACTTGAGGAAGCATATATTTCTTCTAGATACATTCCAAGAGAATATGATAAAGAGATAGCTAAGAGAGTATTGGATTTTGCTGAGAAAATAATGGAGGTTTTAGAATGTCTAGAAAAACATTAGTTGATCTAGAGATTGAGAGGATAAGAGAATGGAGAAGATATTTTGAAAATACTATTTATTATTTGAAAAGAATAAGATCAGTTGTTAAAAAACATGATCCTAGTGCAAGAGTGATTTTATTTGGAAGTTATGTAAGAGGAGAATTAAGGCCTGATAGTGATATAGATGTTCTCATAGTAACTGATCTGGGTAGGAATGTTAATCGAAGAATAAAGTTGAGAATAGAAATTGCAAGGGAAATAGGTGATTCTACACCATTTGAAATACATATTATATCTCATGACGAGTACGTGAATTGGTATAAGAAATTTATAGATAAGTATATTGAAATAATATGAAAATACATACTGTTTAAAAATAACTTGCTTTCATTCTTCGATTCTCCTCTCGATTATAAAGTAAAGATAAACTCAGGGAAAGATTATCAAAAGACTTAAGAATATATTAATATAAAATCTTAAAAGCACACAATATTATAAGAAAATGAATACATATGGTAGGTGCCATTTGTATGGAGAAAGTGGTTATTGAAGAAACTAGTAACTTTGATCCGAATTGGTTAAGTCTACTAGTACTTTACAAGGATAAAGCTGATATACTCGATTATGAGCTGGTAGACTATAGCGGATTCGATGATCTTATGAGTAGTGGTATAGATCCGCGTTTACTAGCTAGAAAACTCAGTATATAGAGGATCATATATTGAAAGCCATAGAGAGACTCGATAAATGGACAATAGATCTTATTGGCATAGCTATCCTTGGCCAAGGCTGAAGAGAAAAGAAGTGTATTTATTAGATTATGTGAATTATTTAATGGTGTAACAACGTATCATAAATTTTATGTAATACCTAAGAGAGTATATGGTGGTCGAACTGGTTTTTCAGCTCTGAGAGGGCTACGGTTCCTTATAAGACATTATGGAGAATTACCAACAAATATAATACTGCTAATAGACTATGATGTACTTATTAACTTATCACTTCTAAATAGTGATCTCGGTAAAAAGCTTGGACAAGTAATTGAGAAATATACTGGATGTTTTATTTCGAACGACGTTGTTCAATATAGGAACCACTATGGTATATATCTAGTTACTTCTATAAAATGTGGTAAATATGATTATCAACTGCATATTTTGGCAAGTGGTTCGCATGAGGTACCTATCATAGAGTATAATCTTCTTATGCTACTTAGAGATTATATGATGGAAAACCTTCCGGAAACCAAATTGCTTATGGATATCGAGAAAGATCTTGAAAAACATATAAGATCACAGATATTCATAGGAGAAAAGATCATGTAAAGAGCCTATATGGTAGATATAAGAAGTTATCTGGCATTAAAACTATAAATAATTTACTAAAATATATGGATATAAATAGGGCGAGAAAATACTTTAATCATATAGTATTGTTCTTTATTCATATATTTGACTAATTTGTAGTTAATTATAATACTTCAATTGAGACAACAAGTTGTATCATCTATTAGGTAACTATATCGTATTAAATCATTAGTTTGAAGAAAATTAGATGATATTTAAAAAGAATTATTTCCTCTCTCCCCTACGGCTATAATGTGGAACCTGCGGTCTAGGTATGTATTCTATTCCAGGTCTCTGCTGTAGTGCTTGTGGATATAGCTCCATTAACGTATATACCTCCTCAGGAACATCGGCTGATACTGGTAGGCCAAGCTCCTTTGCCTCTTCAAAAGTTATTGGATAGTCATGTGTATAGTATCCCTCTGTTAATCTTCTAGCAATAAGCCATGCTTTCTCTTCAGGCATTTTATCTCTTAATAGATAAACTATTGTATTCTGGATCTCCTTCAAAGCCTTTTCAGCTATATCGGCATAGATTAATGTAGTATCACTAGCTTTCCCACCCTTTTCCTTAGCTACTTTTAAGATAGATGGTGCTGGAAATACTCCTTGGGGAGTCTGAAGCTGTGGATCAAGAGGGCCTAAGACAGCACTTGGGTCCATACGTATCTCGTCAGCAGCCAATGCAATCAATGTTCCACCGCTCATAGCATAGTGTGGTACAATAACGATCTTTTTAGCAGGATGCTTCTTAAAGGCCATAGCTATCTGCGATGCAGCAAGTACAAGGCCTCCAGGTGTATGCAGGATAAGCGCTATTGGTTGCTGTGGAGGAGTAGTCCTAATAGCCCTTATGATCGCTTCAGAATCCTCTATATCAATATACCTATATACTGGTATTCCAAAGAAGCCTATCTTCTCCTGCCTATGTATCATAGTAATTACACGCCATCCATACCTCCTCTCCATCTGATTAATAAGCCTAAATCTTGCAGCATGCAAGCTACGATGTCTAAGGTATGGATGCACTAATGTATATAGTAGTAGAAACCAGAACATTAGCCCTAGAATATCTATACCAAAGAAATCCAACTTCTCAATCACCATGAATTATTATATCTCTAGTACAAAATAAATCTGTCAATAAAACACAATGGAACATTAATACTTCTAATAATATTATTAAATAGTTTACTAATCCTCTAAACTTACACAACTCATTCAGAATATGCAAATTAGATATTAATGAGTGAGAAAGTTCCTTATTTAGTGATATTACTATTTAATAGATAAAAGTGTTCAAAAACAAAAGAT
>CAZHDB010000043.1:3313-8549 GCA_964531225.1 uncultured Desulfurococcaceae archaeon
CAGTCTAAATATGGTTCACTAAATATTACTGATGTTAGCAATTTAGTGTATGTCTATATGCCCGGATATGTGGATAATTTACAGTATCTAGAACAAGGAAAGGCATATTTATTGCCTGGCTATGAGGTTGAGGCAAAAACTTCAAACGGCAAAGTAGCATTTATTGCTGGTTTTGTAAATAACGATGAAATAATAGTGTATGACTATGCATCAGCTATCTATGCAAGCGGGCAATCTAATATAGACTCCAACATAGATAACGAGGAAGGTGTTGATGATTCATCTATAACTCCTATCAATATTGTATTATATGCTCTTGTAGCCATACTCATAATCGTGATCCTACTAGTATTCATTAAAATGAGACTATAGCTTTTTATTTTAGTTATATAAATAATTATTTTTATAGTTATCAATAATAGACTTATCTATTAAATTTCTTCTATAGTTGATATAAATATATTTATATATTTTGTTGCTTGAAGAGAATTTATTTACAGAAAAGTATAAATACCTTATAATAAAAAAATACCGGGGTTTGTATATGCTTATAGGCAAGAGACCTATAGAAGCCCTTATACTAATATTGTCGATTCTTGTATTAGCAACAGTACCCGCTACAACTCTATGGCCATTTGAGCAAGAGTTTAGGCCATTAGTAGCGGGAGTGAAAATTGAGACTATTGGAATCATTGATGATGAGCCGTATATAGGGCAGTGTAGTATTGGTTTTCCAGCATATTATGATACAGGGTGGGGGATCTTTCAATGGAGACATTTTGGCATCATTACCGCTGGTCATTGTAGTTGGTGGATGAGAAACTGGGATGTACACCAGCCGTATGTAGATCCCGATGACTACGACCGCTACTTGATAGGATCTGTTACAAAGGTGGGTAGTCATAATAGCCATTACACCATTATATACATAGATGCTGAGTTCGTAGAAACAGAAACTATATTTTGGACATTCAACCCACCCTCATCATCCACAATATCACCCTACATATTCGACTACTATGAGACGCTAGGTACCAACCTCATACCAATAGATGGTGTCTATCCAGAAAGCAACTTACAGCGGGATCTGGAGGTCTACTCAGTAGGCTTTGTAACAGGACTTAAGGGCGGATATGTAATTGAATGGGACCGAGATTGGTATGTGAATGGCACACTATTCAAGAATTTGATTAAGGTAGACGATATGCTTACTTGTGAAGGTGATAGCGGTTCACCTTTATTCTATGTTGAATATGAAGGACCAGATCCTCATGCACAAATACTGGGAACCCTAGTAGGAGGCCCCGATGAGTTTCAAATGCCTGATGGTAGGTGGTGTGGTTTTACTAACTATTTTGCCCAGGTATGGGAAACCCTAGATGATCTAGATATTAATGTGTATACTGATGGGTGAGGGAAATGCTTGTCCATATTTTCAGACACTTTTGTATTAGACCTTGGATACACGGGGCATTTTTAAGGTTCAATGGAGAAATGAGTAGATTGTGGAATAGTATGAGGCTCCTCGTAGCCTTCATAATCTTTACTGCAACTCTGTTATCTACATGTAGTATCGTAATTGCAGAGGTCAATATTGACAATATAGAGATTATTAGGTTACCTGAACCAGACATAAATGTTACCGAAGTACCAGGCAAAAACTATATCTACTTTAACAACAGTTTGATACTGCACTTCTCTTGTATACGTAGCCCTGATATTTGTGAACTACGTAAACATATACGTGAATATATACATGAAATGAACGATACACGTAAGATACTCGAGTATATACGTGAAACGCTTAGATCTATTCCTCATGCTGAATATAATAGAATACTTATGAATACATCGGATATTTTAAATAGAGCCGGAGTCAAATACTATGGTATAATACCTGAATATGTAGGAGGTAGGTGGAAAGTCTATATTGGTCTGCCACCAGATCTACTTGCTACTAGTGACTTGGAGTTTATAAGGAATCTTGTTATCCAGGGGTTTATGGGGACGTCTTTTGAGGGTAAAGTTATTGATGTTGGCTTCTTTGAAGTATTTAGTAGCATGGGTAGTGATGTAATGGAGCCTTTGGCCAAGAAATTCAATTATTCAAGAATAATACAGTTACTGGGTGAGAAGGGTATAAAGGTTAATGCTATTGGATGGGGTAGGAACGATTATTTCGGCTCATTCCATGTGGAGATGTATATAGAGAATAATACGGACGTAATCGATGAGGAGGTTGCAGTAGATCTTGTGAAGGCTATAAGGGATATGATAGGCTATGAAGTACCGCTTGCGATTGGGATTAGTACTGGGAGAGTAGGTCTTAGGACTCAATGGAGTGATGTGGATTCTGGGCAGTTAATTAAACAGTTTCCAGGAAGAACTAATAGTGCTTCGCTAATGGACTCTTCTAGAATGTTCCTAGTACTGATCAATGTAGCTGTCTTCGCATTAGTTGTGATGGGGATATGGTATTTTGGAACAAATAGATCAAAAGTAAATACTTGGTATCAATAAAATACATTAGAGTTTAGAAGATAGAGGCTATCTTTCCTTTATAGTTGTTTCTAATATGCATTTTATTGCCTGAAGCATTTCTTTTAATGACATGTAGTTGTTTAAACCTAGTCTTAATGCTAGATCTGTTGAAGGAGGAATGTGTATGAATCCTCCTGGCAAAGAATTTTTATGAGCATATCTAAGTATTTTGTATCCTATTATATTACATAGATAAGTTCCTATAGAAATACCTATGGAGATTTTAAATCCTTTATTTTTGCAACAAGATTCCATTATTTTGAATATGGGAAGTCTTGTAGGTAAAACATTCAAATTATTATGATCGAAGAGCTTCATCCACGCAGTATTTCCATCTATATCCTTGTAATCTGGAAAGTGAGCAATATTTGCTGACACAAGTTCAATAATTATATTTTTAGCTTTAGGTGATAGACCTAGTCCAAGTACAATATCTGGTTTAAGTGTATTAAGGTAGTTAATAAGGATCTTTGGCGCACTGGTAATAGAGACCGGTAATACCAATCCATGTATCTTGTAATCGTCTATATATGATCCGTTCAGGAATTCAACAATTTCTCCACTAGGATTAATGTAGTATCTATCATAATTTGAGAACCCAGTTAAGAATATTATCTTAGCCATAGTCTAGTCAACCTAATTTATTTTACTGAAATAACAACTTATAATATAGCTACAGTAATAATTAAGGATTATAATTGGATCAAGCGATATTCTTCTACAATAATATAACTTCAATACCTTCTTGCATAGCTACTTCTGCTTGTTTTCTATCTGATGTAATTAGTTCTAGGCCATTTTCCTTAGCTAAGGCTATAAACAATGCATCGTAGACCGTGATCTTATATTTTATGGATAGTTCTAATGCTTTATCTATGTATTTTCCTTGATCAATAATCTTTATTGGTCTATTATAGTAGAGATCATGGATAATAGTTTTAGCAATATTAATGTCCATTTCATCTCTTAATATTTTCTTCCATAGAGCATTTCCCAACTCTTTTAACGCTAATTCTAGAGTGACTACTCCTTCAAGTAGATATTGCCTAACCTTATTCCATGATTCCTCTTTTGCAAAATATTTTATAAGGGCTGAGGAATCAATGACTCTCACGATCCTCCCTCACACTTTTTTCTGCAAAGCCTTTTTCGCTAGGCTTAACATTTCTGAGTAAGCTATCCCATTTTTCAATATATTTCCTAATTATGATCTTCTCCGCTAACTCTTCAAGATACCTCCTAATCTCATTAGCTATATCAATACCCTCTTTTTCTAGTAAATCTTTGATTTTCTTTTTGACCCTGACACTTATTACAGTTGTTGACATTTTTATCTCCATGTATACAATATTGTCTACGGATTAATAAACATATATTTATAGAATTTATATTTCAAATATATTTAGTAACGTCTTGTTTATACACGCTATATTAATATCTGGGATCATCATATTTTTAATATTGGTCTCGAATAGCTTAATTAAAATAATATTATAAATAAAAATAATAAAGAAAAAGAAAATATTTAGTCTTCACGTATTTCCTTTAGAAGGGTCTTTCGATCAGCTGGCTTTCTTTGTTTTCTAAATAGCCTTGTGCTGAAATATCTTGCTGCATAGTCTGGCAGTACAGTTACTACCTTAGCTCCTTCGGGCAAATCATATTGTTGTGCTACCTTAATAGCTGCAACTACATTTGCTCCACTTGATATACCTACTGGTAAGGCTTCTTCCTTAGCAATCTTACGAGCCATATTAATTGCTTCATCACTAGTTACTGTGACAAAGTCATCGATTAAATGCTTATACCTTCGTATGATCTCTGGTATAAAGCCATCTCCAACACCCTCGATCTCATGCCTACCCCATGGACCCTCCTTACCAGTCTTAAACCAGTATGTAGCTACTGGACATTCAGCAGGTTCTGCACCTACAACAAGAGTCTTTGGATTAGCTTCTTTAAGCCTCTTAGCGACACCAATTAAGGTGCCTCCTGTACCTACTTCAGCTACCCATGCATCAACATGTCCTAGTTGATCAAGGATCTCTTTACCAGTTGTTGCATAGTGGCTCCATACATTAGCTTCATCCCACCACTGATCAAATACAAAGTATTTATCAGGATTCTCCTGTGCAAGTTTTTTAGCATACTCTAGAGCTCCAAGAGCATCGCTTTCACCACCAGGTGTAGTAACGAATTCAGCCCCAAAGAGTTTCATTAATAGAAATCTCTCTTCACTCATTTCCTCAGGTATAACAATCAATACCTTATAGCCAAGGTATCTACCAATAGCAGAAAATGCTATACCCGTATTACCAGTTGTAGGAACAACAAGTGTCATTCCAGGCTTTAACTTACCAGTTGATTCAGCAGCCTTGATCATATAATATGCCATTCTATCCTTGACGGATCCAGTAGGATTCATAAACTCTAGCTTAGCCCATATCTCAGCCTTAACATTCTCTGGCACGACTCTCGACAATTTAATAATTGGTGTATTACCTATACAGTCAATCACATTATAACATACTCTTAAACTCACTCTACCCCACCTATTCCTAATCACTATATACTAGTTGCTAGCACACACGATATATATTATTATATAGTATTCCCGAACACGATCATTACGAAATAATTAATTAATAGTGTTTAATGAAAAAGCTTATCTCTAATAAATTCCAAAATAGTTTCT
>CAZHDB010000044.1:0-8406 GCA_964531225.1 uncultured Desulfurococcaceae archaeon
GGCAAACAAGGATCTTGCAGAAGCTATTCAACAATTATATACTAATCTTGGAATTGCGCTAGTTGGAGATAAAAAGTGTATGGTGAATTAGCTCGTAGTATTGGTTTAATTAAATACGTTGAACTATTCATAGTTATTGAAGCCATGAAGAAAGATCTCATATCGAGTCTACAGCCTAAAGACCTATATAATTATGCCAAGTTATTTGGGTTGCATGGGATATTTAGGAAGTTTGAAGGTATTGAAAATATAGATGAAAAGAAGTTAAAGAAATGATGCATGAATTAGAAGCCATTAAGGAATATATTCCACGGCTAAAGAATATTTAGAGAAGAATAATCATAGAAGCTTATAGAAGGAATTTTGATTTAGCGTTATTATATCTAAGAAAACTACATATTAACTAACTATTAGAAAAAGTCCAAATACTCCATATATACCATATAATGCTTATCATTACATAAAGATACTTAATCAAGAAGAAAATATAAGAATTATTAGAGAGCTTTACAACTTAGAGTTTTAGTAAATCAACTATTTTTATGTGTAAAAGCAAGTAATATAAATAAAATATAAATAACAGGTATTGTTCGGAGATGATATGTTTATGAAGAAATACTTTATAATAACAATTATTATGGGGATAATCTTAATAGGATCTTTATCAATATTGCTTGTACATGAATACACAGTTAAAGTGATCATGTTTAAAAGAGATGTGATTGACACAAGTGGTTACTTATTATATGAATTTTATCCATGTAAAAATAAATTAAACGAAAGATTTCTACTAATAAGATTAATTATCTCTGCAGATAAGCCAGTTACAATAGTTATTCTAGATTATGAACAGTACATTGAACGATATGGAAGGGGAGACCTCTATGGTTATTTAGCATATAAATCGCATGTAGTTAATGAGGAAATTATTGAAGTAGAGTATCCTAAAGGCATGCCATGCTGGCCTATATACATAGAAATACGTGGATCTTATGGAACCAATATTTGTATGAAAATATATTATAAATTCATTTCATGACATTTCTTCTTAAAGATCTCAGATTTATATAAGATCTTAGTAATAGTACTATATAATGAAGTCTTGTATATTTATCCATCACTTCTTTTACATGCTCAGTATTAGTTCTATTGATATTGATAATTATGAAGAGTCTAGGATTAATAGCATTTCCAATAATTTATTAAGTTATTTAAAATAAGATGGTTTTAAATAATTATATCCTAGCATATAACTTTATTCTTCTATGTATCTTCTAATTATTTTCTTATAAATCATTACTCCTAGAAGATATAATATTATTGTTGAAATCATTATCTTAATTAGATCAATCCATATATCTTATATTGTTGCTTGATAAACTATTATTTTTCTAATTGCATCTATACACCATGTTATTGGGAAGTAGTTGCCGAGAAACCGTAGTATGCCCGGCATCATTTCCTTAGGAAACCATATGCCAGCCATAAATGCAAATAAAAGGCCCAGAGCTGTAGATAGGTTAGCTGCTCCTTTGCCTGATTTTGATACTAGAGATAACATTATTCCAATACTAATTGTCATAATGGCTGTAGCTATAATGAGCAAAGGCACTAGCCAATGAATAGGATTCAATGGATTCCATAATATCTGTGCTCCAGTTCCGAATATTGCTACAAATATATAGCAATTACTGTTGATATCATAAGAGTTAATATACCAGATAAAGTTCTATCTATTAAAAGATCGAAGGCTGTAATCGGAGTAGACAATATTCTCTTTAAAGTCTTCTTTTCCCGTTCCTCAACAATTATTAATGCGCCAATAGAAAATCCTGAATAGAGATACATCATACCAATTGCTCCAAATGTATACCATCCCAGAATAGTAGATCGATTAGTAAGTGCCTCTGGTTTAATTTCCTCAATAGATATATTTACAGGTTTTGCTATACCAATAAGGTATTTCTCTAAGAAGTCTCTTAAGGAAACATCAAGTCTGTAGCCAGGTATTGATGTATTGTATGGTATTGTTATGTTTTCAGGAATGTTTTGGATTGTATAGTTTATCTTTATTAACGCTGTTCTTTCATTATAATATTGTAGAAAACTGTTTATTATAGCATAGTTAATTTGACCAGTATACAGGTTTGAAGCTCCAACATATACAAAGATTGTAGCCTGACCAAATGTTATATTCTCGCCAAATTTATTGGGTATAATAATACCTAGGTCGAGTTTTCCTCTATTTAGATCGTATTTCAATATAGATTCATTACTATATATTTTTACATTAAACATTTTAACATCTTTGTACTTAGTTTCATTAAGTATATCGATGAAAGTTGATCCATTAAAGGCTGTCGCTGACGTATCATAGTTTATGACTCCTAAATCCAGCGTCATAGGCTCTCCTATACTTGGAGGTATAAATACATAGGCAAGTAAAAAGATCCAGATTATTGGCCATACAATTATCCAGAATATAATGGCCTTGTCCCTAAATGTGATCTTTAGGTCTCTTATTATAAATGCTTTAATTCTTTTCCATTTCATTCCTCTAATCTCCTACCCGTTAATTTGAGAAAGACATCTTCGAGTGTAGGTCTAACAACACGTAGAAACGATAAACTAATACCATATTTATAGAGAGTAGTAACTATATTCGGCACAATTTCATCAGGACTCTGAGCATATATTTTAACGATATTGTTTTCTCTATATACTATTTCAGAGAAAGATTTTAATGTATCAACGATCTTTTCAGAAGGCGTTTTGTAGAATTCAAGTACAATTACAGATTCTGGGCCGTATTTTAACTTAAGTTCTTCGGGAGAACCTTCAACTATGATCTCTCCTTCATTTATTATAGCTACTCTATCTGATAATACATCAGCTTCATCCATATAATGTGTAGCTAGCACAATGGCCTTTCCCTCGTTTCTTAATTCCTTAATAATATCCCAGACAATCCTTCTCATACTAGGATCCATTCCGGTTGTAGGCTCGTCAAGAATAAAAAGCATTGGGTCTATAAGAAGCGTTATAGACAAACTTAATCTTTTCTTCATTCCACCAGAATACTTTGAAACTTTTTTATACCTATGCTCATATAATCCAACTTTCTCCAATAGTTCATTTATTCTTTCCCTAGCATTATTCTCATCAAGTCCATAGAGTCTTGCATAAAACATCATATTCTCATAAGCATTTAGTTCTTCATAAACAGCTGGTTCCTGTGGACAATAACCTATATGCCTTCTTATCTTTGGATTCCTAGGATCACTGCCGTTCACAAGTACTTTTCCATCAGTTGGATTGATTATGCCAGCTATGATGCTAAGCAGCGTTGTCTTCCCAGCTCCATTAGGACCTAAGAGGCTATAAATCATTCCTCTTTTAACTTTAAAGCTTATACCTCTCAATACTGCTTTATCGCCATATTTCTTTACTATATTCTCAACAATCAATGGTGATTTATTCACTACTTTACTCCTCCCCTCACGAATTAATACATGGTGTATTATATAGTCAGTGTATATAAGTTAGTCAATAATATTGTTTAAATACTCAATAATTACATTCAAAATAAGAACTATTTTTCATGGAACATTAAATGTTTCTATATATGAGGATAAAGAATTATTATGCCAGTAAAAATAAAAAGTATAATATAATGTAGTGGATCTGCATTTACTGTTATACTAAACTCTTTTTAACACAAGCGTTATTAATCCATTGTAGGGATAATGTATTGTTAGCAAAAAGGATGATCATTGTTTTCCTATTACTTGGATTCATCTCTTTATTTGCTGATATAACCTATGAAGGCGCTAGATCGGTTCTTGGAGCCTATTTAGAATATCTTGAAGCTTCTATATTTATTGCTGGTGTGATTAGCATAGGAGATCTATTGAATTATTTTATGAGAGGAATTAGTGGTTTTATAGCTGGATATACTAGGTCAAGCCGTGTATATTGGTGCCTTATATTATTAGGTTATTCCATAAATTTATTTGCTGTTCCATTACTGGCATTTGTTGGAAAATGGGAATTGGCATTCATTCTTGTATTAATTGAGAGAATGGGTAAGGGCCTTAGATCACCTGTTAGAGACGTTATTTTGGCAGAGGTTACTGAAGGTATTGGTAGAGGTATGGGTTTTGGACTACATGAATTAATGGATCAGATCGGAGCGATCCTTGGTCCCGGATTTGTTGCATGGAGCCTATATATTAATGGAGGTGATTTTAGAATTGCCTTTAAATATTTATTCATACCTGCTTCTATAGCTATATTATTAGTTATAGTAGCTATGTCTATTTATCCTAGAATACATTCTGTAGAAATTATTCCTAAAAATGCATTGAGGTTTAGAGGTTTTAATAAAAGATACTATCTCTATATAGCTTCAATGATGTTCCTATCAATGGGATTTATACATTGGCATGTAGTATCATACTATATTGAGCAACTGGGTATTATTAGTAAATACCTTATAGCATCATTATACCTGGTAGCAATGGCATCTGATGCAATAACAGCATTGCCAGTAGGCTTTCTTTATGATAAGATTAAGCTCAAAATACTTCTAATAACACCATTATTACCAGTATTAATTATCCTACTATTTACAAGTATATCGATTCAAACACTATTTATTATGAGTATTGCGTGGGGTATTTTGTTGGGGATATATGAGACCGTGATGCGGGCATCCATAGCAGATCTAGTTGAACCTGGATCAAGAGCATATGCGTATGGATTATATGGATTAGTATTCGGTAGTTCGTGGACCATTGGGAATGTTCTTATAGGCATCCTATTAAATAATAAGTGGAAAAATTATTTGATAATATATGTGATAGTTGTAGAAATTATATCATTTATTATACTCTTAAAAATAGTTAAAGAACAAGAAGCGGCTAGCTCATAATATCTTCTTCTATAGCCTTTGCTATAAGCGGCGCAATAGATACTCTACTAATTGGACTTAAAACTGTATCAGTTGCAATCATGTCAAGTGGATTATGCGATAGTATTTTCTCATAAGCCTCTCCAACAAGTAGTGCATGGACGCATGTCACAAGTACTTTTTTAGCTCCAAGATTATAGAGAGCCTTTAGTGCTTCAGCCATAGTGCCACCCGTACTAATTATATCGTCAATGATAATTACATCTCTATTACTTACATCTACATTAGCAGCTTCAATAATAACATCCTCAGCAGAAATTCTCTTCTTAATAAGAACATCGTATTCCAAGCCGTCTAAACAATCAGCCATAATCTTAGACCATTGCAGAGATTTTTCATCAGGTCCTATGACTATAGGTTTATCCAGGTTATAGTGTTTTCTGACGTAATCAGCTAGCAAAGGTATAGCTGTTAGATTATAGAAGTTATCGCCAAATAGAGTTCTCGGTTCACTAATCCTATGTAGATGCATATCGATAGTATAGATCCCTTCAAGCTCTATATCTCTAAATAATTTAGCTAATACTTTAATACTAACTGCCTCTCCAGCTGTAAATCTTTCATCTTGCCTAGCATAAACCATGTAAGGTATAAATGCATAGATCTTATCAGCACCAAGATCCTTTAACGTATATAACGTGTATATAGTTTCAACAATCTTATCATTGGGACTAGGTTGTAACGAGTTAATGTAGATAACGATTTTGCCAGCAATATCACCAACTATCCTTATATATGTCTCCCCATCCGGAAATTTCTTAATAACAGTACTTCCATAATCTATACCCAATAATCTAGAAACCATAATGGCTAGATATCTACCTGAGGAACCACCTAACACCATATATTTAGAAGCCACCATAATCTCCTAATCGATATACTAGCCTAAAATTTATATCAAATAAATTTAAATAATTATCCATGGTTATCATAGAATGCTTCTATATTAATGAATTCAGCCCTCACACGGTTCTTCATAGGATAGATTATATCCTCTGTTCCGAAGTCGTTCATCATACCCACATATTTTGTTATAATAATCTCTATTATATCCCTTATCCATTAATTAGAACTAGGTGAAGTATTGTGAAACCTGCTCTTATAGTTATAGATATGCTTCATGAGTTTGTCTATGGCAGGCTTCGTAGCCCTGATGCTCAAGCTATTGTACCAAATATTAAGAAGCTTATCGAGGAAGCCCATAAATATGGTGTACCAGTAATACATGTAGCTGATAACCACCTACCCCACGATCATGAGCTTAAGATCTGGGGGCCGCATGCTCTAGCTGGTTCACCTGAAGCCAGGATCATAGATGATCTAAAGCCTCGGAATGGAGATATTGTACTATATAAACGTACTTATAGTGGTTTTCGAGATACAGGCCTCGATATGTTATTAAGGGATCTAGGAATAAATACGGTTATACTTACAGGTATCCATACACATATCTGTGTATTACATACAGCATCAGATGCTTTCTATTATGGATACAATATTGCTGTTGTAAAAGATGCTGTTGCAGCATTTAGTAGGAAAGATCATGAATATGCATTAGAATTTATGGAGAAGATCTATGGTGCTAAAATAGTATCAATAAATGAAGCACTAGAGATCATTCGTAGAAAGGAATAGGCACAGGCTTCTTAGTATCAGGATCTAAGAGTATTTTAAATTTAGTATTATATGTTTTAAATAACAGATCCTTTTTAACAATATCATCTATAGTTCCATAGCCAATAATCTCACCATCTTTTAGCAATACAATTTTTGAAGCTGTATTAATAGCGAACAATATATCATGGGTTGTGAAGATAGTTATTGATCTTCTACTAAGTTTTCTAATAATCCTTGAAACTACAATCTTTGAGCTCATATCCAGATGAGCATCGGGTTCATCCAGTAAAATAACCACAGGTTCTCTCGCCAAAGCCATGGCAAGTATTACCTTCCTCATTTCACCAGAACTTAGTTCATCAAGCCTTCTATCCTTAAGCCCATATATTCCCAATGTTTCCAATACTTCCAAAGCTTTCTTAACGTCTTCTTCTGTCTCAAAGAAGCTTTTTGATATAGGATATCGCGAAGTCAATATTGCATCAAGTACTGTTAATGACAACATCTCGGGAATATCCATATCTCCAGCATAAGATAGTATTCTCGCTATAACTCTATGTGGCGTATGAGAGGCTTCATAACCATTAATATATATTAATCCATTATATCGAATAATTCCTGCAATAGCCTTTAATAGACTTGTTTTACCAGCACCATTAGGTCCGATAACTCCTAAAACTTCTCCTCTTTTAACAACTATATTAGCATTTTTTATAGCAATTATTTTCCCTTTTTTATAAACAACTTTTACATTATCCAAGACAACTCTGTCAAGTGTCATTAAACCCTTCCCCTAAATCTTTTTATCAATAGAAATAAAAAGAATGGAGAACCAAAAGAAGATGCTAGAGCACCAACAGGAATTTCTCCAAATAAACTAGATAAAATAATTCTAGAGAAATTGTCTGTTGAAATAAGTAATAGTGAACCAATTAAACCAGATATTGGAATTACAAGTCTATTATCATTTGATTTAATGATTAAACGAGCTATATGAGGAGATACTAGCCCTATAAATCCTACAATACCAGATACCATCACTACTATAGAAGCTGTTATTCCCGACAAAATAGTTATTATCCTTCTTATAAATCTTGGATCATATCCAAGTTGTTTTGCATAATCATCCCCTATAACCAATGCATTTAATGGCTTTGAAAATACAAAGTATGATATTATAAGAAATAGTAATGACCAAAACATTATGGGTATACGTGATGGTGTCACATTAATGAAGCTACCTATAAGCAATGTATATACATATGATGCAGCAGGATTAACCGATATTATTATATAGTATATGGCTATAGATAAACCAGAGAACATACTAGATACTCCAATACCAGATAATACGTACGCTACATCGGATCCGCCGATAGTTTCTGCAATAACCAGCGTTAATGCTAAAGCTGTTAAGCCTCCAACGGAAGCTATTAAAGCTCCCCAATATAGATTAGTTATCTTAAAGAATAAATGATACATATATGTAGCAAATAATGCCCCACCTCCTATACCTAGAATATATGGGTCTACAAGTGGGTTTCTAAGACTTGATTGAAGAAATGAGCCAGTAAATCCTAGAATTAACCCTGATAATAAAGCCACTACTAATCTAGTCTCTCTATATAATAATATTTTATCCATAATTTGTTGAGGTACTTCATTTAGACCATAATATAGTGAGACATAGTATACCACTCCAATTAATAATAGAATAGTTACTAATGACGTAAAAAAGTAAACATACCTTCTAAACAAGTTTACATCCACCAATAGCATTGAACAGTTTATACACTATTAGTAATGCAGCATCACCC
>CAZHDB010000045.1:0-8224 GCA_964531225.1 uncultured Desulfurococcaceae archaeon
TAAGGGCTTCATAGAAACCGGGTGGTCGGGGGTTCGAGTCCCCCCCGGCGGACTACATAATTCAGTTCAAGTCTCCCATCTTCCCCATTTCTTCAAACCCCTTATACATGGCCTAGCGTTTTTAATAATCTGTTATTATAGCCATTAGACTTTAACTTATTTTTGTGTAGTTGATGCTTAGGGAGGATAGAGTTCTTGCTATTGAGGATAGGTCTCGGTGGATGCAGCATTATTTAGCTTCTCGTTTATAAGCAATCTTAGTGTTTACCAACTAATTATTGTATTATTTGATCTACCAGCAATCACGTTGAACATTTTCATGAGCTTGGACTTCATCAGGTCTCTAGTCTCTCTGCTAATAATGCTCTTTGCCGAGCTCGGAATAGCTAAGAAGCCTACAAAATCCGCTCCGCTTGAGAAACAGCTCCTGATACTTATTAGCGAGAAATACAAGTCCTCAGTTAAAACAATAGGTATAAGGAAAGCAACTAGGAAGAGGGCTGTAACAAAGGTTCCTGAAACTGTTGAAATAGTGGCTTGTGATTCAACTAGAATACCCATATAAAGATTGTAGATGTTCTATGTGATTCTTCGGGAACCCTTGTTGCCAACCAAGAGCTTGAGGTATATGTTAATAGTAGGCTTTATTACCCTCGCCAAGACTGGGGTCTTCTGGTGAATGCGCAATATATTGTGCACCAGAGGATCCGGACCTCTATGAGGTAAAGATCAGGTCCCATGACAAAATCATTTTTAAAAGAGGGTTAAGGTAAATGTTAAGAGTTGAAATTGTAGTACTACCCGCTTCTGCATAGGTAGGCATTATTGAAGGATTCAAGGAGCTTCTTGATAATGCTGACCTGCTATATTGGCCCTAACCCACTGCCAACACTACTGGATCTCAGACGGACTCTTGTTAAGCCAGGGTATATATTGTTTATGTATGAAGGTTGTGTCTGCTAAGTCCTTATAGCCTATAATCTACCCTCGATGCTTGAAGAAGGGTTTTGTACGATAGACCCCTCTCTTGGTTGATAAGGTGAGGAAGTTCTGTGAAAGTCGCTAATATAGTGGTTATACCGCTTAATGGGCATGATTCATGTCTTCTCAACAGGATCCTGTTTATTGAAGTCTAGAGACTAGGCTTAGCCAAGATCTAGGTAAGATTGGAAAGTATATCGATAGGGCTAGGAGATCGGGTGTCCGCATACAGCTTGTCGTGGATGAAAAATACTTGGATTACATGGAGGAGTTTGGTGTCGATGCAGATACTTCTGATGAAATGGTTGATGTTGTTAAGAAGATTCTCAGGTTATAGCCTTGGGCTCAGGGTATAATTAGCCGCAAAGGAGGAATTCAAGCTACTATGAAGCCTCTACTGGCTATGGAAGAAACACATAATCGAAAAGCAAATAAATCTTCTAAATGATTAATGATGAAAACTCTGCTATGTCATCATTGTAATCATATAGTATCTCCTCTAGAAATTGAGAGGCTTTGTAGCTCTATTGTTTTCATATTGGTTCTAGATATATTACTTCATGCTTGTTTATTAGTAGTACGAACATTATGTCTTCAAGACTATTTGCATGAACATGTATTAGTTCTAGAACAGGTTTTATAACTTCATACCAGAGGCTGTTTGTTATATTTTTCTCGATCTGTATGAAGAATATGTTGTTTTGATCAGTATTGGGTACTTTCCTTAAATCAAAGTATACGGCTCCTTGTGTCGAGATTCCTGTCTTATTGAATCTTTTAATCCATTTTTTCTCGAATTCAACTAGTTTGTTGTATACATAGTTGTTGAATAGTTTGTCTAAGAGGTTCTTATCAGCTTCACAATTTGTTATCACAGTTATTGAGGTGATGAATGCTGGGGCTTTTTCTTCCTCATAGGGTTCGGTGAAGGCAATTATATATGGCGGACGGAAATATATGTAATAGAAGTTCCAATATTTACGGTATTCAGGACTGCATGGTCGGGGTAGTTTTATGTAGGTACCATTGTATTTGAAGGTGGTGAAGTTTGGTAGACAATACTCTGCGGGGGCAACATTAATTATTATGAATCTATATTTATCGATGTAGAATAATGCATTAACAGAGCCTAATCCTGATTGATCGTCTCCTGAGAAGGCGCCGTTGTGATATATAAGCATTCTCTCGTTTAGTATATCATATTGTATCCACGTGATATTATCCCATGGATGCTTTGTTCCTCTGAAATATAGTTCTGTCTCCTGGATGATCTGTCCTATGATTTTCACGATAATGAATCGTTTGAGCTCATATGTATAGTTTAAATCTTCTCTGTCATATCCGATCATTATATCCTTCCTGGTCCAGAATATGTCTATTGAGTATGTTCTTAGTTTTTTCACCCTACTCCAGTATTTGTCAAGGATCTTGCTTGTGATTCTCTCAGCCTCTCTTACATCGCTTATATTGATTATAGCCTTACTATGTGGATGGATTTGGGGATAATATGTGGGGAAAAACAATATATACAGAGAAATGCCGATAATCAAAACAATAATGAATAATATCGTTTTCCAATACTTAGAGGACATTGTTATCACTTCAAAATCGACATCTCACAATATTATTTTATGGATCAAAACAATTATATTTGTTATTTTCATAATATTGAGGCTCTTCATTTACGTAAAGTATATTTAGGTTTTATAAATAAGAAATTAAAGGTGTCTGAATATGAAGGGGAAAATAGGTGTTCCCCTTCTTACTATTTTTATTGTATTATCTATTGCTGTTATACCAGTCTATATTCCGATAGTGCATGCTGAATCCACTACATTGTTAGAAGGACCATATAATTATGACTTTGTAATACCTAGTAAGTATTATAATGTAGGTGAATTGTTCAAGGGTCTAACATTTGATCACGAGGAAGATCCCGAATACTGGAACATTATTGCCGACAATTATAACATTATAGACAAAGCAGGTGTTAGAGGAGATCGTGCGTTATATCTTTACTCCATGAATGGTTATGCTTCTATATACCAGTATTCCGATAATACTCATATAAACTCTGTAAAAAATGAGAAAGTACTCTTTTACGCATATGTTAGAGCCGAACAACCAGCTTCTGGAAAAATTAAAGCCAGAATAACTGTAACAATATCCGCAGGTTCTTCTGGTGGTTGCCCTCGATTATATGGTTTTATCAATGGAGAATATGTATATGTTAATAACTTGCTTCCATCGGCTAGAGGTAGAGAAGTAAAAGAAGACTATTACCTAGTTAACCCCAGTCAATTTAGCATAATCGATAATAAGATAAAATTCAGGATCGTAGAGAAAGATGGAGAAGAAGATCACATATATAGCATCAAAGCGTATTACATACCCAAAACTAGAGGAGACATCATAGTTTCGGAGAGCAGTACAGGAAAAGTCTTTATTATAAAAGACAAAAGCAAACTCGTTAGACCTATCGAGGTATTGGATAATTATGGTAATAATTTTGCGTTTAAGATATGGTTCATGAACATGGGCTACATCGCGGCAAGACCGAACGATACATATACTGTTGTTTTTCCAAGGCTAGAACATAAGCCCAAATTACTGCTACTGCATACGGACATTCTGTATAAGACATCATTGATGATTTACGGCTATTCTAATGGAAAATGGATAAAAATAGCTACAATAGAGCCTAGGCATAACTGGTATCTTGAGGCAATAGATTTATCCGCAACACCTCTATATAATAGTAAAGAAGATATTGTTATTAAGATAGTTTCTACGGGCTTTCATAAAATCGATTACATAGCATTAGCTGAAATAAATAATGTTAAAGAAATTAAAAAGGAACAATTAAAGCCTCTCAAGTTAGCTGAAGCAATTCTTTCAAACGGTATAGAAAAATTAGATGTAGTATATGCCTTAATAAATGATGACAGTGAGGTTGTGATCAAAAATGGTGACTCGCTCGATCTAACATTTATAGCAAATGATCGATTAAATAATTATAGTATTAATTATATACTTTTAGAAATAAGAGGCTATTATAAAGTAGAAGGGGATCCTACTACTACAGTTTATGGTCCATGGCTTGATCTAAGCGATGGCAAGTATCATCAGATAGCAGATTACGTTGAAATACCAAATGATGTCGAATCTGTCATGCTTAAGATCGAGTTTGAATGCTTCGACTATGATTCAACGCCTCCACCTATAAAAGCTTATGTAAGTAGAGTAGACTTTTATATCGAACACGAATTCGATGGGACAAAAGCCGTAGCATATTACTGGGGAAACGAAGAGAGATATTGGTGGATAAACAATCATGGTTATCTAGGAATTTATAATATTTACTGGTTATCTTGGAAAGAGTATGCTACAATACAACTATATCTTGGGTATACTAAGGAGGTATGGTATCAGTACTGCCAAGAATCTATCTGTTTATATCCATATCATCCTGCAAGTGACTACTATAGAATTACTAAAATGAAAATAGTAGTTGAGACAGGCACAGACAATCCCAATGAGGGACAACCAGGATTTGGATATGAAGGCTTTAATCTTATATACATTAATGACATGAATCAAAATGATGTAACAGGAGATGTTCGTAGATATATATCTCAGGCAAGAACTATAGCTACAGCGATCGAGGACTACGCTAATGTTGCTTCAGTTACGTTATTCATAGCCTCGGTGATAGACCCTGATCCGGTATCAAAGACGTTCTTAGGGTTAGCTTCAGCTATTGCAACGGGTGTTAGTACGGCTTCCAGTATAGCCAATAAGGTTATTTTTGTTGACCCACCAGAAATGGTGACAAGTTATAATAGCCTCGAAGCACCAATAACTTTCTATTACTCTACTATCTTTTCTATCGAAGGAAAAACCGTTGGGGAAGCCCACGCGTCTTTCTATATAGAATACAATTATTTAGCATCGTCAAGCGATTCATACATAGAAATAAGTTATGATCAGGGTGTTGCAGACTATCTAAGTTGCGAGATAAATATTCATGTAACAGCGCCAGAACTATCCTAAGAGTTATAACAATACTTTAGTTATTTTCTATAAATACTTTTCTTCTATGCTTATACACTGTCATTCATTATAAAGCATGCCCTACTGATACGATCTTATTCTATAAATAGTATGGTAATTAAACCTATAATACATGGATTTTAGGAAAAATATAATGAAAAATATCAATTATTATAGCTAAATATTCTATAGGTCTCTTTTCTAGGTAATATTTCATGTCACTATTATTCTAGATTTTTATAGTTCAAAAAGGTATACTATATTTTTCTGTTCTATTGTGCTATGACTATTTTAGCCACGTAGTTTTAATATCAGGCCTATTTATAAAACTACGATCATGTAGAAGACCTTTCTTTATTTTATATAAATAGTCTTTATGCGTTTCTAATTTAGCTTCAAGCTTATTGATTACACAGCTTATATTATGATGCATGAATACCTTAGTAATAATTTAATGATGGATTTCTGGCTGCGTATAAAAGAACTTGGCATAGCATGTCCATTTTCCACTTGCTATATGTACATGATAAAGTTTTAAAGTTTATAAGTAACTATTTCAGAGAATATTCCTATTCGTTATCAAATATAATATTCTTCCTTTCCCTAGTCATTTTGCTAAATTTACTCCTAGTTATAGTATTATCGGTAGACTTAAAGATCTTCTTTAGACTCTACTTGGAACTCAACTTTTCATAGTCTAGTCTTTTTGAATAAGTGCTATAAGATCTTTTCTGCTCATACTCATTCATCTCAATATTGAATATGTCTGCCATGGCTCTTAGAAGCCTGAATTTCGGGCTTTTTCTCTATTTTTTAAAGCCGTATATAAAAGATGCGGTTCGCCAATTACGTCCTTTACGCTGGGATCGAGACGATACCTCTTGTAACTAGGCAGTAAAGCTGTAAAACCAGCTATAATATCTGGCTTAAACTTCATAAGTGCATATACCGGTGATCCCTTATTTCACCTATAATCCTCTCTACTAGCTGTAGAGATGGCAATTTAGGGACTAATTCTTTCAAGGTACTTGACATACTTTACTAGCTTCTCTTTATCAAGTACACGTAGAAGTCTCCCTATTACCCATATATAGGTAGTTAGGGCTGACGTTTTACCTTCTTGGCCTTCATATAAAATATGAACCTCATACTACATCACGACCCATTATATCCAGCTCCACATCATTACTGATCATCCATTTCGATACGGCTCTAGTCTCATCAAGATGATATATTGTTGTAGATTAGTTATAGTTATGCCGCTCAAAAGATCATAGTAGAGCTCTTCTAAGGATAATAGCATACCTGTCAAGATGATTTCTAGCATACAGTAATATAGTCTTTATACTCTTCTCACTGACGTATAACTGTACCATCGTCTGTCTTTAGGTAGCTATGTTTAAGAAGGAAGACGGAAACCTGGAATTAGAGCTTCTGGCGGCCTGAAATTTTATGATAGTATTAGACAGGGCTGGAATCAGCTATTGTTTCTTTCTTAATCATTATTTATTAGTTACTAGTGCTTCCTCTTATATACTGTATAAATATAACATCCAATGTCTAATGAGATAAGTATTAGTGATACCGTCATATAGGATCCTATAGAAGCATTTGATTCTATTATTTCTCCTCCAACAACTGTTGGTACCTTAGTCTTTACTTTTATGGAGAATACATTTGCAACATAGCCTAGGCAATCCCGTTCAGTAGGATCGTTTTGTATGCTGTCAATAAATGATGTATCTGCAGACGATATCAAGTTACTTACATCTATAATTAACGTATCCCATAAAGCTCCACAGCTTGAAACACTAGCTCTATGATCAAGTCCTGGAAACGCATCATTTACTCTAATACTTGAACCTGGACCAGCTACCACTGTCCCTTTAAACAATGCCTTGTCATACAGAAAGGTGTTTTGTCCATCAGCTACAATCCATGTATTTTTAGCCTCTACTGGCGTAGCTATTGGATAATTAATGTTAATTGTAGCATTTATAGGCGTGCCAACAGGAAAACTTTCTGTAGATATATCACCTATTAGAACAACTATTTCCCTCAGAGGCTCTGTTGGAAGCGAATATATTACTATAAGATTAGCTTCTTCAGTATAGGTGGAACACCTGATACTCATGGATCAGAAAAGTCAGCTGTACCCGTTGGGTATTCACTTATATTATATATTCCATTATCAGTAACCACACTTGTTACATCTGCATAGAAAACATAGCTATGGCTAATACCCCAACAATAATCAACATCAATACTGCTAAAACTCCATTGAAAAACACTCCATTAACCATAATTGTTGATGGAACTGATGTATTATTTAAAATGGCCCATACTAGAAAGGCCTTCTCAATAGTTGCTCCAGGAGGTAATCTATCTATAGTTATTATATTCCATGGTTCATTTCTAAAGCTAGTGTCGTTAGACACATAATCTCCTCGAATTATATTATGATATATTACTGTTAGTGATGTGTATTGCGGTGTAAATACTAGAGCATTGTTTTTGGTAAAATAATCACATGCACCATTATTACATGCTGCTTGAGAAGCTATACTCGAAGATAATATATAAGTGCTTCGACCAATTATAAATTTTCATATAAGTTCAAAAGACATATGAATACGAATAATCTTGTTTAAAAATTAGATATGTTTTAATTCACTAATCAACTTGTTCACTATTCATTTTATTATCTTGTAAAACATGCTTAAAGTTTACGGATAACTTATTCTAGTACAAGTGTTATCTAATATTTTAGTAGACACTTACTGGTAGATACTCTTGAAAACTAGGTTGCCAGAATATGTTATTGAAAGTGTTGCTAAACGTATTGCTGGCGATATTGTATGGAGTAATAGTCCTAATAATGAGCTTAGACGTTGGCGTGAAATATATGGTTTAAGTCAGGTTGATATTGCCAGGATTATGAGAGTGTCATATAGCGTTGTTAGTGATTATGAAAGGGGTAAACGCGAGCCTGGACGTAAATTTATACGTCAATTTGTGAGAGCTCTTCTAGAGTATGACAGTAGTAGGAACTGGGTTGTTACACGGAAAGTAGCTATTCTCCTGGGATTTTATGTTGAGGGCATTATTGACATGGCTGAGTTCTTATCGCCCATAAGTCTTGAGGAAATATTAAAACTTACTAAAGGTATATTGATAACACCCTTCATCG
>CAZHDB010000046.1:0-8056 GCA_964531225.1 uncultured Desulfurococcaceae archaeon
AAGTTAAACGCCTACGTTAATACTGGTGAAGTAAAGGTTAAATGGAGTGACTGGAGCTGTTCAGATACAGGTGCAGATCCTCAAGCTCCAGGTTTTAATAATACTGAAGGTAAGGATGTAGCTAAGTGTAATGTTACTGTAGAAAGGGAGGACCTCGAGGGTAATCCTATAAAACTTAATGTGACGATCACAAAGGCCTATCCGGGCTATGCAGTAAATGTAACTTTGGTTGTAGACAATATTGGTACAATTCCTGTAAAGTTATTATCATCTTCGTGGTCGAACCTATCAACAATAGATGAGGAAGCATTAGACATTACGCTATACGAACCAACAGATACACAGATGCATGAAGGAGAAAACACAACATATATACTTGAAATTATAGTTGCTCAAGAAGCAAATGAGACAGCAACATATTCGTTCGACTTAGAACTAACGTTTGCTCAGTGGAACGAAGTTAATGGCCCATAATAAAGCTATGTAATGGCTAAATATGAATAAGCGTTTTTTAAATACGCTCTGGATAAAACCCAATCTCGTAACATATAATATGTAGGTGTAACATAAGTTGAAAAAAAGTATAACTATAGTAGTAATAATAGCTGCTCTAATATTACTATCAGCTTCAGCTATAGCTATGTGGAGCCAGACTTTAAATGTCAATGTATACGCTAGTACTTCAGAAGTAGATATAGAAATAGTAAATGGAACAGTACTTTACAATGATGCATGCGGTTTGGTTCCAGGCTATGGATTCTTCGGCGGTAATGACTGGAATACAACTTGGTATCCTAATGCGGGTGCTACACAACTAGATAAAGACATAGGATGTACAAATGTATCCCTTATAGACAGTGATGGAGACGGCGACTTTGATACAATGAACATAACATTAGTCAATGTATATCCATGGTATTATACACATATAGCATTCAAAGTACATAACAATGGTGGTATACCAGTAAGGATTTGGAGAGTAATTCTCAGTAATGGCACACACAACTTTACATATTATGAATTAAACGAACAAGAATTACATCAGGGAGAAGAAATAGATGTAACAGGTGATGGTAAGCCTGATTTAACAGTATGGTGGGGAGATAACTTTGGAGAACAATTGCATCCATGTGAAAGTGCGGACATAAGCTTTGATATAACAGTTCTCCAAGAAGCTCCACAGGGAAGTACATTAACGTTTACACTATATTTAGAAGCAGTACAATGGAACGAATACGTAGTTCCTCCATAAAATATAATCTCATTTTCTTTTTTAAATATTCGTGACTAATGAGGGAAGGTGTACTAATATTGAAAATAAAGTATATTTTATTTGCATTTCTTTCCATAGCTATGCTGTATTTCCTAAAAAATAGTCAGTTGCTATATGGATTTGCATATTATATAATTCCCATATTTATCTCCTTTAGTACACTTTTAATTTTCAGGAAACTACGAAAGGAGAGGTATACTTCTATTCTAGGAGAAAAATATGAAACGATCTTTATTGTTTTAGCAGGTATACTCCCAAGCTATATAATGGGTTTTATAACTGGTTTCGGATTAAATGTTCTGACCATTACGCCTGCACAATTTATAGTAAATGTTCTATATTTCTTAGGCTATTACGCTCTATTAGAATTATTAAGATACAATATTGTCGAGTATATTAAGGATCTTAACTTATTACATGTAGTCTTTATATCTCTACTTATAGTGATTCTTGAAGTACCATTCTCTAAACTTCTAGTGTTTTATCCTCCATATATACTTGAATTTATATCTCTAATTTCAATCAGCATTGTATATACAATAATTGCTAGTAGATATAGTTTTAACCAATTATTAGTAATGAGATTATTAACTATATTTATGACTAAATTATTTCCTATACTTCCGAATATGCAATGGTATATTGATATACAAATAACATTGTTAACTTCGGTTATTCAACTTTCAATACTTTATCTGATCTTTAGATATCCAGTTATGAATAAAAGATCCTTTAGATCCATCAATGTAGGTAAAATAGTTAGTAAAAGAGTTAAATTAATTTCCAATTTAAGTAAGGCTTTAATAATTATATTAGTCCTTTTATTCTCGACTTCATTATTTCTAGGCTATAAATTTCTTGTAATATCTAGCAGTAGTATGGCGCCAACGCTTAAAGTAGGAGATCTTGTCATTACAGAGAGATCATATGATGCAAGTGAGGGAGACATCATCGCATTTATGTTAAGGGACAAGATAGTCGTACATAGAATAGTACAAATTGATACTAGTTCGTCAAAAATAATATACTATACTAAAGGAGATGCTCTAGATACTATGGATCCATGGAGTTTAAATAAAGAAAATATACTCGGAAAAGTAATTTTTGTAGCACCTTATATAGGCATGCCGATGATATATATGATGGGCTTCTTTGGGGATTACATAACTTCGGTTATAGCTACGATAACTTTTATACTGACTATAAACATCATATACATAACTAAAGAATTGGTGCAACATATTTGATTAATAGATTGAGTTTGAAAAATAGAGTTCTTATTTTAAAAATAATATTTCTTATTACTCTAATAATGTTTATAGCTTCATCACTAGCATTATCTCATGCGTACTCCTTGAATCCTATAATAGCACAGAAAAATGTTATTAACTATGGAGAATTATCTTTAATGCCAAAGACAAAGTTCTACGTTAAGCCGGCATTAATATATGATTATAAACCTTATATTATAGAAAATGAGGCTGTCCTTAACCTTGTTAAGGATGTAGAACTAAATATATCTTTTAAATCAATTATCTACAATAATACAGAATATGGAAAAATAAGGGAACAAAAAATACGGTATAGGGTATACGGAGTAATTAATGTAGGTGAATGGTCCAAGAATATAGGAATGATTAACGAGACCTTCGTGGAAGACAGTTCCTTTAAAAGAAAAATCGTTTTAAACTTGTCCAAAATAAGATCCATTGTCGATAAGATAAGTGCTGAAACAGGGACCAGATCATATGTATTTAAGTATACTATTTATGTGCAAATAACGGGTTTAGTAGATTACAATACGGGTAAGAAGAAAGAGTATAGCATTACACCTAAAATAGTCTTAACCTTCTCTACAGAAAGAAACAAATTATCGGCATCTTATTCTGATCTTAATAAGGAATACAAAGATGAGAAAACAAATGCTCGGCAAAACATTGTTTTTGGAACCTATACGGTTTATGACTTTAGAAAATTAACACTGGTATCAACCATAATATCTGGAACAGTAAGTTTCTTTATGCTCACGACTATTATTCGAAATAGACATATTGGTAAAGAGGATGAACTAAAATACTATATTAAGAGATACAAACCTTTAATAATAAATGCTCGTAAACTAAATAATTATAACAAAGAGAAGATACAAGTTAGTACTATGGGTGAGTTATTTAAAATAGCTAGGACATATAATGTTCCAGTAATTGTTGATGAAAAACAATGTCTGCATGTAATATTGGATAATATAGTCTATGAGTACTGTAACCAAATTAAAAATGGAGATTAGGAGCCTCCCTATAGGCCTCCTAGATTAGTTATTTCTCGGGTTGCTTCCTCAAGATCTTTGTGCGTATCTATACTTCTCCAGAAGATATCAGTGTATTTTACTGCTGCTAATAATCCCTCAGAAGCCATTCTCGGAAAAGCTGTTTTTTCAATATCGCCTTTTTCAGGTAGATAATCAAATACATCTGGAGTCATTGCATATACTCCAGCATTAATCCAGTAATCGCTTAATCTAGGTTTTTCTCTAAAGCCTTCTACGATATTGCCTCTTATTTCTAGAATACCATAAGGGCTTGGTAAGGGTATTGCTGCAATAGCTGCTATAAATCTCTTATTACTTTCTAAGGTTTCAATTAATTTTTCAGGATTTAGATTAGTCAATATATCTCCATTCAGTACTAAGAATATTTTACTCTTAGATAAGATGTGTTCAGCATTCTTCAATGCTCCACCAGTGCCTAATGGCTCATCCTCAACAACATAAGTTACTCTTACTCCAAGACGACTGCCGCTACCTATATATTCAATAATCTTTTCTTTCCTATAACCAACGAGTAATACAAATTCATTTATACCGTACTTCTTTAGCCATTCAATTTGCCATTCGAGAATAGGTTTTCCAGCTACTTGAATCAAAGGTTTTGGGAGTTCTTCAGTATATGGACGTAGTCTTTTACCAAATCCACCGACAAGGATAGCTGCCATCATATCTTTCCCACCTCCAGAAACTCCCCTAGAATACTATAAATGATTTTATACGTTAATAAAGAATAACTAAAACCAATATATCCCCTTAAATTAGAGTATCTACATAGATGCTGAAAACGGCCGAAGCATATTTGATGAAGAACAACACCTAGGCTTAGGCCGGGATGAGGATGCTGGCCTGAACCGATTATATTATAATGCGGAGATTATGTAGCTGACCGCTTTTAATAAACTTATGTCTTTAATTGATGGTTTTCCATGTCTTATGGTTAGGTTATTTTTGAAATTAAAACTAAAAACTAATAGTATTGTTATTGATAACTCATTGAGTGAATGTTATCCGGCATGACAGAGCTCGCTTTAAAATGGACTATGTGAATTCTTTTATCCTTAATTGTCTCATCTTGCCTTCATTATAGCAAGCTCGTAACTATCTAGAGTAGCCTCCGCATTCGAAGCACTTAAAGCTTTATTGCATCCAAAATATAAGGGTCTCTATATGTGGATACTTTTCTAGAGGTGGAACTATTGGTTAACGAGGCAAAGATAGTTGAGCATGGTTTACCAGGTAAGTTTGATTACTTGGAACACACGGCTGATGTATATATACTTGCCTATGGGGAAAATATTATTGAGTTATTAGAGAATGCTGGCATAGCATTATTTGAAACTATGACAGATACAAGCAGGATCAATAAGAAAATATATAGGGATGTAGAGGTTCATGGAATAGACCTCGAGAATTTGCTTTACCGCTGGCTTGAAGAATTATTAACAATTTATTATTCCGAAAATATAATGTGCAGTGAAATCAAAGTTAATAAATTTATAGTCTCCAGAGAAAATAATGAAATAGACTATTTTGTCAAAGGTTCATGTATGGGCGAAGAATTCGATCCAGAAAAACATGAATCAAAGGTTGAAGTAAAAGCAGTAACGTATCATTTAATGAAAATAATACGTGATGAAAACGGATGGAAAGCATATTTCGTACTTGATATTTAGATACGCGTTTTCATTAACTTGGCCGAACAATTTCTACAGAAGAACATGGATTTTTCATCAACTTCATAAACACTATTGCTAAATCTCATAACACATTCTTTATTATTGCAGTGGCCTAAATCCAATAAATGGCCTAATTCGTGAATAACTTCTTTAGATACACGTTGAATATATAAGTTAAAATCATATCTATCCCCATAAAACCGGGGGTCAAGCCTTTTAGTGTAAACTATGGCTGTTCTTAGCGCGGGGGATGCCTCTCCAAATACAAAGTTCAAACCGTGCTCAAACCCATCTAGATATCCTACGCCAATAATATAATCCTCAAAAACACCGGATACATAATTATAAAGCCACTTAAGTAGACAAGGGCTTAGATACTGCATTCTATTCCAAACAAAACAATCCATGGGAGGCTTTAATACATCGGGCCATATGAGAACATCTATAGACATGCCTATTTTTGAGAAACTTTTTCTCAAATCAGAGGCCCAAATATTTAAGTAGTCAATTACATAAGGTCTTGTTAATGGAATAATTAGGACTCTAGCCAAAATGTAGCACCCAATTGGAAAATAATGTACTCTACAAAATAAACACCATGGTTGATTATATAGAATAAATGCCGCCGCGGGGATTTGAACCCCGGACAACCCGGTCTTCAGCTTCGCCGGATCCCCCATAGATCGGGAGGTTCCACGGGCGCTCTCCCGGGCTGAGCTACGGCGGCTTCTTGTCTACATAGGTATTCTAGGTGTTGTGGTTTATTAGTTTTTAATATCCCTTATCATAATATGTTGTGGGAACTATAATGGTTAAGGCTTTATGGACCTATTTGGCTAGTTTGCTCGAAGGCTATGGAATTATCTATGTATCTGATAAGAGGTTTTATAGGCTTAAACTCTCTAGGTATAATCCATTACAAGCACTAGCTATAGATATGCTTCTCCACAAGAAATGTATTGGTATAGGCTCTATGAGTGGTAGCATATATAGGGTCTTCAGAGCTGGTGATAAGGAATATATTTTCTTAGGTGGTTCAGGAGATATTATTTCGGAATTAGTTTATCCGGTTAATAAAAATAATAAGTTTATCTGTTGGGGTGATCTATCGAAATTCTTGCCTAAAAGACCATTATTCATAGTAGATAATTCTTTGTACCATGAACTACATCCAAAGGATCAGAATAGGCTAGTTTATCAGTTAAATCTATTCCTTAAGGTACTTCGTAGATACATATTTGATACTCATCTTATAATGAACAATTCTCCTATAGAGCTCTATGAGAAATTCAATAGTATAGCTGGATACAACATGGTTAGATGGACTAATACCAAAGACTTGGTTAATTTACTAGATAAAGGTGATAGAATAATAGCATTGGATCCTTATGCCGAAAATATAGCTGATGAAAATATACTTAGAAATTCAACTACAATAATTATTGGCGGTATAGTTGATCGTGAGAAACCGATCAAACTGGCTACAAAGAGAATGGTAGATGCATTAAGTAAGAAACTAGGCATAGAGATCACGAGATATCGATTAGAAATAGATGGTATACGAGAAGCTGTTCCTCATAGAATAAACATACTTGGCGAAATAATACTTGATACAATATTCAATAAAAAATCATTAAAAAGGTCAATAATGGAGCATATGAGTAACCGAGATATAGCATGGTATATAGGATTAAAAATTATAAAGGAAAAACTCGATCATGATAAAGTTAAAGAGATCGTGAGAGAAATAGAAGAATATAGGAAGTCAAAAATAAAAGATCATGTACTAAGAAGAGCTTATAGGATAGCAGGGATCAAGATCTAATATTAAATAATAAGATAATCAGATTTTCCGGCTCACATCACAGCCCATATAAGGGCTCAAGAGACCCTCTCCTCATCACTATAAAGTAAATATAGGAAAACACCTAAATAAACCATAAAAACCCAGACGCCGAATCATAACACTGGGAAATGCGGCGGTCGTCTAGCCTGGACTAGGACGCCGGCCCCCCAAGCCGGAGATCCCGGGTTCAAATCCCGGCCGCCGCACCAAATAATAGAAACCTCTTCCTCACACCCAAGAGCTCTGTAAGAGACTCAAACAATCATTCATATCAACTTAATCTTACATGCATATCAGAAATGATAGTCTTACTTTAGAGTACGTACATGGTAGGCGTACTTACATAATCAAGGCTTCAGCCTAAAGATTTCAGATAAATCTAGGTCCAATGAATTTGTTGCGTTTGGCAACAGCTTTAGATTTTGTCTCTGTTAAGCTTGTTGTGTTTCGCAGCTCAATTACGTATGGATGGGGGGTATGGCTAGAATTGTTAGTATTAAGGTACCAGAGGACGTTTCGAAAGGAGATGTCCTGCGTTGGGTTGCTGAGGGACTTTCACGTAGATTCACAAAGAGGCTTATTCTCAGATACCTTGAAAGCGGTATGGATCTGGGTCCAGAGAAAGCTCTTAGAGAGTTTGAGGAGACAAGGAGTGAGATATGAAAGGAAATTTGAAGAGGAGTACAGGAGGAAGGGATTGCTATAGTTCTCGATAGCAACATACTGATCACAATCATTATAGCCAGTAGCAACTCTAGAGCTTATCAAACTATTGAGAAATAGAGAGACTTCATACGTGAGGTTACTAGGGTGGGGTCAAAGATATGGAGGGATAGAGAGGTTATAGAGTAACATACCACAGTAAAAGTGTGGAGAATATGTAATCATATGTGGACTTAGCTGAGGCGATGGAACATGAGTAGACGCTGATGAGG
>CAZHDB010000047.1:0-7905 GCA_964531225.1 uncultured Desulfurococcaceae archaeon
CAAATATACCCTCTTAAATAAATAAAACCATTAGTATTTAGTAGAGGCAATATAGTCTCGGAACAATCATTACTTAAAAATACTGTTATTGTTCTACCTTACTCATTAAACTCTTTATAGACGGATTTTCATCTCTCGCACCAGGTTATTGCAGGGTCTTGCTAGGATTGATTAGCCCCCCTGTTCCATGTTTCACTGTATCTACAAGCAATTCAATGTGGAAGGTATAGAAATCCTCTGGGAGCAACATGTCTACTATGACATAGAGACATCTCTTCCATAGACCCATAAATTTCTATCCCGTAAACAATTAACAATCTTTTGTATTATTCCTATGTAGTAGGTGGGAGTCTAGTATGAATAAAGTAAAATAACTTATTGGCACTGGTGATATCTTTATATGATTTATTATCTAAATATAAATGATTTACTAAGTATATTAGATAATGGAAGAACATACTGGAATTAATAAATATTATACTTAAACAGATAATCAGTTTTATTTATTCAATTGGATATTATTACATCTTATTATGGATACTGTATTATTTTGATCCCAGAATATGTATTAAATTTTCTAAATTGATATACCTGTTTAAAACTCATATGAATATTTATGATAAAGTTAATATTGGAAAATCTTAATTAATGTTGTAATAGAAATATAAAGTAGAATAATAGGGTGTTTCTATCATGAGGACTTCAAAAATATTACCCTTAGTAATGTTGTCTATACTGTTGTTCTCACTAATAATACCTATAGTAACACCAGCTATAGCGGAGGCACAAGATCAAGAGATAGTTCTAAAGACCCATGGTTGGTGGCAACCACCACCAGTAAGAAGATTTAATCCGTTAGCACCTAAATCGATTGTTATTTCTGGTGTAATTTATGAGAGACTAGCTATATGGAATAAGATGAGTAATACATATGAACCATGGCTTGCAGAAAGCTGGGAAATCGACCAAGAGAATAACAAAGTAATTATACACCTACGCCAAGATGCTTATTGGCACGATGGAGAGAAGTTTACTGCAGAAGATGTATGGACTACGTTAATGCTCTATAAATTACTCGGTAGACCTGTATGGAAGTATATTAGTGACGTAGTTGTAGTAGATGATTATACAGTTGAGTATCATGTAAAGGAGTGGAGCTATCTATTACTACATTATATATTGTTTAGAGACGGCTTAATCGTTGCACCATACCATATATATGGAGATTTTGCTGAAAGAGTAGCATCTGCAACAACCGAGGACGAATTAGATCAGATAACGGAAGATTTGTTTAACTTCGAACCCGAGACAATTGTTGGTACAGGGCCATTCAAGTTTGTTAGCATAACAGAGCAAGAACTTGTAACTGAAAAGTTCGATCAACATTGGGCTGCCAACAATATTCATATAGACAAGATCGTATTTCCATATATTACAAGCAATGAGGTTGGATGGTTACACTATCAGTCAGGAGATCTAGACTATGACTGTTTCATGATGCCTCCTCAGGTAGAGGAACAGATTAAAGCATTACCTCATGCTGAAGTAATTAAAGTCTATGACTTAGCTGGCTTTGCACTAGTATTTAACTTCGACAATCAATATCTACGAGACGTTAGAGTTAGACAAGCTATTGCCTATGCAATCGATAGATCCAAAGTCGCATATGCTGCTGGAGGCACAGCATTTGAGCCCGTCAATTATCCAACCGGAATACTAAAGCTTGTTGAAGAAACTTGGTTAAGTGATATCATGCAGTATCTTGACAAGTATGAATACAATACTGATAAAGCTAAGCAGCTTCTAGAAGAGGCAGGCTTCACATATTCTAATGGTAAATGGTATACGCCTGATGGACAATTATTCACACTTACATTCATTGTACCAGCTGGTTATACTGACTGGGTTGCTGCAGCTAGCGAGGTAACTGAAGAACTTAATAGCTTCGGTATAGCTGTTGAGCTAAAGACCCCGGAGACCACTAGTTATTGGAGTGAACAATGGTATCTCGGCGGAAACTATGATCTGGCGTTCGACTTCTTCGGAGCATGGATGACCTATCCATACAATGCATTTGAGAGGATATTCATACAAGTGAACAATAGGCCCAAGACCCAGGTGCAGGGAGAGAACTTCCAATTAATCTATGATTTAGGTGAACCATTTAATGAAGAGATTAATGCTACTGAATTAGTAGAAGTATTGGCTAGAAGCTTTGATGAAGCCGAACAGAAAGAAGCAGCACAAAAACTAGCTATGGCCGTAAACCACTACCTACCAATATATCCACTTGCTGAGAAAAAGCTAATGCTATACTATAATGTAGAGCACTTCAACTGGCCTGATCCCGAAACCAACTATGAGTTATGGCAAAACGCTGCAGGAGGACACTTAGAAGCTCTAGCAATAATGATTATGAAGGGACTTGTAACACCTAATCCAAGCTATTGGGGCATAACGCCTACAACATCTCCCACAACATCTCCTGCAACAGGAGTATCAACTACTACAGTAACTGAAACAGTTACAGCCCCTGATATGGTGACAACCGCAGTAGTAGGAATAGTCCTACTAATAATAGGTGTAGCTATAGGATTCTTTATAAAGAAGAAATAAAGTATCTAAATGAGTTGAAAAATACAAAAATTATTTTTTATTCCTACATTATTTTTAACTTGAGGTGTAAGTTTTTGTCATTTAAGAAGGCAAATAGAGCCTATGAAGGAATAAAGCCTTATCTTCCGGTTATAAAATGGTTTACTAAAAGATTAGCTGTTGCCCTTATAACTATTTACTTCGCTGTAACCCTATCTTTTATAATAATTAAGAGCATGCCTGGAGATCCTATTGAAGCTTTAACTCAGGCATTCATAACACAGTATTATATGGATTACGAATCAGCTCGTTCTTTAGCCGAATCAGTAGCTCCATTTGTTCCAAGAGGGCCTTTATGGCTACAATACATAGATTACATAAGTAAGTTCTTTAGAGGAGACCTTGGAGTTTCCATATCGTATAGTACTGGTACTCCTGTAATGGATTTACTTGCTAAGACCATTCCATGGACTGTCCTCGTAGTTGCTACTTCTTTAGTAATTAGCTTTGGTGTAGGAGTAGTTATTGGAATGGTTATGGCATATAAGCATGGAGGTAAGCTTGATAGTTTCCTAGCGGTTTTATTCTCTATAATACGATCTATACCGGAGTATATAGTTGCTATAGTACTTCTCATTGTATTAGGTTTTCAATTAAAACTATTTCCGACACGAGGAGCTTATAGTAGTGGGATTCAGCCTAGCCTTAGCCTACAGTTCATTGCAGATGTATTATGGCATGCAGCATTACCCATTCTCACATGGATTATTGTACATGTCGGTGGATGGGCTCTTGGCATGAGAGGTAGTACCATTGGAGTTCTCGGCGAGGATTTTATCACGTATGCCAAAGCCAGAGGCCTTCCATCACGTAGAATAGTAATTACTTATGTAGGTAAAAACGCCATATTACCTCTATTCACTAGCTTTATGCTCAGTATAGGATTCATGTTTGGAGGCTCTATATTTATTGAATATATCTTCTCATATCCAGGCGTTGGCAGCCTTCTTTATAGTGCTGTTAGTGAACGTGATTATTTCTTAATGCTCGGTGTATTTAACATCATTATTGTAGCTGTTGTACTCGCTGCATTACTTGCAGATATACTCTATGGAGTAATAGATCCTAGGATAAGGAGGGGGACTACCTAATGTCTGTAAAACCAATGCCTACGGCATTTAAATCCTTTGCAAGGGGAGTCATAGAAGATTGGATTATTATTCCCGGGAAGATACTAATTAGGAATAAAAAGGGTTTAGTGGGACTCTTAATAACATTAATCTATATAATCATTGCAGTTATTGGGCCAAGGGTTATTCCCCAACCCCGTTCATTTACATGTATGCCTTACGAACCTCCGTCAATCTTTAAATGGCCACCGTCATTTGAGCATCCCCTTGGCTGTGACTACATGGGTACAGATATATGGGCTCAGATCGTATGGGGGACACCGATTGTTTTGCAAATTGCTTTTGTGGCAGGAATGCTAACTACATTGATCGGTATAGTAGTTGGAATGGTAGCTGGATTTAAGGGAGGAATTGTTGATTCTGTTCTAATGACTATTACAGATATAATAATGACTATACCCGGTCTTCCATTCTTGATAGTGCTTTCTACAATAATAGCAGTATCTGATCCATGGGCTATAGGAGTATTAATTAGTATAAGATGGTGGACCGGACTAGCAAGAAGCATTAGGTCGCAGGTATTGTCAATAAAACAGAGAGACTTTATCGAGGCTGCACGTATTCTTGGAATGCCTACTCATCATATAGTGTTTAGGGAGATCATGCCTAACCTAATGAGCTTTATAGCAATTAATTTCATCTCAGCAGCTGTAGGAGCTATTTATGCAAGTGTAGGCTTGTACTTCCTTGGAATCCTACCAATTAGTGCATATAACTGGGGCGTAATGCTTAACATGGCCTATAAGCAAGCTGGTGCATTATTTAGTATGTCTACATTACATTACATATTAACACCAATAGTGGCAATAATTGTTCTACAGACAGGCTTAATCCTATTCTCATACTCACTTGACGAAATATTCAATCCAAGACTTAGGACAAAGGTTTAAACACATCGTTTTACTCTCTAACGGACAGAGCCGCTTTCATCTGAATTCTATATTCAATAGTTATTAAAATAATGAATATAAGCAACAATATTATTGAGAATATAGAGACTACAAATTCGGCAGAACCAGTCCTTTGAAAAGGTAAAACAAGTCCTGCTAGAAAAATAAATGTCAAAGCAATAGTTAGTAATGCTTTATATAAACTAGGATGCATATATCTCGACCAATTATCTTGTATAAAGCCAGCAGGCAACATAATGGCTAGGCTTAACTTCTACAAGATCGGGCTCCTTTTTACTACATATATCCATTGATTCAGGGCATCTTGTATGGAATTTACATCCTGGAGGCGGGTTTATTGGACTAGGTATATCGAGGCTCTTTAACTTTATAGTTTTCTTTTTCCTAGTAAGCTCCGGATCGGGTACAGGGACAGCTGATAGTAATACCTTTGTATAAGGGTGCAGGGGCTCATGTATAACATTTTCAGCAGGTCCCTGCTCTACTATTTTTCCTAGATACATAACTGCTATACTGCCTCCTCCCTTTGCTGCAAAATATCTAGCTGCACCGAAATCGTGTGTTATAAATAAATAGGCTGTTCCAAGTCTTTTCCTCAGATCAAGGAGTAGGTCGAGTAAGCCTATTCGTAGGGATACATCTATCATTGTAATTGGTTCATCAGCCACAATAACTTTTGGATTAACACTAATGGCGCGGGCAACGACAACTCTCTGTCTTTGTCCACCGCTAAGTTGGTGGGGGTATTTGAATAGAAAGTCTGATGGAGGCGTTAAACCAACGACTTCAAGTAGTTCAGATACTTTCTTTATTAATTCAGCACGTGAACGGGCAAATCCCCATCTTTTTAATGGGCTTGATAATATTTGATATACTGTCTTTGTAGGATTTAAGGCTGAAAATGGATCTTGATGTATCATTTGTACGCTACGTCTATATTCTCTATACTCTATTTTATTTAACTTCCTTAGATCCTTACCTTTATAGAGTATCTTGCCTTCGGTAGGCTTTATTAATCCTACAATTGTCTTACCTAAAGTTGTTTTTCCGCAACCGGATTCTCCAACAACAGTTATAATTCCCTTCTCACTTATACTTAAATCAACTCCATCAACAGCTTTAACATATAGTGTTTTCCCGAAAATACCTTTTCTTACCGGGAAATACACCTTCAAATCTTTAACATCAATTATAGGAGTACTCATTGCGAACCACCTTCTTTTGCATAGAGCCAGCATTTAACTAAATGATCCCCTAAATTAATTGTAGGCGGGTCTTTACGAAAACATATATCCATTGCATTTTCGCATCTAGGGGAAAATAAGCATCCCTTAGGAGGATTAACAAGATCAGGTAGAGTTCCAGGTATAGACTTCATTTCATTTACATCGCCAATGAGACTTGGAATACTTTTTATTAATGCTTTGGTATACGGGTGTTTAGGCTTCTTAAATACCGTAAATACGTCTCCAAATTCCATAATTTTACCAGCATACATTACAGCAGTTCTATCAGCAATATCAGCTATTACAGCAATATCATGAGTTATAAATATCATTGTAATATTCGTTTTCTTATGGAGATCCTTTAATAGATCTATTATAAACCTCTGTGTGAGTACATCCAAAGCAGTTGTTGGTTCATCAAGTATTAATAACTTTGGATCAAGTAACATTGATAAAGCTATGAGAACTCTTTGTTTCATACCGCCGGACAATTCATGTGGATAAGCATAGAGGACGCGCTCAGGCTCAAGCCTCATGAGTTCGAGAAGCTTAGATGATCTTTCAATAACCCATTCCTTATCCCTAATTCCATGTGCTTTAGCTGTTTCCATAAAATGATCTAATATCTTTATTGTTGGATTAAGTGCATTTAGTGCTGCTTGTGGTACTATAGATATTTCATGCCATCTTATCTTTCTAAGTTCTTTTTCTTCCATTGTAACAAGATCCTTGCCGTTATAGTAAATAGATCCCTTCATAATACGGGCCATGGTAGGTAATAACCTTAATATGGCTAAAGCAAGAGTTGATTTACCACTGCCAGATTCCCCAACTATACCTACGATCTCTCCTCTCCTAATGCTTAGATCAACATCGTCAACAGCCTTAACGTATCCCCTAACAGTTAAATAATAAACACTTAAATCCTTGATCTCAATGATATTATCTTCCTTTGACATAAAAACACCTAATTAACGCATCATTACACTAGTTAATACATATGAATATATTAAATAAAAACTCTTATGTTAATTACATTTTTATTTAAATGATTAAAAATTATATATGATATTTAAGTTTTAGATCCATATAGTACATAGTTATCAATGAATACTCTTGTTTATGGATTATTATAAACTTGACAAATAGTGTGGCATAATAGTATTAAAAACCTATAATCAATGTTCTAGGTGATCTAGTATTCTCTAAAAACTCTTTAATAAATGCAATAGTATCAACATATAACTGTTTAGCATTAGTATTGGCATATACGAGGGCAGATTCACGGTAAATTTCAAAAATATACATTCTATTATCCTCTACTTCGAATCTAAGATATATCATCTCAATTACACGATCCCTATAAACGAGTTTGCCTTGTGCAAAACTAATAGATCTTATATCTTCTCCAAAAACCTTTCTACAAATATTGCGAACACCATCAATACCTGTTTCTAAAAGAATTTCATAAAATCTTCCAATCTCATCATCCTCAAATTGCAAAACACCAAAAGAACCAACAAGATCATTGAATCCATACACACTAAGCTTCAATTAACTATACCTCCTACAAGAATACATTAGGATAAATACAAATATAAGGATAAGAAATGCGGCGGCCGGGATTTGAACCCGGGATCTCCGGCTTGGAGGGCCGGCTTCAGGTAGCTCCTCCCGCGCAGGAGGATGCTATGTCCTAGTCCAGGCTAGACGACCGCCGCGCTACTATAAGTGTTTATAATAAGATGGTATTTTTATTCTTTACTTCAATACTATAAGTTAAATTAACGATAAATCATATAGTATTGATCTATGAGAGCATTTACTTCATGGCTGAGGAATATATTGCTGGTTCAATTAAGTAAGTCCTTAAGAACAACATTATAGCTTATATAAAGACATTCAATATAGAACATATTGAGTGATGAGCTCGGGAGTCTGAGAGGAGTATCATCCTCAATGAATGGGGTCTTGAGTGCTGAT
>CAZHDB010000048.1:0-7398 GCA_964531225.1 uncultured Desulfurococcaceae archaeon
CTCGGTATTTACAGCGAACTTGTAAATTACAATGAATTATCTAGAGACGTTATTGAAGATATTAAGCCTAAGGCAATAATATTGTCAGGAGGACCCTCAAACGTATATGAGCCAGGAGCCCCAACAGTACCTACATGGGTTTTTGATTTAAACATTCCTATTCTAGGCATATGCTATGGCTTCCAATTAATATCATATCTAATGGGAGGCAAAGTCTCTAGAGGGAAAGGCGAATATGGTAGGACAAGGATAAAGATAGTTGAAGAAGACCCATTATTTAATGGATGGGATAAAGAGGAAATTGTTTGGATGAGCCATAATGATTATGTAGAAGTTCTACCTAAGGATTTTAAAATCCTTGCAGTATCCGAGAATGGCTATATTGCTGCCTTTAAACATAGGGAAAAACCTATTTATGGGGTCCAGTTTCATCCTGAAGTAAAACATACTATAAAAGGCAAAATATTGTTGAAGAATTTCCTTATCAATATAACGGGTATAAAGCCTTCTTGGCACCCGACTGACTATATTAATGATTTAATCGAGTATATTAGGAGAACTGTCAAGGATAAGAAAGTACTTGTAGCTGTAAGTGGAGGCGTTGATTCAACAGTAACAGCTGTCCTTATGAAGAAAGCTATTGGCAATGAAAAAATAGTACCTGTATTTATTAATACTGGCTTATTTAGGGAGAATGAAGTTAGTGAAGTCCTAAAGAATCTAGAGTCATTGGGTATTAAGCCTATTGTAGTAGATGCTAGTAGGGAAATTCTAAATGCTCTTGAAAAAGTAGATGATTGTGAGGAGAAGCGGAAAGTTATTAGTAAAATATATGCTGAAATACTTGAGAATATTATGAATAAAGACAAGGATATTGAATGGATAGCTCAAGGAACAACTTATCCTGATGTCATTGAGAGTGGTATTATACGTGGTTCTGATAGGATTAAGAGCCATCATAACGTAGCTGGCTTGCCTAGAACTTTGAGATCAAAGGTTATTGAGCCTCTTAAATACTTTTATAAAGATGAAATAAGGAAGATAGGCCTTAAACTAGGTATTCCTAGCGAGATAATCTATAGACATCCATTCCCCGGCCCCGGTCTAGCTATTAGAATTATTGGTAGAGTTACTCAAGAGAAATTAATGATTGCTAGAAAAGCCTCTAAGATCATCGAAGACGAGTTATTGAAAGCAGGCCTATACTATCAGGTATGGCAAGCATTTGCAGTAGTTGGAGACGACATGTGGGTTGGTGTTAAAGGCGATAAGAGAGCCCTTGGCAGAATAGTTATCATACGTATTGTTGAGAGCGAGGACGCTATGACCGCTGATTGGGCTAGAATACCTTATGAAGTTCTCGACAGGATCTCTAGGAGAATTGTTAGTGAAATTCCTTCTGTAACTATGGTTACTTATTCCATAACAACTAAGCCTCCAAGTACTATAGAGCCTTGTTAAAGGTGTTTCCTATGAAGCATAAATACATGTATATATCTTGGGAAGAAGCTGTTGAACTATCTTTAAAACTAGGCTCAAAGATCCTTGAAAGTAACTATAGACCTGATTCAATTATTGCAATTTCGAGAGGAGGCCTAATACCCGCACGGATCATAAGTGATCTCTTAAATATTGATCGTGTATTTAGTTTAAAGGCTAGTCTATGGGGAATAGGTGGTAAGAAATATGATGATGTTGTAATATATAGTATGTACTTGCCCATTAAAGGCGATAATACTCTTATAGTAGATGACGTAGTTGATACAGGTGCAACACTGCATAAGATAACGAAGTATGTTGGGAAATTCGAGCCTAAAACCATAAAGACTGCTGTATTACATATAAAACCATCTGCAAAGTATATTCCGGACTATTATGTCAAGAAACTAAATAATTGGATATGGATCATCTATCCATGGACAATGTATGAAACCATATACTCTATTATCTATAACAAAGTAGGATGTAGAGATAGTCTAGAACTCGGTGAAAAAGAGATCGTAGATCTATTTTACCAAGAGACTGGCATAAGACTAGATGAGAAATACATTAAGTTCTTAAATGATTCAAAAATCAATTATATTAAATACTTATGTAGTGGTCAGGAAGAGCCATGAAATACATGAATAGCAACCAATAAACTATTCTATAATTATTGTGCACAATTATAGCTTCTCGTTGCAATAATGCATATACTTAAATAATATTTATTATTGTTTTAATCATGTTCTTTAATGGACAATTGGTATGCACCGATAAATTTCTATATTTCTATAGTTCCATAAACTATTATAGAGTGGTTTATAGTTAGGCTTTGGTGTTACGACTATGAGTAGGGATCAGGTTATTGGAGCTGGTTTAATGGCTGTATCTGTTGTTGTAATTATTGTCTATATATGGCTTATGGTATTCCCGCCAATTGATGGAATTGATATGATATTGCTTAAGCTAACAGGCATTGTTGCTGTAGTAGGAGTATTCGGTATTCTTGGATGGATAGGCTATACATTAGCAACAACGCCTCCGCCAAAACCAATAGAAGAAATTGAGAAAGAGATAGAAGAAGAACTCAAGAAGTTAGAGAAAGAAGTTAAGGAGGAAGAGAAGAAAGAAGAAAAGAAAAGTAGTGAAGAAGAGGAGGAGAAGTAAACGGTCTATTTTTTAAATAGTAGATTAAAGTATTATGTGACCGTATTATACCTATTCAGTATTATAGTTAGTTACCTTGTTATTGGTATTCTTTTTAAACCCATAACATTGTCAAATACCTTATCATCAGATACAATAATACTATCTACACTAATTGCTGAAGCAGCCAATAAACTATCAAAATAGCTTAGCTTATACCTCTCTACAAGATCTAAGTGGAGTAACATTGTATCCAAATTTAAAGTACATATTTCCTTGATATCATAGTCAATAAATATCTTCTTTAGAGCCAAGAAAGCCATCACTACTTGACGGGAGCTTCTGCCCCTTGATCTGAGTGTTACCTCAAATTCTAGGAGTGCGGTATCCGGCACATATAATCTACCTTTTAATTTCTCAACAATCCGCAATGCATATTCATGCCTAGGATCCTTTGGATTGAGGAGAAATAGTAATTCAGTATCGGCTACTGGCATGCTCTCTCATCCACTTAATAGCTTTCTCTTCATCCTTCTCCTCACTATATGGTTCGCCAATAACTTCACCTAATACTTTAAAGGGGTCATTGGGTAATGTTTCGATGATTATCTCATTATCGATAGCTCTAATAATAACTAGTGATCCCTCCTTTAAATTAACTTTCTCACGTATTTCTTTCGGAATAACTATTGTATATCTACGGCCAATCCTTGAAATAACCGACATCTACTACACCTATTCTGAATACTAGCGTCAGTATACATATATTTGTCGTATCGTCTCAGATATGCCTTCATAGATATCTGTGACCAAAAGTAATAGTTATCATGTTTAATCATTATCTTTTACTCCTAATAATTGTTGTAGAAATAGCTACGAATAATGCTATGAATAAGTATATCCATATAGTTGTATTTATTGCATCAATAGTTTCTGCCGTATTCCTAGCTATTACTGTAGCTATTGATGTACTGATTGCCTGGCCAAGAAACCTCATACTAGCTAGAAACGCGCTTGCAGTCCCATATAGTTTTCTCGGCGATGCATTTAATGCTGCTGTCGTGTTAGGGGATGAAAATAGCGCAAATCCTAGTCCTATAATGAGGAGAGCATATAGTATCTTTATAAATTGTGTAGATATCTCTAGAGGCACTAGGCAATATATGCCGGATGCAATTACAAATAATCCGATTGATGCAATAATTGCGGGCCTATACTTATCGGCTATGAACCCCGCAATTGGAGAAAGTAATGCCTGGACTATTGATCGGGAGGATAGTATTAATCCGGCTTCACGGCCAGTAAATCCTCTAATCCTTTGTAAATATAGACTAACCAATATTGATAAAGCGTATGTAGCGCTATAGGCTAGAAGATTAGCCAGTAATGCACCTATATAGAACCTGTTTCTAATTAGTTTACGGCCAATAATGCCTATATCAACTAGGGATTCAAGATATAGTAGTGTGATTAGAGCTATTACGCCGAATAAAGTCAGTAAAAGGCCATGGATCTCATCAATACATGAGGCTCCATAGACTATAGAGGCAATGGAGAATGCTAGGACACCAAGCCTATATAGGCTTGGAAAAGATGCAGCTACTTTACCTATATCCATTATAGTTCTTGAGAATACGACGCCTATTGCAGAGATTAGGAAGACAAATAAGAAGAGGAATCTCCATCCAAAATAGTCTACAAATAGGCCGCCCAATATAGGGCCTAGGGTTAAGCCAGTATATACAGATGCTGTATTGAAACCAATGACTCTACCCCTCATATTCGGTGGAAATACTGTTGATAATATGGCAATTGATGTAGCAGAAATACATGCTCCACTAATACCTTGTAGGACTCTAAATAGTATGAATAGTGGAAATGATGGTGTAATAGCTGATAAGAATGATGATAAAGAGAATACTGCTAGGCCATAGAAAAATACTCTGCCCCTACCAATCCAATCAGCAATTCTGCCAACAGGCAGCATGGAAGCTGCTAAAGCTACTAGAAAAGCATTTGCAACCCAATTAGCCATAGCCTCATCAATATTGAAGCTATCACTAATACTCCATAAAGCAATTGTTATTGATGAAGACATGAAAGGAACTAGAAACGATGCAGAAACACAAACAATTAAGATACGCCAAGGCATGTCCCTAGACAAGTACCAGCACCGGGTATACTGTTAACTCCTACATACTTTACATTATTATCCCGATGTCCCTTAAGTAATGAAAATACTTTATAGGGTCTATATAGTTATTCTAAGTACTTTTCTTCTTACGATCAATCAATAGTTCTCCTTCAATACCAACATTTTCCGGAGGATTCTCCTTAATAAGGACTGTTATATGTTTAATCCCATAAATCTCTGATGCAACTTTTGTAATATTCTTTACAAGTTCCCTCTTCTTATCAACACTAATCGGGGGACCCTCAATTATTATAGTAGGCATATTATCATCCATATATTAAGATACCATTAAATCATATAAAAATTTATAAACTCCATAGCATTACTTGAAGCCCATTACCTCTTATAGATCTCATGGATACTAATGGATGAAAGCTATAACCATTTGTCTCTATCTTTTACATATTCTTGTATGTGTTTTACCCTATATTCCCTATTCTTTAATTTCTTAAGTAGTTTCTCATCAGCAGTATACATTGTACCATTATATTCATGTGCTAATATAATGTAGTAAGCATCATAAATGGTTATACTATTTTCTAGACTATAGTCAATAGTCTTTAATATATATGCCATGTTTATATCGATATATTTAATCTCTGTATCTTTAAGTAACTGTAATGCTTTATTCAAATCATCCCTGGACATTATCCCCATATAAACATATTTCCTAAGTGCATTACAAAACTCTAGTAAAGCATATTTAGGAACCACTACATTGATCAATCCATTCAAATAATCATCTCTAAGAATAACCGCGCATTCACTATATTCTTCAGGTATAAACCATTTAACAAGTATACATGAATCAACTATTATTGTAGGCTCCAATCTTTATCCCTATCCTCTCTAATTATTTTGGCTGACAAATTCTCTTTTATAGGCTTGAATTTCCCCATAAAATCATTAAATTCCTTAATTAACCTCTTAGCTTTCTCCTCTCTAACCTTCTCCTCAAGAGCCTCCCTAATGACCTCGCTAATATTAATATTATATTTCTTAAGTTTCTCCCAAAGCTCTCTCTTCACCTTTGCCGATACAGTTACATAGCCCACTAGATACCACCTACCATCTCTTGTAGTATATTATTTGTAGTATATAAAATGTTCTTACAATAAGATAATGATTAAAATAGTACTACATATTGAATTAAAACCACTTAAACATGATCCATTAAGATCGTGTCTACTTTATGCTTCATAATATCTAGTGTTAATGGCTTATCTCTTCTATCATCTATTTTTATTACGGTAACCATTCTCTTTACTCCAAGAGACATTATCCTCTCATGAGCTTCAGCTATAATACTAAGGCCTTCAGCTACATCATTGGCCTCAATAATTGTTGACTCAGGTGTAAGCATAAACTTAACATTCTTCTCCCTTAGAAAACGGATAACTTCGCCCACGTACCTCGAAATACTAGGAGATCCTGTTAATGGAACAATATAGAATGATATAAGCACGGCCATACCCGACACCTATATAGACTTACTACTTACCTTGTTAATTAATACAACCATAGTTAATAAGTAGATATGTATACTTATCTATATGTAGTATAATTTATAAGAGGGATCCTTTAATAATGCGTAATAGGTGTAATAAGTGGCTAGATACACTACTATTAGATTATCTTTAAAGGATAAGAAAAGACTCGAAAAGCTAGCTAAATTATTGGGTGGTAAGAGCTTAACGGATACCTTAAGAATTGTCCTTGATATTGCTGAGAAAGAACTTGAAAAATACGATGTTAATATAGATACTGTCTTATCATCTCTTAAATATGGGAAGGATATAGGTGAAACCGATGCTGAAGATCTTGATAAGTATCTCTATGGTGAAAGCCAGTGACAGTCATAGTTGATACAGGTGTGTTTTTCGCATTCTATAGTTTAAAAGATAAGCACCATCTTGATTCAATAGCTTTAATAACCCACTTAATTGATGGGAAATGGGGTAGAGGCTTCATTACGAATCATATACTTGATGAGACACTAAATATACTAAAGTATAAGTTATCACATGATACAGCTAAAGCTTTCATAGAAACATTTATTGAAAAAGACATAGTTAGAATCATTAATACAGATGCGGAAATAGAGAAGAAGGCCCTAGAGATATTCATGAAAAATATTCACAGGAAAGGATTTAGCTATACAGATGCCGTAACAGTAGCTATTATTAAAGAATACGGTATAGACTATCTCCTCTCATACGACCTAAGATCGTTTTCAAACTTCGTAAAAAATATAGTAGGAAGTAATTATTGGATGAAACTACCAATAGATGAACGTAAGAGAATAAGTGAACTAATAAGTAAGATTGCTGGCTAAGACATCAAGGTTTAGTATCAAGTATTATTCAAATTTATATTCTATTTATTCTCTAGCAACTTATTATTGTATAGTAATAAGTCTTTATCTACATTAAAGTTATAATATAGATCTGTTGTTGTCAATAATATTCCTGCACTCTTCTCCCTAGCCATTCTCCTAAAAATACCTAGGACCATTGATGAAGTTTCTTCATCAAGATTAGATAGTGGTTCGTCGCCAACAATTAATACTGGGTCCT
>CAZHDB010000049.1:0-7165 GCA_964531225.1 uncultured Desulfurococcaceae archaeon
TAAAGCAATTGCATACAACATTTATTGTTGAAAATAATTTAAAGGGCCCGGGCCGGGATTTGAACCCGGGACCTCCGGGTTTCTGTGCCGGGCTCCACAGCCCGGCGCTCTAACCAGGCTGAGCTACCCGGGCCATTTCTTCTGAATCATTTTTATTCATATTTTTATGGCCTGAGTTCTTCATTGCCCTTTTAGAGGGCTCTTGTAGTCCGGGCCCTTGCCTGTTTGTATTATTCCTACTTGTTTTGCTTATATTGGTTTCTCTATTTTTAACTCTGCTATTTTGAACATATATGTGATCTGTTGATTTTCCGTAATATTGTCCTCTACATATGTGAGGTATATGTTTTTATTATCTATTAAAGCTCCAACTATATTCATTATGTTACTTGAATGTTTTCAACGCTCCATCCTTTTAGTATTATTAGGAAGACAGTATTAGGTGTCATCATAGAATGGTTTTTTGCTTCTAGAATTCGTTTAACATTATTGTTTACGAGTTCACTGTATTCAATGATCTCCTTATTAGTTATTTTTAGATAATCTATCATATCTTTGTACCAATTAATTGTACCCCCTATATCATCATGTCTATGAGTATGTTCATGCTTTATCTTTGGGGAAGCTATTTTTATTTCTCCAAGCATTAGCGTATAGTATTCAATATCATTAATTCCATTATGATCCAGTTCAACATATCTGACGATAATAGTATCCATGAGGATCATTAAATCAATGTATGTACTTACATTGTCTCGGGAAGACTCTATGTCCATTATTTTATAATAAGCTTCAGCTTCAAGTTCTTTAACATACTTCCATATTTCTTCTATTGTAGATAATTTTTCTAATACGGTTTTTTCAATAGAATTCTTTGATAGATTAATGAAGCTTAGATCCTCATAGAACCATCTAATTATATTGTCCAATAATAACCAGCTCCTATGACCAGCTAGATTCTGAATTAAGAAGTATCGCATATACCTCCTATATAATTGTTTACTCGATCAAGTATAAAGAGGATCTTTTATGTGGTAGATTTTTATAACTAAACTATATGTATCCGTAAGGCTCATTGAAGTGTTAATTATTGGTCATTATTAAGACGCTTCTATAAAGGAATGTTTAGGGATCATTTATGGTTTGGGTTATTAGTAAAACTTAATAAGTAAATATAGTTTCTATCTTTGGATAGAGCGGTAATTGGGGTGTAATAGTATTGCCGATAACTGATCCGGTTAAGTTGAGGATCGTGTATAATAGGGCTTTAAATAAGTGGGTTTGTCGTAAATGTGGTGCTTTAAATCCTCCTGGAGCTGAAAAGTGTAGGCGTTGCAAGAGCCACAATCTAAGGCCCAAGAAGGCTCAGAAACTCGGTAAGTTCTAGCCTAATAGTGTATCGAGATATAGCATCACATATAGTCCTATTATAAAACCTATTGTAGGCATTGCTCTATTCTCTCTTTCACTAAATATTTCTGGGAAAATCTCCTCAACTACAACATAGATCATTGCTCCTCCTGCAAGGCCCATGCCCATGCCTAGCAAGTTATTTAGATGAGTAAATGCTATTGCACCAAATACTGCTGCTACAGTCTCTACTAATCCGCTTAAAATACCTATTAAGAGAGGCTTCTTAGCCTTACCATGTACTGTATATAACGGCATTGTTACAGCTGTTCCCCGGGCAGGTCTTGGATTCCAATAGCTAATGCTGTTAATACGCCTAGCGATGGATCGTATATAGTGGATACTCCTACAGCTAATCCTTCCGGGATATTATGTATTATCAATGCTATTGCAAGAAGCCATACTTTTCTAATTCTCCCCCTAAACTTTACAGGGCCTTCATAACCGAGTATATAGTGTTCATGTGGAAGTATTTTATCCATAGAAATTATAAGAACCATGCCGACCAATATTCCTATACTTGTATCAAATAGTCTGCCAGCGTCTATTGCTGGCAATATTAGGCTTGTAAAGCTTGCTACAAGCATTATACCTGATGCAAACCCTAATGCCAGATTCATCAATTTACCACTTGATCCACGGCCAACTAATCCTATGAGTGCTCCTATAGAAGTTAGTAATGCTATAATTAGTCCATTTAGGAATGCTAGATATATTCTATTTCCTCCTGATATGTTAAGTAGAGTATTTGTTATATTAGGTAACATAGTCATCAACTAGTATTATCATAGTATTAATGCTTACCTTTTCTAATAAGTAGGTATAGTATTACAGAGCCGATAATTATGGCTGATGTTATTCCCGGGATCAAGAGTTGCCAATTAATCTCTTTTTCTCCATTTATTGTAGTAGATGAGGGGGTTGTTGTAGATTCTGTGGAGCATGATTTTATTATAGATTTCAGTTTTGATTCGGATACTTCTTCTCCTGTCACGATCTTTATGACTTCGGATATTTTCCCCGGATCCCTTATCTCTCCCGCTTTTCCATCACTATACACTTCTATACCGCATCTAAAGCTTTGGGAGAGTAATTTGTTCCAGAATGTTTTGTCCTCAATCTTTCCTTGTACGATGGCGACAACGTATCCATTATTATCTATGACTGTAGAGACCGGAATATATGGCTCTAGATTAGCTATTTTAATGATCCTTGCTAGGTCCCAGCCATATGTAGTTAAATTACATTTATTTAACTTACAATCATAGATTTCTCTAAATTCATAGGGTAGCCCCGTATTGTCAAAGAATTGTTTTAAGCCACTACATGCCGGGCACCCATGATACCCATATATAATTATCTTTGACGACCCCCCACTTCCCGGAATAACAATAGGTAAACCCAGCACCATCAACAACAATAATACTAATACCACCCTACTCCACAACATAGCCAAACACTTCAATAACACTATAATACCAAAAACACCCTAAAATAACATACCCACCACCAAAACCACAAACCATAAAAAATAAAACCCCCAACAAAAATCAAAACAAAAACCAGAACAAGCCCCGGTAGTATAGCCCGGCCTAGTATGCGGGCCTGTCGAGCCCGTGACCCGGGTTCAAATCCCGGCCGGGGCGTACTCTGTTCTTTTCCTTTATACAATTTCTATGAAGCCATCTCTATAAAGATATAAAAACATATGCTCCATAGTAAGCCTTTCTATAAGAATTCTTAGATACATATTCATTGTTTTAATTTCATTATTTAAAACGTCTATCTGTTTCTTTAATTGAATAGCCACCTGTGTAAGAGGTTTTAAATATTGTAATGTTAATTCAGCCTTCTTTCTTCGTTCAATATTTAAAATCTTGTCTTTGATCATATCTAGTAGATTTTTAATATCTTCTTTTGAGTTTATCCTAATCCTATAACATCCTGCTGTATGAGCTGATACTAAGTTGTTCCTAACTTGATAATATCTCCATAACAACGTATTTACTGTATCTAAAAGGTTTAAGTCCTTATTTACTATAGTTACTTCCGGTTCGAAATAGAGCCTTGTCTTTGTCTTGCCCCTCTTCTTTATTAATGGCTGTATCGAGCCATCGCTATCGATCAGACCTGCAACAAAGAATTTAAATAGATGCTTATTTCCCTTGATATATTCTAAGACATTAACTATATTCTTCTGTTTCAGAATTTCATATATTGCATAGCCTATATATGTATATGCTCTTATTTTGTATGGTGAAAAGCTATTTCTACGTATGTATGTTCTAATTATTATAGGTTCTTCGGCGAGATATGTAAATACTGATAAAAATGCAATAAGTGTGCCTATATGCGAAGTTTCTACATCAATTCTTCTCAAATCGTGGGACAATCTATACATTGAAGCATCACCATAGGTAAACCCATAAGCCCAAGAAAGTTGTTCGTGTATATCCCAATGCCTTATGTTTCGTATTTGTTTCATTAGAATTTCTTCTATCATTTGCAATAATTGATCTACTGTAATGTCTTGATATATGTTCCTGTACTCTATTGCATCGTTCATTTTATAAGGGTTTTTTGTTTTTAGTGGGAGGTTTGTTTGTATTTTGTTCATTTTCTCACTTTTTCGTTTGTTTCTATTTATTTATTTTTGTTTTTTCATATATATAAACTTTTTTATAGTTGTTTCTATAAGGATATATGTAGGGGTGTCCTGGGTATGCCTATTACGCTTGAGGAGCATGTAAGGTTATTGCTTAAGGCATTACTGGTTATTGGCGAGAGGGAAAGCGTGAATTTAAGTGAATTAGCTGGAGCCCTAGGCAAGAATAGGCCGCAAGTCTATACACTAGTTAATACACTAGAATCACTAGGCCTAGTAACAAAGGAAAGAATTAAAGGACTACCGCCAAAAACAATAATTAAACTAACAAATAAGGGTAAGAAACTTATCCGATGCCTACATGAAATCGAGCTTATCAAATAATACAAGGATAATCTATTCATAGTTGAAGAACCTATATTTGCATGTAGCGTTTCTAAACTTATAGACAGATCTTTCTATAGAATTACGATTCCTAAAAAATTATAGAAGAAATAGATCTCCGATCGGGATATAAAGGACATAGATATAATATAAGAGAATTATAACGCTATTGTATATATTGAAGGCCATGATTTAATGAGTATTTATCCTTATAAGTAGTTTATTTAATCAAACCTATTTATTGAGTGATTAAACGTGGTTAATGTACTTGAATACTATAGTAGAGACTATGTCTGTAAAGAAATTGCCCACTTTCTAAAGAATAGATGGGTTGGAATAGAGGGCGAAGACAAGAAATGGATTAGATGGAGCGGCGATAAACCATTAACTATTAATGAACCAGGGGATATACCTAAACTTATCCGTAGATATATGTTTCTAAAACCACGTAGTTTCTATGGAACTATAGAAGTATTCCATAAACTAGATTCCCGTAAAGATGTAATGGAGAATTATAGCAATAATGTATTGTATACAACGGTTTTTATCGATGTAGATATAGTTGATGAATCTCTACTCGAAGATACATGGAGATATGCAATAAAGGCTGCTAAACTAATTACTGAATGGCTAAAAGAAGAAGGTGTTACCAATAGCGTCTACTTACTATGGAGCGGCGCAGGCATTCATATAAGGGTTCATGAGAGAGCCTTTAAAGATCCTCTACAGCATTATCATCCACTAGCCATAGCACATGCATTTGCTGAATATGTACTACTAAAGCTCAGACCACAATTATTGAATATCATAAGAGAATGCAATGGAGCCATTAAAATAGAGAATCTAGTTACAATGAAACGCGTATTTACAGCCCCACTTAGCCTCCATAGGAGATTAGAACGAGTAGCTATCGCCTTTAGTCCAGATAAAATTGAAGAATTTAACCTAGAATGGACCAACACTAATCAACCAGTATATGAAAGCGGTATTTGGTCACAATATAAGGAGGGAGAAGCAGACGATCTCGCATGGAGAGCTTTAAGAGCTGTTGGCATAACAACAAATATCTCAAGAATTGAGACAGCAACCAAACTAGAGCTTCCAAGAATTGAAAAACCCATTGAAAAAACCACTTCAAGTGAAATAAGAGAACCAGGTAGGTTCCCCGTCATGGCCTTACTACAAGCTGTTAGGTACTACCTAATAAATAATGATATAGATAAAGCAAAAAGCTTCGGACTAAATAGAGCAATATTCTATGCATGGGCTAAATACTATGGGCCGGCCAAGAGGCCCTTGGCAACTCGAAAACCCATTTATGGTAGAAAATTGGCAAGCAGTGAAACAATTAAATGGACCGAGACCTTAGGCGAAAAAGTACAGATTAGTGACCGGGGATACTACGTTATGGGAGGCATCGAACAAAGACCAGAAGATTTTGATCGACAGGTAGCTCGCCGTTTCGAAGAAGCTGGTATAAAGTTTGAAGAAGCATGGAAAGCCGCTTTAGACTACGTATCTAGATTTCCAAAATCTGTACTAAAGAACCCTCAGGAATTTTATAAGAACGTCTATGAGCCAGTACGAGATCGTTTTATAGAAAAAGTGTTAAAGAAAAGAAGTAAAAGAAACACACATTCATTAGATAGATGGCTCAAAGGATTACAATAGATGATCTAATTATTTACAGTAAACTCGACCCACTAGGCCATGGATTTTTCAGGATAAGAAATCAATATTAAATAATCACATAGATAATTTAAGTATAAGTAGTTCCTACTATGTTTGAAAATATTTTTGACATAAAATAACATATTGATAAAATATATAATATAGATTTTCGTACCCTTATAAAGATTTTATTAGACATTAGATAATTATGCAACGAACTATATTGTATTCAAGGAAATTTTTAGATTTGTCTATGGGTAAACCTTATTTTAGGTTTAAGGATACTATTTTAAATAGTATCATGGGTATTACCGGTGATTAATTTTGGATCAACGATTACGTGAAATACCGTTGACCAGATTTATGCCGTTTAACGCTGTTATTCACGATGTTATCTATGACTATATACCCTATTCTAAGGATATTGAGGCACAAATTATGGATACATGGGTACTACAAAGACTACGCTATCTCTATCAACTACAATTAACGCATTTAGTATACCCATCTGCTACTCATACAAGGTTTAGCCATAGTATTGGAGTTATGCATGTGGCTCATAAATTTATGAATAACCTGCTTAGTCGACTTGATACATTAAGAAATAAAGTACCTTATGAAGAAGTAAGAGTTTTCTATAATAAGCCTAGAGAGGTTCTTGCCGCGGCAAGAATAGCGGGTTTACTACATGATATAGGGCATGGACCGTTTAGTCATTCTTTTGATCGATATGTTTATAGTAAGAAGGATTATCTAGGATATCGTATAGGTAATCATGAGATACTAGGTTATTTAATATATAGAGACTATTTAAGGAAACATATTATTGGAGTATTAAGGTCTAGCGGCACAGGGATAGATCCCGACACTGTTATAGAACTCCTTGATCGGGTAATGAAGCCCCCTGAAGGAGCTATTAAAGGTACAGATCTATTATCCATGGGCGTATTGAGTAAAGACGATTTTTACCTTAAGGAAGCTCCATCAACTGATCCATTAGATCAAGCAGGCAGAATAGTTCGCATGGTAGTACGTGATTTTTTGTATCCAGCTGATATACTGGATTATCTTATTAGAGATAGCTATTATACAAAG
>CAZHDB010000050.1:0-7072 GCA_964531225.1 uncultured Desulfurococcaceae archaeon
ATTCAACATATTGTCCTTATTGCAAGATATTCCATAAAGTATTCATTGATGTAGGCAAGAAATATAGGGGCAAAGCCGGATTCATAAGACTAAATGTAGATTATGATGTTGAAACAGCATGGAAATATAACATCATGGCTACACCATCAACAATAGTCTTTGTTGATGGAAAACCCACTACATTAATACCTGGCTATGTGCCGCATGAAACATTTGAAATGATTGTTCGAAAAATATTAAGTGATGCAGGATGCGCCTAAACACCAAGATATATTTAGTCAGTTTGTCCGGGAGGACTTCAGCATCGGCTGGATACTACCCAGCCCTTAATGTGAGTAGGGGCTTCATCACTTTCTAGATATATAATAATATTTACATCTTAAGACTTTATCCACGGATGCAAAAAGTATGTCTTATACAGTAGATATAATATAGACGGTGCATACATAAGTAATTGCGGCTAGGAATAGGCTGTTAATAGCGGTCTATCAAGCCTTTAGGGATAATGGGATCATTGGATCTTGTGATTCCTTAAGGGTGCCTAGCCGCCCCTCTCATGTGGGTTCATATGGCCTATGTGAGGGGGTATTACATTGAACCATAGATTTCTGTATTGTTTTTATTTCATTTTGTTCGGACAATGCATTAATATGTGTGTTGTGCTAATTATTATTTTGGGCGATGGGAGCAGTGCTCTGAGCCCTGTATGGCTGAACATAGATGTGACCCGTATGCCGTTCGGGTTGAATGCTACCCATGACCCCATGGGATGAGCCGCGGAGGTGAGCCCTCTAGGCGAGGTAGAACCAATGAAAACCGTATCACAATAAAGCAAAACATATAGAACGGTTAGAGGAAACGGTTACTCCTTCTGGATTCACCTATATACTTCCTTAAATGCATAATTAGCTATTTTATAGGAGTTTATAGAGAATAAAACTATAGTGATGAGCTCAGGCGGATATGACTCCTATGGGGATGACTTTATCAGCCTTGGCTGACAATTTCTTAATAGATTTAATAAAGTGTTTATATTTAGTTAGTGTTATAGGTGGTATAGAGAATTGATTGCCCTGATCTCGTTATTACTAGTAGTTTTATTTAGTATAATCGTTGTGCGTATAGGTACTGTTGCCTTAAAAATGACGGGTTTATCTAGAGACGTAGCAGCTTTTCAGGCACAATCAGCTTTTTCGGGTGTGGGTTTTACAACATCTGAATCAGAATATGTTGTTTCCCATCCTGTTCGTCGTAAAATCATACGTGTATTAATGCTTATGGGTAGTGCTGGAATAACATCTGCCATGGCAACACTAGTACTTACATTTATTGGTAGGACACCCTATGAGATGCTTGAACGAGGCATATGGCTTGGAATAGGATTAGCAATATTATTTATTTTTGCCCGCTCAAAACTAATTGATCGAGGCCTTAGCTGGATAATCGAAAAAGCCTTAGAGAAATTTACAAATATACGCGTATACGATTATGAGGCGTTACTTGGAATTACTAGAGGATACACTATTGCACAATTCCGTGTACGTGAAGATAGTTGGCTGGCTGGTAAAAGACTCCGAGAACTAAGGCTAAGTGATGAAGGTGTATTAGTACTTGGAATATATAGGAGGATTAATGGCGAGGAAAAGTATATAGGTGCGCCACGTGGAGACACTATTATAGAATTAGACGATCTCTTGATTTGCTATGGCCATGAAGAGACACTTAAGAACTTGTCTAAGAGAATTAGAGGGCCTAAGGGAGATGAGGAACATAGAGAGGCTGTTATTAAGGAACATATGAGGAGAATGGAAGAGAAATAGGATTATTGTGTAAAAAATAATTCTATACTGTTCTTTGGCTCTTCTCATCACTATCTATGACTCTAAATCTATGGTAATATAGAATTAGGTTCCCAGCTTGCACGAGCTATAGGAGGTATGTAATCCTCTACGCTTGCTGGGTTAAATGGTATTTTCTTCTTTTTCTCTGCCGAAAGATATGCATGCATCATTAATTGGGTTACAAGCAGTCCATCATACCAGTTTTCACGCGGCATCTTGTGTTTAAGGAATGACTCTACCATATGCCTATCTTCATCTTGGTAGCCATAAGTTATTGCCTCATTTGGAATTAATGGCATTAACCCTTGTTCGGCATTCTGTTTTTCAACAAATTCTTCTGAAGCTGGTATCTTGATGTTTCTGCTAAAGAACACGAATGATTCAGGCTGTAGGGTGTTTACGAAGAAAGAATACTCTGGTCCCAATACTTCAAAGGATAATCTTAAACCAGCGCCTATAAAGGACCAGGATGTTCTTGTTTCAGATACCACAATGTTGCCTTCATCGTCTTCATATATTATAACCGTTAGTGCATAATCCTCAGCTGGTGCTTTAGAGAAGTCTACTCCAAACCTATTCTTAAGTTCATCAACATATTTTTCCTTAAGCCATTTAAGTACAGCTATTTCGGTATAGACAGCCCTAGGTTTTAAGGATTCTTTACCCTTAGCTGGATCGTATAAGAAATATCTAGCAGCCTCAATACTATGACACATCATATCAAGTAGGACTCCGCCGCCAGATTTTGTTGGAATCCAGAACCACTTATTATGTGGGCCTGAATGTTCTTCTGCAGCTCTAGCTAGATATGGACGATCACTATATTTTGCTCCATAACGCCATATCATATTCTTACCCTTGACAACTGAGGGCATGAACACCTGGTTTTCTAAGTAACCGTGTAAAAGACCTGCTTTCTCAACAGCTTTGACCATTTCCCTAGCTTCTCTAACATTTCTTGCAAGAGGCTTCTCAATAGTCACACCTATAATGTTCCCCTTTCCTTGCCTAGCCTCCTCTGCTACTAGCTTAGCAAATTCTAAATGAGTATCATTAGGTGTAGTGATCCATACAGCGTTAACTGCTGGATCAGATAATAGCTCAGTTACATCGTTATATATTTTTGGAGAACCCAATCCTAGATCTTCTGCAAGTTTCTTAAAAGACTTAGCTGATCTTTCCGTACGTGAATGTACCGCGACGATATCTAGATTCCTTACACCTACCATTGCTTGAAGATGGAATTTAGCTGAAAACCCAGCTCCTATAAAAGCTACTCCAAGCCTTCTATTCATAATTTAACCCCTTACCTAGATTTAATACAAGTACTATATGTAACCATTATAGAGTTTGGTGCTTTTGAAATAAATCTTTTACCGTATAATGGTTTCTGTTAGAGAAAATAAAAAGTTAGTAAACCAATTGTGGAGCAACATATACCGAGAATAGTATAAATACAATTACTACAATCAATACTATGAGAAGTACCTTAAGGTATTCTACTATAAGCTTTTTACCAGTACTTATGTCTGCTGGGACAATAGTAAATATTACATAGGCAAGAGTGGCAAAGAGTATCATGTACCATCCAAGAGAATATAGGGCAATGTATATTGGTTGGAACACAAATATTATGCCCAGAATTCCTATGATTATAAGTGTTTCTTCAATAATTTTTCTAAGTCTCACTATGTTCACCATACTTATTCACCTATAATATTCTCTTTTCAGATTCTGGATCGAAAAACAATATTTTATCTAATGGTATTCTCAAGTAGACATCCTCTTTAGGAGCTATATTCAAGCGGCGGTATTCATCAACATTCATTTTAATCTTAACTTCCTTTCCATTGATACTTACAAGTATTATATAATGTGTTCCAGTAAATTCTATTAATTCAACTACACCTTTAACAATGGTATAACCATTACTATTTTCTCTAGGGCTCTTTTCTACATGGATATATTCAGGTCTAATTCCAACCACTACCTTATCATTATTTATATTTTCCACTAGTTTACTAACTAAGGCCTCACTTCTAAGGATCTCTTGATTTCCAAGCTTTATAGCTAGACCATGTTTATCTATTTCAGCTTCTATGAAGTTCATGCCCGGTTCTCCAATAAACCATCCAACAAATCTACTACTGGGTTTATCATATATTTCATATGGTGTGCCTACCTGTTCAATTACACCCATATTCATTACAGCAATTCGATCGGCTAGGCTCATGGCCTCGATCTGGTCATGGGTTACATAGATTATTGTCTGCTTTATTCTCTTTTGAAGACTCTTAAGCTCACTTCTTATAATTATCCTCGTTACAGGATCAAGAATGGTTAATGGCTCATCAAGTAAATACAGCTTTGGCTTTCTAACAATAGCCCTTGCCAGTGACACCTTCTGTTTATCGCCTATGGATAACTTATCAATATGTAGATTTAACTTATCTGTTAATCCTAATAACTCAGCTACCTCCTTAACCCTCTGCCTCACCTCCTCTTTGCTTACTCCCCGAGATCTTAAAGGTAAGGCTATATTGTTATAGACTGTTGTCGGATATAGTGCGTAGAACTGAGGCACCATTGCTACATCCCTAAACTTTGCAGGTAAATTAGTAACGTCCTGGTTATCAAAATAGACTCTCCCTTTTGTTGGTTTCTCTAGTCCAGCTATAATCCTTAGAGTAGTTGTTTTTCCACAACCACTAGGGCCAAGGATAGCAAAGAACTCTTTATCCTTGATCTCTAGATTCATATTCCTTACTGCTACTACCTTTCCAAATACCTTTGTTATATCTTTAAGCCTTACATTAACCATCATGTATCACCAAGGACCTTCCCCGTTTTCTTATCATATATTACTGCTTTGGTTAAATCAAGACAGATCTTGCTTTTAGTACCAATTATATCTCTACTTAAAATATCTCGTGATGAATATATCTTTAATACTGTATCATTTATCCTAGCAAATACTAGTAATTCGCTTCCATGATTTTCGTAACCAATAATATCAGCCTCGATCTCTAATCCGTGGCATTCTTGACCAGATTCTATTGTTGATTTAGATGGGTTTATGGTGATAACTATCTCTTGCTGCGTATCAGCTATATCCTTTTCCTTTAATACGTCCACATAATTTGGTGCATAATCTTTAACAAGGATCTTCTTCTTTATGGGAGAAATTAGCTCTATAGCAATACCATCATCCTGTCTGACTATTCGACCATATAATTCATTTAACATGTTTCCTGTTAAGTATCGTGCAAGCCAGAGATTTATTGGCTTATCATATATCTCTATTGGTGTACCATATTGTATTATCTTACCATTATATAGTACAGCTATGTAATCACTTAAGGCAAGTGCTTCAATAGGGTCTGGAGTAGCGAATATTGAGGTTTTACCTAAAGTTGTCTTAAGCTTCTTAAACTCTGTCCTAAGAGCTGACCTTATTTTTGCATCCAAATTTACAAATGGTTCATCGAATAAATAAAGTGCAACATCCTTTACAAGAGCCCTTGCTAGAGCTACTCTCTGCCGCTCGCCTCCACTTAATTTATCAGCTTTTCGTTCGAGAAGATGCTCTATTTTTAGAAACTTGGCTATTTCTTTAATCTTTTTATCCATAACTTCCTTAGGCAATTTAGCCGCTATTAATGGTGAAGCTATATTATCATATACAGTCATATGAGTATATAATGCAAGGGTTTCAAATACCATTGCGACTCCACGCTGATATGGAGGGAGATCATTTATTACTTTTCCCTCCATCAATATGTCTCCCTTATCTTGTCTTTCTAGTCCAGCAATGATTTTCAGTAATGTTGTCTTACCGCTTCCAGGAGGACCAAGTAGAGATAGCATTTCTCCTCTTCTTACACCTAAGTTTATGTTATCTAATACGATTTTGTCACCGTATTTCTTTGTAATGTTTCTAAGTTCCAGGAAATATTTAGCCACCTTAGTTCACCTTCTTACGGTACCAAATGTTAACCCTCTTAGCAGGTGTTTCTGTACAAGGAATACGAATATTATTATTGGAAGAATGTATACAACTTCTATGGCAGCTATTCTTCCCCAATTGAAACCTCTTTCGCCACGGATACTACTCAGTAATACTGATGTAGGCCTAGTATTTATGCCGCTAAGGAGTAATGCGAATACGAATTCGTTCCATATAGTTATTGCTGAGAAGACTATAGAGGCTACTATACCTGGTAAAACCATTGGAATAACTATCTTAAACAACACATATGTTAGAGAATGACCATCAAGTATTGCCGCTTGATCAATATCCTTCGGTATATCGTCTATAAAACTCTTAATCATCCATATTGAGAATGGTAGAGATATTGTGGCATACATCAATATTAATCCAGCATAGGTTCCTTTCAAGCCAAATTTCTGGAACATCATAAAGATTGGTATAACAAGAGCTATAGGAGGCATCATTCTAGTAGATAATATATAAAACATTAGTATATTCTTACCCCTTAACGCATATCTCGAGAAGGCGTAAGCGGCAAAAACAGATAATACTAACGCTAATCCTACACCACCAACAGTTATTATTACAGAGTTTGTAATAGCATCAAAAGCTCCATAACGAGCTGCTTCTTCAAAATTTTCAAGAGTTACTTGCGTTAAATAGAACGGATTAGCGAACATCTCTGATCTAGTCTTGAAGGCAGTGGTAAATATCCAGTAGAGTGGTGATAAATAGGCCAGTATGAGGATTACTAGTATGATAACCCTTAGGTATTTCTTTATTTTGTATAGAAGAAGGGATTCAACCATGGCTTTTCACCCGCGTTTAAGTATAAGGTATCTCATAAACACATTTGTCATAAAGATCACGAGCACTATTACGAGGTAGCTAAGTGCTGTTGCAGAGCCAAAGTCCCATTCAATGAAGGCTAATTTGTATATATAAACGGATATTAATTCGGTAGTTGTTCCTGGGCCACCAGCGGTTAATACATATACTGTATCAAATGTTTTTAATGAATCCATTAATCTAAACATTAGAATCAATGCTATCATGGGTTTAATATATGGCAGTATTAGATACCTTAGCTTATACCAAAAGCTAAGGCCATCAACTTCTGCTTGCTCCCATAGATCTGATGGTATAGCTCCCATTCCAGCCAATATAAGGTACATAACAAAAGGCGTCCAGATCCATGATTCAACTAGTATAACGCTAATTAATGCATAAGGTAGTCCAA
>CAZHDB010000051.1:0-6300 GCA_964531225.1 uncultured Desulfurococcaceae archaeon
AAGAATTTTATCCGAATATCTCTAGAGTACTTGTTCTTAGCTTTTATTACCAATGGCTTTATAGATCCCGAGCCAAGAACCTCTATACCCAACCCCCCGATCCTCACAGCTATCCGAATATCTTTCTCAAAATCATTAATAATCTCTATAGATGCCTTAGTTTCAAGGCCTTCAATAGAGTCTCCCAATACCCTTATGTCATTAATCCTTATCTTTTTCAAAATGGGCTCAATAACTGAATCAAATTTACGTAACCAAGTCTTAATGATCATTGGAGACCAAAATTCAGCCCACCAATAATCACTATCTAATGCATGCCATAAAGCCCATCTTGCTTTTTTACTCTTATTATCCCTTCCGCCAATCATTCTTTCATAGGCACGGATCATTCTATATCTCTTAGCTACTTCAATCCAATATTTCTCATGATCTTCTTTTTCGCTCCTCCACTTCTTAAAAGTTCCAAGCCACGTATTAGTTGGTATGTGTTTAAGAACTCTTCTTGCGGGAACTTTTTCATAAATTTCCCTTAAATGACTCAATTCAATGAAGTCATGCTTGGACATATTAATGAGATAATCTGATAATTTATCTAGGAATACGGCAGCGTATGGAGGGTTTCTGGGAAATACCATCCAATTTTCTCCATCGAGTGCCAGTACTAATGTTTGAATGTTTTTATTAAACCATTTCTTAGCAATCATTAATGAGAATTCGTAGGCATTTCTCCAAGCATTATATTCGTTGGGAAAGTTATTATGGAAACTCATTATATTACTCAAGTCTTGGTCTCTAAAAAACACTGTTATATAATCTCCTGTAGCCGTATTAAGTACTAAATAGGGTTCATAAGGACTATTCTTATCACCTTCAGCGTGATAAAAGTGATGTTTATCATCCAAGACCGTATATTCTATCCCATTAGCTCTATAGATATGTATTAGTCCCATGGAAAAAGCCATTTCAGGAGTCCACGCGCCTAATGCTTCATAGTTATTACCCATTGCCTTCTTTGTTAATGTCTTACCATAAGATAGTTCTTCATCAACTATATCTCCAGCATCTAGTACGTCAACTAGGAATCCGGCTATTGTATGGGCATATAGACTTGTAAGTACATCTATTTGTCCTCTATACAAAGCCTCTCTATAATTATCAAGTGCTTCCTTAATCCTCATTACTTCAAAACTAGTTGGACTATATTTTTCCCCGCTAATTGTCTCTATACCTTTTTCAATAGCCATTAGCCATTGGACTAATAGACTTGGACTTAGATTATAAGTAGCTTTAAATCCTCTTTTTCTATCAAGGAGCAGTGCGTGATAATGATACGGACCATAGCCGTACGGTGCTAAATATCCTCCCCATACATATACATATGCCCATGGGCTATGGATTTTTCCATCAGGCATATAATTTGGTGCTTGGTGATGATGCCATACAATTGTAAAGTAAAAAGGCTCCCTTGTAGATGGATCAGCTATAATAAATGTTGTCCTATCAACTTTATTCTCATTAATATACAGTTCTACTAGATATTCACCAAGATCTTCTCCAATAGGTAGTTTAATTGGTTCACTTGGAAATATCTTCATTTCTTTATCCAATATTTCAAAAGTTGATTCAAAAACCATTTTTCTATCATTCTTTGGATCAATAATGAACATTCTTACTGAAACACTTTTTCTATATCCATGGTTAATAATTAATACATTAGCTTCTTGGTCGGAGTTCCTTGAAATAATAGGGGATTTCAGAACAATATAAGCCTCAATTCCATCAATGATCTTTGATGATGCAAGTCCAGAATATCCTTCATCAGCCATAATTGTATACACCATAAATAATAACTAGTCATTATAGATTCTTTCTGAAGCTAAGGTATATATTTCTTAATGAAGTTGGACGTATATTATTTAAAAGATTATTTAAACAACTTTTTCAACTTATAAGTTTAAATAACTCTAATCCTACATAGTATTTTGAATAGAACTGGTCAATGGTGTATTCTTGATGGCTCTAAAAAAGATCCTATGCATATTATTTATTGCCTTCATTATGATACAATTAGTCATTACGGCTGCTCAAGTAAGAACAGAGAGTTCAGAGCCTCTTTATGTAATGTTTATATGGCATTATCATCAGCCATGGTATTACTCAGTTAATGAATCATACTTTATATTGCCATGGGTGAGAATGCATAGTGTAGGGAATTACTATAAAATGGCATACATATTATCTAAATATCCAAGTATTAAGGTAACATTTACTTTCTCAGGCTCCCTTATAGTTCAACTGAAAGATTATGTTGAAAAAGACATCATGGATATTAGACAAATACTATCGTGGAAAATAGCTAATGGAGAAGAGTTAACTGCTAAGGACATATATGATATATTGAAGATCCCCGGAGGCTTCTTTGATATAAACTGGGCAAGAATAATAGAGCAAATACCTAGATACAAGGATTTAAGAGATCGAGCTCAAACATCATTTGAAGCATGTGCTGCTTTGCCATTAAGCGAAGCTGAATTTATAGAATGTGTAGCCAATAGATTTACTGATCGTAACTTTTCAAGCCAGAGAATAATTGATCTAGCCGTACTATTTAATCTATTCTGGATAGATCCGGAAGTTGCTAGAGAAGAGTATCCTGAGATATATCAATTAATGGAGCGAGCTAAATCAGAGTCTTTACCTAGATTCACACGTGATGAATTGAGGCACATACTTGAAACACATATTGATATAATGAGTAAGATCCTTCCTAAATATAGGGAGTTAGTGAATAATGGGCAAATAGAGTTAATACCAGTTCCATATAGTCATCCATTGGCCCCATTAATAGTTGATTTTGGCTGGAAAGAGGATCTTGCAATGCATGTTGAGAGAAGTATAGAGTTGTTTGAAGAAGTATTCAATTATACACCAGTAGGTATGTGGCCTGCTGAGCAAGCAATTAATGAGTATGTTGCTAGGGTTATGATCGATCAGGGTATACAATGGATAGCATCTGATCAAAGCATTCTCCAGAAGACAGGCATTAATGCTGATTTACTTGATAACTATGGAGTCCCCTGGTACTTTGATTATGATAACAAAAGAATATACTTGTTCTTCCGCAATACATTACTCAGTAACCTCATAAGCTTTGACTATGCTAATTATGAATCAGTTGATGCTGCTGTATCAGATCTAATTAATAGACTTAAAAATATAGCTAGTGAAGCTAGTGGGCTAAGATTAGTCGTTATAGCATTAGATGGAGAGAATCCATGGGAACACTATGAAGAATTTGGAGATACATTTCTTAACAAATTATATCAAGAATTAACGGAACTACAAAATCAAGGAATAATAGTGACTACTACGCCTAGAGAATTCTTGCAACAGCATATTGATTTAGCTAGAGAACTTCCATTAGAAGCTTATGAATACCTAGATCTAATAGGTAAGGATATAGCTGATATTCCACTCGACAGTTATGGAGATGCCTATGATCAGTTGCCAAGGAAAACTGTATCGGCACGGTTACCAGAGGGTTCATGGGGTGGAGGAGAACTAGCTATATGGATTGGAGATAGACAGGAGAATAGTGCCTGGATGTGGCTTGCTAAGGCAAGAGAAGAAATACTAGATGCTCTTGGCGTTGATTCAATGCTCGATGCATATGATGTTAATCCAGACGTTGTTGAATACCTACTAAGAGCTGAAGCTAGTGATTGGTTCTTCTGGTACGGTTATGATGGTGGAGGTTCTCCGGAGACATTTGATCCATTGTTCAAGGCGTTTATTAGAAAGGCATACGAACTAGCTGGTCTAACGCCGCCAGACTACCTTAATGCATATTTCTATCCAGATGCTACTGCAAAGGGATGGCTTAATCCTGATGTACCGAAGCCAGTTACCCAAAGAATAACTATTGATGGCAAACTTGATCCTATATGGACCACTGCTATAGAATCTAAAGAAGCATTAAACATATCTATTGGACCAAATTATATATCAAATGCTTATATGGCTGTAGACAGCGATGGCTTAATCCTTACATTTATTCCATGGCAGGGAATAGATCTAAGAAATGTAGAGATAGCAGTGTATACGACAACTCCTAGGAGAAGTCTAAGTCCTTATAGTCCGGGATATAATGTTTGTCCAAGATATAGTAGTAAGGATCTGGGCATTGGATTAGCCTATGAGATACTAATTAAGCCGAATGAAAACACGACATATGTTAGTGCAGCTGATGGTATGGGGGGCTTCTTCCAATTATATAAACTAGGCATAGGTATTGGCGAGGTTATAGAGATTAAAATACCGTGGACATATATAGGCTTAGTACCTGGAGACTACTCGTACTTGACAATAGCTGTCTATCTTGGAAACGAATTAGTTGAGACGGCTACAAGGCTAGGGCTTGTCTATAAGTTCCAAGTACCACGTGAGGTTGCTGCGGCTGCACCAGGTAATGTTATTATTGAAATGGATGATCCTATTGGAGATGATGATGGTGCTGGCGGGTATCAATATCCATTAAGTTCCGTATTTAAGCCCGGAGTATTTGATATGGTTAAGTTCCGTGTAAGTGATGCTGGTGATAAACTTATATTTGAAGTACAAGTAGCTGATCTTGGAGGTAATCCATGGGGAGGTCCTAATGGCTGGTCATTACAGTATGTACATATATACATACATACAACACTCCCTATACCTGGAAGAACCGACACCTTTGGATTAAACATTAATGTATCTCAAAACGATGCATGGCATATAACATTACTACTAGCGCCAGGATGGGGAACAGACCCTATACCTGATGGTGAAAGAGCAGCTTTATACTACTACAATAATACAGTCGTAGTACAGGATAGCTTGTATAAAGTTTATGCCGATGCAGCCACAAATACTATTGTTGTAGAAGTAAGTAAATCATTATTGCTTGACTTAGACCATATTGATAATTGGAGCTATGTAGTTGTTTTAACAAGTTATGATGGCTATGGAGAAATGAAGATAAGGTCTGTTGGTGTAGAGGCTCAGGACTGGGTTGTTGGAGCACCGGATTATGCACTTCCAATACTTGCTAATGTAATACCGCGTGTAATGGATCTGTTGGCGCCGACGGCTGAGGATCAATATAGAATGTTGAATACATTTACAGTAGAACTTTCTGATAGTGGTTATATTGGAAAATATGCTATTGTAAATGGAATCAATAAATCAGTAGTAGAAGCTCCTAAAGTTATTATTAAAGAAGTAACATCTACAAAGACTGAAACAATTACTGAAACAACGACAGAGACAATAGTATCAACTTCAACAGCTACGACTACGGTGCCCGAGGTTATTGAAAAGATAAACATTCCATTAACAATAGCGTTTACATTATTGGCATTAATTGTAGGAATTGCTATTGGATACGTGTTTCCATTCAAGAAAAGATTTTAACACAAGTCTTTTTTATATAATTACTTATTACCATACATGAAACAATTGTTTAAATACTGAAGTTATAGAACCCATTCAAGAGGTCTGTGAGAGATACATAATGGCAAAAGTACGTCTTATTTATATAGTCAAGAGATCCGGCGATGTTGTTGCTGCTGTAGATCATATAAACCTCGATATTTATGCTGGAGAGTTTTTGTCTTACTAGGTCCATTAGGTTCTGGTAAAACAACCACCTTAAGACTTATTGCTAGTTTTAGAGGTACCGAACGGAAGCGAGATCTATATTAGTGATAAATTAGTTAATTACGTTCATCTAAAGGATCGCAATATTGCCATGGTTTTCCAAAACATACACTATATCAAGATATGTAGATATATGATAACATAACGTTTCTATCAATAGCTAGTAAAATAGGTATTACAAAGGATGTTATAAGGAAAAAAGTTATTGAAATAGCTAGGTTACTCGGTATGGAAAATTTATTAGATAGGTATCCATTTCAGCTTAGTGGTGATCAGCAGCAACATATTGGACTTGCAAGAGCACTTGTCTGAAAACCGAAGGTATGGAGAGCACTGTTATTGACTCCATGGGCCTTACCTCCCTCATTCTCTATCACTACATGGAGAATATTGTTTATATCAGGTCAAGGTCCGTTGGCAGGGGCACTTGATCCATTTATTCCCGGCGGAAGCTTCTCGATAACCAGTAATGAATAGCATGCATTCTTTGTATATAACATAGTTGAAATGTGGCTAGCATATCCATTTATTATGACGGTTACAATGGGTGCTATTGCTAGTATACCTAGAGAGCTAATAGAGGCAGCATATATTGATGGAGCGAGT
>CAZHDB010000052.1:0-6070 GCA_964531225.1 uncultured Desulfurococcaceae archaeon
CAAAAGCACCAACATGAGTATATGCAATAATGTACTTACCTATTCTTTTAAAATTGAGTCTTTGCGCAGCCTTTAATCTAGCTATTCTTTCACTAATATCCATTTCTACATGAAGCAGATCTAAAACAAACCTATAGTCAACACCATTAATCTTTAAAAGATCGCCTGTAACCCAGAGAGTATTAGGGGAAGCGAGTAAGAATCTTCTAGTATCATATAGAATACCAGCTAACAACAATATAGCGTCTAATGCTTCAAATGTATAACGCCTATATATGATATTATACACTAGTTCAGAAGTAGATCTTGTATGAGGATCTATAAAGGAAAGGATTGCATTATCCAAAAGATCTCCGGGACGGTGATGATCTATTAATATATAGTTAGAATTCAATACAAGATCCTTTAAAACACCTAGTTGTCCAGAGTTACTTGTATCTACAATAATATATAATGGATCGCTGTGTCCCAAAACAGTTTTTAATAAAAAATCAAGATCATAGATGTAATCTGATATACTAAGCTCTCTAATTATTTTCTTAGAAACTTCATTGACTCCTTCCGGGAAAATTATGTATGGTTTTCTATGTGTTATGGTTTGTATAAATCTAGATAGAACTATTGCAGATGAAACTGCGTCGGGATCAGCGTTTCTATGAGACGTTATTACAATATGTTTTCTATAAGCTATTTCATTAATCAGTTTTATAACTATATTCTCTAAGTAGTTCTTCAACGTATCTTCTAGATTCCTTGATAATATATTGTAATATTGAGTCATAGTCAATAACATCTTCAAGTTCACCTAATACACCTATGTCTATGTAAACCTCTATTCTATCTCCTTTATTTTCAAGTGAGACTATGATATCTGCATCATAGCTCTTAGATATAGGTATCTCTTTCTCAAGTAATTCAAGAATTTTCTCTTGAACCTTTAAGGCAATTTTTTCTAATTCATCAATACCTATCCTACCAAGATCTAATCCGATAATTATTGGTTTACATTCTTTAGCCAATCCTTATCCCATACTTAGCAAGTAGATCTCTAACTTTTTTCTCACTATCAGATACTTGCCTTCTCAATATTTCTAGTTGCTTCTTATACTTTTGTTGCTTAACAAGAAGTAGTTCCTTACGCTCTTCAAGCTCCTTAACAACACTTTCACGATCCTTCTTTAAGAGAATATGGCCGATAGACTTGTAAAGCTCTACATCATCTGGTAATTCCTTAATATTATCAAGTATTTCATTAATTTCAGCAATTTCACTTTCAGTAACTCTAAGCTCAGCCTCTATCTTTACAAGCATGTTACGTAAATTCTCATACTCTATAAGGGCTTGTTGAACCTCTGGAGGAAGTCTTTGCTCACTCAATACTCATACCCTCTAAACTCTCTAGTAGGCTTGATATTACGCCTAAATAGCTATTCGTAACAGCTCTTAAAAGATTTATTCTATCACATTCAATAACGATCACTAGTCTATTATCCATAATTTCTTGATTAATCCTACATTCAGCTGATGGAGGCTGAACTGTTTCAGGATATAATGCATTATATATTGCTTCTAGTAAACGGTAATTACTTGATTCAAGAACTATCTTAAGCCTTCCCTCCAATGACTTTTACCCTCCTCACACCTATAATCGGCCCTACAATAGATCCAAGTCTATTCTTGAATGATATTGTTGTATAACCTTTCTTCTCACTCACGACTATCCATAGATCTGGTTTAATAAGATCTAATTTTGTTTCAAAGATCTTGAGAAATAAATCAGCTAATTCAAAACATGTATCAGATACACACTCTGTAGAATCAACGCCTACACTTTCAATATTATAGGCTTTTGAACTAATAGAGAGCTCTCTTGAAAGCTTAACGCCCTTTATAATAATAGATGCTATGTGGCTCATGATACTTGCTCTGACTAGCGATAACTTTACACGATATATACGTATTAAACTCGGATTTCCCTTTCTCTCACCAACCACAAATACATATTTAGCATCATATCTCCTAGCCTCTAAAGCTAATTGTAGAAGCGTCTTTTTCCCCCTGTGAATCCTAATTATGCCAGGAAGGCAACCAGCTAAATCCTTTATAAAACTCCTTGTCCTATAACTTGGGTTATGAGAGGTTGTCAAAAGAACTATATATTTCATCTCAAATAAATCTCCAAAAAGAACATTTACTTTTTATTCCTCTCTAACAATTATCTTAGGAAAGTACTTACTAAGCTCTGTCCTTGGCACATATGCTCCTCCAGCCCATTTAACACCACATTTACGGCATGCCCATATACCTGTACTAATCCTATATACAGTGCCTTTTGCTGCACAAAATGGACACATGTGCTTCGCATATCTTCTACGCAGTATATCACGTATTTTCTTCCTAAGAGTAGCACCATACCTCGGTCCATAACGACCAGCTATACCTACTACTCTAGTTCTTCTACCCATCTCTATCTATCCCCCTACACTAAACTATTGGTTTACTAGCTGTTTCAGGATTTTTTAATACTTTCTCTAGCAGTTCATGGAGTTCTTTGGCCTTCTTAAAGGCTAGATCAATCGCGTAGTCAAGCTCTGATCTTGTAAATCCGCTCATACCCATTTTCTGCATACCAACGATTCTACCAAGACTATCAAATCCTATTGTTAGTCTTGCATCAGCTATGAGTTCTTCATCAAGATTAGGATCTACAATTATGTAATCACCAATCTTAGCTAACGTAACTGTTACAACATTAAGGCTTAATGGTAATGATGTTTCTCTCACACTTCTATCAATAACTACATTATCGCCTTCAATACCAATTATCTTAGGCAACTTAGCCATATTAAGAGCTGCCATTGTAGCGAGAGCGCCTGCATCTACGACGTTTCCATCATGATCTATAAGATATATATCATTAAATACGATCCAGACTTTCCTTCCTGGTATAATGACCAGTTCATCTAATTTTACAGCTTTAGGCTCACGTAGACAGCGATCAATAATACGTGCAGCTTCAATAGCATTCTCATCAGGTGGTCCGGGTTCGAAGGATGGCGATGCAAGCGGCACATATTCTGCATGAACTTGTAATACTCCTTCAAATGGTCTATCGCGAAATGGTTCTCCAATCTCTGTCTTAATACCCGTCATTACCATTGTATCTCCTATTTTAACGAGAGCTGATCCCTCTGCCTTAGGTATTGGATTTAATTGTATAGTTATTGGCCTATAATCTTCTGGTGCTCTACCATCTATACGATTACCTTTTTTAAGTAATGATAATAGAGTATCACGTTTAAGCCTAGGCATTACAGGTTGAGATGTAGGTGTTAAAGACATTCATAATCACCTCCTACTCTTCTGGATACATAAGGTATTTCTTAGTTAAGGCCTCTTTCTGCAACCTATAGATCTCCATGATACCCTTCTTTGCAAGCTCTAAAGCCTCCCTGAACTCTTCACGTGTCAATACACCATTGAGCTGTAGGAGAACAATCTTGTCAAGTGACGGCATCATAGCAACAGGCATATCAGCTTCACCAAATTCATCCTCGACTTCATCAATATCAAGTACAAGCACTCCATCCACTTTACCAACAGCAACTGCAGCAACAAGATCTCTCATGGGAATACCAGCATCTGCTATAGCTAAAGATGCAGCAGTTAAACCTGTAGTACGTGTCCCACCATCAGCTTGTAGAACCTCGATAAATACATCAATTGTCGTTCTAGGAAAATATTCTGTAAAAATAGTTGCTTCTAAAGCCTCTCTAATAACCTTTGAAAGCTCTACTTCTCTGCGTGATGGGGCTGGACTCTTTCTTTCACTAGTTGAAAACGGTGCCATGTGATAACGACATCTAATCAATGCTCGATCGGGTAAGGTCAAGTGCTTTGGATGGATCTCCCTAGGTCCATAGACAGCGGCAATAACTTTTGTCTTACCAAATTGTACTAATGCTGATCCATCAGCATTCTTAAGTATACCTACTTCCATACGAATCGGTCTTAATTCATCGGGCCTACGCCCATCATGGCGTAGACCATCCTCCCTTATAAGTACAGGTTTTTCCATCATGCTATACCAAGCCTCCTTTTCTCTTCCTCTATGAATCTCTTAACACGTTCAGTTAAACCGGGTATGTGGGCCTCAGCCTCTATTTTCCTAATAGCCCTAACCAATATGTTCTCCAATTCCTCATTAGGGCACCTTATCCATATGCGCCCATTCTGCCCAACTATTATAGTGCACTTTGTTTGTTCTATAAGTATGTTTAGCATAGCTTTCCTCTTACCAATAATCCTTGGAACCCTGCTAGGCTTTACATCAATCACCTTACCTTCCGTTATCTTGCCTAAACCCTTACCCTTTATTGTAAGCAATGGATTCCTTGTTCTATCAAATACAATTATTTTGGCAATTATATAATCTCCGACATCAAGGTATTTCCTTAAATCATCAGTTATAGGATTAAATGATTCAAGTGCCTCATTAGCATTTAGTATAGCTTTATATGGACCCCTTATATCAACAATCCAATTGGTTATACCGACACTTGTAATTAATCCTATAACCACATCTCCTTCTTTAGGCACATTCATGCCTTCAAGCGGTATAATTGATACAACTCCATCATCTACGTTAGCTAGTCCAAGGATAGATGCATAGATGCTGTTACCAATCCGATATGTATAGTCCCCACCCTTAACATCTTCGCCTTCAGCAAGTAGGTCTCCTGGCCTAACTATTTGCCTATTAGCTACATATATCTTTGGCATACCCTATTACCTCACATGCAATATCTTTATAGATGCGGCTCCTCTTGTAAACTTATTGATCTTATTGATCACTTCATCCTGCATACCAGCAGGAATCTCAAGTTCTACTTGCAGAGCCCCACTACTTAACCAATTACTACGTTTAATCTTCCCTAATCCAGCAAGTTGCTTATAAATCCTACCAGCATACTGCGGGGGTATATTGACCAATAATATAGCACGTGCAATCTTAATTGGAATAATTCTAGATATTTTAGAGATGATCTCTCGTGCTTGAGACTCAACACTACGATATGGATCTATTGAAACACGAGCTTGCTCCATAGCAAGCTCTATTCTTTTAGGAGGAATTGGAAGCTTTGTCTTCGGATCAATTGCATTACGAGCTATGAAGTTTATGATCTGCTTTTTCTTAGCTTCAAGAATTGCTCTTCTTTGCTCTGCAGTAAGCTGTAATTCTCCTTTCCTAACAATTTCTATAGCTACTTTCGTAATATCATCTGTACCAAATACCTCCCGTAAACTTTCTGGAGACGCCTTTAAGCCTTTTCTAGCATCTTTATATACAATATCACCTATCAAAAGATCATCTATATTTACATCCTTACCCTCTTTAACCATTAGCGCTAGATCAGGATTAACCAAGATCTCAAACCTATGTCCACGAGCTTCATAACGCGCTATTACATACTTAGTAATTGGCATTATACTTCCCCTCAAAATTATTAATACAACTACGTATCTAAATATGGATACAACTATATTTAACACTATATCATATCTTCTAAGAGGAATTAGAGAACAATTATTTGTGATAAAATATTTAGCCTATAAGCTGGGCTATTTCCTCTATAGATAATATCTTAAACTTCTTCTCTTCAATATCTATATATCCTATTTCTAAATTCTCAGGCTTTACCTTCTCCTCTAAAGCAGCTGATAAAGCATTTACTCCAAGTAGAATTGTATCTTTCATTGATAAATTATACTTATAGTTCTTCTCTAGATACTCTGTAGCTGCTTGGCTACGTTCTCCAAGTGCTACTGCATAGTAACTCATATACCTACCACTAGGCTCAGTCATGAATAATTCTGGACCCTTAAAGTCAATGCCAACAAATATCATTGCAACACCAAATGGTCTGACACCAGCATGTTGCGTATATGCTTGTTTGACATCACATACCTGCTTAGCAAGGAATTCAAGCGGTATTAGTTCATCATATAGGAATCTATGCTGTATCGCAATAATTCTTGCATAGTCAATAAGTACTCTACCATCACCAGC
>CAZHDB010000053.1:0-3672 GCA_964531225.1 uncultured Desulfurococcaceae archaeon
CTTTCTATTCTCTTTAGAGATCTACACTTTATTGTGTATTTATAGGGATTTTTAAATTTATCTTAAAAGGGGATCTTTGTATTAATTGGAACATTCGATCTAATTTATTGTTTATATTTATTGGTGTTCTTATTGTTTTATTTTTAGTTTTAATTGTTTACTGAAGATCATGGATGAGTCTTGTTTTTGGTTGTTCTGATGTTTATGCTATTGTTTTTGCTATTGTTGTTAGTTTATATATGAATGTTCTTCCTCTTTTCTCGTATTCTAGTAGCTCTTTTCTTATTAGTTGGCTGATCTTTTTTGTTATTGTTTTTGTTGATAGTTTTATTCCTTTTAGTTCGAGGTATCTTTTGATTTGTTTTGTTCTTTGGTATTTGTTTGCTATTGCTTCTAGGATGTATAGTTGTATATTGTCTACATCTGCTAGCCTAGTTTTTACTGGTACTTCTATAATTCTTTCTTCAAGAATGGGATAGTGTTTTAATACTAATGGTGATTCTTCAAGTAATAACATTAGTTTTTCAACATGTACGTTATGTAATGGTTTCCTTGTATATATAGCGTGAGCTGTTAGGAAGAGGAGAATGGACAGCCATCTAAAACCGCCTACCGCTAGGAAATATGTTTTACATGGAGAATATGATTCAATGAGTCTTCGTAGCTGACGTACATTTTCTGCAAACCCATTACGTGGATCAAGTATTGTCTTAATTATTTCGATATTCTGTATAAGGCCTCGTATGTATTCTTCTATCTCCTCAACTACTTTTACAGCACGGCCGTGGAAAGGCTCGCTATTAACAATTATAACGATATCTCCTTCTCCTAATCCAGTTCTTAGTATTGCCTGTAGAGGCATTTTCTTTGTAAAACCAGTTGATACAACTACTACTCTTCTCAAACTATAGACACCTATTAGTTATGTTTTCCCGATCCAATATATAACTCCATTCATTGTAGAAGTGTCTACAATACAAGTAGAAATAAAGATCATGCATAAATATTACTTGGATGAGAGCGATGCTACCTAGATGGGTTTGGGACTATATTAGGACAATGAATAATGGTGTACATGGACATTATTATGAGATTAGAGGCTGGATTACAGATGTTATAAGTCAGAGATACCCATTTAAACCAAGTATATCAGATATTGTATCTCCATGTCCTACAAAACGTGATGTATGGCTACGTAGAGTTCATGGGACAAGAATAGATCATGGGACATTAGCTATTGGTAGAATTATACACAGAGTTTTCATGGAGGGCTTTAAACATGGTTATAGAGGATTAGATATTGAACGAGTATATGGCTTTAAGAATAGATTTTTACGCAATGAGTTACGTTCATGCAATGGTCTATTGAATTATAAGACTCTATCAAAAGTTTTCGATCATGGATATATGCATGGCTATATTGCCTATATAGAGTCTATACCTATATCTGTAGAGCCATCAATACCTGGTTCATTAATAGGTTTATCAGATATAATAAAACCAGATTTCATGACAGGCTTTATACCAATAGAACTTACAACAAGTACTGATCGAGTATACCTAGATCTTAAAACTATAGGTTTAACAGGCTATGCATTAGCCATTGAAGCATGGACAGGTAATCCTGTCGATTATGGTGTTCTTATACAGATCCGTTTAAGGAATTGCGATGTTAACTATAGAGTTATTAGAATAGGTGATAGTCTTAGGAAGAAATTCATTGAGTTAAGAGACAATATTGCTAGGATGATAAGTCTAGGAGAAGAACCGGAGAAGCCATCTAAATGTCCAGAGTATTGTCCTTATTATGAAGTGTGTGGTGCGGGATTATGAAAATATTGTATGTGACTAAGCCAGGCTCCAAGATCCATGTTCATAAGGGAACAGTTTATTTAAAGTGTAATGGAGAGGAATTTGTTATAACACCTGATTATAATCAGTTGATTATAGCTTCATCGGGTGTAGGTATTACTTCGAAGGCTATACGTAGACTAGCCTACATGGGTATAGATGTAGTCTTCATCGATCCATATGGTACGCCTATAGCAAGAATATACCCGCCATTTATCAATAAAACTGTTAATACAAGGGTTATGCAGTACAGGTTTATTGTAGTTGAGGAAAGAGGTTTAGAGGTTGCTAGGGAGATCATATATTGTAAGCTCTATAATCAAGCTTCTCTTTTAAAGTATTTAGCTAAGGTATATCGTGAACCAGTGTATCGTGACATCGGTTATGAGGTTGAAGCTATTGCTGACGAGCTATACAGTATTCCATTTAATGAACTCAGTGAAGAAAAGATCATGGCTTATGAAAGCTACGGTGCTAGGCAGTACTGGGGTGCTGTAGCATCTATAGTACCTGATCATCTTGGCTTCAATGGACGCGATCCTGACTCAAGCGATCCATTTAATATGGCGTTAAACTATGGCTATGGAATACTATATAGTATTGTAGAGAAATCACTATTACTAGCCGGCCTTGATCCATACCTAGGATTTCTACATACCTTGAAAAGCGGAAAACCATCCTTGACGCTAGATTTTATAGAGATGTTTAGACAAGCATGTGTTGATAAGCCTCTAATCATTAATGCCAAGAGTATTGATTTTGAATTAGTAGCTGGCAAGCTATCTTATGAGACACGTAGATCTATAGCAAAACACGTACTTGATCAACTTAATAGGAAACACTATTACTACAAGATTGGTAAGAAGATCGAGCTTTCAAAGATTATATTGAGTGAGGCATGGGATCTAGCTAAGACTCTTAGGATGAAGACAATGTATAGAGGATTTAAGGTGATGTACTAAATGACTTTTGTCATAGTCTCCTATGATATTAGTGATGACCGTAATAGATTGTGGATTTCTGAGAAACTTAAGGCCCACGGCCTCGTCCGTATACAGCGTAGTGTATTCATTGGGCGAGGAGGCTATTATAGAGCTAAAGAGATCTATAGAGGAACCCATAGATTCATAGATCTTGATAGCGATAGCGTATTCATAATAGTCGTACCAGGTAACTCAATTACTAGAGCACTTATACATGGGAAATTACTAGCCGATCCACTTGCTAGATCAAAATATATGGTGATGTAGCCATAAATAAGAAATACATACCTATAGTATTTGTTAAAGAATATGCTTACTGTCCAAGAATATTCTACTACAAATACTTCATGTACATGGAGCCAATAACGGAGTCCATGTCTTACTCAAAATATACTTACCAAGAACTATATAGTTTTATTCGAGAATATGGAATAGATGGAGAGCTCTATTTAGAATATCCCGTATATAGTAGGAAACTCTGTATTTCCGGACATGTAGATGCTATCGTGTTACATAGTGGTAAGACCTATAGTTTGATCGAGGTTAAAAACAGTATTTCAAGGAAGAAGCTTGAAACAAGTCATAGGCATTTTAAGATACAGCTTATAGCCTATATGATTGCTTGTGAAGAAACACTTGGTTATAGGACAAAGTCTACTTACATACTATCCCTAGATAATAGGAAACTTATAGATGTAAGAATAAGGCCTTGGGAGATCATTGAGACGGTAGATATAGTGAGGAGACTAAAAGAGACTATAGTAAGTAACGATATGCCTAATGGGACAAGTGATAAATGGAAGTGTATGACATGTCATTACCGGAAGATATGCTACTA
>CAZHDB010000053.1:3772-5911 GCA_964531225.1 uncultured Desulfurococcaceae archaeon
TATAGCCCTCCTTGCATCCTCTTGTGTATAATAATCCATAGGTGCGCCTTCTGGATGAAAATTGGGATAGCGAGTCGGTATATAGTGTCGGTCTAGTTCTTTAGCCCTGTTAATAAGGTTCTCAGGAGGCTTATAGTTATTTGGAAGATGCATAAGCATGCGGGAAATAGAGTGTCCCCATACTTCTACACCAATTTTCTGATACAGGGCTTTAACGGCTTTTTCAGCGGCTTGATGTGCAGCAAAACAAGCCCATTCATAGTCTCCAAATTCTAGAGATTTCCTTGCATGTTCAAGATCCCTTAAAGCCTGTCTAAGCCAGTCATGTGCACGTGAAACCATTATATACACCTATAATTAACATCATAAAATATATTCTCGGAGGAGCCTTATAAATAGGGGATACTTCCATAGATCATGGTATTTATTTTTCGACATAAATCCTAGTAAGTTCTGTTGCCCGGACCATAATAGGTCTACCTGAAAGCTCTACGAGACCTAGTTCCGCTAATTTAGCTACTTGCCTCCTAATAGTAGTCCTATCCTTACCCGTATAACCCGCTATATCTTCTATAGAAACCTCTCCTCTCTCATAAACAATCTTAAGAATATCCTTCAATACTCCAGGATTCCACGTCTCAACTAGGCCGAGTAATTTAAGAGGTATTTCAACAGAACAACTACCATCTTCAAGATCAATCCTTATAATATTGATTTTACCCTTTACCTCTTCAGGGAGAAATAGTATAGCTGTATACAGCGATAATACAAGCACTCTCATACCTCCCGACAAAACTATTATAATAGATTCCATAGAATGTGCATGTTTAATCAACATTTCCTTGATTCGGGAAACGTTTTCTATGAAATCACATGGATTCTCAATACTTAATAAATAAACCTTTACATCACCAACCATATCAGCAACTTTCTTTATAGACTCATAAGCTCTCTTAACCTTATCGATAATAGGACCAGTAATAACAATAATGTGATCACCGGGTTCTAAACCATAAGTTAATACTGCACGAATAGCCCACTTCTCCTCAAAACCAAGAGTTGATACTACAAGCTTAGCCATGACCAAGACACCAAGTGTATAGTATATGCACTAGCCCTTAATAAATCCATCACAAATGCATAAGAAATACATTTTAGGTAAAGTTTATATTAAAGTAATGCATTATATATACTTAGGGATACCGTATGGTGTCACAGACTCTTAATCTAGATGAGTTTGAAGATATAATCAATATGTTGAGTAGATTCAGCCAATGCAGAATGTACAGTATAATAGATCGATTAGCCAATGCTACCTCCAGAGGTGCAGTATACACATCACTATATGAGGCGGTTAGAATGGCTGAAGCTGCGGTACAGAGGGAGGATAAACTATTATGTGATAGGCCTAGGGAGGTTAAAGCCTATTTAGCTCCTAGGGAGACTATTATGAAGCTACTCAATATAAGTGATGACAAGATCCTGATCGAGATTGCTAAGAAGATCGCTATTGCATCCCTAACACCACGTAGGAGAGGAGATAAAGAGGAGGGGGTGTAGAGGGGTTATGGCGTACCTAAGCCTTGGTGTTAGACTACTAGTTAATGTTGAAGCTCTCAATATGGTTGAGAGTGTCGGTAACTATACAAGGCATAGGAAGGCAGCTATCATATATCCTGGAGAGAATGGATCATATGCTATCCGATGGGTTCCAGTAGTTAGTGGTGAAGCACTAGCCCATGCATACCAATGCTGGCTTTCAAAACTAGCAAGCGATCGTGGGCTACCCGTTTGCGAGTACTGTGGTAGATGCGAGTTTACTAAGCATGCTGATACTAAACTATTTGGTTCAAGTAGCTGGGAGAGGGAATTAGCATCACTACTTGAGAAACTAGCTAAGGAGAGAACAGTTGATCCGGATAGGCTACACCATATTGAGAGGACTGTTGTTGAAAACTGTATTGTTGAGGATATTGGCGGCTTTATGCTCCCGGCACGTCCATTACCAGTCCGTAGAACGAGCAGGTTCCTTGTAAGCTATATGGTTCCAGCCTATGACCAGGCTGAGAATATTGCTCTAGAACCACAGATGCATACTCGTAGCTCTACACGGGTAGCTGGTGGTGAGGAGGTTAGTGG
>CAZHDB010000054.1:0-5743 GCA_964531225.1 uncultured Desulfurococcaceae archaeon
TGCAGGATCTACTGCATTAGGCCTATTGGTTGCGGCTATTACTATGACGTTTCCACGGCTCTCAAGGCCATCCATTAGAGCTAGTAGTTGTGCTACAACACGTCTCTCCACTTCCCCAATAACTTCATCACGCTTTGGAGCTATAGCGTCTAATTCATCAATGAATATTATAGCTGGGGCATTTTTCTTAGCCTGCTCGAAGATATCTCTAAGCTTCTGCTCACTCTCTCCATAAAACTTACTCATTATCTCTGGCCCATTAATTGCTATGAAGTATGCTTCAGCCTCATTAGCGACTGCTTTAGCCAGTAATGTTTTTCCGCAGCCTGGAGGACCATATAATAATATTCCTTTAGGAGGATCTATGCCAAGCCTCTTAAATAACTCTGGATGTCTTAATGGTAATTCGACTAGTTCTCTTATTCTCTGTATGACATTCTTTAATCCGCCAATGTCTTCGTAAGTAACTCTAGGTACTTTATAGTGTTCACCGGGTTTCTCTAGGAGTATGAGGTTTGTTGTAGGCTTTATTATAACAGGTCCTTTAGGTTTTGTATATACGACTTTAAACGGCAACGATTGACCTATGGTATGTATAATAACAAGGTCTCCTTCTATAACTGGTCTCTCTAATAATCTAGACTTTATAAATCTAGTAAAATTCTGATCAACTTGGGCATAAAATTTTGATGGTGCTAATTTAACGACCTGTGCAGGCTTTGCATCAATTTTTGATACTGTAACTTTATCGCCAACCTTAACATTAGCATTTTGCCTTGTTATCGTGTCAAGTCTTATGATGCCTAATCCGCGATCTTCTGGTGTACTCTGTATAGCCTTAGAAACTGTTTTTCTCTTACCTTCTATTTCAATAATATCACCGTTCTCTATTCCTAACTTAATCATTGCATCGGGATCGATCTTCGCAATACCTTTACCGGAATCCCTATGGAAAGCTTCTACAACTCTCAAGACGAGTTTCTTCCTAACTCCTTTAGTTGAACCACTTGATATAGATGGCAAGATCTCTTCCACCAACTATTTCTCTCTTTAAATAATTCCCTTCTATCCCCCTAAAATACCTTAGACTATAAAATAGTATTTTCAAAAACATAGAACTGTCTTATTTAGTTATATATAAGGTAGAGATTATTCTGATTACTCTGTAAGCCTATGGACTATCTCTACTTCAGCTTGACTTACTCCTTCAACCCCATTAACGAGTCTTTCAAGAGGTTCAGTACCGCCTTCTGTTTGTTCGGGCATAATAATATATAGTCTTAATGCTTTTAGCCCGAAAGCTATAGGCTCTATATCATGTCTTACTATCTCATAACCCTCTGGAAGACTATTTCTTATTTTCTCCTTAAGCTCTTCCAGATCGATGTTTATATCTTCTGGAAGAATCCTCATAACAACTAGTACACGTGCCATATACTACACCCCATTACTTTCGGGTTTAAGGTCCTTCGAAACCACAGTTGGGGCATTTATAGGGTACAGATAATTGTCTACATTTACGGCAACGCCAGATGATTACAGCTCCACAGTTAGGACACGTAAAGCTAACGCCGTGTTCTCCTGGAGGAATTACACGGTGGCAACTACTACATATAGGTGGTGATGCTGCTTCAAGCATTGGCGTTGACTTATACTCTGTGCTAGCCATTGTTTATTCAGCCCCAACTATATGCCTAGTATGGATAAAAAACCTGCAATCCCCCTATAAAATTATCGGATACTATATACTGTAGCCCGTAGCAGTCGATATCGGGGGGATTAATGACATTGGCTACAAACGAATATAAGCAAGTAATAATTGTAAGAACAGATCTTGGTATGAGCAAAGGTAAATTAGCTGTACAAGTAGCACATGCAGCAGTATTGGCTGCTTTTAAAGCAAGTAAAGAAAGGCCAGAATGGTTCAGGCTTTGGTGGAATAGTGGCCAGAAAAAAGTAGTTGTAAAAGTCGACTCAGAAAAGGAGCTACTCGACCTAGTTAATCAGGCTAGAAGCTTGGGACTACCTACATCTATCGTAAGAGACGCAGGATTAACAGAATTACCTCCTGGTACACTAACGGCCGCCGGTATAGGTCCTGCTCCATCAAACCTTATAGACAAAGTTACTGGTAGGTTGAAGTTACTATGAAAAACATAACATACTGCCATTATCTAGACCATGTATGTGGCCTAAAATATTGTTTAACAGACAAATATGTTAAAGTAGAATATAAACAAACTCCGGAAACATTTATAGTTGAAGAAGTAATTAACTTAGACTCATTGAATTATAGCAACAAAGACGGCGAATATGTTTTGTATAAACTTGTTAAAAAAGGGATAGATACACTATATGCTATTAGAGTAATAAGTAAATTTTTCAAAATACCTGAGTCAAACATCAAATATATTGGGCTTAAAGATAGAGACTCTACATCTATACAGTATGTAGCTATAAAGAAATACTTGATTAGCGAAGAATATGACTCTATAAATAAACTTGTAATTGATCATCAAAACATTAAACTATATTGTATAGGTTATATTAATAGGAAACTTTCTAGAAAACATCTTATCGGAAATAAGTTTTCAATAAAGATAGGTGATGCTATACATAGGGATGTGGTTTCAGATATAATTAAGAAGATTATTGTCCATGGATTACCATCATATTACGGTTATCAAAGATTTGGTACAAAAAGATACAATACCCATCTAATAGGTAAGTACATATTATTAAAGGAGTATTCTAGAGCTGTTAATGAATTATTATATAGTCTCTATCCAAGAGAGTCTATAGATAGCTTGCTAGCCAGAGCAATGAAGAAGCTGGATCGTGTTTATAGACTTCATTACGAACGAAGAATATCCAGACTCTTACGTAGAACGAAGATTCTAGAAGAGATCATATTTAACCTAAAGAAGCCCCTTCTATCATTATTTATAGAAGCGTATCTTTCATATTTATTTAATGAAGCTTTAAATAAGTTTATTGAAACATATGGATGGGTTAATGATCGGGAGATATGTGTATATGGGCCTAGATGTAGTGAAGGCGAGGAACTATATTACGAGATTCTATTAAGGGAGGGTTTAACTGGCTCCTCCCTAATCGAATCATTAAGGAGCTTAGGATTAAATGGTTGGAAAAGAAGAATTGTGTTAAAACCACTTAATCCTAAAATATTGATTAGAAATGATGAATTATGGATCAGCTTTTCTCTAGAGATGGGTCAATATGCAACCATAGTTCTCAGAGAATTATTTAAAGAAAATCTAGTGATCTAGTTATTACTCAAGTCTTATCCTAACAGGTTTACCAAGTATTTGTCCAAGTATGTCCTCGTAATGTCTCTTCTTACCGCTAATGAATTTTTGATCTCTTCTATAAATTCTTACTATAATTTGTTCAGAGCCATCAGGAAGCCATAGGGAATTTACTCCAAGAAGAGTAGCTGGATAAACAACCTGCTCAACTAGCCTCCTAATATCGCCTGTATATTCAACAATTTTTACTTTAGCATTAAGTCTATGTGTTAATTCTTTTCCTGCCCTGTCAAGAGCTTTAGGATCGTTTATTCCTTCAACAACTATAATAATTAGATCACCACTTTGATAAGCCTTCTTGTATTCACCTTTCCTAAGTTCCTTGAAAACGCGTTCCTCAAGATCAATGAGTTCCTTCATAACCGGGATTTCATACTTATTGACAACACCGCTACTAACTAGCCTCTGACACCTAGGACAAAGGATACCGCTTTTTATGCAAATTCTGTCTAATGGATATTTCAATTACCTTCGTCACCACCAATTTTTACTCCTACTTACAAAAACTATATATCTCCATATACAATTGGTGGTTAAATAACTCTATTCCTCAATCAAATTAGTAAAAATTAATGATATGGCTAAAATATATTGAATAAGAAAAGGATTATTCTTCACCATCTAATGTCGGTCAATCGGCTACTCATCATTATATAGTTTTATCTACTAAATTCTTCTAAGGCTTTCTCTACAAGTTGCATATACGCCAATTTAGGGCCTCCCCCCATTAATACGGCAACCCATGCAGCCTCACGGATCTCTTCAGGTTTGGCTCCAGCATCTAGAGCTGACTTTACATGAAATGCTATACACCATTGACATTGGACTACAACTGATATTGCTACAGCTATTAATTCCTTAATTTTAGTATCAAGATAACCCGGCTTTTCGATTGCCTCTAAAAGTTCCATAAACTTAGATATTTGTTCAGGACTTTTTTCTTTCCATAAACTTGTATATGTATGAAACTCTTTAAGTAAATCCTTCATAGACATGTAATAATCACCACATAGTAAGTACGTCTATACAGTTATAGGTTTATCTACAAGTTTATTTGATGAAGATATTTAAATAAAGTATTTCTCCGGTAATACATTCTCTTACGTTTTAAGAGTACTACTTATTCAACTTTATTTTCAGGGTGTTTTTCGATTGGATGATAGTTTAAATTTTTTGTATAATTTCTTGAAAGTATATGGTATTGATAGGCCATTCATTCATAGCTTAGTCTTTTGGTTATGGAGAAAATTTGGTCAAGAAATACCTAGTAAGTATCATAATTGTAAATGGAGACTTACCATACATGGAGTTTTTTGTGATGAGCTGGAAAGAGATTTACAGTATCTACTGGACACGGGGGTTGTCAAACAAAGTAGTTCTGGTCTTATAGAGTTTGATAATAACAAACCCCATGTATATATAGAGAGAGTAAGTGAAGTTATTAATGAAGCTACCATGATATACTTAAATGATATGCTTTTTAAATTAGATTCTAAGAAGTTTCGGGAATAATTCTTTCCCTTAAGCCAGTAATTTCTTTTATTTCTTCTTCTATTAATGAAAGTATTTTTTTCAACTGTTCATCACTCAAACTATTATATAGCTCTCTCCATAGGTAGACGGTAACCAATATCTCGTCTTCAATACCTCTTTTCTTAACAAAACTATCTATACTCTCTATACGAAAATCTATTGGTGTTTCGCCGCGAGTTCTTGCGATATATATGTATTCTGTTATTTCTTTAGCTGCTGTTGGATAGGCTGTTATTTTTGTAATCTTTATTTTTATTTTATCCTTATCTACGTCTAATCCTAAACTATTCCTTACATTCTCTATGATTCCTGTTAGAAGTAGATCAATCATTTTATCCCCATATTTCTTAGAAAGAAACAGGCTCACGCCTTTCTTGGAGAAATAGTACCTAACTATTTTTTTCCAGGGCATTTTCCTGTAGTGTAGAATACCTCTAATTGTATCTAGTACATCCTTTGCACGTTCACCACAATAGTGATGAAGCTTATCCATCGATAAGTTACTCCATTTCAATATAAGACCATATATCGTGTGATCAGTTAAAGTTGCGTATAAGTCATATTCTCCTTCACGTATCATTTTATCAATAGTTTCTGTAATCATAGACTTTATTTCATCACACTCAAATACTGTACCAATTAGTTCGTCGAAGGCTAGGTTGACAGGATGTAAATATACATTCTTATACATGAATTTTCTAGCATTAAGTAATCTTATTAGATCATCTAAACCTTTATCAGATATAGCAGGAATAAGTAAACCTTTATGACTTACAAGATATGTTTGAAGAATGAGCCAATCAACATTTATCATACCAATAGGCGCCTTTGTATAATAGCTATCTCTAATAAGATAATCCAGTATATCAGCTGGATACAAA
>CAZHDB010000055.1:0-5735 GCA_964531225.1 uncultured Desulfurococcaceae archaeon
AAAGTAATTCTGCCATCATCAAAGTTGGCAATGGTTGTTGTAGCAATGTTTGCGTTTATGGGTGCATGGAGAGAATTTATTATAGCTAGCTTCTTACGTGTAAAGACATTAGCAGCCTATTTATTTGAGACTGCAACAGGAGTAGTAGTATTTTAGTCGGACTTTGCAGCTAGAACGATCTTATTTACAATATCAATTATAATTATTTATATTTTCGCGCAAAAATACATAGGAGAAGCCATGACATATGGAGCTGTAAAAGGCTAGATACGTTTCTTAACGTTTTCCAAACCCTCATGATATATTTTAATCGTTTGTTCAGCCGATCTATACCAAGAGAATTCGGAGGCCCTTCTAATACATGAATCTCTAATCTTCCATGGAGCCTCCGGGTTCTTTACTAATAGTGTTGAAAGTTCTTCATTCTCTATACTTGATACTATTTTATTCCATTTATTACTAAATGGCTTATAATAGCCGCTTTCCATAAACAGTAGTAGATCAGATAAAGCTCTACTCAGCTCCTTAACACTTCCTGGCCTTATGTGTAATCCTGTTCCCAAAACACCATATTCACGTATATCAAGTATTGTTTCAGCTAAACCTCCTGTTCTAGAAGCTACAACGGGTGTCCCAGAAGCCATAGCCTCTAAAATCATTATACCAAAAGGCTCATATCTACTAGGAGCAATATATACATCAGCAGCTACATGAGCCAACTTATATAAATAACTTGAATATCCTGGTATCACGCGTAGATTCTCATAATATAAGATACTTGATTTGATAAGTAAGTCTAGCATAGGCCATGATCCACTAACAGGTATCGGAAATAATACTATCTTTGCATTAGATACTTTAAATAATAAATTCTCCAATGATCTAATAAGTAGATCGTATCCTTTTTGACTAGTAATTCTTCCACTCATTATTGCCAAAGGGCCAACGTCTCTAAATCCATATATTTTTCCTGATCCTTTAAACGGATACGTTTCAACGTATTTAATTCTATCCTTAATCTCCTTATCAGGTATAATTGGTTCATTTTCAGGTATATTATCTAAGGCGTTCTTTTCAAAGTATTTTCTTAATAAATATCTATTGCTTTTAAGATCCTTGTTCAATAGATCCGAGAGACCGGTGTGTTTTCCAAGGACCTCCATTAGAGTTTTGTGATAGCTCCAATCGGTTGCATTATATATTACTCCAGCTTTTTCCTCTAGATCCCATCCAATATATCCTAGTACATCAAATAAATAATGTTTACTAACTGTGACTAGGTAATCAGAAATTAGGCCAGCGAATCTTTCCAGTAATCCATGAGACAATGATAATATGTCTGATATGGAAGCCTCATATTTCGAACCGTTATAGTATATCTTGATCTTCTTATCAAACGGTATATTCATTTTAGATAAAAATACCTGATCTATTTTAAGTTTGCTTAATAAGTGAATATGATATATAAAGACAGGATATATATCCTCTGTTTCGTAAAAGAGTTTGAGTAAAACCATTGATGGTATAGAATGCCAGTCATTACAATGAATTATATCCGGGAAAATACCTATTTCCTTCATCTTCTTCGCATATGCTTCAATACCTTTTGTAAATAATATTATTTTATCCCAAAGACTACTGCCATAAATTAATTGTTCTTCTAATAAATTGCCAGAGACAATAATATGCGGCGGATCAATACTATTAACTTCATAGACCGTGATCTTCTTGTCATTGAAAACTGTTGAAACAATAGGTTTGGCATGACCTTCTTTAATAAAATAAGCTATTTTTCCATGGGAAGGTGTTATTACTTTTGCATTGATACCCTTTTTAATCAATGCTTTCGATAGGTTAGGAGGAACTTCACCTAATCCTCCAAACTTCCTTACATTTCTAGATTCAAATGTAATCATCCATACGTTTTCTATGTTCATGACATTACTACACCACATTGTACCGCCATATCATATCTGTTTGAGTATAAATTTAGGTGTTATTAAATAGATAAGTGGAAAAATCTAGGACCGTTTAAAAAGCTTCATGTAAATTACCATTACTGCCCATAGACTTCCAGGTAAAGCTATCATAGTTTCCGGGATACTAACTCCTAGTCCATGAACTATATCGTTTTCGATAAATATATATGTTAATACTCCTAGGATGCCAATGACTATAAGTATTAGTGATAAGTATCTGATCTTTCCTTTAGCTTCAACAATAGTATATATGATCATTGATATAAGGAGTAACAAGAAGAACATTACAGAGAATATGTAATGATGAGGTCTGAATCTCTCAGGGAAAACACCAATAAGAGATAGTGATATAGCCGTAGCAGTCAATACATATGGATAAATTTTCCCCTTACCTACTAAGCCTATCGCTGTTAATGCAAATAATATTCCGGACAAGATAAGTCCATAATTAAATACAGATTCACTAAGCCTATTACATGAATCAATACATTGTTTTATACCTCCACAGGCAGTTACCCAATCTCCAAGATCACTTAAAGCATTTTCTCTCCAATCAAAACAGTTAGAGATCACTATGGCTAAGGCAATACATAACCATGCTATTAAAAATGACAATATCCCTATATAGCCTAGAATTCTTGCTGAAACCATTCTTTACCTCCCTATATATAATTTTATGCATTGTTTAAATTCCTCTCCTGGCTCAAGCCTAATATTATATATAGGCATGATCCCTAGTCCTTCGAAATTCTGTATAATCCCCTTCTCAGTACGAGCTGGCATATTTATTGGAGAGATCCAATATGTTGTCTTACTACTTGTCTCAATAACTGTATCAGGGAATATTGGGCTCTTTATAACTGTATGATCTGTTTCACCAGTCCATGTATCATTAATGCTATGATCAACATTATTTACTGTATAACCAGTAAATCCAGCCTTGATCCTATTCCTTGGTAATTTAGGAGCTATGGTGTATTCCAAGCCAAGTAGTCCCTCTATAATAGATTTACCTTGATTTTCAAATCTGTATTCAAAGGTTATATGTGGATATTCTGTTGATATGACTACCCTCTTTTCTACAAATATTTCAACAGGTTTAGAACCTGGTGGATAATAATGTGCTATTCTCCTCATAATGAGGACCCCGTTTTCATTAACTTTACTAACATATTTTCCAAGAGCCAGATCGCTCCAGTCAATGAAGGGTGTATTATTTATCCAATCACTAACTGATGTATGAGGAGCCCATAGATGTTCTCTGGCACTTACTCTTCTATACCAATCAGGTATAAATCCCATACCTTCAAGGTAAGGCTCATAGTACCTTGTCATGGTATTTAGTAGATTGTGCTCATACCCTTTCTCTTTATAATCTAATTCAAATAATGTTCCACCATCACTTGGTTTAAAATACGCGTTGAGTAAAGGTGTTTCTATAATGATCTCGTTCTCTCCATCAAAGTCGAAATCGGTTCTCCTAATAATGATTTTAGATGATCTATAGTAGTCAATGACTTCTTCAGCTATTTTCTCAGCTTTTATATAATTTTCATATAATGCCTGTCTTAAATGAGTAAGATATATTCCGCCAAATAATCCATGCCAGTAAGCATCATTACATTGTCCAAGATGATAATATCTCCATATATCACCACCTACATTAGCCTCCTTAAGCTTAGATCTAACAATAAGCATCTTTTTATGAAGATTATTACTTTCACGGTATTTAATCAAGAAATTCCTGAAATATCCTCCGCTCCACTCAAGCATTTTATCGTAGCTACCATGGGGAAGGTAAAGGAGGCCTTTTACATTGTAAAGTTCTAGATATTCGCTGGGATGAATAGGATTTATTTCATGTTTTCTCTCTCTAAGCTTACTAAAGAAGTCATTAAGCCACCAACAAGCCCATTCACGGTCTCTCCATTCACCAAATTTTTCAGCATCGCTTCCCCACAAAAGATATCTTGAACCAGATTCATCTGCTTTACTAAGCATATAGTTAAACACTTCTTCAGAGCTTCTCCATGGGAGTACATACCGTAGTTGAGTATCTATAAAGAAAAGCTTTAACCTATAACCACTATCCTCTGTCATCCATGCATAAAATGAATCATTTCCTCCTCGACCCCCACGATATAATGTACTATCATCAAGAAGCACGTATTCAATCCCGTTTCTCGCTAAAGCTTCAACAATATTAGGTTCCCAAACACGTTCAGGTAGCCACATACCCCTTGGCTTAAAGCCAAATTGTTTCTCAAAAACCCTTATGTATTCACGGACCTGCCAATAACGATCCTCCGGAGGAAGTATCGGTAATACAGCTTCACCAATGCTTCCGGCAAGAAACTCTATAGACCCGTGATCGCCTAGTTTAGCTATTTCAGACAGCCAATCCGGATATCGATCGATCATTTCAAGAAGCATTGGGCCACTAATGTGAACAGTTATTTTAATGTCAGGATATTTCTTAAACACATCAAGTAATAGTCTATAGCAATTCTCATATATTCTCTCAAAAACCCAGTCAAGCTGGCCGACGGGCTGATGAAAATGTATTACGAAGATAAAATTTATCCTTGGCAATTAATCACCTCTATAGATACCACTACATCTTATGAAAATAAAATTCTTACTATAGACATGGACTATGTAGGTAAAGTCTCATATATTGGCTAAAATTGTAATGACTAATATAATCACCTAGGCATTTATAGAAAAACAATTATATCTCTAAGAGCAAAAATACTCCTTTAAGATCTTAATTAGAGCTCTTCTTTTACTCTCAGCGTCCATGATCTCTCTAGCTAGTTTATAAAGTTCATCGGCAAGATCGTTTAAGCCAAACATATTTCTAAGCCATGCCTGTATGTCTCCACGATGTAGATGGAAAATAACCGATTCAACAGGTACTTCCTCTAGTCTATGTATCAACTCCTTTGCATTATGGGCCCTAACACCGAGGTATACATTCTCTTTTAAGTGGAAGTGGAATGCTTTATCCTCGGGTAATATTATGTTATAGGCTACTTTCCTTGGATTTTCACGTATTTCTTCGGCTATTCTTTTAGCTAATATGCTTAGTGCTTGTACGAGTATTGCGTAGGCATCGGGGGCATTCTTGTATGGGCTGAAGTAGCTATGTACTTGCTCGATACTGCCAAACTTTGTAGCTATGTAGTAGTAATGGTCGCTTATAGTCAGGAGCTTCCAAAGTCTAGTTAGCTCAGGCTTATCAATAGCCTTAACATAGGGCCTTAAGTCAATAAGCATTTTAAAGGCATTATGTTGCATATGGTTGCCAAGCCATGCACTAAGATCTCTTTCATCAGCCCAGCTAATAGTGCTCCATGGAGGCACGTCATATACATCACGAACTGGGTATTTGAATGCAGCTTCACTAGGTGTTGATGTATTTAAGTGGTGCACTTTAAGGATCTCTCCAGGAAGCCATTTTAGAAACTCATAAATCCCTGTCTCTGGCCAATGATGTTCTCCGAACGTCTCATAGTCTATAGCAATGAATATAACGTCTCCAGGTGTAGCAGCAAGCCATGAAGCATATTTATCAGCTGTTAATGGATACTGATCCCAATCACGATCACTAAAACGGTACCCTATATCGTCGCTAAGCCTATAGTTACGAGTTAGTACCCTCATATCACACATATAGCTTCTATATACGTAATTAGGCGATCTCCACCCAAGTACCCAGTCAACACCCTCAGTCAACATAACCTTATAGCCAAG
>CAZHDB010000056.1:0-5290 GCA_964531225.1 uncultured Desulfurococcaceae archaeon
CATATGCAACATGCAGAGAAGCTTTAACTTCCCCTGAATTCTTTAACGCTCCTTCTTGTGATGGAACACATCTCATACCAGAAAGAATTAAGTATAAGGGCCTAGAAAGTTATATTTCAACTAAAACTATTAGATAATATTCTCTTCTATCTCGCTTTACATTAATATAATAATATAATATATTATTAGAAATCGGGATGGTTTGTCAAAAATTTCTTTGATTTCTTTCCTAGTTTGTGGCTTACCTCTTCTTTGCGGATGTACGAGTTTGCGTGGCTTGCCTCTCCATATTAAAGTCTTCCGGCTACGTTAAGAGACTATGCCAGGATAAGGAAAACATAAAAAAACAACACCTAGAAAAAGCCCAATAAATTTTTGACAAATCATATTATCTGAAGTATCACTTAATTTTTGATCAAGATATTTTTGGTTAAATTTTTTAAAAAAATAAGGAATAGGATAGCTATGTAACTTGTCTCCTTCTCATGAAAAATACTACTCCAACTATTGCTGCGACTATTACGATGCCTATTCCCCCGTACATCATTTCTCTTAACCAACCCACTGTGTAGGAGTACTCGCTAGAAATGATCGAGTTTCCAAGCTTGTCTATCGCAATAATCTTGAACACTATTCTGGTCCCAGCAGCATGCCCCGGTATTCTTGCGTAATATGTATTATCACCAATATTTTGCATCGTTATGTTATGCCAGGTAGCCCCGTTATCGCTACTATAAGTCAAGATAACATTTCTGACTCCAATTGTTTCATCAGTGACCTGAACACGTACTTCAACCTCTTGCCCACTCATGGGATTCTCCTCATACTCGACACTTAGGATCTCTGGTGGCGTGTTGTCGATGTATATAGTGATTGACACGCTCCTTGAGTTGCCCGCTAAGTCGTACGCTACGACCCTGATAGTGTGCGCGCCATCAGACAACTTTGTAGTGTCTAGCAAGTATTCATAGGGAGACTCAAGATCCGACTGAACAAGCTCCCCGTCAATATAGAACTCTACCTTCGAGACGCCGCTAAGAGCGTCTGTGGCAGAGACTTCAATCTCTACAGTACCTTTCACATACGCATTCGCATCAGGAGCCGTTATCGCCGCATCTGGTGGCGTCCTATCTATTGTCACAACTAATTTATATACGGCCTCGTTGCCAGCTTTATCAACGGCCTTTATTAGGATAATGTGTTCTCCTTCGTCAATATCCTTAAAGATGTAACTCGTATCGAGGCCGACGTATATCCATTCTCCATTATCTAGTTTTATCTCGTAATAATCAATTCCACTTGCAGTGTCACTACCTGACCAACTTACAACCAAGTTGGAGACGGAGAGATACGTCCCATTAGTAGGCGAAACATCTGAAATTTGTGGAGCGAACGTATCGGGCTCCATCGGTAGTAAATAGGTATCATCGGATACACCCACTATATAATAGCAGATATATACGGGGGTCCCGTCCACTATTATAATTAGAACCAGGTGATACACATCTTTTTCCGATAAAAATATTCTAATATTCCTTACATCAGAACTCGCTAAACCGCTTATTATGTAGGATCCAACGGTATAATATGTTACTAAATCATAGGAACTATTGAAAATAGTTACATTTACTGTTACTCCTAGATTGGTGCTTAGTGTATCAATGTCCCAGTTTAGCGTGATAGCTTCATAGTATCCGTCCCCATCCTCATCCGCAGCATCTGAAATCCATATATCATAAAACCAAGCATCATAAGGTTTGCCCTGGATCGCTCTTATTAACTCATTCCACATTGTTAGATAAGAGGAGTATAAATAATCATACTCTTCTGAATAAGTCGATGCGCCAGCGTATATTGATATTCCATGAGCATTAGGGTGTCCAGAAAGAAAATAGTTCGCAACAACTGTATCATTAATTGATTGTAGTAGTAAGTCAGCTGCCTCCTTTATTACCAAATCATCTATAAGTGATTTAATATTATACACGAAATGATAAAGATCTGTTAAATTATATGATGGTTTACCAAAAGTCTCTGATACCTCAAGGGCATAAGTGATTTCTGCATCATATAAGTTGTATCTTTTAAGGAGCTCCTTAGCGAAGATACTTAAATTCTCGATTAAATTCATCAGGTTTTGCAAATCAATAACAGATTGGGTTACGGAGAGAACATTTCCCTGACTTCCATTATTGTAGGACTGTACATAAAGATATGCGATCCAATCAGCAATTACTAATGGAGGCAACTCTGGATAATTCTTTATTAAGTTGAGAATTTCATCATAGGGCCATCCATCACCCGGCTCTGTCTCTTCCGATGCTACCATATAATTCATAAACGAATTATTTGCAAGTGGATCGTGGATTTCTATTGCTACTTCGAGGGAAGCCATTAAACACGCATCAAATCCTATAATGTCTAAATAGAAATCCTCATGTTCTGATTTAATCAGAGAGAGAGCATATCCTATCTCCCAGAGTTCTAGGTTATCACTATAAGCACTATCGTCCCAACAACAGCCTTGCCAGCCTCCTCCATGATCCCATAGAACTAGAATATAGTGGTCGGCTGGATAATTGTCTAATACATAAGAAACAAAGCTATAGAGGGTATAGTAATCACCCATGTTTTGCTCTCCTACGTATTTTAGTGTATTATATGGATAGGGTTCGAGCCCTTTAGTTATGTAAAAAATTCTTGTATCTACCCAGTCGCCGTATGTAGTATCATAACCTTCAGATCTATCTAGCATCACAACTATACTTAGGTTTTCGTTTGAGCCTACAGAACTCATCTCTAATATATCATTTATAGCCGCTGATTCTAAGTTATTATCTCCATCCATGTATACCATAAATGTCCAATCTACCTTTATACCCTTATTTATGCCATAATGATAATACGTCTCTCTTAGTTCTTCTTTATAATTATAGTTCTGAACAAAGTAGTCCCAGAATTCATGAATATTGTTCGGGTTGTAATTTAGTAGAGTACTAAAGATTTCATCGAAACCTAAGTGTAGATTATCACAATCATCAATGTTTACACCATCATAAATATCCCATAATATACTTGCAATGCTTCCCTCAACACGCGCTCCATCTAAATCATCCTGATCTATGATATTGTACCAAGTATTATTCTCTATATTCATTCCGTAGCTTACGAGGTTATTTGGCTCATTATCTATGACACATTGCATAAATTCAGCCCATCCTTCAATGAAGGCGAAGCCAAAGTCCGTCTCCGAAAAAACATAATGTGCATCATAACTACCTGCATCTGGCCATCTATCATTATAAGCCGCGTACATTATAGTATGCCCGTATTCATGATAAATAGCGACTTTATTTGCGAACCAATCACCGCTAGGGATATATATTATCTCACCATCAGTACATGGCCAATCACCATATGGCCAATAAACAGTGACTTGATCTCTTTGCCATAATGTTTGCTGGTAAACCCAATTTGCCGCTATATTTACGTAATCGAAAATTTCAAAGCACCCAGGCTCATATAATTGGGTGTCTGGATCATCAACAGCAACCCACGAACCAACATAAAAATAACCATCAGGAACATTATCGGTTTTAGAGGTTCTTACCCCGTAGGGTGTCGAGCTACCATCAGTGACCTTTACTATTGAATTCTCACAATATACTGCAACCCATAGATCATAACCATCTTCAAATGGGCCATCATTATTCTCGATTGGAGGAAATTCATAGTAACCATTTTCATCAGTATAAGTCCTAGCTAACTCTTGAGACCCAAGAGTGTCATCGTCATATAAAATGACTAGTGCATTTTTGATTGGAATATACTGACCATTAGGATTCTCGTAGTACCAGTAACCGTAGACTATAACGTAACCTGGCGATCTAATTGATGTTTCATATCTAGGTTGAGCTTTTATGTCTAATTTCTTAGCAGCACAAGTAATGCTACCAGAGTATGAATCTAGGATTTTTACGCCAGAAGAATCCTTTTCGAACGATATCGATGAGCTACCCACAATAGGTATGTTATCATCAGTTTCCCCATAGATATAAACGAATAATTTGCCTCTACCAGGGGTATTTTTGAATAGAAGTATTTTAAACTCAACGCTAAGACCTTCGTTAAGTCTTTCTAGATCCTTAGAGTCTAGGTAAATTTCGGTAGAGTTTAGTAATTCAAAATTCTCAATCGAAAGCTTCATTTTTAACCAAATAACTTTATGAGGAACACTCTTTTCTGCCTTTAAAGCCACTAGAATAGAACCATTATTATACGACACTGATTCTAGGTTTATATCGATTCCTTTTTCTACAAGGTCATTAAAGAGATGCGCTCCATTAAAATCATAGAGAGAATTACTAGTAATGATTTGTAACTTGTTAGTAGATGTGCTTTTTATGTGTTCTTTAGTCTTCTGAAGCGGCTTATCTCTTTTGTATGAACTTACTGAACCTAATTCAAAATAATCTTTTGCCTTAGATTTTATAGAATTCAAAGAAATAAAAGCAGGTGATACTATAGAGATAGTAATTAGTATTAAAATGGTAAATGATAACATGTATCTCTTCAAGAAGATACACCTTAAAAACATAAGTAAAAAAATGATACTTTAACAACAATAAAAAATTCACCATTTATGGGGATACATATAGCTTTGGTTTGTCAAAAATTTATTTCCTCACCTCCTTCAGCCGTTATCCAGTCAAGCTCCGCCATAGGGTGGCCAACAAGATTAGGACATTCCATGCCAAGGCCTTGAAGAGAAGCTCCAGACACCTAGAGAGCCAGGAGCGACCACGAACATAACATTCAAAAAGCCTCTTAAAAACCTTAAACATAGCCTCCAAAACCCACCTAGCATTAGAATACCGACGAAACCACGGCAGACCACGCATCCTCCAGTAAGCAGCCATAAGGCCCCGCCTCGGAACTCCCCTCCGCCTGCAAGGCTTAATACCAGGTATAGCATTAAGCCTCTCCCTAACCTCTTTATAGGCCTTGTTAGAGGCATACGCCGAGTCAGCTGATACGTAGCGAATCCTGAAACCGAAGACCTTGGAGAGCCTCTCCAGTTCTGGAAGGAAATAGCTCCAGAAAGGCTCACTATCGTGGCAATACCTATCACTCGGCGTCGCCAAGATTATGACCCTCGTCTCCTCGTCCATAACGACGTGGAGCTTGAAGAAGTTCGCCGCTTTCTGAGCCCTGTAATTATAATAACTGGTGGTGTCCATTATCTGGAAGTCCGTTGAGTCTATCAGAACGCCTATTTTCCTCGTCCCAT
>CAZHDB010000057.1:0-3387 GCA_964531225.1 uncultured Desulfurococcaceae archaeon
AACACGTTTTAATTCTGGGGTCAAGCCGATATCTCTTATGGCTGAGTAGCAGAGCTGTAAAACCAATTATAAAGTCTGGATTAAGCTCCAAGAGTAATTCCATGTAGTGTTTCTCGCCGAATGCGTGATGAACTTCATCAATTATCCCGAATTCTTCCTTAAGCGTGGATATACACTTTAGGGCTGTTTGTGGTGTTGAAATAATGATCCTTTTGCCTGGTTCTAAGAAGCTACCACAGTCACCTTCATATTCTTTACCGACAAGATTATCGAACACCTTACCCCATAATCCACCCTCTCTATCTTTTCCAGAATACATTTGATCACAGAGAAACCTAGTTGGTTCCAACACTAATATACGAGGAATACCTCGATGAATACCGTAATATGCTGTAAATATCTCAATTAATGTCTTACCACTACCAGTAGGCATAGAAACAATAATAAGCCTCGAATCGTTCTTCAGAGCTTCAATAATTTTAATAGCAACATGTTTCTGATACTTTCTAAGCTTAAACTAAGCATGTTATAAATGTGTTCACCAAAAGTTTTGATTAATTTACCCATATCCGAAGTCCCATATATTTTATTTGAAACAGATTACTAAGACCTTTAACATTAAAGTGTTTAGGGAAGGCTATTGACCAAGGCTGATTATAGGATAGTGGTTGATCCAAGGATTATGGAGGTAAGCCCGTAATAAAGGGGGACAAGGATACCTATGTGTTTTATACTAGAGCTATTATCTGACGGATGGACTATAGATGATATTCTAAGAGAGGGTCTGCATCTCTCAAAAGAGAATACATTGGTAGCTATTAAGTGTGTGCAAGGATTTGGGAAGAGGAAGTTATTGTCAAAGCCTAAGCTTCTAGTAGGCGAAGATACATTTTCTTCGCCTAAAGGATTACTTAAGGAAACACCTCTTAAGCCTCCAGTATAGAATATTGTAGTATTGCTACCAGATTATAAGCAAGAATGTAAGCGCTATATATAAGCATTATGAGAAACTTGCTCAGCTGTTACTTCATCAACAATAGCTGATATGTTAAGAGATGAATTCCTCATGAACAAGAAGTGGTCATTGATAAAAATAAGCCATATCAGTTATCCATTGTATATGATGTCAAAGGTTGAATGCTTTAACATGTTTTCCTTCATTTAATTCGATACATCGTTTCAAATATGGATCTAGAGTTCGTTGATATCCAATACCTATTGCCTCGCTGTAATATACTTAATATTTCTCTGGTTTTGCCTCCCCCCATTTGATCCAAGGACCTCTAATAGTATTGAATAATGTTAGTAAGAATGTATAGATTATTGATGGAGTTAATATTGTCCATAGACCGATATATTTGTTGAGGGTATCGATAAACCATTGCCCGTAGAGAGAATTCATTACATATATTGGCAGTAGTTGCAATAAAAAGATCAGTATAAAGCCAGTAATAATTGATGAAATGCCTGGATTTAGTTTCACCTTGTTAACTAATAAATCTAGAGCTATACCTAATATCGCACCTATAAATAACATATTTATGATCGGTCCTACATAGAATAGCCAAGTTAGAGACCTAATACCTTCGGCTGTTTGCTCTGCTATTTCAAGGGCTTTACTAGAGGATATTCCTTGAGCTAGTAGTTGATGATATACTAGGTCTTGAATAAATGGAGCAAACATTCCATTAATCCTTATGGCTATTATAATTGAAGCAGTAATACCAGCTAATATGCCAGCAATGACACTGTAAAGTATTTGTCTGCTCTCAACTATCTTTGATCACCCATTAAATTGCGACATTACTCCAACAAATTTATATCGTTATACGGGATAAATAAAAATTGGTATCGATTATTGAATACACTAATTGTAGTACCTATACTTATACTTCAGTTTTACCAGGATTAGTAATACTTACAGTAATTTCAAGGTCAAATAAAAACTATTGGTTAATGGCATTAATTGGTGGAGCTGGATGGTTAGTTGCATTAATTGCTAGAGAGCCCGTACTTCTCTTGCTAAAAAGCCTTAATCTATACCTTAGGGTATATTTTGCCGCATCCATGGCCAGTGTATTTGAAGAAATTACAAGGTATCTAATATTTAAGCACTTTATATCTAAGGATATAGATCCATACTGTGCGCTTTCTATAGGCCTTGGCTGTGGTTTAACAGAGGCTTTATTACTATATGCAATATAAGTTCCTTTTGTAGCATCGATATACGGTTATCATTGGTTTGATTTCTTACTGGGTGCTATTAAGAGAAATACAGCTATTTTATTTCATCTTGGAATGGCAATGCTTATAACGCTTGGTATCACTGATTTTATAAGTGTAAAGATAGCTGTATCATTAGTAATAGGTTTACACATCTTATTAAATATTATAGCTGGAATTGCTGCTACTGAAATAGAGAATGTATGGATAATTGAGGAAATCACAGCTTTAATAGCATTGATAATAGTACTACCTATAATATACTATTTCCTTAAAATCATTCTAAAAAGAAAATGAGATAAATTATTGGGAACAATTACTTTATTACTCTAAGACTTGATTGAATTCTACAGTGATAGGTATAGTTTGGATAGCTCCTTCTTTATAAAGGTGGTGAATATGTCAAGCCAAAACTTCATAGTAACTACGCAGATTATATTCCTGATTACAAAATCAAGAAGGTTCTAGGAATTGTCTGTGATAGCGTTATATGTGCAAGACATTTAGGGCGTGATTTTATGGTTACTTTGAGAAATATTGCTGGTGGAGAAGTAAAGGAATATACGGAATTATTAGCTGAAGCGAGGGACGAGGCTATTAAGAAAATGATTGAAAAGGCTAAGAAGTTGAGAGCTAATGCAGTTATATCTATGCGATTTGCCATAACTGCAGTTATATCAGGTGCAACTGAAATACTAGCCTATGGCACAGCAGTTATTGCCGAGCCCGAAGGATAGTGTCGCATTATTTATGTTTAAATAGTCCCATATAGATATGATACACTATTCTTCGTAATAGAGATATTTACGGTATATTATGTAAAGATAGACTCACGAGGATAAACATCTACGAACATCGCGGTCCATATGCCAAAAAATGCCTATATATCTTGTCAATAAGGTAGACAGCATTTAGAACATTTATAATCCAGCAGTATTAGATGTCATAGATACCCTAATATTACCAGACTCACTAATACCTACTCCAAAGGCCATGGAGGAAGCTGATTCAGGTCTACTAAGACCACCTAATATCAAGTACATAGATGCTAGCCACGCAACATAGGGATCAGATGAAAAAGGTAATAACAGGTACTGTGAAGTTAATACAACAACTACACCTACTACACCCATGAACATAGTAGCTTGTCTTGCCTATTAGCTA
>CAZHDB010000057.1:3487-5225 GCA_964531225.1 uncultured Desulfurococcaceae archaeon
GGTTGTTAAAAGCAGATTATACCATCATGTATTACAAGCATTTGTAGTATTTGGAGATGTTATGTAAGTTGGTATAGAGGCGATAAGAGAGCTATTGGTAAAATAGCTATTATACATATTGTCGAGAACGAGGATTCTATGATGGCTGACTGGACTGAAATACCTTACGACATTCTTGACAAGATTTCAAGGAGAATAATTAAAGAAATACTAATTATAACTATGGTCGCATACTCCATAATATCTAATCCTTCAAGCACTATAGATCCTTATTAACAGTGTTCTTAATGCATAAACACAAATAGCATGTATGTATCTTGAGAGGAAGCTGTCAATCTATCTTTAAAACTGGGCTCAAAAATCTTGGAAGCAGCTATAGACCTGATTCCATTATAGCGGTTTTAAGAGACTATTTAGTACCTGCTCATATCAAGTGAACTACCATATATTGAGCGTGTATATTGTTTGTATGGGGTATAGATGGGGAGAAATACAGTGATGTTGTAATATACTTCATAAATGTATAGAATACATACAAGGATTCATTTAGTAAATAATTAATCAACGATGTCTACAAAACAGCCTCAGAGTCTGCTTTACATGTAGTCTAAAAGGAATTGTAAAAAAGATTTATAAACATGTATATAATGATCCTTGTATATTGAATTAATATTCAATATTCTAGTTGATTTTCTTACGGTCAATCAGTAGTTCTCCATTTATGCCAACGTTTTCAGGAGTATTCTCCTTAATAATGACTGTTACATGTTTAATACCGTAAATCTCTGATATAACCTTTGTAATTTTCTTTACAAGCTCCCTCTTCTTGTCAATACTTATCGGAGGACCTTCAACTATTATAGTGGGCATACTATCATCCGTGAAAAACATATAGATTAAACTGTTTAAAATATATACTTAACTAACTTCTCAGCTTTTTCTACACTAACCCTTTTTTAGTAGCCTATCAAGCAACTAATATTGCATTACCTAAACTTTCTTAAAACATCCTCTTCCTCATATCGATATTGCTACATAGCATCAATAATTGTTGATCTAGCATAAGTATAAATTTGGTTTTCCTAAGAAAACGCGTATCTTCACTAATGTAGACCGAGTTACTAGAAGACCTTAGCTAGCGGAGCAGTATAGAAGGATATAAGCATACTCATACCTAATACTAATATTGGGTCCGTTCCGTTCATTATTGTACAACTATCTTAAGGTATACCATAGTCAGAGCATCTTTAAAGTACGAGGAATGACTTTAAAAGCTAGCCAATCTACTAGGTGATTAAGAATGTATGATGTTATGAAGAGTTTAGAAAATTACATCAGGTTTTAAAATATATCACCTGATATATCTTAGATAGAGACAATAAACAGTGAATGTTGGGATTAAGAGGATGATTAAGTAGCATGTTAAGATGCTTATTTTGAATAAGTTGAGGAGTTTGCACGGTTGAACAATCTTAGCACGCTACTACGCTGACACCTATACTCTTGTCGAGACCAAGGGAAGCCAGCCCATACGAAAGATATGCTAGCGAAGGACTTATTACCACGAGCTCAACTTCTTAAAGCTTGCGTATGCCTTAACAAGGTGCTATGGTAAGGAGGAACGATCAAGAACACTAAGAATGTTGAGTCTTTGTAACTGTTATTCAGCCTACTGACGAGGGTTACTATGCCGAGGAATCCGCGTTACGTATAGAGTTAGAGAAGTGAGGAAGGAACC
>CAZHDB010000058.1:0-5162 GCA_964531225.1 uncultured Desulfurococcaceae archaeon
ATATTTCGTACCTAAAGGCATTATCCCGAACAGCTTCTATCATAATAGTTTTAGTAATAATTATAGTCGCAGTAATAGCAGGGTACTACTACTATACAATGCAAGCTCAGGAAAAGTATCCATCTAAACCTATTACTATATATGTTCCATGGAGTCCTGGAGGAGGAACAGATAGAGCAACAAGAACAATAGCGTCATTATTAGAAAAAGACCTAGGTGTGCCTATTAACGTACTAAATAAGGTTCAGGGTGGTAGTGCAGCTACCTTTGTAGCAGGTGCAGAGGCTACACCTGATGGATATACATTAACTGCTATAACTATAGAATTAAGTGCTTGGAAATGGCTAGGAGTAGCTGACGTCACATATGAAGATTATGAACCTATTGCTATGCTAATTTGTAACCCCGCTACAATAACAGTTAGGGCTGACGCTCCATGGAATAGTGTTCAAGAACTTGTAGACTATATAAAGGAGCACCCAGGTGAATTAAAGGCCTCGGGAACCGTTCAGGGAGGAGTATGGGACATAGCACGTATAGGTTTCTTAAAGGCCGTTGGATTAGACCCCGATGCTGTTATCTGGGTACCTAGTCAAGGAGCTTCACCTGCACTACAAGAGCTCGTATCCGGAGGCGTTGATATAGTTTTTGCTAGTACTGGGGAAGTATTACCTCTAGTACAAGCTGGAAAGGCAAAAACATTGGCTGTCATGTCCGATGAAAGAGTGCCAGGATTTGAAAATGTACCAACATTAAAAGAACTAGGAATAGACTGGTCAATTTGTGGATGGGCAGGCCTAGCTGCTCCAAAAGGAACACCGAAAGACAGAGTTCAATTATTAATTGATGCTGTAGATAAAGCATGGCATTCACAAGATTTCCAAGACTTCTTAAAGAATAATGCCTTTGTCGGAAAATTATTATTAGGAGACGAGTTTAAAGACTATCTAGCTAAAGAATATCAGACTTTTGGAGACTTATTGAAATCTGCGGGATATGCAAAAACATAATTAAATACTAATAATTAATGATAAGAGGTCGACAATCCAGTGACTACCAAACAAGGCATTAATGATGTGATTGCCGGCATCTTGTTTCTCATAGTATCCATACTCTTTTTTATCTGGTCCCTCCAAGAATATAGAGCTAATATAGGGATTGTTGGACCAAATCTTTTCCCCTTTGTAATTACTTTAGTAATGATCTTATTTTCAATAGTTCTCATAATTAAAGGAGTAATAAGAACGATTAAAACGGTTCGTAGAGATAAATTATTGACTTTATCTATATCCGTGAGCAAGTTAGGAATATTGAACATAGCATTTGTTATATTTTGATATTATTTTATCTTCTGGTAGTTGATGTTCTAGGCTATATCCTTACATCATTTATAATAATTACTTTATTATCTAAGCGTCTAGGTGCTACGTTAAAAGAAAGTCTAATAGTTGGTTTAATAGGTAGTATCGGGACCTATGTATTATTCGGCTTATTATTAAAAGTCGCTTTGCCGGGTGGGATCATATCATGGTAGATTTATTTACAATACTAATGAATTTACTAAATCCTCAGACTATTGCCGCAATCATTGCTGCCGCTTTATATGGATTATTTATAGGTTCAATGCCTGGATTAACAGCTACAATGGCTGTAGCACTTTTAGTTCCATTTGCTTTTTGGATGGATCCATTACCCGCTCTTGCCATGATCATAACTATGGATGCTTTGGCTATTTACTCTGGTGACATTCCTGCTACATTAATACGTATACCTGGTACTCCAGCATCTGCGGCGTATGTTCAAGAAATGTATGAAGCTACGAAAAGAGGACGTGCAGAGGCAGCTCTTGGAACCGGTCTGGTCTGTTCAGCTCTAGGAGGTATAATAGGTACAATAGTATTGGTTTTAGGAGGCCCTATGTTAGCCGAATTTGCTATGAATTTTTCAAGTGCTGAATTTTTCTGGTTAACAGTTTTTGGTTTAAGTACTGCTGTTATAGCAGCGAAAGGTAAATCAATCACGAAGAGTGCATTAGCTTTATTACTTGGACTTTTACTATCAACGATAGGTGTCGATCCAATGTATCAATTTCCAAGATTCACCTTTGGCTCACCATATTTATTAGCTGGAATTAACTTCATACCTGCAATGATCGGTTTATTTGGTATATCTGAAATTCTTCGCCAAGTGTCAACATATATCGAACTAGGGAAATTTGAAATAAAAATACCAGTTGAAGAATTGTCAGCTACTAGAATGTTCAAAAAGCTTTTGGAACCTTGAAAAAATTTATTGACAAATTTGCCATAGGATCTGCCTTGGGTGTTATAATCGGTGCACTTCCTGGTGCTGGAGCAGATATAGCAGCTTGGATCTCTTATGGAGTAGCGTGTCAACTCTCTAAATTTAAGGAGAAGTTTGGAAAAGGGTACATGGAAGGAATTGTTGCAGCTACAGCAGCCAATAACTCATCACTTGCGGAGGCATGGATTCCAGCACTAGTTTTTGGTATACCGGGAGATTCTGTAGCAGCAATTGTCATTGGCGAATTAATGATGAAAGGGATCACTCCAGGTCCTAGAATATTTATTGACCAAGCAATATTGGTATATACATTATTCGCTGTATTCTTCCTTGCTAATATTATAATGGTGCCATTAGGTTATGTAGCTATAAAATCACTTGTAAGAGTATTTTTAAAAACACCAAGAAAATACATAACTCCACTGATCTTGGCATTTTGTATAATAGGTTCATACGCAATTAGACTCAGTATGATGGACGTATTAGTAATGCTTATTCTAGGCGTAATAGGCTATATTATGGAGAAAAATGACTTCCCTGTTGCTCCACTTATACTAGGACTAATATTAGGGCCCTTAATGGAAATATACTTCATGATGACAGCGAGAAAAGCTCTTGGAGATCCATTGATATTCGTATCCAGACCGCTATCTATGGTAATAATAGCATTAATTATTATCACGTGGATGTCGCCCTTAATAAGTAAGATACTAAGGAAAATTAGACAATAATAATGTATAGCTAAATTATATAGTTTCATTCATAATCTATTTACATAGATGAAGAAAAGAAGTTTAAGTTTATAATAATGTTAAGAACATATTAATAATGTTTATAAAGAAGTAGATTCTATTTTCTACTAGCCTTATGTAGAATAAATAGCGTCATTATAATGATGTCTTCTGCTATTAAGTAGTATAATAGAGTAAATAAATAATGTCTTAGATTGTTTAAAATAGAAGGTACTACATTTATACCTAGAACCCCACCAAGATAAATAAAAAATATTGATAATATAATATAAAAGACATATATTATTGGAGAATAGATGTTTTTAGTTATAAGATAAGAAAGTAAAATAAAAGTAAGAGGGGCTATAATTACCAATATAAAATAGGAAAATGCTGCCCCATATAATATTACTAAAGTATCCCCTCCTGTTGCACCACTATAATAGAACTTAGTGATCTCTCCTTCATTAAGGATCTCTTGTTGTTGGCCTATGTATTTATATATGTAGCCTGTGCCATTACATAGATACAAAGTTCCACTTAACCAACAGTTAATGTTTCCAGATTTGTATGGAGGTCTGTGAAATACTAATGGTGTAGATGAATTGAATTCTATTTTTTGATAGGCTTTACCTATTACAATCATTACAGGATGTAGATGAGGTGATGAAAAGTTTTCTATGGATAATCTAGAAGGTCTAGGTGATACAAAGTGTTGCATCTCAATAGAATATCCTGAGGTAACCAAATATCCGAGAGCAATAGATACTAGGGAAAGGCCTATTAAAATTAATATTTGGAAGAAAGTATATCTAATTTTATATTTTTTATATTTCAAATTAAATCACCAGGCAGAGTACCCAATTTAATATAATGCCTAAAAACCTTCTTATTAATCTAATTATATAGGTAATTAAGGGTAATGTATATGAACGGTAATATTGTTAGTTTAATTAAAAGACTATATGAACAAAACCCATATAATGAAAAGCTTTTAGAGTTGATCAAAAAGTTATCGAGAAGACTAAAAGATAAAGGATATAACACAGTAAAAATCATGAATTTCTGTGGCACACATGAATGGACTATTACTTACTATGGTATTAGGAGTTTAATGCCTGAAAACATAGATCTAATAGCTGGACCCGGGTGTCCTGTCTGCATTACACCAGGCATTTATGTAAGCGAATTAATAAAGCTAAGCTTTAATGGCTATACCATATTGACTTATGGAGATGCATACAAGCTTCCAGGATTAGGTATTTCTAAGATAAATAGTTTATATGATGCAAAGTCTAAAGGAGGAGATGTCGTTGTCGTTTATAGTTTTCTTGATGCAATAAAGATCGCTAAGAACAATCCTAGTAAAAAATACATTTTCTTTGCTGTTGGATTTGAAACAACTATGCCAGCAGTCGCTGAACCATTAAACAAGAACTCTGTACCAAAGAATCTATATATATTATCAGCTCATAGATATACTCCGCCGATTATGAAGTATTTGCTCGATAATGTAAAGGAAGTAGTTATTCACGGAGTTATTGCTCCAGGCCATGTATCTACAATTATAGGTTCTAATGCATGGATGTTTATACCACGCGACTATGGTATAACTACTGTTGTATCAGGATTTGAGCCATTAGACGTTCTTACAGCTATTGCATTAATACTAAAGCATTTACTGATAAACAAGCCGGTACTAATCAATGAGTATAGACGTGTTGTTAAACCTAATGGTAATGAATATTCATTAAAGATTATGGATCTTGTCTATGAGAAAAAAGATGCCTATTGGAGAGGTATAGGAATTGTTGATAAAAGCGGTGGTTATTTAAGAGATAGATACAGTTGTTACGATGCATTTAAGCAATTAGGTGTAAAGGATAATGTCCTAGAAGACCATATTCCCGGATGTAAATGCGGAGAGGTCGTACTAGGAAAGGCAAAGCCTACAGAATGTCCATTATTTATGAAAGGATGTACTCCTGAGAGACCCTACGGTCCATGTATGGTTAGCATCGAGGGTACGTGTCGTATATGGGCAGAGAATTTGCCAATAACTATAGATATTAACATCCAAAAATACTATAGCTAAATTGGTGTGTAAAATATGGTGCATGAATGGGC
>CAZHDB010000059.1:0-4842 GCA_964531225.1 uncultured Desulfurococcaceae archaeon
TAAATGAAGATCTTTATGATGTTCCTGTTAAGATTGTTATAGATACTGCTTCTCTAATTTCGGCTGGTAAGATGAGGAGTGATTGTGGGGATATAAAATTTGTAAGTAATGATTACTATGTTACAACTATCTTTGCTTCGGATAGTTGTGTTGAGAAGAACTTGAAGATAACTTGTAGTGAAGGTACTTACGAGTGTACTTCGTATTTTTGTTCTTATGATACTCCTATTGACTCTTTACTTAAGGATTTTCCGCATTATATATATTATACACTGATAATTAACGCTTCAAAGTGTGGAGTTGATAAGATATTGCCAACCGATTCTGAGATATATTACTGGAGTGATATATATATGGCAAGCACCTATGAATATGCAGAATCTCTCCCTACATCTGTTTCAGTGTTAGATGAAGAATATCCTGAAGGTATATTTGGACTTTCTCTTTATACTGGTGCTCCTTATTACATGGGGTCGTGGAAGTTATTTTTCTCTTTAAAAGATGCAGTAGATTACTTAAAGATATCTCAAACTTTCAGAGGACACTTTGACAAAGACAGAAATCCTCATTATTTTTATTGGCAACCTAGAGTAAAAGCATTAGCTAAAGGGTTAGGGTATTTAAAGTACTATATAGAGCCAGGTACTTGTAATACTCTAAATACGGTAATATGGGTGAGGATACCTTATTTGCCTTCGGGTGCGACAGTGACGATATATATGTATTATGGTAATAAAGATGCGTCTTCACAATCTACAATTTATGCGAGGTATGATTATTTATACGATGATTTAATTGCACCTCGTTTTTTTGGAGATACAGACGATAGAGCTCTTGGGTCTGAATACCAACCAGGGATTGGTTACTATTATTGTTCTGGATATGGCTTAACTTCTACTAAGACCAAATTATCTTATTCGAATGATCGCACATACAACGGAGAGTCTGTGTGGTTGTGTTTATATATTCCATTTCATTTAAGAAAGTATTACAAATTTTATGTTAAGGGGTATGTGTCTTCTGACCTTAGTGAAGTTAATGATAATGAATATTCTGACATTTATTTCTTTGTTCAGTCAGAAGGTTGGAAAGACATTTATAAATCTTATCATGTCTCTATTTATACAAATTTTTCACTATCATTTGAGGAGGAGTTAGGGATAGATTCCACTGGTAATATATATGTGGAATCTGACGATTTAGGGGTGTCTACTAGTATATCCCCAGGCACATCTAGACCTATTTATCATGGTGTATGTTTATGGTATCATGGTCGAGGAGACTATACATATACAGAAGGGGATACTTATTTTGAAATTCGCATAGATGATTTTAAAGCTTACTTTGACTGGCCTCAAGATCCATCTATAAACTTTGGTTCAGAAGAGTCTATTATAGCAATATCAAGTCCAGAAAATAATAAAGCTATAGGGGAGCAACATAGAGTAAAGGCAAGTGTTCCTACTACAGTAACTTGGGTTGCTTTTTACTACAAGCCTGAGAATGAAACTAGTTGGATATTCTTATATAATGATACGACTGCTGAAGATGGTTTCTATTACGATTGGAACACTACTGATTTAGATGAGGGTTGGTATGAAATTTATGGAGAAACTGATCAAGGTCCTACACAAACTGTTAAGTTCTTCATAGACCATACACCACCAGAACCTAAGATCTATGATCCTAAGCCTTTATGGTACTATTCTGTTAAAGTACCTATTCAAGTTTCTGGAGTTGACAATTTTGATATAGGGACTTGTTATTATGCTATAGATGATAAGAATTATACTGAGATAGATTGTGGAGATCTTATTTACATTTGGGTAGATCCTGGAGTACACACAGCTTACTTTAAGGTTTGTGATACTGTAGATCATTGTGTTGAAGAGGCAAATCAGTTTATGGCATCTCAAGGATTTGGAGGTATTGCTATTAGGAGGCCTACACCAGCTCCTGCTGCAAGAGTAGTCCCACCAATTACTATTGAGAAAATTATTGAAAGGAGAATAGAGCCTTATAGGAGGGCTACTATTATATCTGGAACTATTTCTGCAATATCTTTGCTATACCTTATCCTATCTTTGATTGGACTTATCTGATAATTTGAAAAATTTCTATTTTTATTGACTAATCTTTTTGATTTCATTTATGTTACTAACTATTAATGAAGTTGAATAGATTGATTTACTTAGTTCTGTTTATAATTCTCTTACCTCTAGCTCTTGGCTTAAGCTTTAGCTGGTGGGATACTAATTGGAATTATAGAAGGTCTATACAAGTTACAGAAAATTCTGGACAAAATTTGACAGACTATATTTTGAATATGACTATTGATACAGCTTCTCTAATTTCTGAAGGTAAGTTAAACTCAGATTGCTCCGACTTAAGGTTTACTTATTATAATGAAAGCAATGATACTGAGGTTGATATTCAATATTATGTTGCTTCTGGATGTAATACAACAAATACTGAAGTCTATGTTAAGATCCCTTACTTAGAGGCATACTCTACAACTACTCTTTACATGTATTATGGAAATCCTTCTGCAGTTGATGCTGGAAATTCTAGCATAGTTAATGAATACTATAATGTTACTCCAGAACCTACTTACGAATTTGGTGATAAGGAAGAAGTTTGGAATTTGACAGAATATGTTGATGTTTCTTGGGATTATTATGATTATGCTTTTGCTAACGATACTTTTACAGTTAAATCTTGGGTTAATAGAGTTGATACGAATGAGTCTTTATCAAGATTTGCAACATGTTCAGTTGAGTATCTAAATGTAACTTATGATATGACTTACAATTCAGAAAATCTTGATTTAGAATACAATTTAACACCATCCTACGATTACTATCATCAGAATTATACTATTTCCTGTAGTTTTCCAGACTTAATAGATTATGGTAAATATGAGAATGATACTCATATTATCTATAATTACTATATTAATGCTTCTACCAAAACATACTCTGTAACCGATTACTTTGATGTTTACATTGGTGAAATTCCAGAAGATTGGCCTTTGACTGATAGACCTTACAGAATTGTTGTGAGGGTTAAGAATCCTTCTGATACTTACCCTATCTTAGACTATATCTACAGTATAACTTTAGATACTACATCTTATGTTTCAAATGGTATGATGAGATCAGATTGTTTAGATATAGAGGCTTATTATAAGCAAAGGATTGGCTATATAAAGTTTAAGATTTGTAATGATAAGTATTCAAAACCTCATAATAAGTGGTGGTTTACTTATCAGTTTGATCCAGACACATTGGCACAGTACGCAATTCATCAACCTTCTTTTGTTGATATAAGAGCGTTTACTTACTTCCCTGAAAATCCTTATTTAGAGACACCCGATGTTGATGTCTGGTATATTGGTAATAATAAGTTTGTCTTTATTGTTAGTAAAACCTTGAATCCTGGTCAATGTACTGATGTTTATGTTTATTTTGGAGGTTATAGCCAAGTAGATCCTGATAATTATGCTAAGTATTCTTATTATGAAAACCTGACTATTACAAATACCCGTTATCATGAGGGAAGGGATCGTGATAATTTTTATGCTTTGGGTATTTGTAAGGGAAAAGATTGTTGTTACCCTAGTTTATGGGGTTATTGGTATTATTTGGGTGATAATAGTTCCGAAGCTTTATCTAACTTACTTAATTTACTAGCTTTGCAAGAGTCTTATGAAGAATTTAACCTCTTATTTATCAGTCCTTTTCCAGTTGGTAGCTCTTTTTTAACTATTGTAGGCCATGAATCCTCTTCTCTCGCTGATCATCATTATTATGAGGGTTGTACTGCTGGGCCTGTGAGTGTTTATAGAGATGGTTTACTTAAGATTATAACTGCTAAGGTAGATGAATCTACGGCGACTGATTGTTTAAACAATATAGACTCTTATATGGTAGATAGAAACGCTACTTCTATTTATTTCCTTATTCAACCAGATTATTGGCCTGGTGATGGTTATTATTTTCCCTATTTTGCTGTATATAAAGATGTATATAGTGCTACTTCCTCTGTAGAAGAGGTTAATACTACATATTCATATATGAGGCTACCAACAGCAGTTACTAATTGTGGTACTGCTAATACAGAAGTATCTTTCTTATTACCTATTCTTTACCCTCGTATTGATGTAGAAGTATACCTATATTTTGGAGATGGTAAAGTACATGCTTATGATAATGCATCCGAAATTGTTAAAAATTGGTTTGATATGAACTGGTTAAAAATAGATTACTTATATGGCAAGGATAAAAGTGGCTCCTATATTCCTAATAGTGCCAGGTTTCCTAGACTTCTACCTCAAGTAGTTAAGAGTGATTATGAAGGTGCTCTTTCACTTTTCTATCCTTTTAGGAAACGCATTTCAGATTCCTCTTCTTATTACGGACTAAGGGTTTACAGTGAATATGCTAGTGGATCTTCGAATGCTAGGGAATTTTATCAAGAGATACAGATAGATTATTTATTCTTGACTCTACCTTCAAATCTTAAAGATGCATATTCTTATACTTTTGATTGTTACTATGGTATCAATCCTGATACTACATATGGTGCAGATGCATACTTTTCGGTAGATGACTTCTATGTATCAACCTGGAATGAAATAAAGTATGATACATTTCCTATTACTATGTCTTCTAGTGTGATAGAAGTGTCTTATGGTATTGGTAAAAACGGAGGTAGCTCTGCTCATGCAGCAATCGATTACACATTCGAAAACTTTACACTCAAAAACCCTTATGATCCAGAATATGTAGAGCATTGGGAAGATGCTCTTTTCAAAGTCACATCTCCAAGGATGTATGATGC
>CAZHDB010000060.1:0-4804 GCA_964531225.1 uncultured Desulfurococcaceae archaeon
GTCAAGTAATTTTATTAAATACATTTCTTTTTCTTCTTTTATATTCTTAAAACAATAATGTTAGTTATCCATAATCATTGATAAAAATGGAACGTTTTAGTATTACTTCAATAATATTGCTTGTCTCATGGATTATATTGTTTATTACAAGGGTCATGCTATGTCTAAAGACTACAAAGATTATATATGAAGGCTTGGAAATACTGCCGTCACCAAGACTATTACATACATACTCATCATCTATAATGTGCGGTACAGTTATAATACATATGTATCTTAATTGGAACTCCATAAAGAGATATCTAGGACTAAAATGAGACTATTTATCTCAGATTATATCTTTACTAACTTAGCTCTCTTTTTAAATATGTCTAAATATTCTATAGTGTATATATGGATCTCGAATGGATCACTTATACCATTTCTCCATAATTCAGTCAAGATCTTTTCCCTAGGCTTATCGGTGATAATTAATATATCAATATCACTTGACAATATATAATTTCCTTCAGCAACAGATCCGAATAGGTATATTTCTGCCTGGGGATCAATATTCTTAATAACTTTTTTAATCTTAGCTAAATATCCATTTAAATTCTTGAAGACTTCTCTTCTCTTAGTTGCATATTTAAGGATCAATTCTCTTGATTTCATCTACAATCTCCTCTAGAGCTTTCATTATTTTTCTTAATTCGCTTTCCGTAAACTCCTTAGGAATATATCTAGATGTGATATAGGCATCCTCTAACAATGATAACTCAAGCTCATATTTATCTAATAATGAACTCAATTTATCAGATTGATTCTTTTTCAAATCTATAAGAAGCCTAATTAATGCTCTAACACCATGGATTCTTGGAAAATCAACACCATTTTTTAAAAGCACCGCTTTAAGAAACAATTTTAGATATTGCTCAAGACTAAAAGCTGCAAGATCAAATAAGCCGTTGTCTAGCTGAAACAATGCAGTCTTATAGAATCCCTCAGCTCTTTTCAAGAGTATTCGATACTCATCAATTTTCAAGATTAGACCTCTATGGATTATTCCTATCTATAGTAGAATATAGGTTTCTAATCTAATATAGAATTACCTATAAAACAAGAAGAATTATTGTAATCAGTGAGGGCGACATTCTTCACCATGGGTCTGAGAGAGGAGATATCTCATCATCGAGTAATTGTTTTTATAGTATGTGCTTAAAATAAGTATTTCTACCTAGACTTGATCTCTAGAGTATAATTAGATTCTATATAATCTATGTAGACGTATCGGATCCTTCATGGAACTTTTTAAATTGATACTAAATAGACTGTTTTTGACATAAGTGTCTTTATTAATAATTACGTGGAAAATTAATGGGAGGGATTGCGTTGAGAATATGCTCCCTTATACGTAGATATATTAAGCGTGCAGTTATCAGGCAACTATAATTGTAGTGATAGCTTTTATAATTGGTTATTTGCTTACGGGCTCAAATCTACGTGTAACAATAATTAATCTTGATATACTAACGTTAATTATTTCGATGGCCGCTATATTGGGTAAGATCTTGGGAGCTCTATATCCATCATATGGTTTAGCTAGAGCCTCGATAATAGCTCCAAGGATTGCTAGGTATTTCCATAATGCTGCAAGACAAGCAGTTGATGACACCGTCTCATCATGGATTACATTATTCATTTCAATAGCTCTAGCTTATATCCTATCTTTAGTCTTAAAGAACCTACTAGCCCCAATATTTGAAGATACTATAGCCTTAACACCACTAAGTTAGTTATAGCTTAATAATTGTAGTGCCTCTGAAGATAGTCTTTATGAGAAACTATCTAGAATCTAGACATGAACTTAATCATCGAAAAGAGGTTTAGGACGTGATCCTATATGATATTTTCATCATATAATTCATAACCTAGGACATATCGTAGAGAAAAATACAAGCTCTCTTCATTAATACAGCATACTAATTTATTCTTACAATCTTGCTCCTCATAGTAGTAATCTTTATCCAGAACCTAACTAGGACTCGTATAGTGGATTCATAATAAGTCTTATATTTTAAGCCTTGCATAATAAGATATAACCACATTGTTGAAAATGATGAATGAGAATAGTATTCATCACGGATCCAAGGTTTGTGAAAATAAGGATATTGTCTAATTCGGTATCAATGATAACATTAATTTTTCCTTAAAATTTAATCATAACTTTGTAATAGATATTAGAAAAAACTTAAATATTTTTTAAAAAATAACATTTGGTGGTTGAAGTTATTGTTTAGGCTATTACAAGCCTCTGTCTTTATCTATTTAGTAATTGTCTTTAAAGGATCGATTAATGTCATGGCAGGATATGACGATACAAATGATCGAGAAGTAGGCATTGAGTGGATCGAAGACTATTCACCAGCATATGGTGATTTGGAATGGACTAAGGAAGAAGCCGAAGGATTTTATAATAGACTAGGAGAGAAAGGATGGATTAAAAAGTTCAATTATGGAGATTCATCTGCTTGGGAAAGTGATTTCGAGAATGCATTCGTAAACGGCTATGATGATTACTACATTGATGCTTTTGATTTTGCATATTTTCCTGGCCATGGCAGCTTGGATTACTTTAGGTTTTCAACCGACCATGATGGTGAAGTCTTTAATAGGCGGGCTTGGCCAGTATTTCATGGATTACATGCAATTTTGGGATTTGATACGCCTCTCCATGATCAGCCTATATGGATAATACCGGGAATCTGGTGGGAGAGCCCTGGTAAAGTATTTGTTAATTATATGACGATACAGCGATATACTATAGGGGAATCCTGGTACCGTACTACTATAGAATGGCAACCAAGTGATGTATATGGCGCTGCCTTAGCTGTATATTACAACGATACATATGGTGGTCAATACAACGACCATTTACCAGGCTATGGATATGTAAGTCCGGATGTCGATAATCCTGATGTACTTGTGTATTGGAGGTGGCAGTGTTGAATAGGATAATGATCATTGCATTAATTACTCTCGTCTCTAGTTTAATGACAGTAATATTTGCCTTCACAAGTATTAGAGTAGCAAATAATGCTGATAGACCAAGTATTGTAGTAGATACTGAGTTGCCGCAAACACCTGAAAAACTCACTATATTAAAGATTGAACCATTCTCTGTAACAGAGCAGGATATCTCGTTGATCGCAAGTGAGTTATTTGATCTAAATGGAGAAATAAGTTATAGTGATGGTGTATGGAAAGTAGTAGATGAGGCGCATGAAAGGGAACTATTGATCTATGATAGCGGCTTTATCAGATTCTTTGATAGATATAAGTTGCGTACAAGTATGATAGAAGAATCTAAGATTATGGATAAGGAAGAATTATTAGAGAAAGCTAATGAGTTCATAATGAAGCTGAATAGTCTCGGTCTAATGCCTATGAACGTTACCATCGGATTATCTAGTGAGGATAGTATTGTTAATGACATGATAAGTATAATGTATAGAAATGGAACTACTCGTTCCTATGTAAATAATGTTCATGTAAATTATAAATTGTACTACGAGGGCTTAGAGTTATATGGCCCTGGTGCCAAGTTTAGGATATACTTTGATGATAAGGGTAATGTAATTGGTTTCCTAGGCGTATTCTTTAGAGTTAAAGAGTATAAAGAACTAACCATACTATCCCCGATGGATGCGGTCAATAAGTTATATGACGTGGGCTTCGGAAGGAGTATGCCGATCAATCTAGTAGATAGAGCAGTGGTTAAATCGATAAAATTAGTCTACTTTGTCCCGACGCCTTCTGTAAATACTACTTATATCATACCAGCATATATTATTAAGGGAGAATTAATAGGTAAAAATGGTGAAAAACAAGAGTTCATTCAAATAGTATGGGCGGTGTCTATGGATGAACTTAAACATTTTTAAAAATAAGCTTTTCTATATAACCATCTTAATAATTATTGTATTTCTTATACTGATATTCGTATTCTTCATATTTAGGCAAACTTATATTGACTCCGGTATAGTGAGCATGATCAGGATAGTAGATGGAGATAAACAGTTAAACATAGATCCCTCGACTCAAATTGGACATAAAATCCTGGAGAAGTCTAGCGATATACTTTCCCATGTTATTCAAGTACGTATGGTTTTTGTAGGTGATGAAATATATGAGGCACGGAATAGCTCGTCATATGTAGAGATAATATTAAATGGTAGATATAGGTTTAAAACATATGATCGTGAGGTTGAAACAGATAAGATAATCATATTCTTGTCGGGGGAAGAAGAACATATAGTGACAACATTCGGCGGTATAGATGAGCATGGTCAAGAGGTATGGAACTGCTATAGTATATCTCCAAAGCATGCTTCATTTATTGAACTAAAAGGTATCGTTAAAGATCTAATGGAATCGTATAGATAATTATAATGAATAATTCCCTGTATAGAGCTATCGAGAACATCCATATAATGTCTAACGAGGATCTATTGATTAATAAGCCTCTTTTCTTGCATTTAATATAAAACTTTTGTTAATAAATTAGTGGTTTATAGCCTATTCTTGTAGCTGTATATAGCTGGTCATCATGAATAGGAATATAGTAGCTCATGATCCTGATATTATTGGTCAAATAAATAATTCTAGCATACCATAGTCTTGGATTGTTCTAAGATATAATTTATTATATAGATCATATCGTATAGAAACCTTGTACTAGTACTATATTAGGGTGTATAGGTCATGGCTGATCTGCCATGGTATGTAGGCTATTTCTCAGGTAAGCACTGGCTACGCAATATCG
>CAZHDB010000061.1:0-4733 GCA_964531225.1 uncultured Desulfurococcaceae archaeon
CTATACATTCTTTAAGAGGTAAGGTTTTTATGGGGTTTTCTCTGTGGATATGGTTAGTAATGTATTAGTGAAATATAATATTAGGTGATAAATCATTGGCTAGTGAGCAAAGTGTAGTTGTAAAGGTTGGGGAAATTAAACTCTTTGGCAAATGGAGTTATGACGGTATAATAGTGCGTGATCCCAGTCTTAAAAAGTATATATCATTAAAACCAGTATTTCTTCCACATACCGGAGGTAGACATGAGCATAGAAGATTCGGTAAGGCTGAAGTACCTATTGTTGAGAGGCTTATGAATAAGCTCATGCGTCCAGGACGTAACATGGGCAAGAAGCATCTAGCATATAATATTGTCAAGAAAGCATTTGATTTAATATATCTTAAGACAGGTGAAAATCCATTACAGATACTTGTACGCGCAATAGAGAATGCAGCTCCACGTGAGGAGACAACAAGAATCATGTATGGTGGTATAGTTTATCATGTAGCTGTTGATGTTTCTCCGCAAAGAAGGGTTGATCTTGCCTTAAAACATTTAACAGAAGGTGCACGTAATAAAGCATTCAATAATCCAATGCCTATTGAAGAAGCTTTAGCCGAGGAAATTATAGCAGCTGCAGGAAATGATCCTAGAAGCTATGCTATCCAGAGAAAAGAAGAAATAGAGAGAATAGCTCTAAGCAGTAGATAATATTTCCACAACATAGTTGCTTTATTACATAAAACACTTATTAGTTATCCTAGGATAACCTTATAAGATACTTCTCTCGTTATCTAATTACAGTCTTAGAACAGGTAAATCAAGACAAATAGATTGGGTGGATCTGAGATGAGTGCTCAAAAGCCACATCTAAATCTAGTAGTGATTGGACACGTAGACCATGGTAAGAGTACGCTAGTAGGACACATCCTATATCGTCTAGGACTCGTTGACGAAAAGACAATCAAGACATTAGAGGAAGAAGCCAAGAAGAAGGGTAAGGAAAGCTTCAAGTTCGCATGGCTCCTTGACAAGTTAAAAGAGGAGCGTGAACGTGGAGTAACAATTGCATTGACCTACTTAAAGTTCGAGACCAGGAAGTACATATTTACAATAATTGATGCACCCGGACATCGTGACTTTATTAAGAACATGATTACTGGTGCTAGCCAGGCTGATGCTGCGCTACTAGTAGTTAGTGCTCGAAAGGGTGAGTTTGAGGCTGGAATGAGTGCTGAGGGACAGACTCGTGAGCACGCTATCCTAGCCAAGACCATGGGTATTAACCAGTTAATTGTTGCAGTTAATAAAATGGATGCTACTGATCCTCCATGGAGCGAGAGTAGATATAAGCAAATTGTGAATGTCCTCAGTAAGTTCCTTAAGTCAATAGGTTATGATCCCAGTAAAATACCATTTATACCTGTTAGTGCATGGACTGGAGATAACCTTATTGAGCGTAGTGTTAACATGCCATGGTATGATGGGCCTACAATGGTTGAAGCACTAGATACTTTAGAACCTCCTCCAAAGCCTATTGATAAGCCTCTACGTATACCTATACAGGACGTATATGCTATTAGCGGCGTAGGAACCGTACCTGTTGGCCGTGTAGAGACGGGCGTGTTAAAGGTAGGTGATAAAGTAGTATTCATGCCACCTGCAGTGGTAGGTGAAGTACGTAGTATCGAGACCCATCATGTAAGGATTGAGAAGGCAGAACCTGGAGACAACATCGGATTTAATGTACGTGGTGTTAGTAAACGCGATATCAAGCGTGGTGATGTAGCTGGCCATCTAGATAATCCTCCAACAGTTGCCGAAGAATTTACAGCACGTATATTCGTCATATGGCACCCAACAGCTATAGCTCCAGGATATACACCAGTAGTACACATACACACTGCTAGTATTGCATGCCGTATTGTTGAAATACAAGCCAAACTCGATCCAAGAACTGGCAAGGTTGTTGAAAAGAATCCAGCCTTCTTAAAGCGCGGTGATGCGGCTATAGTGAGGTTTAAGCCTATTAAGCCATTAGTTGTTGAGAAATATAGTGACTTTCCACCATTAGGAAGGTTTGCTATGAGAGACATGGGTAAGACTATAGGTATTGGCGTAGTTATTGATGTAAAGCCGATGACTATAGAGATTAAGAAGAAGTAAAATACATAGTTTTTAATCATAGAATAATACATAAAATATATAATTAGCATAAACCAAAGAGTTTTTCTACCCTATAAAAAACTAGTGATATTAGGCAATTAAGGGGGATTAGAGGTAGGATAAGGAAATGTCAATGGTAAGAATAAAGATTTGGAGTACAGATGTAGAAAAACTTAATGAATTTGTATCAAAGATTGTTGATATAGCTAAGAGAACAGGCGTCCGCATAAAAGGACCAATACCTTTACCTACGAAGAGACTTGTAGTACCAACACTTAAGCTACCCCATGGTGAGGGTAGGAAGAAATGGGAGCACTGGGAAATGAGAATACATAAAAGAATAATATACATTGCAGCTGATGAACGCGCTATGAGGCAATTAATAAGGATACGTGTACCTCCAGAGATCTGGATGGAAGCTGAGATAATAAGATAAAAAAATAATATTCTAATATTATCCTCTTCTAATGATGATCAATTAAACATTCTTATTTACTGGCCTATCTATATGAAATTTATGTGATATGTATGATAAATAATTATCTTGAGAAAATAAGAATTAATAATAATACAATTGTAATTCGTGAGCCTAGTTCCTTAGATGATTATCAAAAGCTTATGAATGTACAAATTGATATATGGGGTATGCAAGACTATAGAGAAGCCGTGGCACATCATATGATTATTGCTTCCCACCGTAATGGTGGAGTAGTCCTTGGTGCCTTCGAGGAGGAAACTGGCCAAGCAGTAGGTTTAGTCTATAGCACTCCAGGCTATAGTGAGGGTACTATATACCTCTATAGTCATCTTACAGGAGTTATCCCAAAGTACAGGTATAAAGGAATAGGGTACCTTTTAAAGCTTTGGCAGAGGAGAATTGCTCTTGAAAAGGGATATTATCTTATTAAATGGACATTTGATCCCATGCAAAGTTCTAACGCATTTTTTAATATTGTTAAATTAGGTGTTATTGTCCGTAGTTTTTATCCAAATTATTATGGAGAGTTAATGGATGAAATTAATCGGGGAATGCCTTCTGATAGATTTATTGCAGAATGGTGGATAAGATCCGCTAGAGTTAAAAATATCATAGAGAAAAAGTATAGACAACCAGAACTGGATAAAATATTATCGTTAAAGCCATTAATCGCTAATGAAGTAGCTATAGAGAATGGCATGCCTATTATTGTAAATTATAGGCTTGATTCAAGCAAAGACTTAGTACTAATTGAAATACCTGGAGAACTAAATAGGTTAAGAAAATTGTCCATGGATCTTGTCTTAAAATGGAGAAGCATACTGAAAGAGATCTTTACATATTATATAAATAAAATGGGCTATACGGTTATTGGGTTTACTACTTTCATGGATAATGATCTAAGAAGAAGCTACTATATTTTATGGCGTAGATGTCTTGAAGATATATTATCTGGTGCATACCCTTGGAGCTAAAGAGTATAAAATTATATCATGTGGTTATGGAGCTTAAAGAGTATTTTGAAACAAGCTTTGGTGGCACGAAGAAAAGGCATTGTGTATTAATAGCTATTGAGGACTCTACTGGCATTATTGGCTGGGGTGAAGCACCGGTAGACGACGGTCCATGGTATAGTTATGAGACAGTTGATACAACTCTTTACATCTATAGGGAGTTTATAATACCAATCCTAATGAAGAATCCCCATGTAAATAAGCCCGAGGATTTTGTTAAACTAGTATCTCGAATACGTGGATATCGAATGGCTAAGGCTGGTATAGAGTTTGCATTATGGGATCTTTATGCAAAGTATTTGAAGAAACCATTATATAGAGTGATCGGTGGGATACGTAATAAAATTTTATCAGGTGTTAGCATTGGTGTTATAGGAAAAATGAATCTATTACTTAAACTTATAGATGATTATCTTGAAAGAGGCTATAGAAGGATCAAGATAAAGATTGCTCCAGGATGGGATATTGAACCTGTTAAAGTGATTAGAAAAGAATATGGTTCTATACCTTTACAAGTAGACGCAAATGCAGCCTATACACTTGATCAAACTAGCGTGTTTAAGGAACTCGATAAATATAATTTGCTTATGATAGAACAGCCTCTATACTATGAGGATCTCTATATGCATTCGGTACTTCAATCGATGATAAAGACACCCATATGCCTCGATGAAAGCATTAGAGGCTTACATGATGTAATGGCTGGACATAGACTGGGAAGCTTTAAAATAATTAATGTAAAGCCTGCTCGTGTAGGTGGTTTACTTGAAACTATAAAAATAAATGATTATTCTATAGAAAACCATATACCATTATGGATAGGTGGCATGCTAGAAACAGGAATAGGCCGTGCATTCCAAGTAGCTGCTGCAACATTGCCAGCAATAAAATATCCAAACGATATTTCTGAATCAAGTAGATACTATGAAGAAGACATAGTAGAGCCTCCCTGGACCCTCGAGAAGGATGGTACAATAAAACCTTTAGAGAAACCAGGAATAGGCGTAGAAGTTCTTGAGGATAAAATAGAAAAATATAGCATTAAGCAATACAAATACAGTTTAACAAAACCAATATAACACCTTACCTACAAAA
>CAZHDB010000062.1:0-4510 GCA_964531225.1 uncultured Desulfurococcaceae archaeon
TTGATGCTCATCACGGCAATGGTACTCAAGAAATATTTTACAGAGATGATCGTGTACTTCACATAGATATTCACCAAGATCCATGGAGCCTATATCCTAATACGGGTTTTCCTGAACAGATAGGCGAAGGTAAAGGTGAAGGATACAGCATTAACCTTCTATTACCACCTATGGCTGGAGATGACTGTCTGGATCCTATTCTGGAGCTTATAGAGAGAGTACTGAAGGAATACTCACCTAAAATAGTTCTAGTATCAGCTGGTTTCGATGGATATATTGATGATGGCTTTACAGAGCTTAGGCTGACAAGTCATTCATACTATAAATTAGGTTCTTTTCTAAGTAAATTAAATATCCCAGTATTAGCTTTACTTGAAGGAGGCTATACACTAGGCCTTGAACGTGGTTTACCGGCATTCATTTCAGGTTTAATAGGAATACATGATCCTGTTAGAGATACTAAAACAAGAAGTCTTCCAATGATTTTAAAGAAGTCACATAAATACTTAAATGCAGTTATTAATATTCTTAAGAATTATTGGAACTATATTTAACTATAATGGTGTTATCCTTGGGTATTGAGGAAGAAATAAAGATTTTACCTAAGGACATAGATATTAATAATATAAGAATGGCGATCGAAGAACTTGGATCACAATTCGTGGATCTAGTCATTGAATATGATACATATTATATGCATCCATGTCTTGATCTATGGACAAGAGATGAGGCACTGAGATTAAGGAAGAGGATTTCAAAAATTTATGGTGAAAAAAGGTACATTCTGACATATAAAGGTAAAAGGGTTTTCAGAAACGGAGTAAAATCTCGAGAGGAAATAGAAGTTTATATAAGTGATTATAAGGCAATGAGTACTATTTTAAGAAAAATGGGATTTACTCCATTCGCTGTGGTTGAAAAGGAAAGAATGATCTATAGATATAAGGATTCTAGAATATTTATTGACAATGTAAAAGATCTGGGTGTGTATATTGAAATAGAAGGATCTCCTCAAACATTGCACGAAATTCTTGGAAAAATACAATTTAACTATGACATCATAGAAAAGACATATCTAGAATTGTTGTTAGCATTTGGAAATAGGGATTAGAGTTGAAGAGGGAGTACTCGGGGTATCCCATTATCGGAGTTGGTGCGGTTGTTTTAGATGATGATCGTATATTACTCGTTAAGCGAGCTAATGATCCATGTAGAGGCTGTTGGTCAATACCAGGGGGTGTAGTTAATTATGGTGAGTCGCTGGCAGAGGCTGTATCTAGGGAACTTTTTGAAGAGACCGGTTTAAAGGCAGAGCCCAAGGGGATCATATGGGTCGACAATATAATAATATATGATCAAATGAATCGTGTTAAATATCATTATGTGTTAATCGATTTTCTTATGGAGCCTAGGAATGGTATACCTAAACCTGGAAGCGACGCGGTTGACGCAAGATGGTTTAGATTTGGAGAAGTTAATAAAGTCAAGTTAACTTCATCAACGGCTAAGCTAATAAACTACTTGAGGAATAATATTAAGACTATAATAGTGCTTCCATTTAATGATAGTATATGAACGATAAAATATGTTATATTATGTAGTGTTTGGGTGTTTTAATTTGTCCGGTACAGGGAAGATCATATCTAGCGATTATGTAATGGGCATTATCTATGGACTTAGACTCAAGGATTTTATGGAAAAATTGGAGGAATCGAAGGACCCTAAGATAATATATGTAAACGACCTTGTATCGTGTTCTCATAAGAGACTATTTAGAATGAAATTCCCAGAATTACAGTTTAGATTCGAACCACCAATGATATTGGGTGAACTAGTTCATAGAGGTTTAGAGGATATATTAAAGGATAGAGGTTTTGAACAAGAAGTCTCAATAGAGAAAGAAGTAAAGATCGATGGAGAGACATATATTGTTAAGGGTAGAATGGATGCATTTAATAAAGATAATGGAGTGGTTATTGAAATTAAAACAGCCAGATCATCGCAAGGAGTGCCTCATAGGCACCATATTTTACAAATGCAAATATACATGAACATCATAGATGCTAAGGAAGGATTGCTAGTTTATATAACACCAGATAGGATCTTGGAATATAAGGTGATTAAGGAGACCATAGATATTGACGAATTAGTTAGAGAAACAATAAATGATGCTGTCCATCCAAGATGGGACTGGGAATGCAGATATTGTGTATATAGTAAATTGTGTCCATATAGAATTACTGAATAAGATCAATAGTGCTTGATATCAATAATAGAATTCCTATGATCAATGGAAATAGCCATGTTTGGATCTTCTTAAAATAATTAAGTAAATAATATGCTGTTACGAAACTTGTACAGAATACTATCAGCTCTACGAACAAGGCAGTTAATACCTGTATCGTATTAATTATGTTAATAAATCCATAGACTCCAGCTAGTAAAAGTATAGGTATGCCGATGAATAGGTTTATCCGGAAGGCTGTATCAGGTTTAACTCTTCTAAATCCTAGATAGGCTAATACGATACCGCTACGGGAAATTCCAGGAATAATAGCTATTCCCTGAAGTATAAAGAGTATGAGTAAGTCGATTTTACCTACTCGTTCTAATCCATAATGCAACTTCTTTTTACGAGTGACGAAAGCTGTTATAAGTAATGAAACACCTATCAAAATAAATGCTAGCGATACATTGCTAACAACAGATATTAAAGTATTATATACAATTAAAGCCGTGATTATAGAGATAATTAAACCTATAATATATATTACAGGATCTACATAGGTGTTTTCTTGTTCTTGTCTTAGTAAATTCCTTAAGTGTATTATGATATCTGTTCTTAATAGGATAAGGGCCGCTAATCCGGAACCTAAATGCATGAATAATGCAATATTCACGGCCTCAGATAATGTCTCGTTACCAAATAAAAGCGACAACAAAGCTACGAAACTACTACTACTAACTGGAAGCCACTCAAGAATTCCTTGAACAATAGCCTGAATTATCAGGATTATTTTAATCAAGTATTCTCTCCTTCCGGGTTCTATACCTTCATAAATACGTTTAAGTCTATATTTTTAACTTACCATGGATCATTAAATAAATTATGGTAAGTTTATTCTTGATCCAAAGTGTAATCTATGTTTGGTAAGAAAATGTATAGTTACATTAGCAATTGGTTCTTTTAATTAATTTTATCTCAACTAAATCGCCATCTTTTAGGCCAAGCTTATTTCTAACACTAATCTCTGCTATAAACTCCAGGATATTCCATCCATGGATAGTGACGAACGGTTTTAAAACATAGCCTTTAATATTATCTACTTCAGCAGGTAATGCATATACTGGCTTATAATTATTAGTCGGCGCTTCAATAATGATCGGATTAAGGCTAAGGTAAATTTTAGAAACATCATAGCCTACATCTATGTTTAACGTACCGGGATAAGGATCTATACCTAATTTTTTCTTTAGGACGTTTCTATAGATTTCTATATATTTTCTTCCCTCACCCCTTCCAGATACAACTTTTCCTCTTAACTTAATCATTGCAAATGCCCATCATCGTAAGTAGGTACAGTATTATGCTAGTTCTAATAGAAATGTTGTAAAAGGTAAAAATAGTTTATTTTAAAGTATTATTTTTATAAAGCCTACTTTACTTCAACATATTTTGACAATGTATTGACAACATAGCCTAAACCAAGTCTTTCAAGAGTTTCTCTCGTGGGTACACCGTTATCATCCCATCCTCTCATATGATAATATCTTTTCAGCATGTCATCGTATTTATTCAGATCTAGTTTTTGACCCTTATACGGACCTTTAGTTAATGGTTCTTTAAACCATCTCATCGGTGGATAGTCCATATATTTACTCCATCCCCTATGCTCTCTTATCCAGAATGCTCTGATCAATGTATAGATGCGATCTCCTACAGTAAATAGATCATCTAATGTATAAGTCACACCTGTAGCATACGTTAATAGTTTTGGATAATATTCTAAACTAAGCCCTAGTTCTATCCATGGAAGTCTACATACAGTCAATGATTCAAACATGCCACCACGAATTCTCTGCCATTCAATGAGCTTTATAACTTTCTCATCACCATAACCGAATCTATCCATTTTTACTTCAATACCAATAAGCCATGCATCTTTATGATGAGCACCAATTGGCGATGTTCCATATGCTAATGCCATGCCTGGCGCCGTGTGACAATCATAAGCAGATACTTCTAGTCCCTTAACATGCATTGCCCAATCACTAGATCCTCTTAAAATTCTACTCATTCTCATAACTCCTTCAGCGGCTAATGCGCCAAGTCCACGACGATGCGCTGTATCTTCAATAATTTGTTTAGCTGCCTCGAAGTCACCCCATTCGATCTTTTCTTCTATAAGTTTCTTTTCACTGGCTTCCATGAGAAATGCTATGCTATTGCCCATCGATATAGTATCTATGCCATACATGTCGCACAGTCTATTTAATACAGCTACTTTCC
>CAZHDB010000063.1:0-4498 GCA_964531225.1 uncultured Desulfurococcaceae archaeon
GCTTTCTATTATTTTTCATATCTACTATTATTTTAGGGAAACTATATATTCTATTTCATGTATATTCCCTTTACTAGAGAATTATATGGGGTGATAGAGGGTATGAGTAAGACATATGCTACTCTTGGAGAACTAAAACCTGGCAATTTCATTATCATTGGTGGTGAGCCCTGTAAGATTGTTGAGATGAGTAGAGCTAAGACTGGTAAGCATGGTAGCGCTAAGGCGCATGTAGTGGCTATTAGCTTATTTACTGGTTCTAAGAAGACATTTGTAGCACCAGTTGATCAGAGGGTTGAGGTTCCTATTATTGATAAGAGGATTGCACAAGTAATAGCTGATATGGGTGACTTAGTTCAATTAATGGATATGGAAACTTTTGAAACATTTGAGGTTGAGAAACCAGGTGAGCCAGATCTTGCAGAGAAGCTAAAGCCTGGCGTTGAAGTAGAGTACTGGGTTGTATTAGGTAGGAGGCTTATTGTACGTACACGTGGAGCATAAAATCTATACTCCACCTTGTATAATATCAAGTCTTTTAAGTAAGGATTTATCGAGAGTTGATCGTATATCTCGTTCAATAGCTTTAAGAACATATATTAACTATATATCAAGGCTCTCAATAGAAGAATTATGGAACTTAATTGATAAGGTGACTGGCGGACTAGGATATACAAGAGAAGACAGGGATTTCGTCCGAGTAATAATGGCTGGATGTATAATCGCATGGCCCGAAGCAATAGATGATGGTGATAAGGCATTAGAAATAGGCACAGGTCTTGGCAGAACAATATATTGCGTACTAGAATCCACCAGTCCATCAAATATATTGACGATAGATGTATCATCAGAGATACTATCAATTGCGCTATATAGAAACCCGTATCCATTCTTCCAAAATAGATTATGGGATCATAGAGTAAATATCGTACATGGTGATGCTGTCGAAATAGTAGACATACTTCATAGAATAGGTATGAAGTTCAACCACATAATACATGATGGAGGTCCAAATCCAGGTAAAAACCCACGACTATATACAAAAGAATTTCTAGAAAAACTAGTAAAACTATTAGAGCCTAAAGGCTCAATAACAATATTTGCAGGGAGAAAACCAGCAATAGTATCAAGAATATACAATACATTAAAACAAATAGGTATAAAACCGAAAACACATGCATTCCCATACACACCAGTCCGAGTAATACATGGGAAAAAGATTTATTGACCAGCATAAACAACCAAAATATTACGAGGCCAGGGCCCGTGGCCTAGCCAGGATAGGGCGCCGGCCTCCTAAGCCGGTAGTCCGGGGTTCAAATCCCCGCGGGCCCGCACATTTATAAATTGCTTAGTCTTCTCTCGCCCTGTCAATGAATACTATGACTTTAATCTATTCTCCTGGACGAGCCCTTTCCATCTCATCAATGTTTACCAATGTATCTTCCTCTAAATTATTATCAGCAACAATATAGATCATGATAGTCCACGTTCTTTGTTGCATAATAATATAGGGAAAATATTGCATAAGTTATTAGTGATGTAATTAGTAATATGAGAATTAGAGATGATATGATCTTATTAAAACGATCCTACTATCCAATCATAGTCTTTCCATTTATGTACAGTGTTTTTATGAATTGTAAACTTATTAATATTTTCCATAAAGTTATTTAGCAATTAGTAACTATATGTCTGTTATCTTATTAAACTGAGATTGGCGATCAAAGTATAGCAATGATGTATACATGCACGATCTAGATGAATTAGATCGAGTATCTTATAATATTTGTTTGAACTATATTAAAATATTATAATTGAATTATTAAATTAATTATAAACCAGTAGTAGATATTATATTCCAAAGCTCCGATAGAAGTAATTCTATAAGGGTGATTATGAAGACGTGCAAATAGAAACAGGACTATTTAAAAGTATTTCAATGGTTTTCGGCAGCTTAACTAAATCCATTCTAGATAAACTTATGATACCTTGTAGTAGACATTATCTTCGTGTAAATACTATGGCTATTGATCGTGGAGAATTACTTGATCTATTACGTAGTAAGTATACGGAATATATATTTAATCCCGATCCATTTTATGACGATGCGATCTATATTATTGTTAAAGGCCCTTATAATATACCTATTGTTGATAAAAAGATCGTGGTTGATTATATTGCTGCAGAAAGCATAATACTTGGTGCTCCCGTCTATAGACCTGGAATTGTAAAATTTGATACATTTAGGGCTGATGAAGAGGTTAATATAATTACTCCTAATGGGCTCATAATAGCTTTAGCCAGAACTACTATGGATTCTAAAAAAGTTAAGCAGATCCATAAAGGATTAGTGGCAAAAAACATAGTCTCTAAGTATAGATTACCTCCTATTAGAGAGATGCCTGAATACAATGCTGGCCTATTTTATCCTCAAAGTCTTCCATCAATAGCAGTTACACATATACTTAATCCAGAAGCTGGTGAAACTATTGTCGACTGTTGCGCTGCGCCTGGAGGTAAGACTAGCCATATAATGCAATATAGCCGTGGATTAGCTAGGCTAATAAGCATCGATAGATCGATTCCAAAGATAAATAAGATCATTGAAACTATTACAAGACTTGAGCTACCCAAGAACTATTTCCTTTATCTTGGTGATTCTAGATACTTAGACAGCGATCTCCCAATGATTAAAGCCGATAAAATACTTATAGATCCGCCATGTACAGCTCTAGGTATTAGACCTAAACTATCATTCACTAAGACATATAAAGATTTATTAAATAACGTAGCTTATCAAAGACAATTCTTTAAACCAGCATATAATATTCTAAAGGATAATGGAATCCTGGTTTATAGTACTTGTACAATAACGTTCCATGAGAACGAAGGTAATTGTCTTTATATAAGAGATCTTGGTTTTGAGTCATTAGACGTAGAAGTTCCATATGCTGATAAAGTTTATTTAGACAATATGGTATTCTATAGATTTTCTCCCTTGAACCATGATATGAATGGTTATTTTATAGCGGTTTTTAAGAAAATTTCTTCTTAATAAGCTTGCTATTACATAGAGGACAAATATTTTCGCCTATATTGGTTGATACATAACCGCATGTAGGACATACTACTAAGTACCTTCTAAGTCGTTTAATGCCTGTTGTCCGTAGCGGCTTAAACGGTATTCCTGCATATAATAATGTATTTTGTAAAGCATAGTCATCTGTAATAACAATTACTTGACCATATAAACTATATTGTAGAGCTAAAGCTAGAACACTAATGTCTGTTTTAGATAGAGAAGAGTGTTCACCAATAGATCTGGATATATTGATAGCTTTATCAATAATTTTTTTATCAGGTTGAACAACCTTTATCCTGCCAATACTTAATGCTATTTCAAAGGCTTCTCTGCTCTCACGATCTCTGATCTCAGAAATTACCTGGGTTGTTGTTAGTAGTTCATGTGAACTATAGTGTTGGAGAGGATATTTTGCCAGAAAAGCAGTTGTATCTAGTATAATGTATATCTTCTTATGTGAACCGGGTTGTTCTTCCTTCAAGAACTCGTTTCACCAAATTGCGTTTTTCATTAATTCTAATTATACGTAGTTCGTTATTATCCATCCTAATGATGACTTTTGAATTGGGAGATAATGTTTCCAGACGCATACCATCAATATATAGATCGCTATAATCTTTGGGTTTTACTATAATTGTAGAAAATGGATGAATAAATATTGGAGTTATATTGAGCGTTATAGGATTTAATGGTATAAAGAGCATTCCAGTAACTCCAGGTTCAACTATTGGTCCATTAGCTGATAATGCATATGCTGATGAACCAGTTGGCGATGCAATGATTACTCCATCTCCCTCTAGAAGAAATGATGTACTATTATATGGTGTTCTAATATCTATATCTATAAGTAAGGCCCTACCAAAATCATGAGTTATAATGGCTACCTCATTTAATGCATATTGGTGCTTTCCTCCATAGATAGCCTTTACTCTATGCACTCTTTCGATATAGAATTTACCTGATAAAATACGATCAACGATCTCGCCGGCAGGAATGTTGTTCAGATCCTCATATAATACTGTTCTCCTACCACATGGTATTGGCAATATTAGTGGAAGTCTCTCGTATAGGCTCCATGAAATCCTCAATAATGTACCATCGCCACCCATAGCTATTATTAGATCATAATTTTCTAGATCACCTTTTCTAACCTCATCAACCCATACAGTATCTACCCTAACACCCTTTTTCTCAAATTCACTTATGTAGTCCCTTATTAGATCACTACATTTCTTGGCAGGCTTATAAACTACTATTATTCTTCTTATAGGCATCAATTTCATCAATCACCAACATCCGCTAATACTCACTTCATTAACCCTCAAGTATAGAATATATCCTTAGAAATATATAGTCTAGCTCTACTATGGAGGGTTCACCTCTTTATATGTTTGTATATTTTTATATAAATAT
>CAZHDB010000064.1:0-4387 GCA_964531225.1 uncultured Desulfurococcaceae archaeon
CTACTCCTCTCCGTTTTCCTACTTACCCTACTTATCCTACTGACGATCCAAGACCTGGCGTTTGGGAAACCAGCGAGTACATGATTGGAAAGGTCGGAGTCTACATAATTTTCGTTGAAAGTGATGGCGGACTCGATCCAGATGTATACGACTGGGATAAGAACAGCATCAATTGGGCTAAGAATGGGATATACATGGCGCTTAACTGGTGGAAGTCTCAATATCCATTCAAAAAACCTAGATTGGAGTTTTATGTTAACATTGAAACTGTGATCGGTTACACGAAATATGAACCCATGCTACGTCCTATGGAAGATCATAAACTATGGGTTCCTGACGTATTAAAAAGATTAGGGTGTGGTGATGGATCAAATTATTATGAAATCGGGAAAAAATGCGCCCACACTATTCGCCAGAACTGGAAGACGGATTGGGCATTCATAATACTCGTGGTAAATAGTGGTGTAGGTTATCCGGGCTGGTCTAACATAAGGGCTTTTGCCCTCAGAAACGGACCGTATATCGTCTTGCCGTTCGGCTGGCTCTATCACATGATGTTTGAGGGAACTGAAGGATTAGCTAGAGTCGTGGCCCATGAGATCGGACACATTTTTGGTGCAACTGACGAATACAATGGCAAAACTGAGCGATCCGGCTATCTATATGAACCTGATAATGATGGAAGCGGTTGCATAATGGATTCCAATCAGTGGTGCGTATCACGTGGCACTATGAGACAAATTGGCTGGGTTGATGATAATTACAACGGCTACCCGGATATACTTGAGAATAAGCCATACATAATATTGTTAAATGATACTAGCCCGGTGACGGATGCTGATGAAATCATTATTGAGGGGATTTTTAAGCTTGAGCCTTATCCATGTAAAAGACCAAATTGTAGATCCGTTACTATAAACAGCGTTATACCGATCAACGCCACGGGCATGCTCAAAGCGTTAGATGGCTCCTTTGATACAGCATATGAGTCCTTCCGCCTAATCTATAGGCCAAACATGCCTGGCTATCACACTATTTCCATAGCTATTATGGATGCAGTTGTTGGAAACATCGAATCATATGACAGAAATATTCTCTACACGTACTTGGAGGTACAGAGTATAGAAACTTCCTTAACTACTGAGAGAGTGGATGTTGGCGCGCAGATTCCCATCAGGTTTAAAGTCGTGTTAGCTCATAATAAGGAACCACTAGAGTCTGGAAGAATCTTCGTAGGAAGGTTTGAGGCAACGCCTTTAGGTGATGGATGGTTTGAAGCTAAGGTATCTAGTAACAGCGTTGGTAGATATACTTATCAGCCTACAGGCGCCGAGGTTACCCTAAACACAGACATTGGGTCTGGCAGGTTGACAAAAATTAAATTAAATGAATTAGAGCCAGTGGAGATAATTTACGATAGGGTTGTTGTATCAATATCAGCCATGAAAGATAGGGTGGACGTTGGATCCGAGGCGCCAATAACTATACAGGCGTGGTATGAGTACGATGGAAAACCGTTTATAGGCAATGTAATACTATCTAACAGTAAGGTACAGGATACTGTTGGACTCTACACTTACAAAGCCATTAAGGTGATCGATAAGCTCTATGGTCTCAAAGCCTTCACCACTAATGAGGTTAATGTGATATTTGATAGAGTAAGAATCAAGCTGACAGCTTTAAGGGAAAGAGTAGATGTTGGGAGCGAGGCCCCTATCGATATTAAGGCTTGGTACGAGTATGATGAGACGCCATTCCAAGGCGAAATACAGCTTAATGAGCCATTGAAATACGATAAAGTGGGCTTAGTTACCTATCGTGTATCGCAGATAAATGATAGACTTTATGGACTTAAAACATTCGAGGCAAATGAAGTTCAAGTGATATTTGACAAAGTAATAATTACGCTGAGAAGCGATTTAGAGAGAGTTGACGTCGGATCTGAGGCTCCTATAAACATAGATGCAAAATATGCTTTCGATTCCACCCCGTTTGTTGGAAGAGTATACTTATCAGCTGATAAGAAGCAAGATAAAGTTGGATTATATAGATACTTTGCTACTCGCATCGAGGATGAATTATACGGGTTAAATGTTTTTGAAACGAATGAGGTCCAAGTAATATTTGACACCGTTATAATCGAACTTGAAGCCATTAATGAACGCGTGGAGGTTGGTAAGCAGGCGAACATATCATATAAAGCGTACTACAGTTATGATAATAGCTCCTTTGAAGGGGAGATATTTTTAAACAATGATCTGGTATCCCATGATCTCGGGCCTGTTACCTATTCCGTGTCAAGGATAATTGACAATAAGTACGGGTTGAAAAGCTTTAGCAGTAATTCAGTTAAAGTCATATTTGATAAGATAAGAACACTGATCGAAATTAATACCATAACCCCCTTTACAGTAAAAGCTACTTTAAGGGCTTACTATGAAAGTGATAAATCGCCGGTAGATTCAGGGGTTCTAATAATCGACGATAATAAGTTATACTCAGAGAAAGACCAGCCAGGCACGTATCTGATCAGCTATCTAGAGATGTTTCCGGTAACTAGGTTGACAGGAAGATTCGTGGTTGAAGGCTTTGATGAGATAAAAATCGACAAGACCGTCGCTCATGTGGGGAATATAATGGTTTACCTTCCAGCAGTAATAACGATATCGGCCCTTATAATGCGCAAGAGAATATCAGGTAAGAAGCCAAAAATCATTATGTGTCCAAGGTGTGGAAGCACGCATTACATAGGTATCAAAGTTGCTTCGAATGTATGGGAGTATGAATGCCAATCATGCGGAAAAAGATGGTACGTGAAGAGATGATCTAACCTTTAATACTCTGCAGTAAAATGAATACTTCCCAGGATCATTAACTACACGCATTGTTCGGCTCGTAGCCTTTATAAACAACACTACTTTAAAAACACGCATACGCTGGGTGATGTAAAACCAGATATTACTGGAAAATGCTCTAATGCTCATTTAATAAATCGCAAAGTATTTACGAGAATCCCTTCTAAGCTCTTTCGACGCAATACCTCAGCCAGCTCTTAGATAACATCTTCCCCCTCAAAGACAAAATACAAGAGATCACAAAATGCATATTACTGACTTAGAAGTCCAGGATCCTCAGGATAGAGGGTTATTTATAAGCTGAGTGACGAAACTGAGACAAAGTAGGTCAGCATTTATACGCGAGTGACAATTTGAGACAATACTTGCAGGTGACATTTACGGACAAAAACCCGTCCTGGTTTTTGTCCCTAATTGTCTCTTCCCTTATATAGCGGTCGTTTGTCTCAGAAACGTCACCCAACTTTATATACTATCATTCACAGGCCCTGTCTCAAAACGTCACCTAGTAGTGATTATATTTTAAGATAATCATTCTCACACCATTTCGATTATATTAATAAAAAGAGATTACGATTTAAGGTACCAGAATAACTCTATAAATGAATTCTTGAACTTTTGACTTGGTAAAAATTAAAATTTAGAATAGTGTGCACAACTTTTCCAGTCTGAGAGGTTTGAGTCGAAAAAGCAGTTGGATCTATTAACACTTTATTATGAAACCTTAAGATTACACCATCGGTATTTTAGAGGAGAATTTTTCCTGGCGTAGAGGCTTTGATACAAGTTGACTGGCTCCTGATCAGACACCTCTTACGTCCTTGTGCAATGCCAAAGGTTATGCTTGGGTGATCCTGTCCTATCTTATTCACCTGGTTATAAGTAAGTCTGAAAAACGGTTTTGGTTTTCTAGTCTTCATGAGTTTTAGCTAGAGAAACCGAAAAGGTAATCTCAAAGTCTACAGATGCATTCTTTTGTTTCAGGTTCGTGTACTTCGCTGAGAACACTTATAAATTAATGCGATCAAATCAGGGTTAGCATTTTATGCGTTACATTATGGTGACTCACTGGAAAGGGCATTGGGACGCTTTGCCAAAAAGAGAAACCTATTACCCTAAGAAGATAGTATACTTCGAGGCGACGGCAGATAAGTTAGTGGATAACACCAGAACGATTTTCATAAAACTAGATGAAAGAACCAAAAATCCAGAAGGAGCTTGGATAGGCTATGTTTACGGATTTAAAGACGAAGGCGATAGAATTCGCTTTAGGTATCATTTACAAAAGAGTATCCCGCTTGAAAGTCTGCCAACATATCTTCTTTCCCTTAAAGAGGGGTGGTACTTGGAGTTAACAAAGGAGGTAATTCCCTTTGAAAGTATCTTGTTTCCTCCATTCTTCTACCTGCTATTGCGAACGAAGAATCCGGAAGAGTTCGAGAACTTGACATTTTGGTTGCTGAAACTGATAGGGATCCACAGACTTTACAGGTTTGAAAAGCAGGCAGGTAGGGCTGATGGCTTCTTCATTT
>CAZHDB010000065.1:0-4366 GCA_964531225.1 uncultured Desulfurococcaceae archaeon
CACCCACTCATATACTATTTATAAATCTAGAAAACGTCTCAAATATAAGTTTTCTAGACTTTTCATAGACATACCTTGATACTCTATTGTATTCCTCTTCATCTAGTGATAAGGCATATAATACTGCTTCAACTACATCATCATATCTAGGTATCCATATCTTGTGTCTCTGTCCAATTGAATCAAGTTTTATCTCTTCTCCTATTGGTTCAACGCATAAACCTTTGTCATACCTACATGTAAAGCAATAGTCTAGGCTAGTATGTGCTCTAAGACATAATGGTATTACTCCCAATGCTTGAGCTTCTAACAATGGTAATCCAAAACCTTCTGATAATGAAATCCACCATAGATATTTTGTTTTCCTAAGCCTATATATCAGGTCATACATTGATAGTTTCTTATAGTCTCCTGTCATCCAACATTTCAAATCCAATTCCTTACATACCCTCTTAAATAGATCACATCCTTTCCTCCACCAGCAATAACCAACGAATGCTAGATCATACACTTTATATTCATAGGATAATGGTTCATATAGCATGTATAATATATGTATAAGCCTAGGTAGTAATTCGCAATTGCTAAAGTATTGTTTACACATTTCAAGATTCCATGTACTACACACATATATTTTCCTTGGCTTAAGCCTCTGTAATGGTACTGTCTCATATATATCATTATAGTAAAGAGGTGTATCCAGCCAATAAATATCTGCTCTTACTGGTCTCCTAAATTCATTCCACATATCATTGACTCTTATATTTATACATCCATACATGTATCTATTACTTATCATTGTATAGTATCTACTTGGATCAAGCCATGATATAGCATATTTTACGCTGTAATAGAAACTATCACCTATTCTAGGGACTATAAAGTTTATTCTCTTCATGGTATCACCATACAGTATATGTATGCTGGAATACTGTTAATGTCTATCTCTTCACCTTTCAATACACTAAGTGTATCCTGTAATTCCATTATCCAGTTAAGCAAGTCATAGAAATCAATCTTATAACTAGGTATATTATGCCTAAGAATTACATAGTATTTACTATCAATATATGCTATAGTATAGTAGTCAATGAGATCATCTATTTCTTCTCCTCTTAATATTCTCTGTATCATTAAGTAGTGCAATACTTCTATTAACATCCACGACCACCAATAACTTTTCTATGCTGTCGCTTAATTTATCTATTTTCTCAGCTAGGTTATCAAGTTTTGAGTTCAACTTATTTGTAATGAAATAAACAAGATAGATACTTAGGAAACCAGCTAGACCAAGGTTTAAAAAAAGAGTTGGATCTATTTCCATATTATTTATCTCCTCCTAAATCTTCCAAGTAGATCTTTTATAAATCCAATTATCACGTCCCACTTGAATACCAGAATTATTAGTCCGATTATGGGAAATACTATTTGCCACCAGTTACCCTTTATCCAGTTAATGAATTGTGTAAATGGATCTGTGTTTTCAGGTGTTGTTGCATGTGGATTTATATTATTTGGCATCTGGAATGTTGTAGCATATGATCCAAATACAGTTTCAATTATTCCAGCATATGGATCTGCTAGGCTTGGATCATTCTTAACCTCATTAGCTATAGTATTTAGGAACTCATAGAACTTATCCGTGTTATACTTTTGTAGTTCTGTTGTATTGTCAGCCTTATGTGTCTCTATTGAGTACCATGTGTATGCTCCTATACCTGCCAAGGACAGAATTGCAAGTACCGCTAAAACAGCTCCTGCACCGATCTTTGGCTTAAATATTGCTGGTGGAATCTTTGGATTATCTGTATGTATTAAGAAGAAAGTATTGTTTACCGTGCCGATTTTTGTCAAATCACTTTCGGATGTTGGCCCTTCACCATATAATAGATCTCCATTTCTCTTAGCTATCCATACCCTGTCTATTGCTGGTACATCTATTGGAGAACCTATTTTATATATTATATGTTTCTTGTTATCTGGATCAGTATATTCTCCTAGTAAAAGGTATGCATCGTTTACAACAAAGTTAGATACTAAACTGAATATCTTCATTTCTATGGTGTATTCGCTATGTGTACCATATTTTAAATAATGGTCTACTGTATTAGTTATTGCAAAGTCATGGTAGGGATCATTATATATCGCTGGTGTACATCCCATAGATGTATCTATACATGCTACAAAGTCGTGTAGACTGTATATTCTTATCCTTTTCCTTGCATCCGTAAAGTAGTTTGCCTCAGGCAATATAGTTATAGGCATAGTATCACCTAGATAAAATGTATGGAGAAGAGGTTAAAAAAATGTTTTTGTTTTAGACAAACATCCGATTATATTATGTTATCGTTATGTTGCAGTTCCGCCTAGGCTCTGACTAAGAGAGCTGATTAACTGGAGATTGACTACCAACTCAATGACTTTATCGATTGCTGGTTCTGGAGGGGTCTCTCCCCTTAATACAGCCATTAACCTCTTAACTGAATCCATTTGAATCATTAAGTCAATTACTGATTGGAGATCAGCAAACTCGCTAGGAAGGGTTAATCCACTCATTAGGCTTTGATATATGGTCTGTGTCATCTGTATATCGACTATGACATCGATTGGTATCTCTTCACCCTTTAATACAGCTCTTATCATTAGAGGTTGTATTAATGCATTTATATCAATACCTAGGCTAGACATGTTTACCCCCTACATTCGGTATCATATACTCTAGATATAATCTCTATCATTGCCTCTATTTTAAGCTTTTCCACCTCATTATTTACAGTTGATAGTTTTGATTCAAGTTCTGATAACTTAGCCTTTAACTGTGTACACATAAGGTGTTTTACTAGCCTCTCTAGTGCACTCATATTATACACCTAAGTAAAAGATATGTATTAGAAGGATAAAAAAATTGTTTATATTTAAATCTTTCTATTGTAAACCTTAAACTCTATATCATTAGCCTTGCTCTGCTTGCACGGCATTTACAATATCTCTTAATATACGATCATCAAGAGTTCCGAATTTTCTAGCAATCCTCCTAGCTAAGTCAAGGTCAATGTCATATCCATTCTTATGGAAGTGATATAGAGATAGCCCAACTGCTACAATGTGATTCCATGGGTACCTTCTCTCATACCTGCTGTATACATCACTTAAGCGTTGTAATACTGGTTTGACAGTACTATCAGCTATACTCTTGAAATAGTCTTCATGGATCTCATAGTTTATAGTAGTGTCAAGGATTGGATCAAGATCCTCTATTTCCTTACGCTTAATCTTAGCCATATATACCCCCCATACTACCCTCCTTACTACCTAGGGTATATATTTATCCCTCTAGCTAATAAATGTTATTGGTGTATAATATGAAGAAGATGTTTAAGAGACTATGGTTCTGGATAATATGGGCTATAATTGGTCTATTGGTAGATGAATACATTAAAGAAGGCTATTGGTTCAAGATAGAAGACATATATAACCCTAATTTTACCCATGAAAAAATAATTATTGTTCTTATCATTATACTTTGTTATTCAGTTATCATAAAGTATAGGGCTAGAACAGTTGATAGAAAAATATAAGCTAATACCATGTATATGGGAAACAAAAAGCCAGTATTGAGTATTACATAGTATATTATAATATGAAATATAATAATTATTAAAAAAGGTATTAATAGTTTTTCAACAATTGCACTTAGAAGCGTCTTTATTTTCCTTACAAACATTTTTCTTTACCTCAATTGGTTTATTCCAGAAAAAGTCTAGTATCTTACCAGTCTTTAGGTATCTCCTATAACTCCATACTAGCCTCTTATGATCCTCTCCTAGGCAGTACTTGAATTGATAATAGGTATAAGGGTTTATTCCTTCTTTAAGTACCATGTGTATATGCACATTTCCATTACTGCTTTCCTTTATTGTTACCATGTCTACCTTTATACCAAGTATTGATGTACAGAAAACGAATTTCCTTAAATATATATCATGGAACAATGACTCCCATAGGTCATAGGGTATGTCTATGTCTAGCTTTATTGTCTTTACATGCACCTGTCCATTAGGCATTCAAACACACCCTCCTCGATCGAGTGAAACAATACATCTACTTTGTCCGGCTCCACGCCGTATCTGTCGAAGCAGCCATCGCATTCGCTAGCTAGCTCATCTAGTTTCTCTTGGAGATCCATAATCATATCATTTATCCCAGTATAGTCTCTTGGGAAAATATTGGCCCAGTTATGGCATTCTACATGCAGATTGTTTGAGGGACTACAACCCTTTCCCTTGCGGCAGCCACGTGGATAGCATCGCTCAAATACTGCTACAAAATGCATACTGAAAGTATCTAGTTTCCTAATGAACCTCCT
>CAZHDB010000066.1:0-3852 GCA_964531225.1 uncultured Desulfurococcaceae archaeon
GTTCAAATCCCCGCGGCCCCACCACCATAAATTTAAAACTCTCCTCACATTGTCGAGCTTGTTCTCAAAAGAAACATTTATATTTTTATATTATAGCCTTAATTATGGGGAATAAGGGAATAATCTTTGACTAAGGAACTTCAGTGTTTTCGTGGTCTTTATTGCCCTCCGAGAACGGAGTCTGAAGTAATATTCCTATTTGGTTTGCTACTTCCATATTTCGAAGATAATTTCATAATTATAAATTGTGGAGGGGATTTTCCTGACGCCATAATGCTAAGGAATGGAGACGAAATAGGGGTCGAGTTTGAAGTATACACTTCTAATTTCTTTATGCATGGCCATCATAAGGATCCAAGGCTTAATAAATGCAATCTTATAGTGGTTTGGAGAAATAATTTACCTAAGAGAACTATCCTAAGGAATGGGATGGAATATCTTAAGGTTAATGATACACATTATATCGAAGTCCTAGCACTAGATAAGATTATTAAGAGATTAGAGAAAGAAAAATCCATAAAAGTTTTGTTCATGGATTACTGTCCTTCTATAAAGAGTAATGAAGAAAAGTTCTTTTCTCAACTAGAAGAGTCTGTTAACAGCGAACTGTATAATCTAATTAATGAGCTATACAAATACGTGAAGGCTAGAAAGAAGGATTTTAATATAGAGTGGAGCTCAGGCAGAAAATGGCATACCATGAGAATTCAAGTCAGAAGATGGGATGTATCAGTAATAACTATTGATGCGAACGGACATGTATGGTTAAATTATACAGGAAATCCTACTTTTAAGAATTATTGGGAACTCCCACAGGAAACCAAAGAAAAACTAAGAAGACTCTTTAAACATGGAGAAGAAACCCGCTGGACTACAGTACCCTTAAAAGATAAAGAGGACTTAGAACGTATAAAAGAAGCACTTGATATCCTAGCTAAGGACTCGGAAAAGTATAGGATAATCAAGATGTGATATTTAATGTATTGAACTAATTTTAGTAATACTACTTCATATCCTGATTTAAATGACAATATAGCCTTTTAAATATTGATAAATAACGATGATACGACATTCAAGGGTAAAGCAGAACAGCGGTTCCTTAGTTTCGGATATGTCTCTATCATTGAACTTCATCTTAGCAAATATGTTAAAAACAGAGATAAACTTAGATCTTAATAGGGTTGAAGCTTAGAATTACCGTGGTGGTAGGTAAGCATTTGAGGTAAGGTTAGAATTGTGTATAAGAACGTAGAGGCGATCTTACCCTACGCCCTTCCCAGTATTGGATCGAGATACCTTAGGGTAGATGTGGAGCTTAATAAATTGACAATACTTGTGGGCCCTAATGCTTCTGGTAAGACTAGTGTTTTAGAAGCATTAGGGTATATTGCTTCAGCACATTTAAGTGCTCTTCATAGTGTGTTAAGTTTATCTCTTGTAACGACTCTTCGTCCTAGAGATTACATGCCCGCACCAATGGGAGGAACTATAGTAATAGATTCCAAGCAAATTACAAGCTTGTATATGGAGCCTATGTATCCATTGATATTAAAAGCTAAACCAGAATTGAAGAAATAACTTACAATGTCTTAGGTAGTAAGGCTAGGATCGTGATAAGCGAACTACATAATATTGGTAGAAGTACATTGCTTAAGCTTCAAGAACTTCGTGAAAAACCCTTGATTCTAACGCGTCGAACACTATTCTTGGAAGTAATTGAAGAGTTGGTACAAAAATTTATGGGTAAAAGTATTGATATAGCCGTTAGCTATTACTTCCGTAGACCTTTAAGATTTCATGTCATGGAATACAATAGATTAGAGTATCTATCAAGAGCTTTGTTACGGCTTCGAGGACGTGTAAATATTAAATTAGCTTATATTTTGCAGGATGACTTTTTAAGGAGATCATTAGTCATTGAAAATACTTATAGTATCATTACTATAAGGGAGAGAATGTTTAAGGCTAATTACCCTGAGGTTATAGTATTTCATCCAGGCTTTATTTATTCACGTGGTGTTTTTGAGCAACTTTATCATATGTATGCACGTGAACACCTAGTTAATGAGAGGGAGTCCATTCGTTTGCTTAGGAACTACATTGAATGGGTTGATGGATATGAAATTCTCGATGGTGAGCTAAACGTGAAAACAATTGATGGTAAGAGAGTTTCTGTGTACAAGTTAAGTGATGGACAACGAGTAGCTGTGTTCATAGGTCTTCTCTATGCTATTGCGAAACCTCCAATATTGTTCCTTATAGATACTCCAGAGGCTTTTACTCATCCAGATGGATTACCAATAGTAGCTGATTTTATAGCTCGTCTAGTAGCTGAAGGTAATCAGGTAGTCGTTGCCACCCAGAGTATTGAATTCTTAGAGGAGTTATTAATGAAAGCTGAGCAACATAGTATCCTCAATGATACAATAGTGCAAAGAGTTATGTTAACCAATGACGGTATTGTAAAGGCGAAGGGTAAATGGGGTGGTGAAATAAGTCTTAGAAGCATCAAGGAGCTTGGAGCTGATCTTAGAAGATAAAGAGGAGAGTATAGATGCATAGAGGTAGCATATTATTAATGATAGTTCCAGGAAGAGCTGATAGAGCTTTCTATAAAAGATTCTTCATTTGCATTGCTAGGAATTTAGGCTTCCAGTTTGTTGATCTAGATGCTAAAGCCTATAGAATGGAAAAGGAGGATATACTAAATCAAATATACAGCTTACCTAGAGCTACCCGTAATGATAGGGTCATAGAGAGAGGATCTGCAGTAATTAAAATAATGACTAGAAATAAGGATATCGCCATAGTCATACTACCTGCTGAGAGGAGCGTATTGCCTATTAGTAATAAGGATAAGGTCACGTTTACGCGCATAGCAAGTAGTATTTTAGGATACCAGGCAAGCCTCATTAAACCAACAGTAAATGTTGTAGTTGTTGCCGAGGATGCCGAAGATATGAGCCTTAGTGAAAGACTAGAGTCTCTGTATAATTCACTAATGGCTTATGGAGTTATTGAGGTAGAAAAAGAGCTTATTTCAGGTAAAGCTTTTCGCTTATTTAATCTAAAGAGACCTAAGGATGTTAAGTTAATGTTACTTGCACAGGGTATAGAACAAGTAACCATTGTCTCTAAACACGCGATAGAAGATTTCATTCTATATTCATATACTCATATCATCAATGATATTAAAAACTATGTCCGCACTTGATAAGTAAGATTATTCAAGGCAGACATGCACATAAAAAGATGGCGTTGCTAGTAGCAATATATCAATGCTGTATAGGAATTGAAGAAATGTTTTTCAGAGCTCTGGGAGACAGAGAGCTTAATTATTTACTTAATGTAAATGATGGACTACGAAAATTAACTGATATCATAAAATACGCCTAATTAGATTAAATTTACTTCATGCATTGTTAATCCATAACCTTGCATATCGTCCTTGAGGTAATAGTTGTTGTGAATATCTCGGTTGAATATCATTTCTGAAATTCATTCATATCAATTAACATGAGTTTGTTCATATCCCTGGAGTCCCCGTGGTCCGGGTCAAATCCCCCGCAGCCCCACCACCATAAATTTACATTTATTCTAACATCCCTAATTGGTGCTAACCCATTAGACACATCACCATTTCTGGATCAGTATATCAAATGCGAACATCTCCTGGCATATCAGCTTGGCATATGACGGGATTGCATTCTTTAATGACTATCAAAGATGATTATTGATAGTTAATACCAAGAATCTGAGACTTCCTTAGAAGCTAAGTAGTAACACAATAGAGTCTTCTGTTATTAATGAAATTAATGAAGAATTCATGTTGACGTCTTAGCTGAACAAGAT
>CAZHDB010000067.1:0-3803 GCA_964531225.1 uncultured Desulfurococcaceae archaeon
GTTGATGTAGTGGCGGCCCGATCCCAGCTTGGGGCGGCTGCGAGGCCTCTCGGACAACAAGTATTTAGCATTCAAAGGTTTTCTGGAGAGAATTATTTAGCAGCTGCTAAATCATTTCATTATCTGGAGACCTCACAGCAGGATAATATGGAGCTTATCCTTATACAAACTATAAGCTTGATTACCACAACCTCCTTCAGGGAAGAGCTTAGAGGCTATATGTTCTCGAGGTATGTAAAGGATGATGCTAGACTAAGGTACAGCTACCTATACAAGAACATCAAGATACTGATAGACCCAGCCCATATAACTAGGCTCACTCCTGGCCAGGCCAAACACTTGTTAAATGGAATAGCTACTCTCAGAGATTATCTAAGACTTATAGGGTATAAGAGGACAGCCGATGCAATAGACGATTATCTTAAACAACTACGGAAAATAGCTCCTAAGCCACAGAAAGTCAGAGTACTAGACTATGAAGTTGATACAAGCATTATAGATAAAGGCCTAAAAGAGATCAAGCAGATAAAAAATGGTAAGCTATGGAAGATCCTAGCACTTATAAGCTTCTTCACAGGCCTCAGAGGAACAGAAATAGTATTCCTATGGAACAACTGGAGAAGACTTAGAAAGATCTATCACGACGGCATAGTGATCATAGAACTAGGATACAATAGGAAGAGCAAGAAAGCATGGATAACAATGCTCCCAGAAAAACTAGCCAATATCATCATGGAAAACTCCAGCAGTACCACAATAACATATAATGCAATAGACAACCTAAGAGACAAGGCAGGGGTCCACGTAGGCCTAATGCGAAAAGTCCACCTGGCTATACTATCAAAAACCATGATGGAACACGAGATAAAGCTACTACAAGGCAGAGTATCAGAGATAACCGTTAGACATTATACCAGGCACCTAAGGGTCATTGCAGACAAGTATAGAGAAGCATATAAAGAATACTTTACTCTCCTAGAAGAGCTATAGCCCTAGAGAATAAGAATACAAAATCCTCTCCTTTTTTCGTTAAATAGAATCTACGCTCCTTATTAGCCTTCTCCTCAACTAATCCCTTAGCCTTCATAATCTCAATATACTTGGCAACAGTATTAGGGCTATACCCCGTCTGCTTCACTATTTCAGTAAAATTAAGAGACCTGCTAGGACTATCCCTGATCGCCACAAGAATATAATACATAATACCTACATCAACCTTCTTAGGCAAACCACCCACCCTAACAAAAGCCGATACACTAACCATAACCTCTGAACCCAATATATTTAAACCCAACATACCCACACACCCAAACAGTAAAAGGCGAAATAATCGAGGCCCCTAAAATTACTACCAAAAATACGCAGAATGGCTCAAGGAAAACATACTGATAAAATTAGGTTCTAGTAGCTTCTAATATATCGCCTAACATGCCTAGTCTTTTAACTCCGAGCTCTTCGGCTTTTTTATAAAGTGTAAATACAGACTTTTTGTAGAGCTCTATTAATTTCATGAGTTATTCTATAAATTCTTTATCTTTAGTCATCATATAGATTTCAATGATTTCTTGATAAATAAGTGGCTCAATAGATGCCCATACATGTCCTACTAGGGAAGGAACTTCCGTGCCTAAAACAATAGATAGGTATTGTGTTAAGAGTTTAGCTTTCCAGTAAAGACGTTCATCTAAATTCTTACTCTTACTCTCTTGTTCCCGTAACTGCTTTATTATATTGAGATTAAAATTAATATTAATACCGAATTGAGCCATTTAAGGCACCAACTATATTGCTCCTATTAACTACAACCAAATATATACTTGAATAACTCTGTACAAACATCTATTTAAAGCTATATACTCTGTTTTGGAACTTTTCACTTCATAACATCAGTTAGTATTAGATATATGGACACTTTTTACCAAATATTATGTATTTCTTTACATGAGGCAATCTAGTTTTATTGTAAATAAATTGTAACTCATCCTTAAATGAGTTTAACAAAGTCCTTACCTCCGCAAGTATTTTCTCTCTTTCCTTCAATATTAATTCCACATTTTTATTACCTCTAATGAGGGCATCATAAAATCTAGTAATTAATGTTTTAAGAACGTCGGTATATACCTCAATATCATTTTTGCTAATGTTCCTTGCTATTGTGTAAGTGTAATATTTAATAATGTATTTTTCATCATCCGAAGTAGTGTGTTCGTACCTTTTAAGCTTTCTCATAAGTTCCTCGGTATTTATAAACTCGTTTCCACTTAGAAAATACAAATACAAGTCAATTAATTGTTCTACATCTATCGATGTCCCAGGATAGAGCCTATCGAGAGTTCTAACATTGCTTAAATTGTCTTCAATAATCTTGCCAATAATATCCCTTAATTTAATTGTCTTAGCATCGTACTCTCCTTTTAACTCACAGTATCTATCTACTAGGTCTTTTAACTGATCATAATGATTTTCAATAAGATCTTTAAAAAGAACATGAAATTCATCACTAGAATAGTTTCTGGTAACAGTAGAGCGTGCTAATTGCATTTTTTCTCCACAAATTAATGGAAAGTTTTCAATCTCGATAGTAGAAAGTAGAGGTTTAATAACTAATCTCTTAATTTTATTAAAGTGTTCTTTTTCAGCTCGTCTTTGATCAAGATAATGCGCAAAAAGTACAGATATACCTACAGACAGCAACACATTAATTATTGTATTAAACAATTCGTCAAACACCGTGTCCACACTCATTCTACCGATATATTTAATATATTGAACGATTTTTATATAGTTCATTATCCATCATCTATCAAGCCTTCCCGCTCCTCTACAACTCTCCAGAACCGCTTGGTTGGTATGAAGATCACTATTGTAACGGTTCGATTGTTCCGCTTGGCTTTCTTCTCAATACTCCTTAGGTACCCTAGTTCCCGTAGCTTCCTAACACCACGATCAAGAGTACGATCACTATAGTTCCTGTAAAACCCTTTCTCAGCAGCGTAGGCTTTTATACCGTCATAGGTGAAGCCTCTCCTACACTTCACTTGAAGATACTCATTAATCAGCAGCAAAGTCCTATACAGTGAAGGAGCCCGCAGCAAAACCTCCAGGTCACTTGGCTTTGCACCATAGTTTTGTGGTGCAGACTGCCTAACACCCCTTAGCTCCAGCCCTTTCAAAAGCTTATCCCTAGCCATACTCGAACACCTTACCATTGAGTATTGTTTTGTTTGAGATCTTGTTTGCTATGTTTAGGAACATGTCTAGGGCTGAGTTACTGTATATTACTGCTGTATCGAATCTTGTATTGAGAAGGTCTAGGTGTCTCGCATCTCCTACTATGAAGAATAATGGTAGTTTCTTAGCTAATACCCTTGGATATACATGTTTGAGATATATTCTGGCCCATGCAGGATCAAATTCTACTGCTACAACAAGACTAGCATACTTAGACATTTCATAGGCTAGAAGACCAACCCCAGCACCTAGCTCAACAACCCTTCTACCCCTAATATACTCCTTAAAGCCACTAACTTCTCTCTTAGCATCATTGAAATCCAGTACAGTCAATATATGCATACTCTTATCTTCTGGAAACAATCTATCCCATAACTCCAAGTAAGCAATATTATCATGCATGACATTATAGACATGACAAATACTACTCCTAATCCCCATCACTTGGATCACCTCTTTTTGTAATAGGAGTTTGTGGTTTGTTTGTATGGGCATAGGGTTGAGAAGCTGCAGTAGCTGCATTCCCAGGGGTAGCGGGGGTGTTTGGTGTTGTTGATTGTTTCTTGTATGAG
>CAZHDB010000068.1:0-3413 GCA_964531225.1 uncultured Desulfurococcaceae archaeon
ACGCAAAATCTATTAATGCTTTTTAAGCATCCTTAATAACTCTCGGATTTTAACGCGTATAGAGTAGAACAAACACCTTCAGCATAAGTCGATCAGACATAACCATAGATAACGTTCTTTATCTTTATTTACAGCCTTATTATAGCGGAAAGTGAACCATTTTATTTCCTCCCCCAAATAATTAATTTATGGTGAACCCTATGTCTATGTCTGTTCATCAATCCCCTAAATATCTGTCTTAACTGATTATCTATTCATACATAATTTAGAGTACTAAAATGCTTATATAAAATATATGCATTTAATTCTTCACAATACTTACTAGATTATCTTTTAATGGAACATTATTACTATTTATAATATACTTCTTTAGAGATTATATCCATGTCTCTTATTAAGTTATAGTGATATAAGTATAGATTGGTGATACATACTATACTTTTCGACTGGGGAACATATAATGCATTGAATACATTGCCAAAAGCTGCTATGCTTGGTATGAGGCTTACAGAGATACCACCATGGGACTTCTCAAGGAGGATGCGGGGCAGGGAATACTTTGGATCATATAGTGACTTTGCAGGTAAGGCATTTACTACTATAACTGCTCATGCCCCGTATTACAATCTAGTGAGTGATAGCCCAGAAATTGCTAGTAGAATTATAAAGATCATAGGTTCTGCAGTTAAAAGAGCTTCAATGGCTTGTGCAGAGGTTTTTAATTCACATATTGGTTGGAGGATCTATATGGATCAATTAGATCTAGATACTGTTGCTGATGTTGTCAAAAAGCTCCTTGAAAATACACTTGGGGCATGTATATTAGCCTTGAAACAACTTGTACTAGAAGGCAGATCGGTAGTCTTGATGAGATTAAAGCTATCATAGAGGCTGTTACGTGTTATTCCAAGTCTACAGCTAGAGAACATATTTATGTATGAGAAGAAAATTGATCAACATGGAGACTTCATATAAGCCGATAAAGAGACAAATAGAGATTTCTGGCTAAATATATTGAAGAAAGCATTTGAGATAAGCCATAGATTCTTAAGCCTAAAATATAGCCAAGTTACTGGCATATACTTTGGAAGAAGACTTTTGAAGAAGAGAGTGCCTCTTGGAAAGGGATATCCTAGTTTAGGGCCGCTAACTGAAGCATTAGCCAAGTTCATGGTTGAAGAAATTAGAGATAAGAACATAGCTATTAGAATACATGTTATCTATACTGGACCTCCTGAGACAAAATATGAGATTCTATAGTAATGTACTCCGAGATCATGCAAAAAGCTGTGCAACATATAGTTTTTCAAGACATCTATAATCCAGTAAACATTATGATCTTTTAGTCATGTATAAAGAGTAAACTTAGGAAAGCTATTAGGCCAAGAGATTACCAGTTAGAGGCTGTAAAATGGGCTTTGGATAAAGATGGTGCAATTGTTGTTATGCCAACAGGCCCTGGTAAGACATTGATTGCTGCACTATGGATTAAAGAACTCATTAGTAGAGGAGTTGTCAAGCACGTACTTGTTCTAGAACCCACACCTATACTTGTTGAACAAACAGCTAAGTATATACGTGAAGTTATTAGCGCTAAAGCGGTACCGATCCATGGCGAGACACCCAAGAGTAAACGCGTTAGCTTGTGGAAGAAGGCTTTAGTGGCTGTTGCTACACCTGAAACTGCATTAAGCGATCATAATATCGTTGGTGGAGAAGGTTTTGACGGGGTCGTTGTTGATGAATGCCACCATAACCGGTAAGGATGCATATGCAGAGTTTATGAGGAGAACCATATTTAGGAAAAGACTTGGTCTTTCAGCCTATATACCGAGGAGTAGATAGCCTGAGATCGAGAAGTATATCGGCGAGATCAGAGTTTGGAGTTGGAGAGTTAAGAGAATTAGGAAGTATGTACCTCCATGGATAGGAGAGATCTATGAAGCCGAGCTAAATGATGCTGAGAAAAAGTTCTTGAGGCCTTAGAAGAGACTAGAATGGAATATGCTGGCAGGCTTCGTGGGTTAGTAAATACTGCTATACGTTGGTTTGTACGTGATAGTGCACTTGCCCTCCATGAGGGCCTTGAGAGAGACTAGTCTTGCAGTATTATTGAGTCATATAAAGCCTCTACTCTATAGCCCTGGTATAAGGGATCTTCATAAACTAGATGCCTTGGAGAGAGTTTTAAAGGATCATAAGGGTTTTAAGAAGGCTATAGTCTTTGTTGATAGAGTCGTTGTTGTTAAAGCTCTTATAAAGTTGTTGAGGAAGTACTAGCCTATAGCAATCTATGGTAGGACTAAGATGAAAGTTGATATACGTAGAGTTTTAGAAAAGGCTCGATCAGGGAATGTCAAGCTCATAATAGCTACTTCAGCAGGTGAAGAAGGACTTGATCTCCCAGAGGCAGATCTGCTTATTATATGGAGCAATGTAGCTAGTCCTCTAAGGTTTATCCAAAGACATGGACGAATAATCAGGCTTACTGGTATACAGTCTCTAAAGTTCGTAGCATATATAGTAACACCAAATACACCTGACATGGATACTCTTTTAGACTCTATAGAGATTGCACGGAAAACAGGCATTGACATACCAGTTGATAAAGAGGCCGTTGAAGCTTTATGGAGAAAAACTACTAGAAGCCATGTATTAACTTTACTAGAGGGCAGAGCTTTACCTGCTGAATGGATCTCTGAAATAGCCGATATGCCAATCGATCTAGTACATAAGGCTCTCCATAAACTTGGCGAGAAAGGTGATGCGGGCTATATTTACACCTATCTTAGTAAGACCTATTTTACAACATATGATCTAAGTATATTAGGAGATGAGTTTAATGAGTATATAAGACCTGATCATTCTCTTGAAGCCAAGATCAAGACATTTGTTGATAATAGAGAACTAAGAGCTGTAACTGGTAATTACAATAAGGCTCTACATAGGCTTAAGAATATACTTAGTAAGTATGGTTCTATAAAGGGAATTACAGCAATACTTCAAGTGCCATTACCCACTGGGGCATTACAACAGGTAATCTTACATTATACATTTACTATTAATAATGAAAATGTACTTGAAATAGTAGTTAGAAATATCTATTCAATTAGAAAGTATCTAAAATATATCAAAGATCCCTATTATTTCCTGAGGTTACTAACCACCCATTTCTGGAGTTAGAAATACTATTCTACTACCATTCTCCAATGGATAATTTAGATGAGATATGGATACACCGTCAACGATTATATTAAACCATAACCTCCCAGAAAGAATGCCCTCTCCAACTCTTCTATTAATTTTATCTCTTATAGTGATCACTAGATCCTTTAATATAGCATTACCTGATAACTCAAGTTTTGTAATCCTATGTTTATCTCCGACAAGCTCGCCAGCCCTATGTAGAAATA
>CAZHDB010000069.1:0-3358 GCA_964531225.1 uncultured Desulfurococcaceae archaeon
AGATGTACTTTTCTAATAAATAATCTATGAAGTACTTAGGATTCATTTCTTCCCCAAAGGATCTCTTTAATAGATCTTTAGGTGCAAATGTTGAACCCCATCTATGTATCTTTTCTCTCAAATACTCCTTGATCTCTTTATAGTCATTATTTCTTATCTTCTCATAGAAATCTGGTATGTCCTTCATTATATAATGCCTTATTTGAGCTGAAACTACATTGCCTATACTATATGTTGGGAAATAACCTATTTGTCCCATACTCCAATGTATATCCTGTAAAACTCCTTCTCTATAAGTTCTAGACCTTAGGCCAAGTAATCTTTCTAACTCATTATTCCATAGCTCGGGTAATTCCTCTACTTTTACTTCGCCTGCAATCAATAGCTTTTCGAGCTTGAAGCGGAGAAGTATATGGAAGTTATATGTTACTTCATCAGCATCAACTCTTATATAGCCGGGTCTAACTGTATTGAAGTAGTAATAGATATCTTCAGGGCTATACTTCTTAATAAAGTCAAGGTACTTGGTTAGAATGGGATATATTGCTTCTGTAAAGCTCATTGATCTGCCAATAATGTTTTCCCAAAATCTACTCTGGCTTTCATGAATACCTAAGCTAGCTCCTCCAGCTAGTGGTGTAGCTATTAGTCTCTCATCTATTTGGAGATTATATAGTGCATGGCCGAATTCATGGATTACACTATACATTGTCCTCTTAAAGTCTATTCCTTCATATCTTGTAGTAATTCTCACGTCACGTATACCTATACCAGTTGTAAATGGATGTGCTGATACATCTAATCTAGCTCTTCTCCCAAGCGGGAAGCCAAAGATCTTGAGTATCTCTATATTGACTTTCTCCATGGAATCTCTATCATATCTTATTTTCTCCAGCTCATGCTCTTTAGGAAATAATTCTTCAGATAACACCTTGTCAAGTACCTTACGTATACCGGGTTCAAGTACTGAAAACATTTGATCAACATCTCTAGTTAATAGACCCTCTTCATGGAGATCTAGGAGAGCGTCATATGGATGCTCTACATAGCCTAGATATTCAGCGGCTTCACGGTTTAAGTTAACAATCTTCTCTAAATAGGGTCTAAACAAATTGAAATCATCTTTTTCTCTAGCTTGTCTCCAAACTACTCTTGCTTCTTCACTTGTCCTTGCAAGCTCATATACTAACTTAGGCGGTAAAGCCTTAGCTATCCGAATATGTCTCTTGAGAACACGGACAACTCCCCTTTCATAATCATTGAGATCCTCGATCTTGTCAGCTTTATCAACTAGATTAACTATTTCCGGGCTAAGAAGAATTTTTTGCTGTAAAACACTTAATTCTCCAGCTGCTATGCCTCGCTCCATAGCACCTTCTGGAGGCATATTAGTCTCTGTATCCCATCCCATAAGAGATAGTGCATGGCCTAAAGCCCATAAGATACGGGTCTTTTCAATCAATTGTTTAATAACAGGGTTTTCAAAGACCATACCATTGTACCTCCCAATAACTATTTACATAAATTTTGAACAACTCCTGTAAATAATATCCTTTGCCCTTAATAGCTCATGATCAATATTAATCTATTAATCAATAATGCCTATTTACTTGAGAAATAAATGATGATAAAAATATTTTAGAATAAAATTAGTGAATACAATTACTTACCTGCTATGGGTACCTTATCTACCAATATCGGTATAGCGTATATATGCCCATAATTCTCAATATCTTTACCAAGTGCCATAAGGTCTTGTTTCAAGTAGTTATAGTAATTTCCTCCCATAACTACTCCCTTAACCGGATGCTTTATTTCTCCATTCTCAACATATAGTCCATGAGTTACCGTTGCCTGTATAGCTCCATTAACAGGATTAGACATCCAGGAGCCAATTACTCCATAGACTATGATTCCCCTCTTAATCATTCCTATCATCGATTCAAGATCTTCTGCATTCCTAGCCTTAAACACAATATTTAATGGTTCGGGAGCTGGTACTGAGTTTAATCTTCTTCTAACAGCATTACCTGTACTCTTTTTACCCTCAATAGATGCCGTATAATGATCGTATACGATATTCTCAAATACACCATGATCAACCAATGGTTTAGATGTCGTCATTATTCCTTCATCATCGAAGGGTCTGGATCCGAAGCCATAATCCATATGGGGATCATCGAATATTGTGACTTCTTCACTGAATATTTGTTCTCCAACCTTATCCTTCAGTGGACTTCTATTTCTCTGAATACTATAAGCCGATACAGCTGGCGAAAATACTGTTTCAACTAATTCACCATGGACTTCTGGCATAATAAGTAACTGGTATTTACCACTATCGATGGGTTTAGCTCCAATGAATTTAACTGCTAAATTGGCTGTCTCAGCCACCTTACTAAAGATCTTGTCCTTATCGAGTCTTCTTATTTGTATAGTAAACGGATAAGCTGTATCTCCTTCATCATTTTTAACATGTATATTATAGTAAAGATATAATGCCGTTGAACTACCGCTTATACTATCTCCATAGCTATTCTCGATATAGATACCGCTACGAACTATTCCTAGATAACCCCTAGTGACAATTGCCTCTAAAGCTCCAGCTTTCCGAGCATTGTCTATTGAAGTATCAATTACTTCACCTAGAAACTCAATTAAGTTTTCAGGAGTAATTGATGCAAGAACCTTATCATAGACCTTTAATCCTTCCTTACTAGAGTATCCTCTAGGAAAACCAGGCCAGTTTTTATCTTCTGGAGTAGTTTTTGTTATAGATATAGCTTTCTCTACAATATCAGGTATTGATTTTTCATCAATATTTTCAGAATATACAAGACCTACTTTTTTACCTATAGCTATTCTTAAAGCGTATTTTCCTATGCTTCTAGAAATAACTTTTCCGATCCCGTTACTTGATATCTCAACCTGTATTATGTCATCGAATTTGCCATAGAACTCTGTTTCAGATACGTTCTTCTCCTGAGCTAAAGATATTATTTTAGAAGATAAATTTGATAATAGTTCTATACTCATTCTTCTCAACCTCCAATAGTTATTCTTTTAACACGTACATGTGGTCCCCCATCACCTACACGGACAACTTGGCCTCCCTTACCACATCCACCGAAAACATTTGTTCGAACCTTCAGATCATTTGCAACGGCATCAACTCCCCTAAGGGTTTCAAGTATACTACCGCTTAGCATAACTCCTCGAACAAGGCCTTTGATTTCTCCATTCTCAATAATATAGCTAGGGCCTGCTGTAAATGTGAATGTTCCCGTCGAAGTACTTACTTGTCCTCCCTTAGCACCACGACCACGTATATATAGTCCATACTTTATATCTTCGAATA
>CAZHDB010000070.1:0-3348 GCA_964531225.1 uncultured Desulfurococcaceae archaeon
TATTCGAAGATATAAAGTATGGACTATATATACGTGGTCGTGGTGCTAAGGGAGGCCAAGTAAGTACTTCTACTGGTACGTTTACGTTTACAGCGGGTCCAAGCTATATTATCGAGGATGGAGAGATCAAAGGCCTTGTTAGAGGAGTTATGTTAAGTGGCAATATACTTGAAACCCTTAAGGGAGTTGATGCTGTTGCAAACGATCTAAAGGTTCGAACGAATGTTTTTGGCGGATGTGGTAAGGGAGGACAAGTTGTCCGTGTGGGTGATGGCGGTCCACATGTCCGTGTTAAGAGTATAACTATTGGGGGTTGAGAATAATGGGTATAGAACTTCTATCAAATCTATCCTCAAAAATAATTTCATTAATACAAGAGAAGAATGTATCTGAAGCAGAATTCTATGGTAAATTCGATGATATAATACAGGTTGAGATAACAAGTAATGGTGTTGGAAAAATTGTTTCTAGAAGTATAGGAAAATATGCTTTAAGAATAGCTATAGGTAAAAGAATAGGTCTTACATACTCTGAAAATATTGATGAAAAATCAATTCCTAACATTGTAGATAAGGCTATTTCCATAACAAAAACTGCGCCAGAAGATGAAAAGTGGCCTGGTTTTCCCAAAGGATATTCTGGTAAGGGAGGGTTAAAGGTCTATGATAAGGATCTTGCATCAATTACTCCTGAAAGCCTAGTAAAGTTCCTTGGTGAAGTAATTGATACTTCAATAGATAGTGCTCGGAAAGCTGGAGCTTTAGAAGCAGTTGTTACTAGGGGTTATCTTTGGATAGTCTGTAGCAGTATTTATATTGAGAATAGTTATGGAGATAGTATAAGTGGTAGTTCAACGGCTCTGTCGATCTATTATAACATATATGTTCGAAATAAAGAGGGAGATACAGCTTATCCATTTATTATACAGGTAAGGAGCCTAGATAGAGATAAGATCTTTAATAAAGTAGTTGAAACAGCTAAACTAGCTGTTAAATTCATTGGAGCCAAACCTATAGATAGTGGTAAATACCAGTTACTGATTATGCCAGAGGTCCATGGCGAATTAGTAGAGACGGTGTTTTCACCAGCTGTATCAGCATATAGTATCCAGAGGAATAGAAGTCCTTTAAAGGATAAAGTTGGCGAGCAAATATTTAGTGAGGACATTACAATATATGATGATCCTCATATGGACTATGGCTTTGGATCTAGGCCTTTTGATGACGAAGGAATAATGACTACATCTAAACCATTAGTTGATAATGGTGTATTTGAGAATATTGTGTACGATCATTATACAGCATCTATCGAGGGTAAAAAGAGTACAGGTAATGCTGTAAGAAGAAGGTTAAACTCCGTACCAACACCTGCTCCATTGAATATCGTGTTTAAGGCTAAAAACACAGAAGATCTAGAGTCAATGATCAATATGATTAAGAAAGGAATAATAGTCTACGGAGTAATTGGTTCATGGATGTCTAATCCTGTTAATGGAGCTATACAGGCAACAATAACCCATGGACTATATGTCGAGAATGGTGAAATAAAGTATCCGGTTAAAGGAGTAGTTATGGGAGGTAACTACTATAACTACCTAAAACAAGATCTTATAGCCCTAGGTAAAGATATTGTAAATTACGCCCACATATATGCTATACCGATATTAGTGGATAATGTACCCATAGCAGGAAAGTAATACTACTCCATAGTTTATTTTAATTAAATATTTTTATCACTATCTCTGTTTCTCAAGAGGCTTAGTTATGGTGAGACAAAATTAATTGAAATATTTCATAAGTTATTCTGAGTAAAGGATATTATTTACTAAGGGTTATCATAAAATCTATGTAAGCAGTTATTGAGGGGTAATATGATATGGTCTTTGAAAACCCTGTTATTAAACAATTAGTTGAAAAAACGCGTATTCTATGGGCTCTAGGTCATGCTCAGTCTCTTATGGGATGGGATACAGAGACTAATATGCCTCCTGAGGGTGCGATGGAACGAGGTATAGCTGCTGGCGAAATAAGTGTTTTACAACAAAAGATCCTCCTTAGTCCCGAAATAGTTGGTCTAGTTGATAAAGCCGATAAGATCGAGGATCTAAATGATTATGAAAGGGGTGTTGTACGTGTTCTCAAGAGACATATTCGGATAGCTAAGGCTTTACCGCCTAGACTAATCTATGAATTTGCAAGAACAAGTGAAGAAGCTAAAGTTGTCTGGAGGCAAGCCAGAGAAAAAGATGATTTCAACATGTTTAAACCCTATTTAGAAAAACTTGTTAAACTAGGTCGTGAAGCAGCTGAATACTTGGGTTATGTAGAGCATCCATATGATGCACTTCTTGATCTACATGAGGAGGGTCTTTTGACTAGAGATGTTGACCGAATTTTCTCTGTATTGGAGCCTGGTATCCGCAAAGTACTTGATAAAATAATATCTGAAGAATTATTTTCTAAAGAACATGAACTTGAGAAGATAAAGTATGATAGAAACTCTATGGAAAAAGTCAATATAGAGATACTAAAGATCTTTGGTTTCCCACTTGGAAGAAGAGCTAGACTAGATGTATCAACACATCCGTTTACAACTGGTATAGGAGTACGTGATGTAAGAATTACTACAAGATATGAAGGAATAGACTTTAAGAGGACAATGTATAGTGTAATCCATGAATTTGGACATGCACTATATCATCTACAAATAGATGAGAGATTAATAGCTACACCATTAGCAGGTGGAGCTAGCCTGGGCATTCATGAAAGCCAGAGTAGATTCTGGGAAAACATTATTGGTAGATCGATGAGCTTTACAGAAGCAATATACCCGGTTCTAACCAAGTATCTTGATTTCATTAAGAAATATAGTCCTGAAGATATTTATTACTACTTCAATACCGTTAGACCAGGCTTTATAAGAGTTGATGCTGATGAGGTTACATATAATTTCCATATACTTCTCCGTTTCAAGCTTGAAAAGCTATTGATTGCTGGTGAAATAAAAGTCGAAGAATTACCTGAGCTATGGAATAATGAATTTGAAAGACTACTTGGTCTAAGGCCTAGAACGTATAAAGAGGGAGTTTTACAGGATATACATTGGAGTATGGGACAAGTAGGCTATTTCCCAACATATACTATAGGCAATATAGTTTCAGCACAGATAAGGCATTATATAATGAAGGATATACCAGATTTCTACGAGAAGATAAGAAATAATGACTATAAAGAGATCAAGGAGTATTTAAGAGAGAAAATACATAAATGGGGTTCAACATTTGCACCAAAAGATCTATTAAAGAGGTCCTTCGGGGAAGAAATGAATCCTAAGTACTTCATAGATTAT
>CAZHDB010000071.1:0-3166 GCA_964531225.1 uncultured Desulfurococcaceae archaeon
CGTTACAACTAGCGTTGTACCAGGTGGCGTTACTACAGTGCCTGTTGAGGTACCTGTAGTTCCAGGCTGGGTGTATGCCGTTATAGCAGTCTTAGTAATCGTAGTAATAGCCATGATCGGAATACTAGTTATGAGGAAGAGGTGAGCATCAGAGTATGTCTTTATCTAGATATATCTTTAAAAGAATTATATTTTTTATAATTACATTTTTCGTAACTATGACAATTAACTTTCTGCTTCCCAGACTAATGCCTGGAAATCCTGTAGATTATTTCTTAAGAGATCCTTCTATAACTCCTGAGGAAAGAGCGCTTTTAATCCAACAATTCGGTCTTGATAAGGATGTTTTTACACAATATATATTATATATTAGGAATCTATTTACTGGGAATTTAGGTATATCATTTAGGTATTATCCTAGACCAGTTACAGAAGTTCTTTTATCAAGATTGCCGTGGACACTTTATCTACTTGGCATATCATATTCTCTTGCTACCGTAATTGGAATAATACTTGGAGCTTATTCTGCTTGGAAAAAAGGAAGCAAGATAGATCTGCTTACTATAGGAATTGCGTTTATAGCACGTAGTATGCCTATATTTTGGCTTGGCATGCTTACTCTTTACATATTCTCGGTACATTTAGGATGGTTTCCATTAAGTGGAGCAGTAACAGCTGGTGCTGAATACTCAAGCTTTCTAGATTTCGCTCTTGATGTTCTAAGACATTCTATTCTTCCTATGATAGTGATAGTGATATTCTTACTTGGACCACCAGCGCTTATAACTAGGGGATTAGTACTTGATTCCCTTACGGAACCGTATGTAGATACTGCAATAGCTAAAGGACTGCCCTCTAGAGTCATATTGTTTAAGCACGCATTAAGACCCGTATCATTACCCCTCTCCTCATATACTGCTATACTACTGGGATATGTTGTAGGAGGAGCTGTTTTCACTGAAACGGTATTTTCATGGCCTGGTGTCGGGAGACTAATTTATGAGGCAATAATGAGAAGGGATTATCCATTGATACAGGGGGCTTTCCTATTAATTAGTATAAGCGTACTTATAGCAAATTTCATAGTCGATTTTATTTATGCATATCTAGATCCGCGAATTAGATTAAGATAAGTCGTTGTCACGGTGTAGAAACATGACTATGATCAGTAACATTAATGAGGTCTTTAGAAGTAGAAGCTCTAAAGCCGGACTACTAATAATTATGTTTATTGTATTAATGGCTATTTTAGCACCATATATAGCACCATATGATCCCTATGATTATGTGGGCGACCCATATGAGCCTCCAAGTTCCGAACACTGGTTAGGTACTGATGATATGGGCCATGACCTGCTAAGTCAAATAATATATGGAGCTCAAATATCGCTATTAGTGGGTGTACTAAGCGCTCTAGGTTGTGTAATAATTGGCACAATAATTGGAGTGATCTCTGGATTTCTAGGTGGATGGATCGATGAAATACTAATGAGACTAACAGATATAGTCCTCGTAATTCCATATCTGGTATTCATTATATTGCTCGTGTCTTATCTAGGGCCTAGTATCTGGAATATTGTCATTTCTATATCAATTTTAGGATGGCCTTCAATAGCTAGAATGGTTAGATCATATGTTCTTTCTTTGAGAGAGAATCTTTATATAGAAGCTGCACGCGCAATAGGATGTGGAAATATGCATATAATGATAAAATATATTATTCCAGGTCTTGTACCTCTCATAGTTCCAATATTTGTATTAACAATAATTGATGGAATACTTACAGAGGCCGGTCTTAGTTTCCTGGGACTAGGAGATCCTAATAAAATAAGTTGGGGAATAATATTGTATTATGCACAAGTTAGGGGAGCTTTTGTTAAAGGATTATGGTGGTGGGTACTTCCTCCCGGCTTACTAATAACTTTAACAGGCCTAGGTTTTCTCCTTTTAGGCTCTAGTTTAGAGGAATACTTTAATCCAAGATTCAAAAGGAGATAATAATTGAAAAAAGAGGTGTTTATAGGAGGAATAGCTATTTTAATAGTGATAATAGTTGCTGTTTATAGTATATTGTATTATAATATTTTAGGGACTTCAAATAAAAAAGATGAAATTGTAGTAGGTTTATATATAGGATCTGGTACATGGAAAGACGGTATATATGCTCTAAAGCTCTTCTTTAGTAATTACAATATAGGGCATAAAGAACTAGATTCTAATGATATTAGGAACAATAATTTATCGGGAATAGATATTCTAATAATCCCTGGAGGATGGTCCTGGGATTATCATAAAGTATTAGGTGCTACAGGCGAAACCTCAATCAAGAATTTTGTTGATAACGGGGGTACAATAATAGGAATTTGTGCTGGAGCATATTACTTATCTAAACGCATCATTTGGGAGGGCAGACTATACACATACTCACTTAAATTAATAAATGTAACAGCTATGGGTCCCAAAGAAGGATATCCGTGGCCTACTTCAGGCATAGTAAATATAACTCTTGCAACAGAATTAGCCAGTTCTCTAGACAGAAAAGTGGTAAAGGCACTCTACTATGGCGGACCGGAATTTATAGAAGTAGGTAGTGATGTCGCAATATTGGCCTATTATGCAGATGATTTAAAGCCTGCAATAGTTATGGGAAAATACGGTAAAGGTACAGTTGTTCTAATAGGGGTTCATTTAGAGATGAGGGAAGATGCCTGGCCATTATTATTGGCCCTTATGAAAATTTCTTACAAAAACACATCATTATATGCTATCAATACTCTCATGACCACTAACATAATTTATCAAAAAGATCTATTATTCCTTTCAGAGAACCTAAAATTAGTTAATTTAATGATTAATTCATTAACTAATTTTATGTTTCCATAAAATAGGAACCTTATATGAAGGCCTATTTAAGGATATACTTTGTACTATAGTATATATTAAGACTTTTATAGGTGCACACTAAGGCTAGCAATGAGTTAATTAGAAAAGCTAAAGAATTCCACAGTCATCTATGTCCATTCTTAGTACTTGATTAAAAACTTCAGAAATAACTATTGATGCCAAGCCTATGGGACTAAGAGGAACTTTAGTTAAAAATAAACATTAAACATATAATAAGACAGTCCTTAAACATTTTAACTAATTGATATCAGCACTCAAGACC
>CAZHDB010000072.1:0-1178 GCA_964531225.1 uncultured Desulfurococcaceae archaeon
TTCCGGGTATCTTAAAAGCATCTTCTCTTTTCAACCAATAAATCTTTACATCTATTCCCTGTTTTACAACATTATTTGCCTCTTCAATAGTCTCCTTAAATATTTCAGGATCAAATTTTTCAAGAGAATAGTCGTCATAAGCATACTCCGGAAATACATGTCCTCCTGTAATCAAGGCATTATATTTTTTATAAAGTATAGCAGATACTATATGCGCAGCTGTATGTAATCTCATGATCCTATATCTGCGCTCCCAATCAATAATACCCTTAACATGATCCCCTGGATTTAAATCATGATCTTCGGATTCCAGTTTATGTACTACTTCACCTGTAGCCCGATCAAAAAATACTTCTACGACTCGATACTCTTTACCTTCCTTAATTAGATAGCCCGTATCACATGAAAGACCTCCCGCGCGTGGATTAAACGCCGTACGATCGAGGACTATGAAATTACCATTAACCTTTACAACCCTAGCATCGAATTCTCTAAGATAACTATCTTTTTGATAAAGTAGTTCTGTCATGATAGCCGACCCTACACCATATATAATCAAATCACAGATAATAAATATTGTTTTATTAACACCGTATCAATAATGCGTAAAATGTATAGAATTTAATACAATATTATAAAAATAGGAAAATATTTCTTAGAAAAATTATTAACTTACTATATAAGAAGGATTAAGCAAAAATAACTAGTTAACTAGTTAAATGGGCCCCTTCCACATTACAGAATTAGTTGTAAATAATAAGGCTATGGCTATAATAATTTATATACATAATATGTACTGTTTGGTGCAAGTGATCTATTATATCGGCTAACACTCTATAATTTTAAGACACTGACACTACTTACCAAGTAGAAAACTATTATTTTTTACAGGATTCCAAATACTATTTAATGTTATACTTAAGTTTATGAGGTGCCTATGGATTGCTTAAACCAGAAGATCTATCCCATATACGAATTCTTTCATCACCGATCATAACTTTGAATGGAGATAGAATATACTTTACCGTTACAAGAATAAATCCTGAAAAGGATATGTATGAGACAAATATATGGGTATATAACCTTAGAAGTGAAAAAGTATATGGACTAACAAGTGGACCTAATGACTATTCTCCTGAACCATCACCTAATGGTAAACTTTTAGCGTTCCTATCAAG
>CAZHDB010000072.1:1278-2938 GCA_964531225.1 uncultured Desulfurococcaceae archaeon
TTAATGGAATAGGATATGCCTATTACTTATCATCGAATTTATACTTAATAGATCCATTAAGTGGGGAATATCATAAAATAACTGAAGGAAAACATTTTGTAAGACAGATGGCTTGGAGTAGAAATGGTAGATTTATAGCTTATACAGTAAGTGAGGACCGCTTCCATCCATACCTTACTGATCTACATATATATGATCTAGAGACTAATGAAGATATCTTAATCCTAAAAGATATTACCTCATATTCGCCTATTGTATGGAGTCCTGACAATAGATACGTGTCATTAATATATCATCGGCGTGAAAGAGGATTTGCAACGCATCATAAGGTATACGTTGTAGATATTGAAACAAGAGAGGAGATTTGTATAACGTGCGATTTTGATCGTAATGCCTACAATACATTAAATTCTGATGTTAGAACAAGTAGTAATGCAAAGAATATCTACTGGACTAAAGAGGGCTATCTTTACTATATGTTAAGTGATAGAGGATTGACAAAGCTATATCGTGTAAAACTAGGCTCTGAACCAGAAATACTAATTGATAAAGAAGGTTTCATAATTGATGAATTCTCCGTATCGGATAATGATATTGTTGCACTACTTGGTATGACGCCTCATGAGCCAAGGGAACTATATGTGTTAAGAGGAAAAGACCTTGTAAAATTAACTAATATGAATCAATTCTATTTATCAAGAATTAAACTTGGAAAGATAGAAAAGTTCACGTTTAGATCTAGTGATGGAAAGGCTATAGATGCTTGGATTATGTATCCCCAGGAACTTAAACAAGAAGAGAAATTACCATGGATACTATATATTCATGGTGGACCTAAAACTGCTTATGGATGGAGTTTTATAGAAGAATTCCATTTCCTCGTTAATAATGGATACGCTATAGTTTATGGTAATCCTAGGGGAAGCGATGGATATGAAGAGGAGTTCGCAGATATAAGGGGACACTATGGTGAGAGAGACTATCAGGATTTAATGGAGATTTTTGCTGAGGCATTAAAACGCTATGATTTCCTTGATCCAGATAGAGTTGGAGTGGCTGGCGGAAGCTATGGAGGATTCATGACCAATTGGATAATAACACATACAGATCGGTTTAAGGCTGCCGTAACACAAAGATCAATATGTGATTGGATAAGTATGTATGGTACAACGGATATAGGACACTATTTCGTAGAAGATCAGATTAAATGTGTGCCATGGAGAACCCCGGATGTATGTCTTGAGAAAAGCCCCATAATGTATGTGGAGAACGTTAAAACACCTACATTAATTATTCATTCAGAACAAGACTATAGATGCTGGCTGGACCAAGCTCTTATGCTATTTAAAGCATTAAAGCTTCGAAAAGTCCCTGTAAGACTAGTAATATTTCCCGGGGAGAATCACGATCTAAGTAGAAGCGGTAAACCTAAGCATAGATTCGAGCGATTAAAGGAAATAAAGGAATGGTTTGATAAGTATCTTAAATGTAAGAAAGAGAAGAGCAATTGACAGAAACATCGTATAGTATGTTATAGTCAATGCTTTATCATAATAAGTTTTTGTTCTTATTTGTAATCAGTATCCCATAATATGATCAGGTATAATGATAAATCTTTGAACTACATAGACCAATAATTGAGTATTTTAATGCAATATCG
>CAZHDB010000073.1:0-2917 GCA_964531225.1 uncultured Desulfurococcaceae archaeon
AATTAATAGTGTTTAATGAAAAAGCTTATCTCTAATAAATTCCAAAATAGTTTCTAGAGGTAAATAATATGGTTTCTATTCAAACTATCATCAAGCCTATAACTGATGCTGAATTTGAAGAAATGATTTCTGAGGAAGACATTAAGAAGAGTATTTGGCGATGGAGAAAAGTCTATTATCTTGAGAAGAATAGAAAATGCAAAAGATGCAATCTTAGCCAAGTGAATAATAGGAATACAATGTATAAAATAAATGATCAAATTTATCCATTTAGTATTAGACGGCCATTTTTCTACAAAATTGATAGAGGCGATCATGTTTATGTAAGAACCTACAGGATGATCATATATGGCATCATGCAATATAGCAAATCGATGAAGACTATAGTAATGAAGGCATCAGGTTATAATCTTGGAAAAATGCTTGTTAAGAAAAGAGCTATTAAGTCATTAGATGATCTTCCAAAGATCTTTATTCTACAGCGAATAGGGATCCTAGATATAGTGAATGAATCATTAAATAATATGACTATAAACATATATGAGTGTATGAGCTGCTATGGAATGAAGAATATTGGTGAGACCATGTGTGATTTTGAAGCAGGCGTAATCGAGGGAGTACTAGAGGAGTTATATGGAAAGAATACAACCATTGAAAAATATTGTTGGGGTAAAGGAGATCATTTCTGCGGATTCGAAGTATATTTTGAATAAGGGAAAGGGATGAATCCTTGGTTTGGAGCAGTCTAATAATAAGGCCTGTTATAACGTGTAATGGAACATGTATAGGATGCCCTTGGACATCTTCTACTATTGAAAGAAATATCTTACCCATACAAATATTCGAAAGACTGTATAAGCTCATAATAGACTATAGTTTCGATGAATCAATTATCTTATGTCCTAATCCATATTTACATCCAAAGATTAGATATTTTATTAGTAAATTAAGAGATCTTTCGAGAAAAGTCTATACTCTATCACCTATTAATCAACTCCGTAACATTACCAAGGATCTTGTTGAGGATATAGATGAATTTGTAATAGTGACAAGTAACTATATTGAATTAATTAATGAGGAAAAATATATAAAGGCATTACTAAGCCATGGTATCGAGAATTTCTCAATATATCTTGCATTAAAGACTATAGATACTAATATTGAAAACATAGTCTCATCGATCGATATATGCCGTAAATATGGATTAAAGCTTAGAATAGGCGAAATACCGTATTCATACATGTATATTCTTGATCTTCAGAGGTTCCTTATTGAAAGAGGCTTTGAAGTATCATTGCCATATGGCTATCTCTATGGCTACAGGGCCTATACTGCGTATATAGATGGCTATAGAGTTACGATATTGACCAAGCCTTTAAGAGAAGAATGTAGAAAGTTGTATCTCGATCCTATTGGTAGACTATATAAGTGTCCATTCTTGAGCAGATACATAGATCTTAATAGTGAGACTATATCGATTGGATCTATTAGAAGGATTATGTTTTCTGATTGCCCAGTAAAATACAATTTGCAAGACTACATCCCAGCTATAAATATTTCATTAGCTACAACAGATGGGAAGATCATTCCGAAAGACGTACTTGAACTACTCGAAGTACTTATGCATACGAAATCATTTAGAACAGCATGTGAATTACTTGGCTATAAACCATCAACGTATATAGAGAAAATACATTCTCTTGAGAAAAGAATAGGCTTTAAATTAATTATTACAATTAGAGGAGGTAATAGGAGAGGAGTAACACTCTTAACTCCAGAGGCTTTGAGGCTATTGGAAAAATATAAATCTATTAGAGAATATATCTCCGAGAAATTATTTGAAGGTAAATATAGGAATTTTATTATTTGATCCATATCGAACAGCCTATATTTTACCGTGTTCTAATTTCCGAACACGATTCCCTTATTTCTATATAAAATAACTTTATAAACTGAGGTGAACAGTTACGACCATGGCTTCTCCAATATCTGTACCTGCTAATATGGAGAATCTCATTATCTTCATTGATCCTGAGAGATGCATGGGATGCAGATCATGTGAATTAGCTTGTGCCGTTGAACATTCATTAAGTAAGTCATTATATAGTGCTATCTTTGAAAAGCCTTTGCCTAGGCCGAGAATTAGAGTTGTCACAGTTGATAACCTATTGTATGTACCAATGAGATGCCAGCATTGTAAGGACGCACCATGTATGAATGTATGTCCAACTAAGGCTTTACAGAGGACACCTGAAGGATACGTTGTATTGAGTCCAGAAAAATGCATTGGATGTATAATGTGTGTGCTTGCTTGCCCATTTGGTCATCCACGCTATAATCCTGATACAAAGACTATCATCAAGTGTGATTTCTGTATCGATAGAATTAGAGAAGGCAAATTACCAGCATGTGTAGAAGCTTGTCCAACGGGTGCATTGAGGTTTGGCAGACTAGAGGAATTCCTTGAAGAACTTAGCACTATGAGGGCTAAGGAACTTGTTAGTGGTAGACCCACGGCTCCTGGAATAGTAGTTGTAAAGCCTGTATCAGAAGTAACTCCCGTACCTAAACCTCTAGATATTAAATCTAAATATTCTCCTGTCTCATGGGGGTGATCCCTTTTCATGTCTACTCGTTGGAAATATTTAAAGTATAAACTCCCAGCAGAACAAATCTCTATTACACCTGGTGTATCAAAACTCATTGAAAAAGCCGAAGAAGAAGGCATCTCAACAGTATGGCACAGATATCTTGAGCAACAGCCACAGTGTGGCTTTGGATTACTAGGTATATGTTGTAGAAACTGTAATATGGGTCCATGCCGTATAGACCCGTTTGGCTATGGTCCAACACGTGGTAACTGTGGTGCTACAGCAGATACTATTGTAGCAAGGAATATACTTAGAATGATTGCTGC
>CAZHDB010000074.1:0-2916 GCA_964531225.1 uncultured Desulfurococcaceae archaeon
AAGCTATAGTACTAAACAAAATGAAACAGTAGGGGACAAACGGAAAAGTAGAAAATCTGCCTATAAAGTATAATTACAATATTTCAATGTCTAGTATAAATAGATCCAGTGGATCTAAGAAACCTCCAGGCCAAAAATACATTCCATACTTCATAATCTACAGGATTCTTGGACAACCACATATTCCAGAAAACTGGAATCTAATTATCGACGGCCTTGTAAGGAAAAGAATAAGGTATAGCTATAATGAACTATTTAGGTTTAAACTAAGACGTTTAAGGAGTGATTTTCACTGTGTCACTGGGTGGAGTGTAAGAGATGTAGTGTGGGAGGGTATACCCTTAACCGAGCTCATTAATCCAAATAATATTAGTGAAGAAGCTAAGTGGGCTTATACTTATTCTCTTGACGGATATACAGCAATAGTTCCTATAGATGACTTCTTAAGTGAAGATTCATTACTTGTAATTAAAATTAATGGTAAACCGTTATCACCTGAGCAAGGATTTCCAGCAAGAATATTTATTCCACATTTATATGGGTGGAAAGGAGCTAAATGGATTCATAAGATAGTTTTTATTAAAGACTATATAAATGGTTATTGGGAATCACTAGGCTATCATGTAAGAGGTAATGTATGGCTGGAAGAGAGATTTAAGTAGTACAAGTATTGTACATAGTCAATACGTTAAGTGAACGGAGGATCAATGGCTTGATAGGAATAGATACCATAATTTACATGGTAAGTGGCTTTCTTATAGCAATAGTATCAACAATTGCTGGAATAGGTGGAGGAGCCTTTATGGTCCCGCTTTTCTACTTTCTTGGCCTGGAAATAAATAATGCTGTTGGAACGAGTAAATTTGTAATTACATTCCTATCATTTGTAGGCGCTATGAATTATTTAAGATTGAAAAAGGTTCCAATAAAGCCAGGTCTTCTTATATTGATTGGTATGATACCTTCCTCATATATAGGGGCATATACATCAAATATATTAGATCAAGGGATATTGAGATTAGTAATATCCATATTCATTATATTCTATTCAATAAGACTGTTCTATAAGTATTTGTCAGCAAAACTATCTAGAAAAACTAAGGAAGATCCTAATAATGTATCCAAAGATCCCAATAATATTCAGGTACCATGGATTAAAGCCGTTCCAATAGGTCTGGTGTCAGGATTCATTGCAGGACTAACAGGTACGGGAGGAGGCGTTGTAAATATGCCTTTATTTCTCGGAGTATTAGGTATACCTATTCATAATGCAGTAGCCTTATCGACGTTCCTTATATTTCCATCATCTATTGCTGCAACAGCCCGTCATATATTGAATGGAGACGTTATCTATGGAATTGGGGTACCATTTGCTTTAGGAGCTATACTAGGAGCTAATATTGGACCAAGAATGGCTAGTAAGATGAGTAGAGATCTATTAAGATTATTCGTGGGTATAATACTATTTTATGCAGGAGTAAGAATGCTATTTTCAGTACTTAGTTAAAAATGGGTATAGCTTTTCCACCTCCTCTATTATCAGCTACAAATTCGTAAACCTTATTCTTGGAATATTTAAGAGCATGGACTATGCCTGTTCTAGGAGATTTTGCATCGACTACATCTATGTATTTATGACTCGGCCTTATTCCAAGATCTATTTCTACAATTCCTTTCTTAATCTCTCCATTAACAAAATCTAATAACATATATCTTGGAGCATCAATAGCTTCAGATAGACTCATGCCATAATCAACTATATTCATTAATACTTCACTATGGATTTGTGGTCTGAGATGCCCTCCTGCACAACCAATAATGTAGATGCCTTCTCTATCATGTTCAGCTAAAAGAATAGATAGTGTATGTAGAGGCCTCTTTAAAGGAGCTGGACTATTAGGTAATCCCTTTACCTTCGCAAAGCCATATCCTCTATTCTGAAACGGTATTTCATTAACTACGATGCCTGAGCCAAATGGGTAGAAAATACTTTGTATGAAACCAACTATATTCCCATTTCTATCGCCAACAACAAAAAATGTTGTATCAGCTTCCGGAATATCCATTGTCATACCTAATTTTCTATTTATTAGTGATTTCAATCTATTCTCACTTAATATGAAGTCTGCATCAACACTGTAAAATCTAGGATCAGATATGTACGTGTCTCTATCACCATAAGCAATAATAGATAACTTGAAGAACTCCACTATCCTATTTTCATCATTAAACCTCTTCTTATTTAACTCAGATATTTCAACCAATTTAAGTAGCTCTAATGTAGTGAGCCCTTGAGTATTTGGTGGAAGTTCATATAATTCATAGTCTTTATAATACATTTTAATAGGCTTAACTATTTCCCCATAATGACCGCTAAAGTCCTCATAATCGATCAATACACCTTGCTCTGAAAGCTTTTCAACAATTTCTTCAGCTAACTTTCCTTCATAAAATTCTCTAGATCCCCTCTTACCAATAATTCTAAGGACTCTAGCCAGATCCCTAAACTTTACATGATCTCCTTTCTTTAGTAGACCAAAAGTTTTTACCCAACTACTATAATGCATAAGCTCTTTATAGCTATTGATTATAGCCTTGCCTAATTGCTCTTGCACGTAAAAGCCATTTTCGGCAAGACTTATAGCAGGCCTTAATAGATCAAGTAGATCCATACTTGCATAGTTTTCCTGGATCCATCCCCATAAGTCGACTAATCCAGGTACTGTTATAGTTAAAGGACCGCGAATAGGTTTAATCTCTAAATACTCATCTACAGGAAATATTCTGGAAGTTCTTCCGGAGCCATTATAGGCTATTAATTCTCCAGAGGAATCCATTGCAAGAAGAAAGCCGTCTCCTCCAATACCGCCTGTATGAGGAAGTAATACTGATAATACACTGCTTACAGTAATGGCT
>CAZHDB010000075.1:0-2775 GCA_964531225.1 uncultured Desulfurococcaceae archaeon
GTTATATTTGATCCATTGGCCCTAATAGCTAGTACTAGGCAACTAGGCACTAGCTTACCATCCATAATAACTAGACAAGCACCACATTCTCCCCTACCACATCCCTCTTTAACACTAGTATATCCAAGCTTATACCTTAGTACATCAATTAGCCTCTCATAAGGCTTTACAATAACTAAATGCTCTACTCCATTAACAGTTAATTTTATAGGTATATCCGGGTACTCATTAGAAGCCAACCATGATCACCCCTTTATACGGGATTTTATAATATATAAGCATCTCTTCATCAATACCTTCGATAGATCAAGGCGGTACTCAGCAGGCGCACGATAATCACTAATACGCTTCATTTCACTCTCTAAAACCCTATAGGACTCTCTAATAACCTCGTCACTAAACTTTTTACCACGTAGAAATTCTTCTGTCTTATATGCTCGTCCCGGATAAGGCTTTCCAGTACTATCAAAAGCTATTCTTACATCAGATATAGTGTCTCCATCAAGAGCCATATAGGTTGCTGTAACAACATATCCCATTGAATGTCCACGGCGGCGATCAAGCTTTAGTAATGCAGTACTACTATTAGCTGGAGTCTCCTTAAACCTCACTTCTGTAATGAGTTCATTTGGCCTTCGATCAAGCTTTCTCTTACCCAGATATAGATTATCGAGTTTAACCCACCTATCGCCATTCACACTAGATAGCTTTACCTCAGCATCTAGTGCTAGCAATAAAATAGCTAGATCACTTAATGGATGCGCCGTACCAATATTTCCTCCAACAGTAGCAATAGTCCTTAAATATGGTGCCGCAAACTGCCGATACAAATCATGTAATCCTAGATAACGCTTATCACTTGGTAAGAAACTATTATAGAGCTCATCAATCGTTGTTAAAGCACCTATCCTTATATACCCGTCTTCACGCTTAACATATGATGATTCCTTCCTCAAAGGCCATAGATCAAGTACAAGTTCTAGCTTAATAATACCAGTACGAGCCAAAACTAATACATCAGTACCGCCAGCCAATGGTACAGCCTTATCCCCATGCTCATCAAGAAAATTTAGAGCATCATCAAGATCCCTAGGTATATAAACATTGAAACGAACCGTAGCTACCTCCAATCACCACCATAACCCATCAAATAAGATGTTCTCAATAAGAATATGAATGAAACTCAAATAAAAAACTTAACCATAGACATACATGTACGAGACTATTTACCATAAATACCTCAGTAAATATATAAAGAACTAGTATTCTAATATTAATGATTCATTAACTAGAAATTAAATACTAAAAACTCCAGTTACCTATTTAATCAAAAGCTTATGTTTAAAATTAGTAATTAATCGTTTTGAAATGTATTTCATTCTTCAATATAATAGTTAAATAAAGAAATAGTGAGTTTGTACAAAATAGGGCCTCCGATAAAGAAAAAAAAGGGACTGCAATTGATTAAAAAATATCTGTTGTCTTTATTATTTATATTGATAATTATGTGTAATTCTCTTGCTACATTCCTTATTTATCAGTTTGGAAAGCCATTATCTATATTTAGTCAAGAGTATGGTACAATTAGTTTGGCTGAAAGCTATAGGCAAATATATATTATTGATGTCAAAGACTTGCCTCAATTAATAGGTGCTAGAGCAGATAGTTTACTTTTAGCAGTATATGATGGAATAAAATGGTATTATGATGAGATATGGGTTTGGAACGGATCTCGGACAATATGGACTTCATATAATTCTACAATAGAGATACCTAATGCAGGAAGATATTTAACAAATAATTGTAGAATAATAATAAAACTGCCATTGTATATTAAGAATTTATATACTGCTGAATGGCCAATAATGGCTGCACTAGACGGATTACATAATAGATTGTATGTGGAGATTTATGATCAGGGGGTAAATAGAGGGTTCTATATATTCTATGACAAAAATAATAGCCGGGGAATTTACCCATTTATTCCGCCTACGAAATATGAAAAAATACTAATAAGATCAAAGCAATTAGGCGCTAACAATATATTATCGATAGAACATAGATTTGTATACTCATTCTTGATATCAAGAGATTTTAAGGAAATATTAGCATATAATATTACATATAAAGAATTCAGTGAAAAATATCAGGTCGAACTAACCGATCAACCTTGGTATATAAATAGTGGTGATGAATCTCCTCCACTTCAAGAAGAATATTGGTTCTTTACACCAATAATTAAAGATTCACTAATACTAGAGAATGAGAAAAGAGAATACAATGTATATATAGGTACATGTGTATACAAGACAACCTTATATATTAAAGCATATAATCCATTAGGCCAGTTTTCAGAGTTAATAGTCACAATCGAAAAACTTGAAGAATTATCACCAACTAATCAGGTAATAATTGGAACCAAAACTCATGAATATTCTTTTGAGCCATTGGAAGAACGTCTTATAGAAATACCGATCTACTTAGAATATGATGACTCAACTTATTATTCTTTAAATATAACTTTCTCAAGTCCAGCCATAGAAATTTATGATACATATATTATTGTTATAAAGGATTACTCGGGCATATATGATACATACCCTACACCGGAAACAAAAGAAGCTATCTATGGATATATGGAAGAACCACAATTTACTACAAATATGTGGATAAAACATAATATTGCATTCTCTAATGATGAATTCTCAATAATCTCTACCCCTGTAATAAATGGCTTTTATAAATATGCCGATCCTTCAAGGTACGGTATATATG
>CAZHDB010000076.1:0-2698 GCA_964531225.1 uncultured Desulfurococcaceae archaeon
ACCTAATGGGAAAAATGGAGTAGCTCTAGTTATAGAAAGGACTAATGTTAAAACTATATATACAAGGATTAAATAATCTAGTATAATTCATTCCTATTCTATTTCTTTAAATAAGTTATGAGTTGTAAAGAAATCAATAAAATATAATTTAGATGAAAGCTCTACATTACTCCAAAACACTATACTTATATAAGTATGCTTCATAGATTATGGATGATAAATAAGTATTTCTTGGATGTTATATATGAGTTATAATGATGAATTATTAAATGATAGATTTACTAACGGAATCATAGGTCCACATACTAAAATGATAGGCCCGGTTGCTGATGGTGGTAAAATAACATTTATAACAAATCCCATTTGCCGGAGACTCTGATTACTCCAACGTTAAGAGGAGGACATGAAGTTAATGTTCATGTAGCAGCCGAAAAGCTGATGTTGGCGATGCAATAGCTATCCATGTAGAACAGATCAAGATTAGATCTAAAGCTTCCTCGTCAGGTATAGATGAACCAGTTAATAATGCCGTTGTAGGAGATCCGTACGTAGCTAAAAGTGTCCAGCTTGTAATGAGCCATGGCTTGAGATTGAGATTCAAGGTATAGGTCAGGAAGCTATAAAATGCAGAAAATGCACTTCACCAGTATCTCCGTTTTAAAATGATCCATGGATACACTATGGTGTTTGATGACACATATTCCGTGTATAACTGTTGATGAAAAGTTAGCTAGAAAGATAGCTGAAAAGAGCTGGGGGAATGGAGTAATCTTCCTAAGAAATCTAGGTAGGGTCCAATACTTGTTTTTGGCAAGGCTGATCTAGTTGGAATAGCAACAAGGTTGAGACCATTCTTAGGACAATTGGGGACGATTCCAGTAGTTGATATACCTGAACCACATAATGCTGGTGAGTTGGACTCTTTTCTAATAGATGCTCTGCATCCATATAGTATAATTAGGGAGCAGTATGAAAGAGATTTGACTGACGGTCATTTGGATATAGATTCTGTACGTGGAGGAGCGGTTGTAATAGCTCCTGTTAAAGTTAAAGGCGGTGGGGTATATGTTGGTGACACACATGCTATGCAGGGTGATGGAGAAGTAGCTGGCCATACAACAGATATATCAGCTGAAGTAGTAGTTAGAGTTGAGGTTCTAAAGAATTTAAGATTAGAAGGCTCACTACTATTACCTCCTAAGGATATTGGAGAAATTAGGATTAGATAAAATTAGTAATTGAATATTATAGTCTTTTCCCTATTCCTATTAGTTTTTAAATATAACGATATGAAGATACTAATGAATTAAAGTATATTTAACTACCTTCTATAGGTCGAGGAGGGATTATATAAGTAAACCTTCTTTTATAAATGTCCATTATAATCGATACATCGTAGTTTTTAACCCCTTTTACTTTACCTAGTTTCATTGTTAGAAAATTCTTAAGTTCATCTAGATCTCTAACTATAACGTCTACTAGAACATCGTGTGTTCCAGTAGAGAGAGCTACTAGGAATACCTCCTCTAATTCCTTTAAGTCATCTATAAGGGATTGAATATTATTAACATCTGCATCAATACCTATTCTAGCCATAACTTCATATCCTAGTTTAGAAGGATCTACTACTATAGTGAAGCCTTCAATATAGCCTCTTTCAATCAATGATTTTATTCTAGCCCTGATTGTAGCTTCAGAAACACCCAATTCCCTGGCTAATTGAGTATATTTGTACCTAGAATTATTCATTAATTTTTTCAGTATTTTTATGTCAAGTTCATCTAATTCATTCATTGTCAGCTACCTGCAGAACTTCATTCATGTACTTAAAAATATAACTATTTAAGCTTAATATTTTTTAATACTTACAATCCTAGGTACGATTGCCTTACATGGGGATTGTCTAGAAGCTCATCACTATTTCCACTTAAAACTGTAGTACCGTTTTCTATAACATATGCTCTATCAGAAGTTATTAATGCCATGTAGGCATTTTTGTTCAGCTATTAAAATAGTAAGGCCTCTCTCCTTATTTCTCTAATAGCCATATGGCATCATATGTTCTAGCAACATACATTGCGGGTGGTCTACCCCATTTCTTCTTGAATGCTTCGACAAAAGCAACTGCTTTAGGTCTCTTTGTTGTAGGCTCGAAATAGCTAACGTGTACGAGGCCTAAGGTTGCATCTCTCACTAGCTCTAAAAGTTCATCTTGAGCTACTCCTCCTAACATGACAAATTGTTTATTAAGGCCTATCTCTCTTGCTTGTTTTAAAATATTTGCTGCATCATTGGTACTAGCTATAACAAAGATCATGTCAGGATCAACAGCCTCACTCTTAGATAATTGTGAATAGAAGTCTGTTGTTCCGAGCATAAAATATTCTTCTGCAATTTTTGTAACTCCTTTAGACTCCATATATTGGGCCCATATTTAACCTCCTTCTCTACCATAATCACTGTTTTCAAGAAGTAATGCAAAAGTCTCGGTCTTTAGATTATTATAAACCCATTCAGCATTTTGTGTAGTCTGCATCCATTGATTTGCACATACTCTGAATGTATATTTGTATCCAGCGTCGGTAATTTGTGTAGCTACAACAACCGGGACAACTAATAGCCTCTCATTCTCCATTATAATTGGTTGTATTGCCAAAGTCACGCTTGAGCTATATGAGCCTACTATTGCAAAGACATT
>CAZHDB010000077.1:0-2659 GCA_964531225.1 uncultured Desulfurococcaceae archaeon
TAACACTAAGCGGTGTAGAGGGTGTTAAGGCTGCTGCTAAGTCATGGCTTAACAACTACTATATACTTGGCGGTATAGGTGCTGCATTCGTCTTTGGCTTGTTAATCGCCTATGGATTAAGCGGGAGAAGAGTACCTAAGAGGAGAAGGTGATAGTATGAGGCAGAATATAGCTTCATTACTTGGACTATTAATGTTCATATTAATAATTGTTGGAGCTACTGCCGCATATATAGCGTATAAGAATCCAGATACGACAAATCTTGTCTTCTGGAGCATCTTCGGAGTAATAATAATATTCCTTATCTCAGTATTCTTCTTCGGCGGAGTAAAGCTTCCCCAGCCAAGAACCACGACTTAACGAAATAGAGTCTTTTTTCATCAAAATCTTCTTCGCCTTTCTCCTCCATGGAGAGGTGATTTTATGACTAGGAGATCTAGGAGAAGGAGCGGAGGAGTACATTTACTGGTTTTGCTAAGTCTTTTCCTAGTTACTCTGGTCACGTTCTTGCAGGCTGTTGTGGATTGGCTGCAGAGCATGAGTACTGGAGCCTATCAGCCACTATGGCAGAGAATACTGATCGCCCTAGTAGCTTTCCTAGGCTTCCTAGGATTCCTACTAGCCTACATAGCAAATTCTAGGTCAAAGAGATCACCAATACCAGGGTGGTAACTTGCTTAAAGGACTCAAGGGATGGCTAAGATTCTTCCTATGGGTTCACCTCTTTATATGCTTATATATGTTTTTATATGAATGGTCATTGGCTCATCTTTGAGAGACCCGCTCTTCGGTCTGGTTTCATCCGTCATTGAGCAGGTGCCCCACGACCCATGGCATGGGGCTATATATGCTATATATTTAATTGTCTTGAGATAGATGTTCATTGCTCCAACGGTATCTCGGTCTGTTATAAATCCACAATTTCTACATATCGCTAGTCTATGGTTATAGGATAGCTTATATCCGCATCTAGGGCATGTTGTTGAAGTATTTCTTGGGTTAATGAAGATTACTGGTACATTATACTCTACTGCTTTAGTTATAATTGCTTGTTGTAGTTTACGATAAGTAAAACGAGATAGTTTATCAGCTAGACTAGAAGATTTCCTTGAAGCTTTAAACCATAGTTTATCAAGGTCTTCTAGAACAATAGCGCTCCTTGCCTTCCTAGCCTTCAATACAATGTATTTAGCAAACTTACGGCACCAATCAACAACAATGTTTCTTGACTTTCCATGTAATGCCCTTATAATGTCTAGCCATTTCTTATTACGTCTCCAAGCATAACTATGCCTCTTCTGTACACCCTCAGCAAGGTGTTTAAGGTATAGAGCTTCAATAAACCTAGTGTTTATTCTCCTAACACGCCAGCCATTATAGATTACCACTTTCTTTAAGTTTATATCAAGTGAGATAATCCTCTTAGGGCTATATGGTCTATACATCCACCTGAATGGTATGCTTATCCATATTCTCCCACTTCTATCAATGCTTACTATAACCTCATACCATTTACACCCAATGAACTTCCTAGTATACTCCTTACTGTGTAATAGCTTTATCTTGAACTCTCTATTCCTAAGCTTTATTATGACAAGCTGGTTCTCTAAATCCACTTTAGCATCGTGCTTGTCTAGCCGTGTTGTTAGTTTCTTTAGTCTTGGTTTCTTTCCATTGTTTTCCTTGGCTGACTTCACTAGTGCTTTAGCATACTTGTATATTTGCTTACACTGATGTGCTCTAAACCCCTGCTTTCTCAATAGCTTGTAGAATATCTGGTGTAGCTGGTTAATGCTTGGTAGTTTGTCTAGTTCCCATAGACAGTCTATGATGTACTGTGTTGCTCTACGTGTAAGATATAGTTCTTCTCTAAGCTCTTCAAGAGAGCCATCAATTAGTTCTCCACGAGCCTTAAGTGTTAGTAGATACTCTCCTCGGGGAACCACCCAAGCCAAGTGGGTGGTGCTCCCCCTCATCGGTAAACCCCATGTACATGTGGTTAGTATAAAAAGAGTGTTATGCCTTCTGTAGTGCAGTTGTTCTCTGTATGAGGTTGCTGTAGATCGGGTCGTTTTCTTCTATGTAACACCTTAGCTCCTGCTCGATCTCAATAAGCATCCTGCCGAGACGCTTCTTCAACTCATCCATACTAATCCCATTCTTCCGTGAATCAATAAACTCAAGAACTATCTCCAATAGTTCTTTCTGACCAAGCCTCTTCCAATACATAGGATGGGTACCCATATCCATAACCTCCATATATGTATCCTATATGTAACTTATAGGTAACATACTATTTATAAGATTTTCTACCTATAGGTATCATAAGGGGTGATGGTTCTATGGCTAAATGGAGAGCAGTAAAGATACCTGAAGAACTAGCCAAGATCATAGAAGAGATAGTAAAAGAGGGTAAATACGGATATACAAGTATATCAGACTTTGTAACAGACTCAGTAAGAAAGAGATTAAGAGAGCTAGGAGTTATACCATAGGATTGTATTTCCTCTTTTCCCACTATATTACATGATATTATAATAATATATATGGTATACTAGTGGTCTCTACAAGAAATATGGTTATTTCGTATAAAGATTTCGCCTATTCTACTAATGGATGGTAATATGTTTAGGGGATTTAGAGGCTGGTTAAGATTTTT
>CAZHDB010000078.1:0-2453 GCA_964531225.1 uncultured Desulfurococcaceae archaeon
GCTGGCGAAGGCCGTCCGGGGTTCAAATCCCCGCCCCCGCACCAACTAAACCTCTAGTACCTTTAGATCATTTACTTCACATAATCTATAGATTCAATATAGATAATAGGAGGTGGCTTAAGTGGTATTTCGTTGGACACCACAATGGTCTAGAAAGAAATTCAAATACGAAGGTATGGAGATTGAAACTTGCATAGATATTACTACAGGTCTTATATTATGTCCAATATGTGTAGATATTGATAATATATGCCCAAAAGGGAGAAAAGGTTTACAAATAAGTCCTGAAAAAACAATCTATTTCTTCACAATACAGGATCTAATAGAGCATATGAAGGCCCATACAACATCCCCTTGGGAGAAGAAGAGGGTTCCAATAATCACTGAGGAAGAGGAGGAAGAGAATGAAGAATAACATAGTCATAATAGGTAGTTTCACTATAGATAATATTGAGAATAGAAAAGCAATAGGAGGATCTGCATACTATAGTTTAATGGCATTGAAACATTTTTGTAATGAACAAATAATACTCATAACACCTGTTCAGAAGATCCATAAGGATTTACTAAGAGATATGGATGTAAAACTTATAGCTATGAGTAATGAAGTTCCAATATTTGAGCTGACATATATTGATGAAGTAAATCGTAGAGTCAAATTGCTTAAGAAAGGTGCTATGATAAGGATAGATAATGAAATTTTAACTGTATTGAGAAACTCATTAACTATAATAAGTCCTGTCTATAGAGAGGTACCTATAGAAACTATTTATAGCATAAGAAATGTTGCTACTATACTTGCTCTTGATATTCAAGGATTTGTTAGAGAAGCAAATGATTATGGAGAAGTGAACATCAAATGGAATAAGGATTTAATACATGTATTGAAGATAGCTGATATAATTCATGCTGATTTATCAGAAGTACCTATGTATCGTAATTCATTAGATGCTGTTAAATTTCTATCTGAACATTCAAAAGGTATAGTAATAGTATCTATGGGTGCTCATGGTCTAGTAGCCTCCTTTAATCAAGAAATAGTGTATATACCAGCATTGCCGGGAATCCAAGGAGATGCTACAGGAACAGGAGATATATTACTTTCAATAGCCGCATACGAGCTTTATCAAGGTGAGGACTGGAAAAAAGCAATCGCTAAAGGAGCTTCAGCAGCAGGTCTTAAAGTTAGTAGAGGGAAAATTCCTTGGTTTAACTACTACGAAATTGATATACTCTCTGATGAATTGATTAGTAGATCAAAAATACTTAACTAATTCAACTCATTTCTAAAATTTCTTTATATGCATTATAATCTAACTTATATATGAATACTAAAACGGTGTATGGAGTATTTCGTATAGGCTTAGCTATTATCTTTGCAGGTTTAAAAATCTTCATACGGACCTTAGGAACTTCAGGTAACATATCTGGTAACTGTAGTCTTCCTGTATATATATCAACTCTAGGAGGCTTTATCACGGCTTCCGAATTTACACTATTTAAGAAGTAAGTATATGTTCCATTAATCATCATTTTATATAGTAGCCTATTATATATGTTAGCTATTTCCCATCTCGGTTGATATGTATAGACCCTCCGTAGAAAGTCGTAGGATGGATATACATATTCATAAGTGCCATTAGCTATATCACCCTCAATATCTATGCCAGCAAGCTTCATAATAGCAGCTACTGATTTACCTATATCAGCTCCAGAACATGGATATATGATACCTCTCATAGGATCATACATAAATACATCGTAAGTAAGGACATATGTCTCATTTGGTGGAGTTCTAAAGTTCTCAAGAAATATTTTTGCTGCCTCTTCTTCAGAAGACATTAGTGCTTTAGCTAATAGTGTTATTTGAGTTCCATTTATTGTTGAACCATCAGCTACGGTTCTTCTTTTACCAACAACTGAAATCCAATAACCATAATCCCACCAAGACACTATTACAGCATTTTTAGATGTATTCTTCCTAATCCACTTCAATGCTTCCAACCAAGCTGTATTCGGTATTGATATTGGTAAGCCTGAAACAACTATAGTTGGATATGTAACTCTATAAGCCGGTATATCTATTGTAACTGCATGAGCTACTTGCAATAGTGAAAGTATAATGAGGAATATTGCAAGTACATATCTAGTAAACCAACCTTTAGCAGCTCTCCACTTAGGAACTCCAAATATCGTTGGTGGTAATGACTTTACAAACATAAGTCCTAAAGCTATACCTGCAGGCACTGATAAAACCACAGCTGCCAATGAGAAGAAGTAACTCATATTTATTAATCCCCATAGAGTTGCTATGCTAGCTATCATCATGAATAAATATTCAAGTCTTTTCTTTATGAACCCGTAGAAGAATCCAAGGAGAATAGCACAAGCTAGTCCAATAAGTGCTACAATTCCAAGGCTTCCCCAAATTATATTTACTGATGCTGGTTTTT
>CAZHDB010000079.1:0-2431 GCA_964531225.1 uncultured Desulfurococcaceae archaeon
ACTCATAGAAAGATCAAAGGCATTGATGTACTACGTGTAGATACAGGTGACCCCCGGATAGACGCCATGCTCCGTAACTATATACGTGTGATAATAGACTATAACGTGACTATTCTGAAGAAAATCGTCTAGATTAAAAGGTTCTATAATATATTTAACGTTTCCTTACCAGTTTATGAATAGATATAAATCTTTACATACGATCTTTAACTAAGCGAATTGAATACTAAACAATTAGTGTATCTTCTAATTAGTAAGATATACTGTTTCGAAAAAATATATTGTTTCAATACATAAATTTATAATGGTGTCTTATATGAGTATTTCACGTAAATCCTTAGCCATAGTCTTGATTACAACGTTTATCCTCCTAGGGGGATTCATTACAGTATCTTATAATCCAGGTATATGTATTGAGTTTAGACTCTATGAAGTAGTTGATGGGGAAATAGTCAATACTACGAGTGTACTAAGTAGACCAGATATTGTATTGAGTATAGAAGTTATTGCTATTGCTCCACCACAATATAGAGAAGACCTATTACTAGTACATAAAGCACATTATAAGGGATCTAATACCATATTCATACCTTCGGATAAACTATATGATGTAGCTAAAACCTGGATCACAATCTATAATTCCAGATCCAGTAACATTGAGAAAACGTACTCTGGATTAATACTAAGAGTATTCATATATGACGAAGATACAGGAGAACTCCTCTACCAACTATACGACTCAATATCCTATAGACCAATAGATATTGTTAAAGGAGAAACAATTAAATATACCGTTTATCTATCAAAGAACTCTCCTAAAGCCTCAAAAATAGAATCATCATACGTAAGCACATTCTCAATTACAAAACTAGCGACAGAAATAAGTCCTATGGATAGAGTAGACCATCCCCATTATTATAGAGAACTAGTCGCACAAATAAAGCCCGAGGATCTAGTCTCATCGCTTCCCAGTAGTTACTTTAATGAAGTAAATGGTAAATTGTACGTTAAGACACCTGTACTCATAGCATGGAACAAATACTCACTCAGTGGCTCGGTTAGTTCATCTATAAACCTTGGTATACAAGGGGCGGTCATAGGTGTTTATCCTACCCTTACTTCTGGAGAAATAATACCCAAGATAGAAAATGGAGTACTACCCGAAGTTACATTATGGAAGGGATCAGGCTTAACATGGGGTGGGGAAGGATACTATTATTATAGGAGTCAAGAACTTAATCCTAATGAACAGTGGTGGGCTTGGATATGGGCTAGACCAATATACAGTGTATATAGAGTTTATTACTGTGATGGTTACTATTGTGAATACAGTTATGACGATATTGATCATGTGATTACAGATATTTTGACAGAAGGCAATGGTATCGTTGGCGGAGAAAACTATGGTCTACCAGCTGAGGATATCATGTATAATTTTTACGATGGAACATATGAAGTAAGACTTGAAATAGATGGCACAGCTCTTGATAACGGTTATCTTGACCCTGGTGAAAGCATAGCATTTGAACAGATCTTTCAGTATTGTGATACGTGTGGAGCTGATTTTGAGGTAGGAATTCCTGTAGGAGCTTTTGCTGCTATTGCTATATGTGCGGCTTTAGGCTTACCTACTGGTGGTTTATCATGTACTACTGCCGTGGCTTTCGCATCCGCTTTTGCAATTACTATATCAGCTGAGGGTCCATCCGTATACATCAGTGGCGGTGCAGAGAACGAAGGCGATGATCCCGATTATCCCGGGGATTATAATGTTTATGAAGTGGTTTATGTGAGAATTAGTAGTTACCAGTATAAAGTTGATCCTCCATGGTGGTGTTTCTGGTGCGGTCCATGCTATTATAACGTACCTGCGGGAATATACTTTGAGTTCAGATAGATTATTTTATACTACTTTTTAATTAGGAATATTCTATTTGGATATCTACTCATGATTTAATGAGAATGTTTTTCTTAGTAGAACATTGTGATAGATTCTACTTACTTATTTTTACTAAAATATAGTCTATGGAATAGTTTTTTCTGCTCAATTGCAAGCATTCTTAGTCCATAGTATAGTCTCCAGTCCTTAACCACAATAGGTTTTCCATGGACCAAGGCCCTATTTAATATGGAATCTAGAGCGTGATTTAATACAACTATATCGACTGGTAAACCTATTTCTATGGAAAGCCTTCTACCAAGATCCTCTACATATCCATAGTCCTCAATAATATCTCTTGGATCACGTAAGTATACTGCTACATCGACATCCCTAGTGAAACTAGAATCAATAAAGCCTCCGAAAACAATTGCTATTAGAATACGCCTTTCTCTTCTAAGTCTCCTTCTCAGGGTCTCTAGTACTCTTCTCTTAAGATCTTCTGTGACATGAAATAACTTCTTACCCTTCAATATATCTATGGATTCCATT
>CAZHDB010000080.1:0-2382 GCA_964531225.1 uncultured Desulfurococcaceae archaeon
GGGAGATCGTAGGTATAGTTGGCGAGTCGGGTAGTGGCAAATCAACTCTTGCACTAGCAATATTAAGATTATTACCCACTACGGCACGCATTATGAAAGGCTCTATATACTATAATGGCAAAGGTCTTGTTGCAATGGATGTTTCTGACAAAATAACTATGTTAAGAAAAGGCAGAGTTGTTGGCACTACAGAGAAAGCCTCTACAACAATAGATGAAATCGGGAAGATGTTTGATGAGAAAGCTAAAGAAATAAGTTATGAAAAACTCCCATTATCTACACCTGAGGAAAATTATGTCCTTAGCGTAAAGAATCTATAGGTGAGAGGAGATTTTGGAGAACTTAGTGTGAAGGAAGTCGATGTAAATGCAGGTGAAACTGTTGGTATCGCTGGTATAGTAGGAAACGGCCAAGGAGAACTTGTATAGGCAATTGTTGGTTTAAGAAAAGTTGAATTCGGGAAGATCATTTTCTTAAATAAGGATGTTGCTAACAGAGACATTAAGCACTTGAGAAAAATGGGAGTAGGATACATACCTTATATGCCTGTGAAATACGGTGTTTCATTAGATAATACAATTTGGAGAATCTTGCTATTCTTCCAACGTTTGCCAATCTATATATAGACTTGGGCAAGATCGGGGATTTGGATAGGAAACTTATAAATGAATATAAAATTATGGCTCCAAGTCCAGCAATACCCGTCAAAATATTATCTGGAGGCAATATATAGTAAAATTAAAAGATTTTATTAGATCTAGAAACCAATGAAATCGCTTGGCTTAGGGGGCTCAGGCTTTAATCCCTTCCTCTCTCTAATCTTCCTCACAAGATCGAGCAACATGCTATCTGGTACTGGAGCCCATCTGCTAAATTCTTGTCCCCATAGAGCTTTGCCTGCTGTTGCACTACGTAGTGCTTCAGCTAGATCGAATGTTTCAGCTACAGGTATTTCTGCAATAATCCTTGTTATTGGACCCTGCTGTAATACCTGTAGTATCCTACCACGTCTTTTAGTTATAACGGATGATACATTGCCCATGAACTCCATTGGAACTCTGATATCGAGCTTCATTATAGGCTCGAGGAGTGTCGGTCTTGAAGTAAGCATTCCAGCATATATTGCGTTACGGACTGCAGGATATAGTTGTCCAGGTCCACGGTGAGCTGGGTCCTCGTGGATAATGGCGTCATGAAGTATAACCTTTACTCCGCGAACAGGCTCCATCGCTAATGGTCCTTCTCTCATTGCTAGACGGAAACCTTGTATAATTGTGTCCTTTACTTCTCTTAGATGCTGTACACCAGTTGTCTTATCAACGAATATGTTTATGTTCTCGTCAATAGCCCATATTCTCTTGGCTTCATCATAGTCCCATCCAGCCTCGTTACGGAGGATCTTTGCTCTCTCCTTAGCATCCATGTCTTCAACAATAATGCCTTGTGCTATGAGCTCTATTGTCTTCTGATCGAGCGGTTCAACATGTATGTATAGCTTATTATGCTTATTCGGTGACTTACCCTCAAATACCCTACTTGATCCACGTATACTCTCTCTATAGACAATAACTGGCGGTGATACATCAACTGTTAAACCATAGTTCTCCTTGAGGAATGTAAGTGCTATCTCAATATGTAATGTACCCATACCGCTTAGTAGGTACTCCCCGGTTTCCTCATTGATTTTTACAACGAGACTTGGATCCTCAATACTGATCTTATGAAGTGCATCGATAAGTTTTGGTAGTTCAGCAGGATTCTTTGGTTCAATAGCAACTGTAACAACTGGCTCACTAAGCATACGTAGTCTCTCAAAAGGTACCATAACATCCTTAAACTTTAGATCAACTATTGTCTCACCAGCACGAGCTTTACCAAGTCCTAGGACAGCAGCTATATTGCCTGCAACAATCTTATCGGCAATCTCACGGTAGGGACCCATATAGAGACTTACCTGTAGAACTTTCTGCTTCATCCTAGCGTTTACAAGCCATACCTCAGTACCTGGCTTTAATGTACCTGAAAATACACGTCCAGTTGCCACCAGTCCAGCATGTGGATCAAACTTTATATCATGTGCAAGCATAACAACAGGTCCATTAGGATCTGCTTCAATCATTGCCTTACCAATCTCGCTATTAAGGTCGCCATGCCATATTTTTGGAATCCTATACTTCTGTGCATCCCTTGGATTTGGTACGAATTTTACAACCATATCAAGTATTGCTTCATGTAGCACAGCAATCTTCTGTATTTCCTCAATAGCCTCTCTAGTACCCTTCTGATAAGCAGCTATAATATCACTAAACTTAATACCTCTCTTCTGAGCCATTGGTACAGTAAAGCCCCATCTATCCTTAGCACTACCAAATGCTACATGGC
>CAZHDB010000081.1:0-2364 GCA_964531225.1 uncultured Desulfurococcaceae archaeon
TTAGATGATGGAAAAGTCGATAAGGATGAAACAGTAGTTGTTTTAGTGACCGGCCATGGCCTTAAAGATCCTGATATTGTTAGAAAAACTGCTGGTGATGCTCCAATAATCAATCCTGTAGAGGATGAGCTAAAGACTGTACTTAGAAATAAATATAGTATTGAGTTATAGGTTCTATTCCTTAGAAATGGGAATTAAGGTTATTTTACATCTTCTATAAATCATTATCTTGGTGTATATGGTATGGTTAAGGGATATGTCCTTGTTACTGGTGGAGACCGTGGTATCGGTAGAGCTATTGTATTAAGATTTGCTAGAGATGATTACTATATAGTTTTTACCTATTATAAGAATGAAGATGCTACTAAGGAAACTCTTAAGATGGTCAAAGATATTGGTGGAGACGGTTTTTACCTTCAAATGGATGTTTCCTGTGAAAAAAGTGTTTCTAAAGCCTATAATATTGTGGCTACGAAAATACCATATCTCAATATACTCGTTAATAATGCTGGCATATTACATGTTGGAAGCACTGAAGAAACAAGCCTTGACGATTGGAAGAGAGTCATTGATGTTAATCTAACCGGAGTATTTCTTGTCACCAAGATCTTCTTACCATTACTTAAGAAGGCTCCATGGGCCTCTATAGTTAATTTATCAAGTATTGCTGGTCAAACAGGAAACATTGTTGCATCAACAGCTTATGCAGCTAGCAAGGCAGGTGTTATAGGATTTACTAGGAGATTAGCTATAGAACTTGCTCCTAAAATAAGAGTTAATGCTGTAGCTCCAAGCTTTGTAGAAACTGATATGGTGAAGGATTACATTGACACGCCCGATAAAAGAGAGAGGATAAGGGCCTTGCATCCATTAAGAGACATAGCTAAGCCCGAGGACATAGCAGAAGCAATATATTTCCTTGCAACTCCTGCATCCAGGTTTATTACTGGACAAGTACTTGGCGTAAATGGTGGAAGACTTACATGCTAAGATATTTTTAATATTTTTAAATAATTACTTACACAGCCTCCCTATGTATTATCACATTGACCTTACTTGTCTCTGCTGATACAGTAATTGACAATCTTGCCATAGCACTAGGGTAGTTTGGATCTCTATAAGACTTTCCTTTAAATCCATTAACTTCTATACTGCCATAGTCTCCAATAAGTGATGCATCAATAGCAATGTTCTTAGGAACATATATTTCAATAGTAATGGATGAAGTATCTATATTAAGCTCAAGTTTAGAATCGCCTGTGAATCTTCTATAATGTATTTTTAATGAGCCATTCGATGTATCAATATTGAAGAAACTATTTGTATTCATTAAACCAATGATCTCTAGATCTATCTTACTTGTATCAATATTAGCTTTTACATCATTAAAAGCATGAATAACTCCATTAATGCTTGAAGTATCAATTCTTAGATCAATACGATTATTCTCACGGGGTAATTTTAGAATTCCACTTGCAGCATCAAATACACCGCTTAACTTATTATCACTAACTTTAAGGCTAGCAGTACCTCCTTCACCATATTCTCCTTTAAACGAGACCTTATCATCTGCTATTTCCATCTTTATAGAACTAGTATCTATTACTAAATCAATATCTGGCCTATCCAGTCTTTCGTCAAGAACTATGTCAACAGGTATCTTCCTACCTATAAAAGAGAATGGCTTAATACTGGCCTTAGCCAGTCCTTTCATAGCAGTTGCTAATGCTGACTTAACCATATTAGCAATGGATTCTGAAAGTGTATATCCTACAGGCTCTGATTCTCCGATATAACCTACATCTTTAGATTTAAGTATGACAATATGTTGAAGATAGCTTGGAACAATAACTGTATCAACATCATATATTCCTTCTAGAACAGAGTCTAGCAAGTTTTCAGGCATATCATCAATGATTAATGTAGCTACATCTCTAATTAGAGCTCTTTTACCCTCTCTACGTAGTTTTTCAGCTAATTTATATGTAAATCTTAGCTCGGGTAATTCACCTAGCTTTACAATAGTTTTCTCTTTAGCCTGGCCTTTCTCTACGGATTTTTCTATTTCAATCCTTTCCTTACTCACAAGTATCTTGAGAGCTTGATATGCACGCCATCCTTCATCCGTTAATCTATAATCTCCTGTAGCAGGATCTTTCTCAATGAGTCCCTGCAACATTTTTATATGAAATGCAAATGTACCGCTATCCATTACACCAGTTACTCTCATGAGTTCAGTATAACTTAGACTACCTCTTTCAGCTAATGCCTTGATAATATCTCTTCGAACCTTATGTGCTAATGCTTTAAGATACTTTTCTATATCATTTAATTCTTTATCCAAAACCTTCACCTTTTCAAAAT
>CAZHDB010000082.1:0-2355 GCA_964531225.1 uncultured Desulfurococcaceae archaeon
TATGATACCGAATGTAGGGGGTAAACATGTCTAGCCTAGGTATTGATATAAATGCTCTACTCCAACCTTTAATGATAAGGGCTATATTAAAGGGCGAGGAAGTACCAATTGATGTATTCGTTGATATACAAATGACCCAAACAATCTATAATAGCCTAATGTCAAGTATAACATTACCTAGTGAATTCGCAGACCTACAAAGCGTTATTGACTTAATGGTTCAAATGGACGGTGTTAAGAGACTATTAGCTTTAATGAGGGGAGAGACCCCACCAGAACCAGCTATCGACCGCATCATCGAATTAGTAGTTAATCTACAGCTCATAAGCTCTCTAACTAGTGCCTTAGGCGGAGCAACAGCAACATAACAATAGTTCTCTAGCATAGACCTAAACCAAAAATAGTTTTTTTACCTCCTTTTACCCTATTATATTCTTAGGTGAGAATATGGCTAGGATATTGTATCAGGGCGAACCATATAAGATAAAGATTCTATTACCAGACCTAGACACTATAACACATGATGTATGGAATATGTGGAAGATAAAGGATACATTATATGTTTATCAGACAGAACCATTATATGAGGCTAGGCTAATAGCTATTAAAACAATGACTACATGGAGTAGGAAGACAAGTAATTTAATTGACAAACAATACAACTATCAGACAGTACCACCCACTCATTTAATACAATTGGTATTCTGGAAATCCGATAGCTCTAAGACAATATATGTGGCTATACCAGTTGTAGGATTAGATGCTAGTGGATACATACGTAATGTAATACCTAAACCCGATGAAACCGATGCAGTAGTTATTGGATATGTAGGTAGGATAGTAGGCTTATCAGGTACAATAAACGGGCCATACATACCCTATGTATGCTTTGACCAAGAGTTTAACTTTGCAGACTGTGAAACAGCGGGAATCATGACATTTACTAGTAGTGGTGGATACAAGATACATGCACCAACCAATGCTGATCCAGTAACTATAGCTATAGTAATAATGGCTATAGCTGGTGCTATTGCAGTAGGTGGAATGGAGGCATACAGTCATATACAACATGCAGAGGCTGAAAAGTTACAGGCTATGAGCGACTTAGAGAAAGCAAGAATGCAACAAGAGAACATAAAGGTTATAAGTGAAACAATTAAGTATTTGTGGGAACAGACACAGGACAAGGACGTATTAATACAGGCAATACAATCATTTGGACTAGGACAGGCATATATGAATAGCTTTATGAACAATCCACCAAGTACCAATGATGAAGAGAACCCAAGTAAGAATGAGAGCTGGTGGAGTGGAATAATAGACTTCCTCAAGAACTCATTACCATTGATACTAGGTATAATAGGACTAGTAATAGTATTGTTTAAGTTTAACGTAATAGTTGATGTGTTTAGAAGAATAGGAGAGATGTTTAGAAGAAGGTAGGGTGGTTAAGCAATGGATATATCTATTGATCCAACTCTTTTTTTAAATCTTGGACTAGCTGGTTTTCTTTCCATTTACTTGGTATGGTTTATTACAAATAAGTTGAATGCTAAACTCGATAAGCTTATTGAGAAAATAGATAAATTAAGCGACAGCATAGAGAAATTATTGGTGTTAATGGATGCTCAAAGAGGTATTGGAAACCCTTATAATAAAGAGAGTCCTTAGAGGAGAAGACATAGAGGACTTGGTAAACAAGTATATTATTTGTATTGTTGATTCTCATTATTATGAAGTACTTAGACACAATTTACCTAGTTATAAAATTGAATTATATGACCTGCTTAATTGGATAATGGAATTACAGGATACACTTAGTGTATTGAAGGATGAAGAAATAGACATTAACAGTATTCCAGCATACATATACTGTATGGTGATATCATGAAGAGAATAAACTTTATAGTACCACGTATAGGTGATAGTTTCTATTACAGCGTAAAATATGCTATATCATGGCTTGATCCAAGTAGATACTATACAATGATAAGTAATAGATACATGTATGGATGTATAAATATAAGAGTCAATGATATGTGGAATGAATTTAGGAGACCAGTAAGAGCAGATATTTATTGGCTGGATACACCTCTTTACTATAATGATATATATGAGACAGTACCATTACAGAGGCTTAAGCCAAGGAAAATATATGTGTGTAGTACATGGAATCTTGAAATGTGTAAACAATACTTTAGCAATTGTGAACTATTGCCTAGGCTTATACATACTTTGTATATGCTATATGAACCATTGCCTTATGAAGATAAGGAATATGACCTAGCATTTGTTGGTTATTGCTGGTGGAGAAAGGGATGCGATTTATTTAAGAGGGTATGCAGGGAATTGGAT
>CAZHDB010000083.1:0-2336 GCA_964531225.1 uncultured Desulfurococcaceae archaeon
CTGTCCGGGCTTCTCCTGTACGCATAGAGTTAAAGTACTCAATGGCATTTTTGAAACTTTCAACTGAATCATCTATTTTATCAAGATATTTCTCCATTAATTTCTTAAACTTCTTGTAAAATTTCTGCGGCAATACATTCCACCGTTTAACATTACTACAATATATAGGATTATATATATCTAGCTGAGAATCTATTTACATATCTAGAAATCTCTATACGTTCTAGATCAATATCCCTATACTTATTGAAGGGAATAAATATATTATCTAGATAATAGTATACAATAAGCATAACAAAGTATATAACATCAATGGAGATGCATGTATTTGAGGATTACTGCGGTATTAATCTTATCTCTTATCATAATGGTTATTTTTCCAACTCTCATTACATTCTCAGCGGATTTTAGTTGGTTAAAGAAGGATAATTATCTCCAATACGATATTTATAGAGTTATGAGATACTACAATTTAAATAAGACTAGTCAGGCAGTGTCTGCATTTAATAATGAGACTCTATGGGCTAAGTTATCTGTTATAGTTATTAATTTTAATGAAACACATATTGTCTTTAATTTTACAATAGTTGATACTAATGATACAGCTGGTAAAACATTTGTAAAGGGTATGAAGTCAACAATAGCTGTTGAAAAGAACTTTACAATAGAAAAGGCGCTGAGTATATACCTGAACCCGGATCTATTTCCAGGTGTAAATGGTGTATACTATAATGAAACGCGAGGTCTATCACAATTCGGAGTATATAGGCTTAGATATGGCGTTATAATAGATCCTAAGAAGGGATTAATGAGAGGCTTTGTTGGAATATATTCAATTAACGCTTCAAGCTCCGAGCTCGGTATTAATGGATATTTTATAGCTGAAAATATAATGATATATAAACTTGTAAATACCAATATTGGAGGCTTAGAGTTACTATCTGAGACAGAATATAATGATTTGTATGGAACCATATTTTCTGATAAACCATTGCCGACATTAACAAAGAATACAGAATCTATAACGAGTCCAGTAGAAAAAGATAAAGGTATGAATTACTATTTATTGGCAATAGCGATAATAGCATTAATAATTGTAGGAGTATTTATTTATAAAACAATGAGGATCTAGCCAGTTGGACATATAAGGCCCTCTACATCTTTCCAATAAATTTCATGGATATGTTCTTTTTGTAGTGAAATGATCTTTAATGCATTAACTAATTCATCTATTTCTTCACGTACATTATAGATATAGTAACTCGCTCTAACTGTACCCTCAATACCCAATCTATAATGTAGTGGATGAGCACAATGCATACCAGTACGTACTGCTATACCAAATAGTGAATCCAAGGCTTTACCAACTACATGATGATGAAGATCCTTTATATTAAAAGCAATAACTCCTCCTCTAATATCTGGGTTCCGAGGACCATAAACGATAACCTCGTCTCCAAGTTCCTCTTCAAACCTCTTTAATGTATATTCTACAAGCTCCTTCTCATGTTTTCTTACGTTTTCCATTCCTATTTTTGTTAGGTATTTTGCTGCTTCTGCTAGTCCTATGCCTCCGGCAATATTAGGAGTACCAGCCTCAAACCTCCAAGGCAAATCATGCCATACAACATCATATAATGTAACATCCTTGATTGTGTCGCCGCCGACCTTGAAAGGCATCATTTCCTCCAGCAGGTCACGTCTACCCCACAATACTCCAGTACCTGTTGGGCCAAGCATTTTATGTCCACTGAAAGCAAGAAAGTCTATGCCGAAAGCTCTTACATCGGTTGGTGTATGAGGCACGCTTTGCGCTCCATCCAGAACAACTATGGCATCAACTTCATGGGCTATTTTTACTATTCTCTTAATATTATTTATTGTACCAACGACATTACTCATGCCTGGAAATGCGACTACTCTAGTTTTCTCAGTGATCTTTTTCTCAAATTCTTCATATTTAAGGATCCCGTCATCAGTTATATCTATATATTTTATCTTAGCACCAGTTATCTTTGCAACATTTCTCCAGGGCAACATATTACTATGATGATCCATGACTGTAAGGATTATTTCATCTCCTTTTTCCAGATTTTTTAGACCCCACGCATAAGCTACAATGTTTATGGCATCAGTAGTATTGTTGCAGAAGATTACTTCATCCCAAGAATATGCATTAATGAATTTAGCTAATACCTCATGAGCATTTTCATAGAGTTCACTAGCCTCCTGACTTAGTGTATGAAGGCCTCGATGTATATTAGCATTATATTTTGTATAAAACTCAACAATAGCTTCAATAACTTGTCTAGGCTTATGAGTAGTAGCAGCATTAT
>CAZHDB010000084.1:0-2215 GCA_964531225.1 uncultured Desulfurococcaceae archaeon
CTGATAATGCATATGCTGATGAACCAGTTGGCGATGCAATGATTACTCCATCTCCTTCTAAGACAAAGGATGTATTATTATATGGTGTTCTAATATCAACGTCTATGAGCAGTGCTCTACCAAAATCATGAGTTATTATAGCTACTTCGTTTAATGCGTATTGCTGGTTTCCTGCGTAAATAGCCTTTACCCGATGTACTCTCTCGATATAGAATCTACCTGATAAAACTCGATCAATGATCTCACTAGCAACAACACTATTTAAATTTTCATATAAAACAGTTCTTCTGCCGCAGGGAATAGGCAGTATAAGCGGGAGTCTCTCATATAAGCTCCAAGAAATCCTTAATAATGTGCCGTCACCACCCATAGCTAGTATTAGATCATAGTTTTCGAGATCGCCTTTCCTAACCTCATCAACCCATACTGTATCAACTCTAATGTTTCTTCGCTCAAATTCATATACATAATCTCTTATTAAATCACTACATTTCTTGGCAGGCTTGTATACTATCACTATTTTTCTTATTGGCGTCAACTTCATCAACACCAATTACATACTAATATCTTTCATTAACCTCAAGTATAGAATATATCTTTAGGAATATATAGTCTAGCTCTAGTGTGGAGGCAATAGGCTATTGACAAAGTGTATCAAAATACATAAGAAATATGGTGAAAAAGTAAGAAGGTTATTAATTAAACATGATTTAATGGATAGAAACTATAGAATATTACTTGTAGATGAACATTTACTTATACCTATAATTGATCAAGTTAAATGTGAAAACATTCTAAGAGAGCATAACATAGAATTTGAGATGGTTAAATGCAACCCACCGCAAAAGAAAATTACAAGAATAATCGAGTATAAAATTCCTTCTCATGATATTATAGGTAAGATAGTCATTGTGAGAGAGAAAGTTGTTAAGGAATATGGGAAATCCAATATTACTAGAATCCTAAGATCAATATATCCACGGATCGAAGCAATATATGTTAAACATGGTACTGAACATGACTATAGGTTAGGTAGGTTACAATTAATATGGGGTAAAGAAATCAAATGCATTGTTTATAAAGAATATGGTTTAAAGTTCTTCATAGACTTACATAGAGTATACTTTAATCCAAGATTATCTACTGAACATAGATTGTTAGCTGAGAATGTTAGAAACGGAGAAATAATTTTTGATCTTTTTTCCGGCTTTGGGGGATTCTCTATACATATTGCTCATCTTAAAGAGGCGCTTATTTATGCTAATGATATTAATCCATATGCGATCTATTGCTTATTAAAAAGTATTGTATTAAATAGAAGGAAACTAAGAGGTAAGATCATTGCCTCAGTATTTGATACAAGGGATATTCCTAAGTATTTTAAGAGATCGGTGGCGGATCGTATAATTGCTAATCTACCACATAAAAGTATAGAATTTTTTGAAACATATAATTGCTTATCTCATAAAGATACGATATTACATTTGTACATAGTAGGTAACGATATTGAGGCAGTATTGAATAAGATCAGGGATTTAATAGAGAATAAATGGTTATTTATCGGATATAGGAGAGTACTTGATTATTCTCCCTATACATATATCTTTAGGATCGATCTCAAGAGGCTTTAGAGCTATTAGGATTATTGTAAGTGTTGTCTCCGGTTTTTTAAGTAGTTCTATCATATCTCTATTTAGATCTCGTGCAGCCTTATTAGTTCTAATAGATATTGTTGAGTTATCCACATAGGTACTTTTTCTAAATATAATTTTTTTATTATTAGTTAGAAGTAGGCTAGGATCACCGTGTCCGATAACAATATCATAGAGTTTATTATTGATATAGAATTTACTTATTAGTATAGTACTTCTATCTTTTAATAACTTCTTAAATGAAGGAGAAAGATCATTTACAGCCTTGTCTGCCATGATCCCAATAATACAATCACCTCTTGGTGTTAGGGTTTTTTCTTTAGTAATCTCTATAGTTGTGTGATGCAGTCCTCGTATATTTTCATGTCCTTTTGCAACAATTCTTTCATATGATACCATGAAGGTATGAGTTTTATTCACTATAACCACCTCTTTAATTACCATCTCTATACATAATATTAACTTGCAGGGGAGTATATTGATTGACTACTCTCTTGAAAGAAAACGCTTGGTGGAGAAATTAATCATGGAAGGAATTATAAGAAGCGAGAAGGTAAAGAATG
>CAZHDB010000085.1:0-2201 GCA_964531225.1 uncultured Desulfurococcaceae archaeon
AATACCATTATGTATTGAGAGTAGTTATACCCTATAATAGCTCTTTAGTGCTAAGACTATATACTAAGGGCAAGATCAAGATCGAGGGCTTCGGAGAATATGAGGACTTTGCAGAACTACTCCTAAGCTATAATGCTTCATTGAGAAACAAGGCTGTGGAGCCTGGGCTAGGTATCCCCATAGCCTATGCAGCTGATGAGGGAATAGTACTCGATATAACATCAGATAGTATCTTAAACGCTAGCATTGTAAAGGTGATAACGGAGTCTGGAGAGTATATAATAAACCAGACCATAGTACTTGGAGGCAAAGCCATAAGCTATATCCAGAGCCTATGGAACAGATACAATCTCTTATTGATAGCGGTGCCTGTGTTCTTTATACTCCTATTTCTAGCTTTGGCTGGTAAGAGGAGATAGAGGTTGCAGAGACTGGTTAATAGTTTTAGGCGGAGATGGTATATTGTTATAAGAATAAATAATGTGGTTATAGAGGATTTCTATGCAAATCTTAATGAGGAACAAGGCTATCCCGATACATGGTCCATAGAATCATATATTAGGAGAAAATACGGGGTATCAAAGATAATCTCATGGATTAGAGGCGTATCAAGAACCATAGTCTTCGATCTATATTTTTAAATCCTCATCATTACCTCTTATACCATGAACTATTTATAGTAATACCGTTATAGTACTATGTAGATGAGATCAGAAGTACCACTGTTTCGGGTGGAGAGTTGCAAAGCCTAGCCAGTTATTATGTGAGGATGGTAATGGCTGGGCTAGAAGGCAGTTATGATCCTAGGCCTTTGTATGAGAAGATATACGAGTTCATAGTAGAGTATATAAAACAGCATGGTACAAGGAGAGGAGCATTCGCAGAAGCAGCCCGTATATTCTACCCACAACTCTATGAGAAAAACCCTAGATATGCTACAAACCTTGTATTTGATAGATTTCGTTATGCAATAAGAAAGAAATATACACGAACTCATGATGCACAAACTACACAAACTTATGATACACAAACTTATGGACTTGACACTACTCTTGAGAATCCCGAGAAGTATGATATGAGTTATATTGTTAGACAGTCTAGGCCTCTCAAACAGAAAAGTTCTTGGTTTAAGAGGGATATGGAGCTTCCTAGGCCTGTTTTTGAGTTTAAGAAGCTTTTGATTGCATTGGTTAGGGAGATATATAATGATGGTGTGGCTAGGAAGGCTGTTAATCAGGTGCATACACTTGTTAGTGATGAGAGAGTATTAGAGATTCTTATGAGTAAGAAGATATGGTATAATAGCAAGAGCTATGTAAAGCTGGATAAGGAGAGTGCTGCACTAGCCTATATTATCTTGCTAAAGATACACATGAACCTATATGGATTATCCCAGAAACCAAGGAAATTACTAGCAATATATACAGCATATACACGCTATACACCAGAAGATGTTAAACAAGAACTTAAAAAACTAACCAACAAGTTCTACGACTGGTTTCTTTTCCTAAGCTAGCTATACTTTATATCTATCTCTTTGCTATATCTAAGAATGGTGGAACAAATGGACGTGCATTCAGAACTCAAGTCCATGAAAGAATCGTTAAGATTTGCCTTAACCATTATTATAGGTTTAATGGTTATTTCACCTTTAATACCATATAGCCCAGATTTTTACCTGATGGGATATAAGGCTCTTTATTTCATCGCCTCAGGAATATTTACTTTATTGTCTGCAATTGGAATTGCAATTATAGGAATAATGTTTATCAAACTTATTGTATGGATTAAGGAAATATTTGAATGGTAATTCGTAGATTTTATTCGCCTTTCTTTTTCATGGGTGATACTATAGTGAGGACTATCTTAGCCGTATCTTTGCTGGTACTATTATTACTGGGCATCGTATATGGTGCAACAATATCTAGTCTAACTATACGGGTTTTAAAGAACGACAAGCCCGTTGTAGATGCTATCGTTGAATTATGGACCAATGATACAATGAAGTATCGTGGAACAACTGATGCTAATGGAGTAGTTACTTTCTCAAACGTTACTACTGGGGACTACACTATATACGTATATGTTAATGGAACTGCCTACCGCTTTGACAAGACTATTGATGAGAATACTACGGAACTGAACCTAACACTAAGCGGTGTAGAGGGTGTTAAGGCTGCTGCTAAGTCATGGCTTAACAA
>CAZHDB010000086.1:0-2201 GCA_964531225.1 uncultured Desulfurococcaceae archaeon
TAATATCCATAAGATTCATCTCGATCTAAGAGCTATGGTGAATGATAAGAGTGTTATTGAAAATGAGTTATCAAAGCTTCTCCACGAAATACTTCCAGGCTCCAAATACAATGTTATAACTGGCACGGGCTCATACATGTATACCGACAAAAAATCAATTATTATTCAAGCTTTCAAGAGTACTTTAATGAGATATTGTTATGAACCAGAAATTAGTGAGGGAGCTGGAGCAACTGATTCAAGATACTTTACAACATATGGGGTTGAAGCAGTTGACTTTGGACCGCTGGGCGGGAATATTCATGGAGACAATGAATATGTAGAGATTAAGAGCTTACAAGTACTGCCTAAGATATATTTGAATACAATAGAATTTCTCATTCAAAGCCATGGTTAGACCGTTATATATTCTATACTTTCAATAATTAATCTATATGAATAAATTAAACAGATCATTCAGATTAGAACTAGTTATTTTTTATTGTTAGCGTAAAGGATAAGATTTATAAAGTTGTATAAAAATAAATGGAGCAACAATTTTCGGGTTTATCTGATGACAAATAAAAGTTTTAGAATAGGAATAAAGTCTCTTGATGATATATTTAGCAATATACTACTACCCAGGACATTGATAATAGTTAAAGGGGATACTGGAACTGGTAAAACTATTCTAGCATCCACTATATGCTACGCAAATGCAGTAGAAGGACATAAATGCTTATATATATCATCTATTGAGGATAAGGCAAGAGTTTATAAGAAGATGAAAGTTTTAGGAATGGATTTTGAAGAAATAGAGAAAAAGGGATTAATTCAATTCTATAAACTACCTATTGCAGTAAAGAGGGATACTCTTGTTAAGATAGCTATCGATATACACTCGTTAATTAGTAAATATAATCCTAGTATTGTAGTGTTGGACTCTCCTACTCCTCTAATGAGACTTATACAGGATAAGGCTTCAGGTAGAGATGTTCTAGAGGATTTATTGAATGAATTATTGGGCGGGGGGGGTAAATGGATTAGTGGTACTCGTAATGGGTACGGATGTCCGCCGTGGATATTTTGAGGGTGTTGATATAGAGTTTTTAGCTGACATCATATTAACTCTAAAACAGGAGATAAAGAATAATGTTTTATCAAGGGTTATAGAGATAACAAAGGCAAGGAATGCAAGAATTAGTGTGGCTGCTATACCATTTACTATAGTTGATGGTAGAGGCATTGTAGCTCATGAACCAATAATGCTTCAAGAAATACCTTCCTTAAAGCCGGAGAGGATCCTGATCCCATGTAGTATTCTTGGTGATTATATTGAGTATCTAAATAAGGGCCATGTAATATATGTTACATACCCGCCAGATGCGAGGCCATTGCCTCTAATATTCATAGTTCTTGGTATAATAATAGTCAATAGCTTAAAATCGGTTTTCATAAGCTATAAATATTCACCATATGAAATAAGAGATCTTGTTAAAAGAGGGTTTAGAAGCATAGGCCTAGATCCCGAACTTGCAGATAAGGTTATTGAAAAGTATTTCATTTTAAAGAGTATTAATCCTGCAACGAGTAATGAGCAACAATATATATGGGAAATTGAAATGATTAAGACCCATAATCCAGATGCTGTTATATTTCATGGAGTTGATATAGCTGCTAATATTAGAGATTCATATATGTATAGACTAGGCCTACTTAATCAAATATTTCAATTTAAGAAAATGGGTATGTTAGTAATAAGACTTGGTTCATATGATGAGAAATGGTATTCGTGGAACGCTACAATATCAGATGTAGTGGTTAGGTTTGAATTAGCGAGCGATCGATTCGGACAGCCAAACTATAGAGTATACATTTGGAGAACAGGTAAGCCACCCTTGATCTTAGATTATAAACAGTTAGAGAAGTGTATATATGAGATAGGCAATGCATTGAGGAAATATTGTCAGGAGAATTTATGATCTAGATTAATTGTACTACTAGGATTATTTCAATCTTTATATACTTCGATCAAGACATTGACAAATATTATAGAAGAGAAAAGAAAAATACTGTTTGGTTAAATATTAGAGCCTTATAATTCCTCTCTTCTTAAGCTCTAGGTATATGCGGTGAGGCGTTAACGGTATCTCTGTGAATTGAACTCCTGTGGCATGTGATACTGCATTTACTATTGATGGTGCTATAGCTACTATAGAAGG
>CAZHDB010000087.1:0-2048 GCA_964531225.1 uncultured Desulfurococcaceae archaeon
AACCAGTTAGCCGCTGCAGCAAGGCCCTCGCTTATAAGACCTAGCTTCCTAGCTATATCCTCCCATGCTTGTGCCCATTGATCCATTATGAGGTTGGGGTTAGTCATTACTATTAACTGTTTTATTTCTTGCTCTGTAAGTGGCCATATTATTTCGCCTGTTATCATCTTTAGTGTTCCATTATCATTGAATAGATATCCATGATATGTGTTTCCATTATAGACATATTTATATATGTTCTGACTTTTCTTGTTTACTTCCAGTACCTCTATCAATACATTATCGTCGTACCTGACTATATTATATGTTTTAGTATCGTTATAGTATACTGGTTTTACCCTTATCCACTCAAGCGTATCTCTCTTGTAATAGTATAGCTCGTATGTATCTGTCGTATTTATAACTATAATGAAAACAGTCTCAAAGTCAAGATACGGTGTACCATATCCCGTAAATGGTACATCTAGCAAGTACTTAATAAGCTCTGGATCTATATTAAGAAATGCCATTCGCTCAAAACTGAATAGTGCTAACGTTACATTGTTAAACAACCTTACTGTCGGATTGATTGAAAACTTATACTCATATAATGAATCTGCATAATTAACTCCTTCAAAATGTACTATATCTTGTCCATAACAATCTACAGAAATAATCGTCCATACTCCATACGCTTTATCGGTAGCTATATCATAATAGACGTCCTTAATTATATATGAAGGCGGTGGTTCATTGTCAAGAATATAGTATCCTAGCATATATGTTCCATTCTCGTCAACCCATCTCTCCTTAAATACCTGAATTGCAAATACTCCGTTTACTTTTTGATATCCATCACTCAATAAACTTATTCGTGGTGGGGTCATTGCTGGATATATGTATATACGTGTTTTGAAGTAATATACTTTCGTTTGCTGTGAATCCTCGGTTCCTGAATTAGTATCACCATATAATCTTATATCTAGATAATATGTTACATTAGCTGGGTGATTAAACTCCTTTATATGCATTTCTGCAAATCCTTTAAGTATTTCTGTTACCCCATACGGGGCTCCATCAGGTTTTTCATGATATTTAGCATCAGAATAAACAGTTATAGTAAAGACATTATTATTACGTACATAGTTATAGCCATACGTTTGTATTATATTCTCAAAATTATCAGCATAATCTGGTTGTACTTCAACTATAAATTTCATGTCAATGAAGAAGTATATTTGTATAGCCTCACTACCAAGTTTAACATATCTCCATATCTTAGTATCTACCCAAAATGAGAATACATAATTGCTTAAGCAATCAACATATATAGTCGTTGAAACTGGATAGTATATAGTTTTTGAACCAGTATCAACGCTTCTTGAATTACCAAATCTAACATAGTGATATACATCAAAGCCTCCAGTATATAGACTTACAGTTGATGTATCAATATACGTAATGTCTATTCCTCCATGTAACAGCTTCATAAATACTAGTCTATCGTTTATGATGAATGCGTTTTGGCTAGTTATTGGCCTTGGATTCTTGTTTCCATTTTCGTCTACGTCGTATGCGTGTGCTGTAATGATTATTTGTGTTGGTGTTACGAATACTTGCCATATTAGTATTATCGTCTCTGTATATCCTAGTGTACTGACTGCTACCTTGTTATCCATTGCTCCCTGTAACCATGATATATAATCGCTTAGCTTTGTTATCACCTTATTTACTGGATCAAAGAAGCCATCTTTTATAGCCTTAATAACAGGGAATACTGTAATTTCTGCCATTTCCTTTAAGAGAGGATTTAGATCATATTTACTGATATATACTTGGTATGTTACATGTAATATTGATTTATTTCTAAACCATTCTATATGCTCACTTACATAAGTTGTAGGAGAAGTGTATGTTCTCCACAGAAAAGTTACTTGTTCATTGTATGTCCTATTATACCATTTAATACTTGGGTCTTTTATGTGGAACCTCCAATCATAATTATCTATGTCAATGTCTAGGGAGTAATAATTGAAGTCGTTTATATCATCATCCCAAACTGCTACAGT
>CAZHDB010000088.1:0-2016 GCA_964531225.1 uncultured Desulfurococcaceae archaeon
CCATCGCCAAGATCTTTAAGCAGTAACTTATTAACCTTGATAACGATAAGGTTGCCGCAATAATCAATAACCCATGGATTTAGGGTAATTTTCTCGCTAGTCACTAAAGTTTGCATATGAGTAGTAATCAAGACATTACCTGCAGAAGGCAAGGTATTCGAATTTGAAGGAGTATCCATTATAGCTAAATTATAGAAGTACGCTCCAATGCTAATAACTAAGATAACTAAGAGGAGGAGCATTAGAAAAACTCTTGGCATAAGGCCCCCAAGTTGTAGTTGAGACAGAGTAGCTAATAGTACTATGCCTTCGAACATTTCAGGAACTTTTAGCTAAGGTAAAATATCATTTGTTAAAAGATTAATCTTGACAAGAGGGCAAATTCTCAGGCGTCGAACTTCCGGAGGCATTATTCCGGACAATATCGCTGCACTTACAGTTATTACTCATGAATCCTAATTTAAAGTCATTGTATCCGTATAATTGTAGATTGACATTTGATGAAGGACCTCCATCAAAAGCGCAGAGGATGTAGGCTAGTGAACTAAATGCTCTTACGTTATCCCATGATGATTAAGCTCAAGCTAATATATTGTCAATATATAAATACTGAAGTCACTCAACACATCTCCTTTTTAGATTGCTTAACATTACCTCCATACCATCCCCATCAGTAATCTATATTAGATAATCTATCAAAATCATGGACAGTAAACATGAAAATATTATTCTTGATAACTTGAAGATTTGCGATATACCTACATAAACCTGTACTGGAGTGTATATGGCTGCCCATATGGTTATCAAAACAATGTTAATATCTTAGTATAGTTATTACTGGTTTCTATGAATAATAACTTAAAAAGTTACTTTATTGTAAGCCGCTTCATTGAATGCACTATTTTCAGTAGTGTATTAGCATCTCTGAAGCTTATTAGGTACTCGAGTCCATCTATTCTAACTATGGCCAGAGGTATGGTCTTCTGGGAGATACATGTTGGGCAGTAAGCCTCTGTGAATAGGGCACCTATTAGCTTCCCCTGAGCATTGTATATTGGTGATGCTCCATCCTCAATATACTGTTTTAACGGTGCTGGCGATACTTTCGTTATCTCTACTACTAAGTTGTCTTCTCTAGCCCTATAGTCTGTTATACTACCACCCTCGCTATACACAATAATTAACGGAAACTCTAAACCATGGCTAGTATTTTTAGCCCATATAGTAGCCAAGGAATACTTTTTCGGTAGCCAGGTAGGGAGGTAGATGGCTAGGTTTCTAGAAACTATGAACCTTACGAACTCCTCATAGGATATTATTTTCCCGCCAATAGACTCAAAAGGCGGTACTCCCTTAATAGCATTCCTTCCATGATAGCTTCCATTATTACTAAATAATGAGGAGCCAATAATACCTACGACTAGAACAACAGCAAGTATAAGTAATATACCGAATACTAACCTCCCTCTCATTATCCACCACCTCCAGCTTTGAATTCGTAGTCACTTATTTCTTGAATCCAATAAGGTTTATCTACATGTGCACTATGCTGATCCCACAGCGGGAACGAACGTCCTGTATAGTAAGAGAGTGAACTAAAATGAGTATTATCGATGTTTATTTTAGTTGTGGTTGTTTCAGAGAAAGCTTGAAGGTCCTCTGCTGTATATGGATTAGTATAGATTACTGTTGAATAGAGATCGTCTATACCTCGTCTTATAGTTACCTCCCATCCATATTTATTGTTAAAGACCCCACCAACAATTATATAAGTATACGTAGTACCTGCTAATGGGGTAACGGTGGGTACCCATATTATTGAATATCCATTAGCATCCATTTTCTCTACGTAGAATTTAAGTTTATATTGTGTATCAAATCCTTTATTGTACCCTACTTGTACCCAGTATTCTCTTGAGTGACCAATAATTATAGTAACCCATTGTGCTATGAAATTACTACCTTGAACTGAGGGATTAATAGTATAGATGTCGCCTGATACACCATAGTATCCCT
>CAZHDB010000089.1:0-1834 GCA_964531225.1 uncultured Desulfurococcaceae archaeon
AGTTCGCGTGCTTTATCACTTACAAAACCTGCTACAATAGCTAGTCTAGGCTTAATACGTGTCTTTTTATAATATAGTTCTCCTATTCTTAAAAGCTCTATAATATCGCTTGGGTCAGCCCGGCTCTTTATTTCAACAAGTATATGTATATCATCCCTTATAACAACATCTATATCTACTATCGAAGGCTTACCATAGACAATCCCTTCTTCATCATATGTACTCCATTTCTCAGCAGAAGCCCCAAAATACTTAGATAAAAGACCTCTAATAGCTTCCCTAAAGCTTTTCTCAGTTATTACACCAAATCTATGAGCTACTGTAATAACGACTTTCCTTAACTCACTTAGTTCCTTAAAGATCTCATTAAATCTACGATCATGCTCCTCAAACCTCTTACTATGCTCATGTAAAACAGCCAAGATCTCATTAAACTTACGATCATGCTCCTCAAGCTTCTGCCAAATTCTTTTAATCTCCATTTCATGCCTATCCAGCCTTTCCAAGATCTCATTAAATCTACGATCATGCTCCTCAAACCTCTTACTATGCTCATGTAAAACAGCCAAGATCTCATTAAACTTACGATCATGCTGTTCCAATTTCTCAAGTATCTCTAGCAAACCGATCTTGGCTGCAACAGCGAGCCTAAACTCCTCATCCTTCTCAAGAAGCTTTAGAAACTCCTTCTTACTAATACTAGTGACGCCCAATACTTAGACACCCATCATTAATAGTGTAAGAAATAACAACTATTTATACACCACTCTCTAAACAAATACATGTGTCTAACATATAGATAAATTATTGTGTTTACGATGTAATATAGTAGAAATAAGATCAGAGATCTATAAATAAAATCTAGGGTATAATTACTTGATTGAATATTGACCACTAGTAGCAATATGAATAACAATCTGCATAACCTGGCCACCAGCATATTCACCTCCTTTAAATCTAAAATAAACTCTTATTTCTGCCTTCTAACCTGAAGCTAATATGGTGGTCCCATTAGAATTTATAGTGCCAGTTGTACCTGCAGGTCTAACTCACCATGCCTTATTAGGCTTTTTCCAGCCCGGCTGAAGAGTACTAGTTATGAGAACAGCTGGTTTATCGTTGACAAGAACCTCATCTATTGTGATAGTAGTTGATCCCTTATTAGTTGCATCAATAATAATATTACATAATAAACACTTCCCGACCTACTATAGTATAATAGTATATTCAGTCTCTCTATTCCAGCTACATCACCAATAACACCAATAGTCTATAACGATACCACTATTACAAATACTACTGCTATTGACACTACAATCACAGTAATAGGAGAAATACCACCATAATATTCAACCCCTAAAATAATGGAACCCAATCAATAGTTTAATAATTAATTATCCGATTAAAGAAACCATAACATCAACAAACCCACTACTATAGCTATTCCAGTATAACCAGACATAATAATATCACCTTATTCCTATCCGATCAAGGTCTAATATTAATGCCAGTACTACTTAAAACAATAAAGTAAAAAAGGATCTAACTTATTATTCTAGGATACTTGTAATTATATCATTTGAAGAATTTCCATGCATAGAGATAACTGACTACTAATAATGTAGGATCTCCTTAATCATTAATTAAATCATTAATAGGTATTATTACTTAGTAGTATAGTTGTATAGAATAAATAATATCAAGGTATAAGTTTTATAAATAACTGGCTGTCAATAGATAGATTAGAGGTAGATATATATGAAGGCAATATCTCCCGTGATAGCAACAGTAATCATAGTAGCAGTAGCCATAGCCATAGCAGTAGCAGTAGCAT
>CAZHDB010000090.1:0-1775 GCA_964531225.1 uncultured Desulfurococcaceae archaeon
TTAAGCCTAGACTAGCTATTGTAGCAGGTTTTGTAAGTGATAAAGCACGCGAACTCGCTCTTAAACATGGTGTTGAAATTTATGGATATATGGAAGAAGCTGATTAATGCAGTCATGATTATTATATCCTTAATTCTTAGATGAAACATGCTTAATCAACATACTTCTTCTAAACATTCTTTAAAGCCTATTTATTGTAAAAGAATCTTCTATTGCTAGTATACCTGTGGTTTTATTAATGTGTATACTTTGTGTATATATTTATGGCCTGTATGAGTGTTGTTAGTTTTAAGGTTAGGAGGGAAATTAAGGAGAAGATGAAGAAATATAGGGATAGGATTAATTGGTCTGAGGAGCTCAGGAGATTTGTTGAAGAGAGGATTAGAGAACTTGAGGCAGATGAGAATATGAGGAGAATTGTTAGAGAATTAGAGGAAATAAGTGTTCGGGCTCCAAAGGGGTTTTCAAGGGCTTCTGTAAGGGAGGATCGTGATAGTCGTTGACGCATCTGTTCTTTCAGCCTTTATATTGAAAGAGCCTATTTGGAGAAGACTTACTCCTTATTTAACTAATGCTGTATCCATAGATCTTGTTATTAAGGAGGTTTCTAATGCTATATGGAAGGCATGTGTTCTAAAAGGGATCATTGATGAGGGGAAGCGTTGAAGCTCTATAGGATCTTGTATTCTATGCTTAATAAGAATATAGTTATTGAGCCTCAGGAAAAATACTTAGATAAGGCATTGGAGATAGCTTTAAAATATAAGATTACAGTCTATGATTCCCTCTATATTGCCTTGGCTATTGAGAAAAACATGTCTCTGTTAACGCCAGATGAAGAACAGGTAAATGTTGCTAAGAAAATAGGTATAGAGGTTATTCATGTATTATAATATGTTGATGTATAAAGTCTATTATTTAATATTTTATAGGGTTCAATAAATTCTGTAGTAAATAATTATATTTTAGTATATCTATTGATATGGAAATATTTTTGATCCATAGCACTTCTATTGTATATTAAGTGTATTCAAGTGTTTATTTTCAGTATTCTTGGCTAGTTCTTGCCCTTAACGCTATTACTTTATCTCCTTTTTTCACAATATATTGGGGCTGCGGTATTAATTCTAGTCTATTATCTCTATAGACTGCTAATACCCTGTATTTATAATGCTTATCTCTATTCAATATCTCTTCTACTTCACCTATTGTTTTATCCATTAGTTTATCATCTACTATTATTTCTACTAGATCTCCATTGCCGCGCGCACTTATTACATCCGTTAAGAATAATAATATTGTCGGCTCAAATACTGATGATGCAAGTGCACGGCCCATGATCTTTTTTGATAGTGTATGTTTTATCCCAATTTCTTGCAGTAACTCTTCTGCTTGCGAACTAGTTACTATAGCTGATATTTTCGCCCTCTTATTAAGCCTTTTAACCATTAATGCTGTATGCAAGGTCTTACTATCATCTCTTAGACATAATAGTACATGTCTTGCTTTATCTATACCAGCCTTCTTGAGGTCATCGATGATACTGGGATCCCCTATTAAATAGTCTATAGGGGGTTCACTACGTGGTTGAGTAGGAGTAAGCCAGCCAGTTTTATCGCCTAACCCATTAATTACTAGTTCATCTACTAGTTCCCGGCAAGAATCATCATCTCCAATAATAATGATTTCCTTCTTCTTCAATGGAGCCATCCCCATAGCTCTCCTAATACTAGCTGATAGAAATGCATCGGCTATAACTGATACGGTTAATGTAT
>CAZHDB010000091.1:0-1749 GCA_964531225.1 uncultured Desulfurococcaceae archaeon
AAAGGTTTTTTCAATTGATTTCTTTTGGGTTCCCTGGGAACCCAGGGGTTTAAGGGAGGAGTGCAAAGTAAAAAGATCTTATTATATAATTATATAGGTTAAAAATAGTGCTGGGTTTATAGTTGGATTTCTACTTTTGCTGTTTTAATATTCAGCTTCTTTAATTCTACGTTGCACTCACAACAATATATTGGCTCGTTTATTTCTTGTTTCAAGAACACTATTTTAAGACATCTCGGGCATTGATACACTGTATAGAAGCCTTCCATGTTCTTGAACATTAGATTAGTCATTTTTATTCACCAAAAATTAATATAGGTTTATGGTTTAAAAATTGTATATATTTAGATAATCTCTCGGCATTCTATTCTATCATAAATATGTAAAGTATCTCCAGCATACATGAGATCTTGCTATTCCCACCTTTTTTATTACAAAACTAGCTAGTTTCTATGAGAAAGCTTTATAAGAGTGGGACTAGAGAATATAGAGTCGGGTGAAACACCCGTGACAGCCAAAACCCAAACCCCTAAAATCCAATCCCAAATAAAAAGGTTTTTTATAGTAGACGCATCAGAATGTAACGCATCAAAGATCCAGTCATTCATAACCCTGATACAGTTTATTAAATACGATGATGATAATGCAGGAAGGATAATAGTAAGACATGAAGATAACGAATTCCCCATTAAGGTGTTAAAACAGTTCAGTAGAGCGATGGCTTACACTATCGCAGAAATACTTGACAAGCTTAACAGAAAAGAATGTACTCTTGTCAAAGAAATTGATAGGTGGTGAAAATGGTAGGAGATCTATACAATATGATCCTTGAAGTTGAGAAACATAACAATCTATCAATTAGTGCTAGAATTGATTGTAAGTTAATTGATACATCAGAAAAGCAAATACTTGAATGTCGTTGTAGTGAGTGTAACAAGGTTCTTTATAAAAAGCATATTTATGATATGGATGAGCATATAGTAGTATTTACTGGTTGTGAACACTTTAGCCCATATACTATAAACATTAACTACTTTGACGTTGATAGAAATGCTATACAGGTTGATACTCATAGGAACATAGCCATAGTATTTTATAGGAGATTTAAATATCTACCAATGATCTATAAAATACCTAAACCATTGTCAGAAGTATTACAACGTCTTACAAAAATTGGTGGTGTAGTAGTAAAGCCATTCAAGGATTATGTCAAGATACAATATGGTAAAACTATAATGACAATAACCGATCATGGTGATTACAGTATCTTAGAGATACAGAGTAAACGCTATAGCAATGTTAACAATCCAATTATACCAAGGGATTTAAGGCGTTTTGCCAAACATTTTGACATACCAGTACAACCTATGAGGTGATCATATAATGCCTAGAGCTATTAACAGTTTTAAGGAATTGAAGATGGTTGTTGCCGAGTTGCAGGAACAAAAAGTTTCATGGGCTAAACACTACCTCGACCAGTATCTCAATAATATACATAATCCAGAGTCCCGCCTAGAATACCTGTATCGTTTATTAACTATTCTCAGGAAATACGATATACGTTTAACTACTGAATTACTTGAGAAGCTTATTGAGGGTATTATCTAGGCTTTATGAGTAGTCGTTTTTTCCTTTGTATCTCCTTTATTTTTCCTGGCTATATATAAGTGTTTAGGCTTATTGTTTGCACCTCAGCACAGACGTAGTAAGGTTTATATATCTAGAGTGCAAATACTAGTATTGGGTCTG
>CAZHDB010000092.1:0-1742 GCA_964531225.1 uncultured Desulfurococcaceae archaeon
ATAATCTGAAAATAAATGATCAAAAAATAGTTTTGACAATCTATACACCCCGGATTAGGGTTATCCATATCTCTTCTTAATAATTACTACTATGAATAATATAGCTACTGCAAGAATAGCAAAAATTACCAAATAATTAGTATAAGTATCGAAGAACTGGCGGTCATTGCCCGTAGTGTTGCTAGCCTGCTGGCTATATTGGTTAGGCATGTAACTAGATGTTGTATTTAAACCGCCGCCTCCTTGAGATGGAATCGGAGAACTATTACTGTTAATACCCAGTAGTTCTTTATATGATAACAGATATTTTTTAAGTGTTTTAAACATTTCATCAACTTTAGTCATATTCAGTTCACTATAGACTGCATGATTTAATAGATCAAGATATTTATTAATAAACAATTCTTTAAATTGAATAAGACAATTCTTTAAAATATTCCACTTACTAGTATTAGTAGATACTTCCAAGACATCACCATAATCTATTACCATGTAATTCCGATCATTTTCGCTACAGCAGGAAAACTTTATATACAAGTATGTAGCGCCATGGAATAGCCTACTCATATTCTCAGGTAATGGTATTAGTATATCGTAGAATTCATGTTCCTCACTAGCATGCGAAATTAAATGTATTGGGAAAACAATATTTATAGGCATAGGAGTAATGGAGTAAACATTAAATGTAGAATTACTTATGATAATTATATTTTTAAACGCTTCAATGAATACACTGGAATCATTAGTAATAACATACTCCTTTAAATATGGCTGCCAGTATTCCACCCAATTCTCGTAATTAATCTCTAACGTATCATTAAACATAACCCGGCTATTGTTTATCTCTAGAGGCTGGCGCCACCTATAAAGAATCATAGCTAATCCAGGCTTCTCGCTAATACCAGATAGTGTAAATTTAACACTAACATACGGGTATTTGAAGGAGACTACCTTATATACTTGTTCAAAAACAAATCCTGAAATCATCTTAGAAGATTCCGTCTTATTATTTGATATCCTAGCTTTTTCAATCAAGCTTTCAATAACCCATGGATTATCCATAATATACTGATGATATGTATCAAATTTCTGGATCACGTTTTCAATATATTCCTCGGGCGAAATTATTGGTGGAAATAATGGTAGGTAGCCAATAAACCGGATATTATCTCCTTCTACTAGGTAGGCCTTACGTGTAGCATTATCAACTATAAACACGATCTCTATATCTGAAGGATAATCTCTACCCATGGTTTTCGGACGTTTAGGCACTAATCCATTAATCCCAACTGTTACAAGTATATGAGTACTATTAAGTTTCCTATAACTAATTGTCATATTATTCGCAGCAAAATCAAGATAATCAGTATAACTATATTTAGTAAATAAGGCCAATCTTTTTATGAAGATAATTGTTTCATTCTTATTAGTATGGGTAATTGTTTTATTAATGTGTATTTCGTACTGACTAGACAAATTAAAACAATTCTGATAAATTTCTGGATTCGCAATTACATGGAGTCCTCCCTCTGTATATACTACAGACATTCCAGAGTCAGCTAAGAAACATTCTCTAGTAATAAGGATAGGTTTCAAATCAGAATCTACTGGGACTATGAATATAAAGTCCATAGGAAAGACAATCTTCTTTTCCATAGAAGCATTCGCTTTATTAACCTGAAGACGGGATTCAACAATATCTCCATTAATAGGGATTGTATAGGAGAATAAGAAAAATAATA
>CAZHDB010000093.1:0-1740 GCA_964531225.1 uncultured Desulfurococcaceae archaeon
TATAACTTTAGATACTACATCTTATGTTTCAAATGGTATGATGAGATCAGATTGTAGAGATATAGAGGCTTATTATAAGCAAAGGATTGGCTATATAAAGTTTAAGGTTTGTAATGATAAGTATTCGAAGCCTCATGATAAGTGGTGGTTTACTTATCAGTTTGATCCAGACACATTGGCACAGTATGCAATACATCAACCTTCCTTTGTCGATATAAGAGCATTTACTTACTTCCCTGAAAATCCTTATTTAGAAACACCTGATGTTGATGCTTGGTATATTGGTAATAACAAGTTTGTTTTTATTGTTAGCAAAACTTTAAATCCTGGTCAATGTACTGATGTTTATGTTTATTTTGGAGGTTATAGCCAAGTAGATCCTGATAATTATGCTAAGTATTCTTATTATAAATATTTATACGAGACTTGGACTTATCATCGTGTATCATATGTAGATCGTTATTATGATTATTACTTCACATTAGGCACTACGGGAGGTTCTTGGCCAGGTATTTGGGGTTATTGGTATTATTTGGGTGAGAACTCTTCTGAAGCTTTATCTAATTTACCTGACTTACTATCTCTACAAGAATCACAAGAAGAATTTTCTCTTTTATTCATTAGTCCTTTTCCTATAGGTAGTGTTAATACAATAGTGGCTAAGGAGGGCTATGATGATGCTGCCGATCATTATATAGGTAAAGGTTGTCTCGCTGGTCCTGTAGATATCTATAGAGATGGTCTACTTAAGCTAATTACTGCTAAGGTTTCAGAGAGCAGTGCAGAATCTTGTTTAAATAACATAGATGATTACTTTTCTTACTATGCAGGTGATATTTATTTTGCTCCTAGGCCTTGGTTACAAGTAAATGATAATGTAGGTGGTTATTTCTTTGCTTGGTATGTATCTTATAAAAATGTGTATGAGGCTTCATCTACTGTTGAAGAAATCAATAGTACTTACACTTTGATGAAATTGCCTACAGCGGTTGCTAATTGCAATACAGCTAATACAGAAGTAACTTTCCTATTACCTATTCTTTATCCTAATGATGATATAGAAGTTTATTTGTATTTTGGAGATGGTGAAGTACATGCCTATAATAATACTTCAGAAATTATTCAAAACTGGTTTGATATGGGCTGGCTTAAGGTAGATAATCTTATCGGTAAGTACTACAACTATGGTACAAGTTCCTATTATACCTATAGTAGTGATTCTTCTACTTATGCTGCTTTAGGAGCTGACTCTGAAGTCCAGTATTACTACAAAGCCGACTCTTTTAGCTATTTTAAACCTTTTACTAGTGAGTATTGGCCTATGTACAGCGCTTTTGTTTATAAAGATGGGGTTAATATACTTACTTATCACAACATTGACTTAACTTATATATTTCTTACATTGCCTTCTAATTTGAGAAACATATATTCGTATACTTTTGATTTGCATTATTTTTTAAGATCTGATGATAATAATATTAAAGTTTGTCTTCAGGTCAATACCTTTAGTGATTCTGTTGAATCTTCTAGTAAAGAAAATACTGTTGAGTTAACTACTTCAGATTCTACTATAGATATTTCTTATTACATAAAAAAATCTGCTTATACAAGTTTAAAAATATGGGGTGGGCTGAAATATAAATTCGAAAACTTTACAGTCAAAAACCCTTATGATCCAGAATATATAGAGCATTGGGAAGATGCTCTTTTCAAAGTCACATCTCCAAGGATGTATGATGC
>CAZHDB010000094.1:0-1724 GCA_964531225.1 uncultured Desulfurococcaceae archaeon
TTTACAAATTTCACTGTTACATTGGATGCGCCGAGGAAAATGCTTAGTGGAGACTATGCAATATATGCTGGAAAGAAAGTAGAGCCCTTAGGAGAATACTATGATGAGGCCAGATTATTCGTTAAGGCTTTAGCGGAAATCCTCTATGAAGGAGATAGTCTTGGACAACCATTTACATTCCCAATACCGACAATAATGGTTACAGCTAAAATGATATGGGACGATCCAGAGATACATGAAGCAGTATTTAAAACAGCTGCACATCGTGGAAGCTTCTACTGGCTAAACACACGCCTAGTAGATCCAGATGCAAGCTATAGCATGTGTTGCAGGATCAGTATAGACCGTAATGAACTACTATTAGCATATAATAACCATGTAAAGGGATTAGGCCTACACTTTAGCCTTAAAAAAGATATTGAGGCTCAAAAGGAAGAGATGATAAAGAATCTTGAGAAAAAACGTTTTGGCGGCTTATGGGCTGTACCTGATATAACTGGCTCTATAAATGTTACAACAATTAATCTACCACGTATAGCTTTAATGGCTCGCGGCAACGATACAAGGTTTTGGGAAATATATGATCATGTTCTCGACATTGTTAGGGAAAGTGAGGATTGGTTTAGAAAAAGATATTTAAAACTGATGGATGAATACCCTGCAATTTATAACATGATCATAGAGTATTTAACTGAGTTTCCGGGAAGCCATTTCAATACTATAGGATTACTTGGACTACCTGAAGCAGCAGCTATATATTTACAGGATCCAACGCTATGGACAGAAGGTTCTAGAAGAGATTGGTTGAGAGCTACAGATATCATGAAGAAAATGATTGAGTACGCTGTAGAGTATGCAAGGAATCTAATGAAAGAAACTGGTATACCATGGAATGTTGAAGAGGTGCCAGGCGAATCTGCGGCTGCAAAACTAGCTCTTAAAGACATTAAGAGATATCCTGAAGTCGTCGAATACTTAAGCGATCCCGATAACCCAATATATAGTACTAGTATAGCTCCATACTATGGATCACTAGAGCTTCCAGAACGTATTGAAATAGAGGCAAGGGTTCAGAAGATATTTACCGGCGGGGTCATGATGCATATATTCTTAGGTGAAGAACCAGATCCAGAGGCACTTGCAAAATTAACTAAGAGACTTATGCAAACAGATCTTGTATACTGGAGCTATACACCAGCTATAACAGTTTGTAGAAGATGTGGTAAAAGCTTTACAGGACTCTATAGAACTTGTCCATCATGTGGTAGTAAAGAAGTAGATATCTGGAGCAGGATCATAGGCTACTACCGCCCACTTAGAAACTGGAATCCGTATAGGAGGAGAGAATTCTGGACTCGGAGGCACTATAGTGGCTAATAGCCTTTGCTTCTCTCCTTCTCTCATTTTTATATATAATAGTGTATTAACTATTTGGATGTGTATAAGATGGATCTATGTAAACCATCGGTAGAAATACTTACATATATTGATAAAGCTCCAATAATTATAGCTGGGACAGCTAAACTCACATTATCAAGTAAGCCATTAAACAATATACTTGAAACTATAGAAAAGAGTGAAGTATCTAAATGGCTTATGGAGTTGATTAGAAGAGGCCATGGTTCACCATTAGAGCATGGAGTGTATAGTTTTGAGATAACATGTAGCCGTGTAACAAGCCACCAGATCGTTAGGCATAGGATAGCTAGTTATACACAGTTGAG
>CAZHDB010000095.1:0-1599 GCA_964531225.1 uncultured Desulfurococcaceae archaeon
TCTACAATCAAGGGCAAAATATATTGGACTACTTGGTAGTAGGAGGAAAGTTGTTGAATTCATTAAGAGACTGGTTAAGGAAGGAATAGATGTTGAGAGAATAAAGACCAAATTATATGCGCCAATAGGAATAGATATAGGATCAGAGACGCCTGAAGAAATAGCTATAAGCATAGCCTCAAAAGTCATAACCTACATTAGAGGACTTAATAAAAAAGAATACAAAGATCTAGATATAATAAGAACAGATATAATGAGTAACCTAATCAATTATAAAAGTAACAATTAAACATTACTTGACGCTCCATGTACTTCCATCCATAAACTATTAATGTATTTTCTTAAAAACCTAGAAAAAACTATGACAGATATAAAATCAGTTAATAAAGTTGATAATCTTGTTATATGGGTCAAAATATAATTCTGGAGACCGGGGTGTGAAGGCATCCTATATATGGGATATAATGTGAAGTTAATATTAAAGTAGTTGAAAATATTATTTAGAAAAATGAATAATAGAAATTCCATGATTAAAAATATTATAAAACCAAAAAGAACATGTTTTAGAAAATAATTGAACATTGATGCTAAAGTTCTCAGCTTTTTCAATGAAATAACTATTCTAGAAGACGGACCTATTCCTTTAAAGATAAGAATGTAAGAAATTGGAGATAGACCGTAATATAATAAGATAATTAATAATGAGGATATAAAAAGAAATATAGAGTATTTTATTATATAGTCAAATACTGCGAAGGGAATCTCTATTGATGACCATGGAAGAAATACTATATAAAATATAGAAATAATAAGAATAATGATCAAAACAAATGAATAATTGTAAAACATTATCTTAAATAGCTCTCTCTTTTCCTTAACTTTCTCTGCAAAGAAATCTATTACTATAATTTCTGGAATAAGTAATAAGAAGGCTAAACATATAACGTAGTCTAGGAAAGGATACAAAAGTAAATACCCAGCTATAAATGTTTGATCAAACGAATTAATGCACCAAAGAATAATGAAAGCCCTTAGAAAATCACAACACAAGATTAACACGAAGAACAAGACATAGAAAAAGATATTTCTTAAGCTTATCATACTACATTCACCTATTTACAAGAAGCTTATTACCTTCAATAACATATTTTTCAGATCTATATAGTGTCTGTCCACTTAAAACTCTCGCCTCAATATAGCAATAAGCCTTAGCATCAATCCAGACATATACCCCTCCCTTTATCCAGCCATCGCTAGTAATACCCTTACTTCTGACTATAGGGATTATATATCTAAATCTACCATATTCTACAGGCTGTAATCCACCATACCATGTTATTAGGTAGGTCCTGTATAGATCGTTATCAATAATGTCTACACCAACACTTGCAAGAGACTCCTGAAGAATATCCGAAATTTTCCCTAAAACAAACAATACTCCACCAAGTATAGGACTCCATCCATTACTTAGTAACCCGTATACATTGTACATAGCATCAACAATCCAATAGGCATGCCTAGCGATCTCGAGATATGAGCCGAGTTCACTATTAGCTTGCCCCTTCAAATATATGCTTTCTGCAGGACGTGTTGGAAGAG
>CAZHDB010000096.1:0-1583 GCA_964531225.1 uncultured Desulfurococcaceae archaeon
GGGGAAGAAATGAATCCTAAGTACTTCATAGATTATTTATTAGAAAAGTACATCTATAAAAAGATCTAATTTTTCTACTCTAAAACTAAAAGATTCCTATAACAACACAATTAATGAAGAACCTATTCTTCAACTAATACTATAGCGCCTCTTAGTTCAAAGAATTTTTTCAAAGTCTTTATAGTCAACTCATCTAAGGGTTTCCCATAAATTCTAATTTTTAAACATATTCCATCACCAAATGGGCCTGGCGATCCTTCAAAACCTATGCTTATATTCCTATTTCTTGTCTCAATAAAATCCCTGAGATCTTGAAGTATTGCTTGTGCCTTATTATGTGTTGATATACCAGTTATTCCTATGTGATTAGCCCCTATTACTACTTTCATAATCATATTCACAAGAACCACCATGCTAGCTCCTATTAAAAGCCTCAATATACTAAACTATAGATCCTAATCCTATATTTTATAGTATATAGTTTACTGTTATAATTTAGGCCTCGATTAGTATATTACGGTTATAGAAAAGAGTATAATATTTATATTGAATGGTTTATGGTAAAGTATGATATAGAATTGTATGTATGGTGCCATAAAATGAATATAATAGATCTCCTATCAATTCTAGTATCGTATAATACAGTTAATGATCCGCTTAGAAATTTGAGGCCAAGTATTGACATTGCAAAGTATATTCATGATACACTATTAGATTGGGGTATTGAATCTCAAATTATTGAATCTAATGGATATTATAGTGTATATGGATCAATAGGCAGTGGAGAACCATACATAATGCTACTAGCACATTTCGATACAGTTCCAGTGGATCCTAGTAAGTGGGATTACGATCCATTTAAATTAACTATTATTGGAAATAAAGCATATGGTAGAGGAGCATTAGATGATAAGGCTAATGTAGCGGCATTAATGCTTGTTCTTAGAGAACTTGTAAAGATGGATCCTAAGGTAAAGATACTTTTTGCCTTTACTGGAGACGAAGAAATAGGTGGAGTTAATGGTGCCCACGTTATAGCCGAGAAATTGTATGAAGAGAATATGCTACCTAAATATCTTATAAATGGTGATGGATATGGAATGAAAATCATTAATAGGAGGAGAAAAGCTTTTAGAATAGAGCTCGAAGTTCCCGTAGAGAAAGCTATTTGTAACGGAGTACTTCGAACAAAGATTTTCAAAGCATATTATCCATTAAAACAACATGCTCATGCAGCATATTTCCATGCAGGTACAGATATTCATCCACTAATAGCTGCATCAGTTTTTGTCCGAGAAAATAACGTATATGTAGTCTCTCTAGAAGGAAAATTCCTAAAATCAAATATTATACCTGATCAAGTTATTCTTAAATATATAGAGCCCGGTACTGGAGGTGCAAGAATAGAATATGATAAGTCATTAACTCAGCTTCTTAAGGCTCTATATCCGGTATCTAGATTATCTATTCCAACAGATAAACCAAGCGAATATGGTGTCACAATCACGCCAAATATATATGAGTCAAATAATATCCATAAGATTCATCTCGATCTAAGAGCTATGGTGAATGATAAGAGTGTT